>JBFEOO010000080.1:0-15990 GCA_041550555.1 Arenicellales bacterium
ATGTAGCGGCACAGCCGTTCGCGCTTCTTGCGCTCCTGCGCTCGCGCCGCCACGCCGGCATGCAGGGAAAAACCCGCCACCTTGCCCACCCCGTCATCGCCGGGCTCAGCGCCCGCCGGCAGCGTCTGCAGGGTGAACACCTTGCGCCCCTGTTGTGGCCCATGGCCAGCTCGATGAAGCAGCGGCCGCACTCGCCACCGCCTGCGAGCGGCAGCCACAGCTGTACCGCGGATTGATTTCCAAGATGCTGGACCAGCTCCATATTGGCTATCACAACCAAGTGCTCGACGGATTGCACGCGGCGGGATTGCCCGAGTAGAAGAGACCAGGTCATGCAGTCACGTTTTCTCGTCTGCACGAGGTCTTTCCAGCGGGCTTCGGAAAGTCTGCATTGCCTGCCAGTAACATCCGAATAATCAACGGCATTGCCCTTGCGCTTCGGGTCGGTTTCCCCCGTAGCTCGGCAAGAGGTCGAAGCAGCCGGTCAAGGCCACGAATAGCCCCGCGGATTGTTAGAATGATGTTATCGATTCAGTTGATACTTCCTATGGCAGACGCGAGCGGCCGCTTTGAACCCGAATTTCCGGACCCGACCGGGGAAATTCGGCCATGACCGGTCAATTCGTTCGCTCCCAAGCGAGCCGATGCTTGTCCGAGCCAGTCGCTTCAGTGAATGCCGAGGGATTGCGGCAATGATCGACCGGGTGGGTTCTTTATATGTGCGGGCCAGCGCGCCCCAAAGATTTCGTTGACCTGGAGGACCCGATCCTCTCTAGCGGGGAATAAGTTCACAGCACCGAATTGGCCACTGGCCGCCGTATCCGGGACCTGGCCAGCAGGCGCTTCATCACGGCAATCAGCTGAACGAACGGTGTAACGATTGTGGTTGACCTGACAGCCAATCAACTCCTCATCGTCGTTAACGCCTACCTGTTTTTGGGGCTGCTGCTGTTTGCTTTGAGCGCGAAGGATTTGGCCTGGCAGCTGAAAGAGCCTGCCCGCGGCGCGAAACGTCACCGCGTGCTCAAATCGCTTGTCGCGCTGCCGCTGATTTTGAGCACGTTGGGCATCCTGGCAGCCGGCCTGTTTGCGGTCGGCATGGCGCATGGCTCGCGTCCTGAAGACTATCAAGTTGCGTTGTTTGTGCTCGGTTGCCTCATGCTCGTGACCCTGTTGGTCATCTGGGCAATTGGCAGCTTGTGGCTCGATGCCTTGTGGGTCGCGACAGGGACCGTATTGCTGGGTTATACGCTGTTCATCAATCCGGCGCTCTATGTGCAGTACTGGGCAGACGGCAACACCCAATGGGCGCAGATGTGGATGGCCCGGCACTATGAAGCCGGAAGCGGCGGACTCCGCCAATCTAAATCGAGCGCCCGTCGCTGGTACCGAATAGCCGCTGAAAACGGTCATTGGGAAGCGCAGTACGTGATGGGCGCCGCAGCTCGTCACCGCAGGGAGGCCGAGAAATGGTTCGAGTTAGCGGCGCAGCAGGGTCACGTCGGCGCCATGGTACAGATGGCGCGTATCGGGCGAAGCGATGATGAGCGCCAGCGTTGGCTGCAACGTGCGGTGGATGAAAGGCACCCCGAAGCCCTTTTCATGGCCGCCGAGAACGCAATGAATAGTGACCTACCGCGCGCCAGACGCCTGGTCTTAGAGGCCGCTGAAACAGGATCGCGCGCCGCGATTGTTTTCTTGATCATGGAGTATCAGCAGGGGGGGATACTGTTCGATGACAACGACGCGACTGCCAGGCGATGGTCTTCCGTCCTGGAAAGCACACCGGTATCTGGGCTTGAACCAGCATATCTGCAAACGGTAAGAATTGAACAAAGCATGAAGCAGTCGCAAGCTCTGGGTGCGAAGTTACGCGTCGGCGATGCCGACACACTGTATAGCCGTGCGCAGTCGTTTTTGCGCCATCCGGCCAAGGATCAGGTTCTACACGACCGCGCCCGCAATTACCTGAAGCGCGCCGCCAAGCAGGGGCATGGTGCGGCGGCGTTCGAACTGGCCACGCTGGCTATGCAGGAGGCGAAATCGAAACAACCCAACGCCGAAGCCCTCACGTGGTATGAGGTGGCCGCCAATAATAACAATCAAGCGGCTCTGGAAGTCTTGGTCCGACATTATAAAGATGGAAGAGATGCTACTGTGGCGGATTTACAGAAGTCCCTTAACTTCAATGCTCGGTTGTTAAATATTCTGCAAAACAGCAGCAACTCAAGGCAGCGTTTGACGCAGCAGCATTGGGCTGGGGAGTATCGCGACACAGAAAAGCGGCTGGCTCAGATGGTGCGGCTCGGCGGCAGCTGGCAGAGCGCAGAAAAACAGGCTGAGGACAGCCCCGATAAAGAGTATCTGCTGGCCGAGGAGCTGCTTAACAGCCGGCAGTACGCCGCGGGCATGAAGCGCATGCGGTCGGCTGCACAGCGCGGTAGCAGCAAAGCCCGTCTCGATCTGGCGTTGAGAACGCTGCGCGGCCCACGCAGCTTCAGCCAAGAGATTCATGCCGTGAGTGAGCTGCAAGCGCTCGATCAAATCGGATTCGTGGACGCAAGCGTCGAACTCGCATTGCTGTATCAATCAGGGACTGGGATAGTGCCCAGAAATTACTATCTAGCACGGCAGCTATTGCGTAAATCGCAGGCAGAGCCCGCGCTATCCGGTAAAGCACTTCGCTGGCTGGCACGCATCCCCGATGTCACTGATTCCATTACGATGAACGCCGGCGGTGAGCCGCTTACAGTCATACAAGCATGGTATCAGCGGGAGATGTTCCGGGGAGGGGACAACGCCTTGCTGCGCCAACAATATGAAATTTTGCTGACCCATTTCGCGGACATCGATGCGCTCACGCGGCAGGCCAGCACTGGCGATGGGAACGCGCAGTACAACCTGGCGCAAACATTACAAAGCCATGATCTCTCGCGGGCCATGCAGTGGCTGCAACGGGCTGCGGAAAACGGCGATCCGGACGCGCAATACGAGCTTGCCGTTCGTATGCACGGGGGTAAGAAGAATTCACCCGCGCAACAGCAGGCGCTGAAACGATGGGCCACCCTCGCGGCCGATAGCGGGCATGTGGGTGCGATAGTGTTCCTGGCTTCACAGTATAGAAACGGTCACGGTGGTTTTGAGAGAGACGCCGAGCTGGCGGAAAGGTACTATCTGAAAGCGATACAAAACAGCGACACCGAGATCTTGTATGAAGGCAAGATTGCCGGGCGGGTCATCACTATTCGTCGATCCAATATTGAAAAAGCCTTGACCGCACTGAGGGAGCAAAAAAATTCTGTATAGCCCGCAGGCTCGGGTTTTGCCGAAGGTTGCGAGTCGGGCAGCCACAAATACCACATCCAGGTCTGCTTTGGGTTCGCGGTCGGCCGTAACCGGGAACCCAAAGCAGACGTTAAATCGGCTACTCTGTCATGATCTTATCAAGCCGATTTCGCTTTTTCAGCGAGCCGGGGGCATTGTGCGGCGCAGCAATGTGATCGCTTTTGGCAGAAGCGAAACAGTGCACCACGGTCTTTCAACGGCAGCAACCGGTTCCGATCGCCAGGTACTCTGCGACGCGGGGCAAGGTTCGATTCACCGCGAAAAGGCGGCCCCGCTCATCCCCCCTGCGCGCGGGGGCGGTTGCCCTGGCCCCGCTTGGCCGGGGTCACCCGCGCCCGATAGCGACTGTTGGGGGCGAAGACGCCGTTATAGCGTGTCAGGTTCACTCTGGGCTTGGGCAAGCGTCTGTAGGGTGAACACCTTGCGCCCCTGCTGCGGCCCGATGGCGACGCGGTAGGTGATCGACGCACCCATCAGTTCTGCCGTCGGCCCGGCCTCGAGGTCGTCGCCCGCCAGATAGGTGTTCTCGGCATCTTGTGCAAGCCACCCCTGCCGCTCCAGACACCGCCCCAAACGTCGCGCGAGAAGGTGTCGGTCAGTTGAGTGAGTTCGGCATGGGTCGGCGCCCCGACCGGGCGGGACCGCACCGCGCCGTCAGCGCCCTCGATGTACACCCCGTCGAGGAACAGCATGTGGAAGTGAATGCTTTCGTGAAGGCGCGATCCAGGTTGCGGTACAACGTCGGTATGGCGTGAAACACCGACTCCTGAAAATAGTAGATGCCGTTGTTGACCTCGCCCTCCACCGACAGTGCCCTCCGCCGCAAGCTCTCGCTCCACGGCGCTGCGATCACGCTCGAGCCGCGCCCTGGTCCTCCAGGCATAAAGCTGCGAATCATGCAGCCCGAGCTCCCTCGCCGCTGCACTCACCCCGATCCGCTCGGCCAGCGCCAACGCCTCCGACTTGTACTCCGCAGAGTACCGCTTCCGGGAAACTGACCCCTGCATCTCTGTCTTGCTCATGGTCCACCTCTGTCGCGTATAGTGCTCGCTTAACAGGGTGTCCACTGCTACTGGGCAGGATCGATCACGACCCATTACAGCGTAGGCGAAATCGGGTACATGATTGAGCTGGTAGAGAGAATCGCGAGGCCCAGTCCCAGACCGAGCCTATATTTGGTAAAGGCTGCTGGATAAGGGCCGAATACGGGCCAGTTCGTTTAGGAGTTGGTTTAGTTGGTAGCTAAGTCGTTGATTAACTGGCGCGCCCGGAGGGACTCGAACCCCCGACACCCAGGTTCGAAGCCTGGTACTCTATCCAGCTGAGCTACGGGCGCGGCGAACGTCATCGTTTCCGTCAAGAGCATTGCGTGCGAAGACGCCATGCTACGAGATTCGCCGCGCGAAATCGATCCCGAGGAGGCTTGCGCATTACTCCCTTGGCGCCGGCGGGTCCTGTCGCCCGGCCCAGGCGCCTGCCTTCCCGCGGTCCGACTCGGGGCCAGGGGCCCGGCGGCACAGCCCGTCCCCTAACAAAACTCAACCCGCTCGCTGACGGCGATCCGGGTCGGGTTTCGCGGTCGCGCCCGGCGGCGCACTGCAGCTGACTTAATCTAGGAGGGGTGCTGACGCCTCCCTGGTGCGCGATGTCCGGCTGTTGACCCGTCAACGCCGGCGGGGTTTGTCCGCGCATGGTGGCCGTCGGCAGACGGTGTCGGGCCGTGTCTCGAGCAGCGTTTCCCATCAGAAAAAGTCAGCCCCCATGGAGGTCATTCGTCGCCGCGCCGCGTCGTCTTGGGCGGACAGTCTTTTCCCCGGCAAAAGCCTTGTGATCAGGCGCAGAATCGGCAATCCGCCTTCGAGACACGTGGGAGAGCTGCCATGCGTAAGTGCCTGCTCTTGGCGTTCGTAATGCTCTCAATGCTCAGCCTCGGACCGATTCAAGGGAAGGTCTATCGAAACTCGATAGACTACATCGAACTGAGTGAGCCGCCCCTCAAGTACGCCGATATCAACGCGGTGTGGGAAATGCTCAAAGACGAAACCGGTGCGCCACGGGATTTACCGCCGCCACCTCTGGTTCTCGACTGGGAGGTTCCGCGCAAGGCGTGAATGGGTTTTCAGTACCCGACTGCGCAATATCCTAACAACCCGCTCATGGTCGGCATTGCGCCCCGCACCATCGATACATGGCCGCATGAGCTGGTTACCTACGGCGTTGGCCATGAGCTGCTGCACTATTTGTTCCTGCTTCGTGACAACAACTTTGATGTCGAAGCCCGCGTTTTTGAACAAGATTCACCGCGCCATTGCAACAGACAGTTCATGAAGGTCTCGCGACGGATTGCGGATCGGATCTGGGACATGTACCACTCAACCGCATATAGAACCCAGATGTACGACGAGGTGACGAAATCGTGCTTCAACCAGCCGGGGCAATGAAACCTCATCTCTTCGCGCCGCGTTGTTGTTTGCCACGGGATTTCTTTGGGCGTAATAACCGCGACACTGGCGAAGTGACGTTTTCTGCAGTGAATTTCCTCGAGACTAAGGAACCGCGTTCAATGGATCGGTGCGTTCCCGAGGACGCCCGGCTGCGTGCCTAGACCCGCCGGCAGCCGCCTACGCATGTGCGGGGCGGCGCGTGGACGGGCAGGGCGGCGCTGAACCAATGCCCGTGTCTGGTGTCCTTGCCCTGGTTCGGGGTAATGTTTGCCGATGCGCGACATCCGTCAGTGGCTCGACGCGTTGGGGCTCGGTCAGTACGCCGACGCCTTCGAGGACAACGCCATCGAGCTCGATCAGCTCGCCACGCTGACCGACGAAGAGCTGAAAGAGCTTGGCGTCGCGGCACTGGGTCACCGCAAGCGCATACGAGAGAGAGCCGGTTCTCTAGCGGCGCCGAACGGCGCATCAGCTGAGGCGTTCTCCGGCGACGACTTGGCCCAGCGGATTATTGCCTCACGCACGGCCGCCGACGGCGAGCGTAAGCACGTGACCGTGCTGTTCGCCGATCTATGCGGTTCGACGGCGCTGATCGAACGGCTCGGCGCCGAGGCCGCCGTCGAGCGCGTGCAGCCGGCGCTCGACGCGATGAGGAAGGCGGTGCAGCGCTACGAAGGTACTGTGAACCGCGTCCAGGGCGACGGCATCATGGCGCTGTTCGGCGCACCGATCGCTCACGAGGATCATGCGCTGCGCGCCTGCCTGGCCGGGCTGGAGATCCGCGACGCCATCTCGAGGCTGGGCGATGACGCACTCGTACCCCGCATCGGTCTCAATTCCGGGGAGGCGGTGGTGCGGTCCATTCGCAACGATCTCACCGTCGACTACGAGGCGGACGGGCCGGCGGTGCACGTGGCGGCGCGCATGGAGCAGCTCGCCCTGCCGGGTACCGTGCGTGTGACGCGGCACACGTGGCGCCTCGTCGATGGTCACATCGAGGCGCGGCCGCTCGGTGCGCCGCCCGTGCGGGGTGTCGCCGAGCCGTTGCCGCAGTATGAGCTCGTTCAACCGTCTGGCACGGCAAGTCGCTGGGAGGGTCGGGCGCGCAGGGGACTCACCCGATTCGTGGGTCGCGAGGGGGAGATGGCCGTGCTGCAGGAGGCGGCAGCGGAGGCGGCGACGGGGCATGGACAGGTCGTTGCGCTCGTTGGGGAAGCGGGCATGGGCAAATCGCGATTGCTGCATGAGTTTCTCCGCAGCCCGGCTGTCCTCCAGTGGACGGTGCGTGTGGCGGCGGCCGCTCCCCATGGAAGAAATACGCCGTATCTCCCGTTGAAGCAGCTGCTGCGTGAGCTGGTCGGCGCCGCGCCGCAGGACGACGCGCGAACGGTGGCGGAGCAGCTCGGCCTCTATCTGGGCAAGCTCGCGCCGGAGCTGGCCGTGCTGCAAACGCCGCTGCAGGCGCTCTTGGAGCTCGAGGTGAGCGACGACGGCTGGTGGTCGCTGGCGCCGGCCATGCGCCGTCGGCGCATCGTGGAGGCCGTTCGCGAGCTGGCGCTGAGCCGGGCGCGCGACGGGCCGCTGCTGTTCGTTGTCGAGGACCTTCACTGGATCGACGCGGAGACTCAGGAGGTGCTGGACCGTATGGTCGAGTCCCTCGGCGCCGCATCGCTGTTTCTGCTCGTGACCTGTCGCCCCGAGTATCGTCAGCAGTGGTATGGAAAGAGCTATTTCGTGCCGGTGCACGTGGGACCCATTCCCACATCGCGGCGCGCCGAGCTGCTGGACGAGCTGCTCGGCACCGACGCGTCACTCGGTGCGCTGAAGCGCGATATCGAGCAGCGCAGCGAGGGCGGCCCCCTCTACATCGAGGAGATCGTCCGGGCACTGGCGGAGCAGGGCACGATCGCCGGCGCCCGTGGTCACTACCGACTGATTCGCTCCGACACGGCCATCCCTATTCCGGACACCATCCAGGCGGTGATCGGCGCCCGCATCGATCGGCTCGAGCCCGGACACAAGCGCTTGCTGCAGGTCGCTTCCGTGCTGGGACGGGTCGTGCCCTACGACCTGCTCAAGACAGTGGCTGCCGTCGATGAAGCCGAGCTGCAGTCAGCGCTCTCGGCGCTGCAGGCGGCGGAGTTGGTGTTCGAGACTCGCTCGTTCCCGACGTCCGAGTACATGTTCAAGCATGCGCTCATCGAGAGTGTCGTCTACGACAGCCTGCTCCGCCGTCAGCGGCGGGCGCTGCACGAGGCGGCGCTGCGGGCGAGCGAAGCGCGCTACGCGGCGCGAATCGGTGAGCAGGCGGAGCTGCTCGCCTACCACGCGAAGCGGGCGGAGCTCTGGCCTGAAGCCATACGCTATTTTCGTCAAGCAGGCAACAAGGCGGTAGCGAATTCCGCATACCGCGAAGCGACGGAGCATTTCGAGCAGGCGCTCTCGGCGCTGGATCATCTGCCTCAGTCCGAGGAGGCGTTATCGATGGCCATCGATATTCGCTTCGAGATGCGTCCCCCTCTCGGTGCGTTGGCGCAGTACCGAAATCTGTTCGCCCGGCTGACCGAGGCGCGTTCGCTCGCGGTATCGATCGGCGACCGCCGGCGCGAGGCGGTCATCGGCGCCGACATGACCCACGTGCTGTACCACCTCGGGGATGTCGAGCAGGCACTCGAGGTGGGCGAGCAGGCCGCGCGCGCCGCGCGCGACGTCGGCGATCCGCGCGTGCTCGTTCAGGCGGTGTCCAATAACGCACTTGCTCGCGTCTGTAAGGGGGAGTTCCGCAGTGCCGTCGAGATCGCCGAGCCGTTTGCCCGGGAGCTCAAGTCGACGTTCCGACACGAACGCCTCGGGACCACCGGCACGTCTGCCTGCATCTGGCTCGGAAATTTATGCGGCAGCAATGCGCTGGTCGGTGATTTTTCCCGAGCGATCGATCACGGAGAGGAAGCCTGCCGCATCGCGCGTGAGACGGGGCTTCCGTTCGATCGTGCCATGTCTTCGACGTGGCTCGCGTTCGGCCTGATGCTAAAGGGCGAGACGGAGCGCTCCATACCGCTCGTCGAGGAGGGCTTGCAGCTGGTGCGCGAGAACGAGCTCGAATTTCTGTTTCCTTGGAGCCTCATGGTCTGGGTCGGCAGTCACGCGATTGCCCATGATTCGGATCGTGCGCTGAGCGTGTTGGAAGAGGCGGCAGTGCAGCGTGAGAGGCTGCCGTCGCTTGTGCTGCTCTGGGTCTGGTTCGGCGCTGCCGAGGCGATGGCCGTCTGCGAGAGCGGTCAGTACGAGCGGGCGGCGGCGCTGTGCGCGGAGCAGCTGACGACCATCGCGCGGCACGAGCTGCGCACGTTCGAAGCGCCCGTCCGTCGCACGCTCGGCCTGTGCATCGCTCGCGGCGCGGGCGATGCGGGTGATATCGAAGCCGCGCGCGCCGCGCTCACTCGCGCGCGAGGAGTCGCCACGTCACAGGGGGCGCTTCCGGAGGTCGCTCATGCGAATCTGGCGCTCGCCGAGCTGAGCGCGGAGCAGGGCGACCTCGCCGACGCGCGTGCGCTGGCCGGCAGTGCTCTCGCTGCCTACACGCGGATGGGCATGACGCGGTGGCGGGCGGACGCCGAAGCGATTCTCGCGTCATCGTAGGCTGTAACGCACACGGAGTATTCGCTTATGTATGTACGATGCGCCTATTTCGAAGGTGAGGTCGCCGCCGCCGATCGCGAGCGGTTCGAATCGATTGTGCGCACACGGATAGTGCCCACCATGCGGAACTTTCCCAACATTCGGCGGGTGCGACTGCTGTGGGGTCGCGAGCACGAGACGCCGGATCGGCACATCTACCTGGTGATCGAGCACACATATGATTCCCTTGCGGACATCGAGACCGCAATTACGTCCGATGTCCGGGCGGGCATGCGGCCCATCCTCGACGAATTGCTGCCGCTGTTCGAGGGCAAGGTCTATCACGTGAACTACTACGCGGAGAGCTTTCTCGACAACGCCTAGCGCGCCCCGCGCCGACCATCCCGGACCAATTGAATCCCGCCGCAGGACATACGCTTCTATCGTCTGCTCACCCGATGCTACGGCGTCTTGCTTTTGCGGCGGCGACCTCGTTCGCCACGCTGGGCGCTCAGGCGGTGTCACTCGATGAGGAGGGTGCGGCGGCGGACCACCGCCGGGCGGAGGGGACGCTTCGCACGACGCCGGCGTCCGAATACCAGCTCTCCGTGCTGTCCTACAACATTCACGGCCTGCCCGCGTGGATTGCAGGTGACGACCCCGCCGTTCGTATCCCCCGCATCGGCCGTCACCTGAACGGCCACGACATCGTTCTCGTGCAAGAAGACTTCGCCTTCCACGAACTGCTGGTCGAGGCGGTCAATCATCGAGTGCGGATGAGGGGGAACGGCGCGCGCTCGTGGCTGCTGGGCAAGCTGTTCATGTTGTGCGGGTACTGCGGATCGGGCTTGACCGTGCTCGCCGATGTCCCGCCCAGCCGAATCGTCGCCATGGATCGCGTTGCGTTCAGCCGCTGCCACGGCTGGCTCGGCAGTGGTCACGACTGCTGGGCGAGCAAGGGGTTCGTCAGGCTGCGGCTGCGTCTGGGAGAGGGCGCGGCGGTGGACCTCTACGGTGTCCATCTGGACGCTGGCCGGGCGGCGGGAGACCGTGCCGTGAGGGCGGGTCAGCTCGATGAGCTGCGTCGAGCCGTGATCGCCCACAGTGATCAGCACGCGCTCGTCGTCGGCGGGGATTTCAACCTGCAGTGGAGCGATCCGGACGACCGCGAGCAGCTGCGACAGTTCGCGCACGACGTGCAGCTCGTGGACGCGGCGGCGGATCAACCCGGTTTTGCTGCAGATCGCGTCGACTACCTGCTGTATCGCAGCGGCCGCGATGTCAGTCTGTCCGTCGAGGAGGCGGGAGTCGTGGACGCGTTGAGTCTTGCCGTCGACGCTCCGCTCAGTGACCACGCTGCGCTCTTTGCCCGCATCACCGCGCGTTGGCGCTAGCGCTGCGGTTGGCGGCGCGGCTCGATAGCACAAAGAGGCGGGCCGCAGGCGGCGAGCACGGCGAGGTGCGCTGTCGGCAGGCGGGCGGGCTTGCGCAACGCCACGCAGGGGATAACCGGCTGTCGCGTTCGCCGCTCGTGGGGTACTGGAAAGCACGGTCGCTGCCGATGGCGCCAACGCTGCCCCCGACGTCGCGATGCCCCCTGATGTGAGCGCGCCGCTGCGCACACGTGGGTGCCGGCGATGCCAGTAGACGGCATTCACCGAGGCTTTCGGCAGATCACCAGTATCGGATGCGTGCGGCCTTCCTCGATGTTGCGTGCCGCGTTGCGTGTTTTCGCCAATGCCGTATCCCCCGTCAGCAGGTGCGTGCCGAGCGGTGGCAGCCGCCCTTGCTCGCCGCGTTCGATCACCGCTTTGTAGCCCGCGACGTATTTGGCGCCGGTATCCTCCATCGCTATATTCGTGAATCCCGCCGACTCCAGAAGACGCCGCGTCTCGGACGGCGTCACGAGGTATGCGCCGCTGCCGTCGGCCGACCACGGCAGGGGATAGTGCGGATCACCCCGCGGGCCCAGACCGTGCTCGGTGAGGGCGAAAAATGCCCCGGGCTTGAGCACCCGATACGCTTCGCCGAAGAATCGCGGGCGGTCGGCCACGTTCATCGTGACATGGAGCGCGTAGGCGCCGTCGAAGCAAGCATCGGGATACGGTAATGAGTGGCCATCGCCGTGCTCGATCGTCACGTGTTCCTGCATTTTGACCAGCGCGCTGAGCTTGTTGCCCGCGTCGACGAAAGCTTCGGTGATATCGAGTCCGCTGACTTTGCACCGAAACCGTGACGCCATGTAACGAGCCGGACCGCCAATCCCGCAGCCGATGTCGAGAACATGCTGGCCAGCCTCGATGGGCAGGTTGTCGGCCAGCTCGATCGTCGCCTGAACCCCGCGCGCATGGAGGTGGTCGACGGGCGCCAAATCCTCCAATGTCAGCTCGTCGAGAGGTTTTGACATCTGCTCGAGCGCCGCGATGATCAGGCCGTAGACATCGCCGCGGCCCCAATGCTCTGCAATCGCGTTTTTCTCGTTCATGTCGTATTACCCCGAATCGTTCAAATGCCGGCCTGGGCGGCGGCCGGAGCGCATTTTGCAGTCGAGCTGGCGCGCCGGGGATCGTCCGGGGGTCTAGGTGTGACCGGCTTTCGGCGCTGCGGCCACGGCAGCCGTCGATCCCGGTCCTGCCGCCAGCCTCGGCGGCCTTATCTCCATCGCGCCGCGGCTGCTGGCGCGGCGCTGTCCATGCGAGTCGGGAGACGGGCGCCACCGGCTCGTCGCACGTCGACCCGGGGCACTGGAACAGGCACCCGTGTTCGTACCATACTCGAAGCCCTATGGCGGATTTTTCGCCGCAACCTCAACGCAACACGCCGCACGGTTCACCGCTTCCATGCCCTTCGTCGAAACCCCGAGCAGCCACCGTTTTCCCTGGATTGTACGCCTCTTCCTTTGGAACCAGAAACGCCGGTACGGCGCGGTGCTCACGCCCAGCCGCCTGTGGGGACGGACGCCGAGCGTCTTCATCGCGCTAGCGGCGCTCTATGGCGCTCTCGATCGGCGCACGTCGCCGCTCGAGCCGGCGCTCCGCTCGCTGGTGACGGTGCGCGTCTCGCAAATCAACTGGTGCAGATTCTGTGTCGATCTCAACAGCGCAATGGCGCTCAAGCGAGGCGGTGGCGAAGACAAGCTCGCCGAACTGGACCAGTTCGAGACGAGCGCGCTGTTCTCCGATCGTGAACGGGCCGCCCTCGCCTACACGGAGGCCGTTACGTTCTCGGATCGGCAGACGACCGAAGCCCATTTCGAGCGATTGCGCCGACACTTCGACGATGCGGCCATCATCGAGCTCACCGCTCTCGTTGCTTTTCAGAATCTGTCGAGCAAGTTCAATGCCGCGCTCGGTGTGGAGCCGCAGGGATTTTGCAGTGTGTCGGCGCGTATGCCGCCTCCTGGCGGATGATCGCTTTTCGCCCTTCGCTCATCGATCAACGCCCGCCGGCGCCATAGCTGGGCAACATTACCGTCGCAGCACTCTAGTGCCCGAATACGCGACGGTGTTCGACGAAGCGTTGCGATGCCCGGCCGCGCGTCGACGTTTCGACGACGTTGTGTTTACTCTCGAAAGACGCGTACGAGACCGGTATCGATGCGGCGCCGGCCATGCCGATGGCGCCGGCGGCCACGCGGTAGCGGGTTGCCGTGAACGGGGGTCACTCGTCTCGGGGTATGCCGCCGCGCGGGTTAGGTCCGCCCGCGCGGCGGCGAAGCAAGCGTCAGCGAGCCGGCGTCAGGCGACAGCGGTCGCTATCGGACCTCGATCCGTCTCGAAGTCGCTTCCTTGACCTTCGGCAGCTCCACGGACAACACCCCGTCTTCCACCTTCGCCGAGATGCGATTACGATCGATTGCGCTCGAGAGGGTAAAGCTGCGTGTGTAGTTGCCGACGTTGTACTCGGTATAGACGGGCTCCAACCCCTCGTACTGGGAGAAGTCGACGTTTCCGGTGATGGTCAGAACATCCTTGTCGAGCTTGATGTCGACATTCTCCTTGCGCACGCCCGGCATTTCCACTGTCACGAGGATCGCGGCGGATGATTCATAGATGTCCGTGTTCGGCACGTAGTAGCGCCCCGCTTTGGTCCTCTCCTGCTTTGCTTCGAGTTCCTTCTTCTTCTGCACCTGAAGCTCGTACGGATTCATAACGTCCTCCTGTGAATCTCAACGGCAGCGTGTGGCGATACCAAGCTTACTCAATCGAAATCGATTTCGGCTTGTGACGCTCCGCGAGTGGCAGATACAGCGAAAGCACGCCGTCGCGATACTCGGCCTTGACACCGTCGGAGTCGATGCCCATAGGGACGGAGAGGACCCGATCAAAACGCCCGGCGATGCGTTCGCGACGATGGACGCTCAGTTCATCGCTGCGAGGGACCATCTTTTCTCCCCGGATGCGGACCTGGTCGTGCTTGACCTCGATATCGAGCGTGCTCTTATCGATGCCGGGGATTTCCGCGATGAGTACGAAGTCGTCTCCCTTGCGAAAAGCGTTGATGGGTGGAAAGCTGCCGCTGCCTGTCGTGCGGCTCCCAAACCAGTCGCTCAGAAGCGTTGCATCCAGCCCTCGTTGAAGATCAAGCAGAGCCTCGAAAGGATCGGCGAATCGGAAAGCCATCTCGTAACCTCCCGTTTGCGTTTGTTTCGACACGATTGCCGCAGCGGTATATGTGATCCCCGACGAGCGCTTTCAAGTCTCTCGGCTCAACAAAGCTCGCCGTCGACGGGTGGGCCGGCCCCGCCGGCGACGGCTGCGAGAGACACATGTCGCTGCGGCACGGCTGCCGATTCAGCGGGGTCGCCACCTTGTGCTTGGCCGTGGGCCTGCGCCGGCGCCGAAGTACGCGCGAGACGCCGATGGCCGGTGCTGGGCTCGCCTCAGATCCGGCCGGTCGGCGCTGCCGAGTCGCGGTCCCTCGGCCGATGAAAACATCGGGCACTACCGCTGGGTGAGAAGCACGACAACTGGCCAGTGGTCATATCGCCCGAGACAGTCTCCTCGTAAACGACCTTCCCGCCCTGCGTGACGAGCAGCTGCCCTCGGCTCATGGGCAGCCAACCGCGCTCGCGCAAC
This sequence comes from Arenicellales bacterium, assembly GCA_041550555.1. Taxonomy (GTDB): domain Bacteria; phylum Pseudomonadota; class Gammaproteobacteria; order Arenicellales; family JBFEOO01; genus JBFEOO01. Next base: position 14,486 of record JBFEOO010000080.1, read on the forward strand.
GGCAGAGTGGACACCAGCGTCACCCGTTGAGTCCGTTCGGATTGGAACTCGACCTTCGTCAACTCGGAGAAGCCCTTGCCGTAATTACCGGCAACGGAAGTGAAGTGCAGTCCGGGTGCGCCGTGTTGCCCGTTCGCCTGCGTTCGGACATCGGCGTAAACGAATAACGCGTCTCCGTCCGAGTAGAGAAAGTTGGCAGGGCCGAACGCACTCATCTCGCGTGCGAAGGCGCTGATGACCTCGATGCGTTCCGAGAGGGCGGGCGCCGCGTCCGAGTACAGCCAGAGCTCAGTGATCCGTTGCATGCGGATGCAGAATGCGTACTCCGAGTCGGTGTCGCCAATGGGCGAGAGCGAACGGTTCAAATTGAACGAAGATCGAGCTTGGAGACCCGGGCCATGCCCGTTATGGGCGAACACGTGGACGCGTCCCGCCAGCTCGCGCCGAAACGGATGGGTATTGCGCAATGTCACCGGCCCCCCGGCTCGCCTGGCGGATATGAGCGATGACGAGCTCGCTGGTGACGCTCTGGTGGCGCAAAGTCGAGATTAGCTCGCTGCGGGCGGCAGCCGCCGATTCACGAATGAGATTGGCGTCGCGCCCGTCGTAGAACGCGATGCCCCAGCCATTGGCGTGGGGTCCCGTCGCGCCGCCGTGGCGCGCGAACTCGTTCAGCGACAGCGTGATGCTCGCCGGCAGGCGGGCCGCCATACCGAGCAATTCGCACATGGGTCTTGCGTCTGGCGCTGTTCATCTGACCGCATCCTAGCAGCGCGCCCGGGCCGGACAAGTACAAATTCTGTATCCGTTTCGCAGTTGGGGAGCGGTTCCACCGCCGCGTCGGGAGTGCGCCGGCCAGCATCGACGTCGTCAAGCCGAGAGGTGTCGTCGGCCACCCGCCCGCCGCGGGTTCCCGACGCTCGACGGTTGTCCAATGCGGTTCGGCCCGACCCCCCCCGGGGGTGTGCTTCTCCGGTTCGAGGTGGATCCGACGAGCTCGGCGGCCCAGGCGCTGCGTGGTCTCCCTAGTGGGTGGGTACGCCATTCGTGCGCCCGAGGGGGACGGCCCGGCGAGCCGCCTCTCGCGGGCGGCGCGCACCGGCGCCCGCCGACGGGCCGTGCCGTTGCTGCTGTCAATGTGCGTGCGAGTGCAGCACTATATGCGGGGGGCCGGCGCCTGACGCTGCGGCGCGATGGATCGCCCATACGGTCGCAGGTCGCAGGGTGAGCGCATGAAATCTATTACCGTAAACCGGTTGTGTCCCGCGCTGGGTGCGGAGGTCGTCGACGTGGACGTGTCGGCGCCGATGAGCGACGAACTCTTTGCCGAGCTGCGCCAGGCCTGGCTCGACAGCGACGGCGTGCTCGTGGTGCGCGACCAGCACCTGACGCCGGCGCAGCACATCGCCTTCAGCCGTCGCTTCGGGGAGCTGTTCGGCGAACGCGAGCAGCTCCAGGAGACGGTCGACAAATATCTGTTGCCCGGCTACCGGCCGATCTTCCGG
>JBFEOO010000081.1:0-15890 GCA_041550555.1 Arenicellales bacterium
GACGCCGGTTTCCGCTCGGCGCTGATGGCCAAGGACCTCGCACTGTACACCGAGGCGGTGCGCGAGGCCGGAACGCCGCACACGCTGGGCACCGCGGTCGACGCCCAGTGGCAGCGGGTGGTCGAGCTGCTGCCCGACAGCGACATCACGGAGGTATTCAGACTGCTGCGCGAGGACGGCGGCGGGCGCTGACGCCGTCGCCGCGTCCCGGCACCGTGCGGCGCGGCACTGCACGCGATAGCGGACCGTAGACGATGCGGATCGCACCCGAGATCGGCTTCGCGCTGATGTCGATGAGCTTTCTCGGCGTCAGCGACTTCCTCTACAAGCTGGGCCAACGCTGGCCGCTGCGGGGCGGCGCCTTCATGCTCCTGCAGAACACGGCATTCGTCCCCACGGCGCTTGCCGTGGCCGTCGCACGCGACGAGTTCGCGTGGAACTGGGGCCTCGTGTTCGGACTGGCTAACGGCGCGCTCTCCTTCACGGCGTTCCTGTGTCTGCTCCGGGCGCTGCGCCACGGGGCGGTGCTCGGGCTGGTGCCCATCGTCCGCCTCAATTTTGCCGTGACGGCGCTGCTCGCCGTTGTGCTGCTCGGCGAGACGCTCACGCCGTCGAAGACCGCTGCGCTGGTTCTTGCCGCACTGGCCATTATGGCCGGTGCGTCGCTGCGGGCCACTCGCTTGCAGCGGCGCGCGCTGCAGCTGGCCGTCATCGCCATGTTCTCGTTCGGCGTCATCGGGCTGTTCTACAAGCTCGGGCTGCGCGCGGGCGCCGAGCCCGCGGCCATGGTGCTTGCCCAAAGTCTCGGGGTGCTCTGTCTTGCCCTGCCCTACGCGGTGCGCGAGGGGGCCCCGCTGCCGCGCAGCGGCGTGCGGCTGTGGCTGCCGCTGGCCTGCGGTGCCTTGACCGCCTCGAGCTACGTGGCGCTGGCCATCGCGTTCAGCCACGGCGAGGCAGTGGTGGTGGCGCCCATCGCGCAGCTCAGTTTCGTGCTTACGGGGGTGCTGGCCGTGGCGCTGCTCGGCGAGCGTCTGACCCTGCGCACGAGCGCGGCCGTGGCCGCAGCCGTCGCCGCGGTGTTGCTCTTTGCGCGCGCGGGCTGAGCGCCGAGCGGAAAGAGCGCTGTCGGCTGAGCGTATCGGCACGGGCTCCGGGGACGCCGCGCGACGGCGTCGGGATCCGCGCCGCCCATCATGTCGCACAGCTCACGCAGCGCCACTCCCGGCAGGATCGCCAGCAGCGGCTCCCTGCGGTAGTCGTTGACGACGCGCTGCAGCCCGAAGATGGCCATCTTCGAGAGCACCCCCACGAGGAAGGCGGTGATGGCTCTCGGCGTGAGATCCATGTCTCGAGTGGCCTCGGCGGTGACGGCTTGCCCCGGCGTGGGCAGGCCGCTCTGCCAGTCCACGTGAATGGCCGTGATGGCTTCGACACCGACGTGCACGGTCCGGCCCACGGGCGTGCCCGTCTTGGCGAGTATGCCGACCACGCGGAACGGCTTGTCGGCATGGTCGTGGAGGTTCACCGGGCCGGCGCCGTGGGCGATGATGATCTGCGCGCCCACTGCGTGGCCGAGCTCCTCGGCCACCCTTGCGCCCAGCACGGTGTCGTAGAGGTCATCGAAGGCAACGCCCTCGGCGAATGCCAGCGGCCGCTCGCGCACTTAGCGGCAATGCGCAACGTAGTCGCGATTGGTGCCCAGCACCCGAAACCCGCGGTGCGGGTCGCCGAGTGACAGCGGTATGGTCCACCGCACCGGCTCCCGTGCGGCAATCTCACGATGGCTTTCCCGGGAGATGTTGTTCGACGCATTGCCGATGCGAAACACCGCATAGAGCAGAAGCTGCGTGCTGCCGCTGCGCGCGCCGACGACCAGATCCGTCCCCGAGACGGTGCTGGCGAAGCTCAACCGCGCCTCGTGGCAGGATCTTCTCGACACCGAGCAAGAGCGACACGCTCATGGCGATCGCGCAGACGGTGAGCAGAACCGTGAAGCGACGGTTGGTGACGCTGCGCCAGGCGAGCGAGAGGACGGCCATGGGCTGGGCAGCGGCCGAGACGCGATTGATGTCGCTCAGCGCGACGCCGCGATCGAAGAAGGACTCCAGCGCCTCGCTGCAGCGGAACTCGAAGCCGACGCGAAACTCCGAGTGCGGTTGCGCTCCATGCCGGTCGTGACCGTGCTTCACGGGCGGCGCCGGCGCCCCGTCCCCGTGCTCTCAATCATGATCTTTTCGATTGGCGCCCTGCGTGTGCTGCACGGGATTAGCCTCGCCGAGCATGGCGGTTGCCACCCGCGCATGGACCAGCTCGCACAGCGCCTGTGGGGGAAACGCGACCACGTTGGCGGCGTGCTGCTGAGGCTCGGACGGCCTCCGCGACGACGCGCCGTTTTTGATCCGTTCGCGGGGCATGCTCGAAGCCGACCCACGCCCTGCCCCGGCAAGACCAGCTCCGCGTACAGCCCGTCGTTCTCGACCGCCGCGTCGAGCCGCCCGCCACCCTGCCCGGTGCGCGGGGACCGGCATCCCGACGACGACCCGTCAGCCGGGCCGGCTCGGCGGCTCGGCGTCCAGCAGATCCGTCGTATTGTCGACAGCCTCGAGCTGCCACAACCGCTCGAGCAGCGCCTGGGCTCGCGCCGTGCCCAGCACCGGCCGCGCCAGCTCGAGATATTTCTCGGTGAGCTCGTCGTCGGTCAGCGGGTCATCGGGGTCGCCCTTGCGCGTGGCACGGTGATGCGCGAAGCTGCGGCCGTCCCGCATCTCCACCTCCAGCGTCGCCGCGCGCTGCCCGGGAAACGCCGCCTCCAGGACCGGGTCCACCTCGGTGGTCACTCGCGCGGCCAGCTCGCGAATGGCGGCGCTGGCGAGCTGCTCGTCCGCAAACGCCTCGAGCCGTACGCGCCCGAGCACCAGCGCCGCGCTCACGCAGTAGCCGAGGCTGAAGCGCGCTTCCAAGGCATCCACCGGCGCGGCGATGCCCGCCAGCTCGATGGCCTTGGCGTAGGTGCGCACGCGCATGCGCACGACGTCCTCGGCGCGCAGCCCATGCGCCTCGCGCAGCGCGAGGGCCGCATCGATGGCCGCGAAGGTGTGGCCGCAGGCGGCATGGATCTTGTGGGTGATGGCGAGAATGTTGTGGTGCGTGCCGAGATCCGCGACCGCCGCGGACCAGTCGGGGCGATCGGCCATGGCAGCGCCTAGGCCTCTCTCGCCCTCGAGCATGTCGTGCGCGCCGGTGACGCCGCTCTCGGCTGCCAGCGCGGCCAGCACCCCCGACTCGGCCGCATGGCCGGCGTGCAGCGGCTTCGTCATGGCGCTCGAGCGAAACGCCTGCTGCAGACCCGCCGCCATCGAGGTCGCATGCGCCAGGGCGTCCGCCGTCGTGTCGGCGTCGAGGCCGAGCGCGTTGGCGGCGGCCGCCGCCGCACCGATGGTGCCGACGGTGCCCGTGGTGTGCCAGTAGCGGTAGTGTGCCGGATTGACCGCTGCGCCGATGCGCGTCGACACCTCGTAGCCGGTTACGATGGAGCGCAGCAGGGCAGCGCCGCTCGCGCCGCGCGCCTGGGTCACGGCCAGCGCAGCCGCGATGATCGGCGCACCGGGGTGATACAGCGCGGGACGATAAATGTCGTCGAGTTCCAGGGTATGCGCCGCCACGGCGTTGATCAGCGCCGCCGTGCGTGCGGTGGTGAGCTGCCGCGACGGGACCAGCATGGCCACGCCGTGCGCCAGGTCCTCCACCAGCGCCACGGCGAGCGACCCGGCGGGCGCCACGATGCCGCCGGGAATTGCCGCCGCGAACCAATCTACCGCGCAGCGCTTGGCCGCGTGCTGCACGTCGTCGGCGAGCGGCGCGTCGCGTAACCGGGCGCTGTATTCGGCGAACGTGTCGATGAGCATGACGAGGTCGACTGGAGTCGCGGCAGCAGAGACTGTAGGCTAGACGTCGCGGTGGCGCCAAGTCTACGAGCGCGGCGCTGCCGACGCCAACTCTCGACGAACCGGACGATATCATGGGCGACAATGTCGGCACGGCGCCGCTCGCACGTTTCACCGTCCTCGACCTCACCCGCGTGCGCGCGGGGCCGACCGCCGTGCGCCAGCTCGCCGATTGGGGCGCGGACGTCATCAAGATCGAGGCGCCCGCCCACGTCGACACCGGCGCCGGACTCGGCGGCGCCCGGGACGGCCCCGACTATCAGAACATCCACCGCAACAAGCGCAGTCTGACGCTGAACCTGAAGGATCCGCGCGGGCTTGCCGTGTTCAAGCGCCTGGCGCGGCGCAGCGACGTCGTGGTCGAGAATTACCGGCCCGACGTCAAAGCGCGGCTGGGCGTCGATTACGAGTCGCTCCAGGCCCTCAACCCGCGTCTGGTCTATGCGAGCATCTCCGGCTTCGGCCAGGACGGGCCGTACAGCCAGCGACCGGGCTTCGATCAGATCGCCCAGGGCATGGGCGGGCTGATGTCCATCACCGGGCTGCCCGGTCAGGGCCCGGTGCGCGCCGGCATCCCGGTCGCCGACCTGACGGCGGGACTGTACGCCGCCATCGGTATCCTGGTCGCTCTGCTTCAGCGGGAGCAGACCGGGCGCGGCCAGTGGGTGCAGACGTCGCTTCTGCAGGCGCAGATCGCCATGCTGGACTTCCAGGCAGCACGCTGGCTCATTGCTCACGAGATACCGCCTCAGGCCGGCAACAACCACCCGACCAGCATCCCCACCGGGGTGTTTCGCACCCGCGACGGGCACGTCAACATCGCCGCCGCCGGCGACGCGATATGGGAGCGACTGTGCCGGACGCTCGGCGCGGAGGGGCTGCTCGAGGAGCCCGACTTCGCCACCGGCGCCCTGCGCTTGCAGCATCGCGACGCGGTGAACACCGCCATCGAAGCGCGCACGCACCAGTACGACAGCGCCGCGTGTATCGACATGCTGAACGCCGCCGGGGTGCCCTGCGGGCCGATCTACACCGTCGATCAGGTGTTTGCCGATCCACAGGTGCAGCATCTCGGCATGGCGAAACCGGTGCACCACCCGCGCCTGGGCGACCTGGAGGTCGTCGCCCAGCCCGTCGGCCTGAGCCGCGCCGGCGAGATGCACTATCGGCCGACCCCCGATTGCGGCCAACACACCGACGAGGTGCTCGACCAGTTCGGCTTCGATCGCGACGAGATCGGCGCCCTCAGGGACGCGGGCGTCGTCTGACCCGCGGGCGTTGCGAACAGGGCACGCATAGCCGCCCTGGCCTCAGGCCGTCGCCCATTTCATCCGCGGTCGGCGCCGCCACCGCCGCTCTGGCGGGCAACGCCTGTCGGCCGTGTCCCGGGGGCGCGGTGGGTCGCGCGCCGCTCAGCGCCTTAGCGCATCGTCCGTGTCGCCCGGCACCGGCGCGCCGCGCAGCAGCCAGCCGAACAGCGCCGTCGCCACGCAGGCGCCCACGAGCTGAGCGACAATGAACGCGGGCACGTGCGCCGGAAGGATGCCGGAGAAGCTGTCGGTGAAGCCGCGCGCCACGGTCACCGCCGGATTAGCGAACGACGTCGAGGCCGTGAACCAGTAGCCGGCGCTGATGAAGAGGCCTACCGCAAACGGCACCGCATCCGGTCGCCAGCGCAGGGTAGCGAGGATCGTCGCGACGAGCCCGAAGGTCGCCACGCTCTCCGAGAACCACTGCGCGACGCCCGTGCGTGCCGTGGTCGACGCGCCGACGATGGGCATCTCGAACATCACATGGGCCATGACGACACCCGCGAGACCGGCGGTGATCTGCACCAGGACGTACGCCACGGCGTCGCTCGCGGCGATCTCCCGCCGCAGCGCGAACGACAGCGTCACGGCGGGATTGAAGTGCGCGCCGGAGATCGGGCCAAGCATCAGGATGAGCACCATCAGTATGGCGCCGGTGGCCAACGTGTTGCCGAGCAGCGCCATGGCGACGTTGCCGCCGGCGAGACGCTCGGCCATGATGCCGGACCCCACCACGGTGGCCAGCAGCATCGCCGTGCCCAGCGCTTCGGCCACGAGGCGCCGCGCTCGCGTCGCCGTCATGGCCGCGACCCCGCGCCCCGCTCGAGCTCCGCGCCGTCGGCAATCGTCCCGATAGCGTCGAGCTCCCGCTCGAGGTGCGGCCCGTCAAGGCGGTCGACGGGCAGCTTCACGAAAGATTCGATGCGCCGGTGCAGCCTCCGGTAGGCATCGGCGAAAGCGCTCTGACGCTCGGCGTCGCTGCCGTCCACCGCCGCCGGATCCGGCACTCCCCAGTGCGCGCACACGGGGCCGCCGGGCCAGACGGGGCACGTCTCCTGGGCCGCCTGCTCGCACACGGTGATGACGACGTCGATGGGCGGCGCATCCGCTCGCGCGAACTCGTCCCAGCTCTTCGACCGCAAGCCCTCGGTCGTGAAGTTCTGCGAACGCAGCAGCGCGATGGCGTCCGCATGTACCTCCCCCTTCGGAACGCTTCCTGCGCTGAAGGCGTTGAACCGGCCGCGTCCAACTCGGTTGAGGATACACTCGGCAATGATGCTGCGGGCCGAGTTGCCGGTGCACAGAAACAGCACGTTGTGGACCGTTTCATTCATTGACGTTTCCCGTTCAACCACGTCGTCTGCCTCATCCACATCGAGCAGCCCGCTGCAGAGCTCGGGGCGGCCGCCGCAGCACTCGGCCAACAAATAGCGCAGCAGCAGCCGCACCCCGGCGGGTTCGGCGGCGTAGAGCACGTGTCGTTGCCGCCGCCACGAGCGCACCAATCCGGCTGCCTCGAGCTGAGCGAGGTGAAACGACAGGCTCGAGGGGGGAATGCCGAGACGCGCGGCGATCTCGCCCGCCGCTATGCCGTTGGGTGCCACCGGCACCAGCAGGCGAAACACCCGCAGCCGGTGCGCCTGGGCGAGCGCGCCAAGCGCCTTGATCACGTGCTGCTCGAGCATATTTCTATATTACTCGAAATATCGAAAGTACTGAACGATGGCCGACTGCTGGGTGTGGTTGCGGTAACGGGCATCGGCTCGAGCGCGCTCGGTCAGCACGCCGACGGTTTCGCAAAGCGGCGCCTGAGATGCGGGACGAGGCCGCCGTCGGCGATCATGGGCACGAGATGCGCTGGCAGTGCCTCGCAGCCGAGCCGCTGCCCCGTGCTGAGATGCTCGACGGTCCCGGCAATCGGATCGACCCGCAGGACATCGCCCGCGCCGATCCGGTCGACATCCCGGCAAACCAGCGCCGGCAGGCCGAGATTGAGCGCATTACGGTAGAAGATGCGCGCGAACGAGCGCGCCAACACCGCGCGGATGCCGAGCGCGATCAGACACTGCGGCGCCTGCTCGCGCGAAGACCCGATGCCGAGATTGTCGCCGGCGACGAAGATGTCACCCGGCCTCACGGCGCCGGCGAAGTCGGGATCGAGCGCCTGCAGGCAATGCGCCGCCATCTCCTCGAGCGGCGCTGTCAGGTACCCCGCCGGCGCCAGCACGTCGGTGTCGATGTCGTCACCGTACACCCAGGCGCGTCCCGTGACGGCATCGAGCGTCACAGGAACTCTCTCGGATCGGCGATACAGCCGGCCACCGCCGATGCGGCAACCGTGTAGGGCGAGGCCAGGTAGGTCGCCGAGCTCGGGTGCCCCATGCGGCCGCGGAAATTGCGCGCCGTGGTCGCGATACCGACTTCGCCCGCGGCCAGCACCCCCGGCCCGCGGCCGATGCAGGCACCGCAGGCGCTGGGCAGCATCTGCGCGCCGGCGTCCTCGAGCGCCGGCGTCAGCCCCTCGCGGGCTGCGACGGCTGCCTCACGCACCGAGGCGGGCGCGACGTAGAGGCGGACACCGGCCGCCACCCGCCGTCCCGCAAGGATGCGCGCCGCCATGCGCAGATCCGCCAGCTTGGCCCCGGTGCAGGCGCCAATGTAGGCCTGCTGGATGGCAGTGCCCGCGTGCTCGCCGACAGGGGCGGCGTTCTCCGGACTGTGTGGCGCCGCGACCTGCGGCGCTATCTTGCCGGCATCGATGTCGATTACCTGCTCGTAGCGGGCGGCATGGTCGCCGCGCCACGGCGCCACCGAATCGAGCACCACGCCGCACTCGCGCAGTGCCCGCAGCGTGCGAGCGTCGGGCGCGATCAGCCCGGTCTTCGCACCGAGCTCCGCCGCCATGTTGGTCAGCACCATGCGCTCCGGCATCGGCAGCGTCGCGACGCCGGGCCCGGCGAACTCCACGACGCGGTAGTTGGCGCCGTTCACGCCGATGCGACGGCAGAGCAGCAGCATGATGTCCTTGGCGGCCACGCCCGCGCCCAGCTCACCGTCGAGGCGCACCTGCAGCGTACCAGGCACTTTTACCCATATCTCTCCGGTGGCCATCACGCCCGCCATCTCGGTCGCGCCGATGCCGATGACGAAGCAGCCGAAGGCACCGCCCGTGGTCGAGTGCGAGTCGCCGCCCACCACGAACAGTCCCGGGCGCAGGTGGCCTCGCTCGGGCAGCACGACGTGACAGATCCCCTGCGCCTCGTAGAGATTGCCGATACCGTTGGCGACCGCCCAGGCGCGCGTCACGCGGGCGATCTCCTCGCTGCGCGCGTCCGACTCCGCGACGAAGTGGTCGGTGATGATGACCACCCGTGCCGGATCCCAGACGGGCGCCCCGATGGTGTCGAGCTTCGGAGCCAGCCGTCGTGGACCGCTCGAGTCGTGCACCATGGCCAGATCGACCCGGCAGGTGACGACCTCGCCCGGCACGACGCGCTCACGCCCACAGGCCCGAGCGACGAGCTTCTCCGCGAGCGTCATCGCCATGGCGTTCGACGACTAGCCGCTGCGCGGCGGCGCGGACCGCGCGAGCGGAACGAGCAGGTAGAGCCCGGCGACCAGCGCGAGCACGGCCGTGGTCAGGAAGGCGACGTCATAGTGGCCGCTCACCGAGACAACGGCCCCGAAACACGGTGGCACCAGGACCACGCCGCCGAAGAAGACGAACTGCACGCCGCCGGTGGCTTCGCCGGCCCGACCTTCGGGCGCGAACTGGGGCAGCTCGGAGAGAAACACGCCGTTCCAGCCGAAGCTGCTCGCGCCGAGCACCAGCCCGAGTGCCGCCATGGCCGCAAGCGGTACCTCCACCGTCAGCCGGCTGGTGAGCACGAGACACACGGTGGTCAGCATGCCCAGCACCGCCAGCACCCGCCGCGGCGCCAGCCAGCGTCCCGCCACGGCGCCCCACAGAATGCGGCCTGCGATGCCGCCCACCTGCACGAACGCCAGTATGGCCCCCGCCACCACTAGCGACATGCCGAGCTCTTCGTTGAGAAACACCACATAGAACGCGCCGATACTGACCTGCACGCCGGCGAAGCCGAAGCCGACGATCGCGAAGCGGCGCAGCATGGGTGTGCGCCATACCAGCCGCAGCGGCGCAAACACCCCCGCCACCGACCAGCCGCGGGGACCGCCGCTGCGTTCATCGAGGCGCCGCCGCAGCGGCTCGATCGAGCCGATTACGATCAGCGCCAGGATGCTGACCACGAGCGCCGCGCCGCGCCAGCCGATCGCCACGACCAGCACCGGCACGCACAAACCCGCCAGCGCACCGCCAATGGGCACGCCCGTCTGCTTGAAGGAGAACACCAGCGCCCACCAGCGCGCCGTGGCGACCTTGATGAGAATGTGCGCGCTCGACGGGTTGAGCATGCCGTAGCACAGGCCCAGCCCGATCGCTGCGAGCGCGGCGGCGAGCGGAGTCGCCAGCGCCAACACCGCCATGGCGACCGCGGTGAAGCCGAGGCCGAGCTGACTCACACGCACCGCACCGTAGCGCGCGACGAGCTCGCCGGTGATGGCTCCGGAGAACATGGCCACGATGTAGACGATCGCCGTGAACACGCCGATGGCGGTCGCCGCGACACCGATGTCGGCGGCGGCTTCCGGTGCGAACACGGCAACGGTGAAGATTGCCATGCTGGCGACGGTGAGCACCGCCACCATGGCCAGGGTGGGAAGCACGACCGCCGCTCTCATCTCGCGATGGTACACGCCTTTCGCCGAAGCGTGCGACGTGCAATAATCGACGGCCCGCGGCCCGGTCGCCCAGCCTCGTCACGCGCGCACGAGCGGTCGAAGATCGACGACATGAGCTTCTTGGAGCGCCTGTTCGGACCCGAGCGCAAGAGCCGCCAGCTCGAACGCGACGCCCGAGCCATCGTAGATGCGGACACGCGAACCTATACCGAGGAGCATCTGCGCGCCATAGCCGAGAGTGCCGCGCAGACGCTGACGCAGATCCGCGAGGCGACCGACAATGCACCCCGCGCCCGCTTCGACCTCGTGGCGCGCGTCCGGGAACGCCATCGCGAGGCGCGCCGCCGCGGTGATCAGGTCGGGCTGTCGGCGATGAGCCTGACCATCATTTATCTCGAGGCCGAGAAACAAGGCGAACTCGGAGCGCCCGCGCGCCGCATCATCGATGATTTTCTGCACGAGCATGGCGACGACCCCGAGGCGGGACCCCGGCCACCCTGACGCGCGCACTCACGCGCCGGCCCCTCCTGCCGCGCCACGGCGGCCCGCGACGAACCGAGAGCGGAGCAGCCTAGATGCTTCTGAGCGCGATGAGCACCACGCCTGGCACGACGAGCAGCACCGCCAGCAGTAGCCGAGCGCTGATGATCTCGCGGCGGAACAGCCACTTGCTCAGCATCAAGGTGAAGATCGGCGAGCTGGCGACGATGGGCACAACGACGACCACGTCTCCATAGCGCAGCGCCGTGTTGAGCGAGAGGACAGACAGACCGTTGACGACGCCGGCGAGTGCGAACCACAGCGTGCTCGGCAGGTGCGTCGCGCGGCCCAACGCGGCGCCGCGCCGGTACGCGTTGGCCACCGCCAACAGCCACGAGACCGTGTAGCCGGCCAGTCCGGCAAAGAAAGGGCTCGGCAGCGATTCCAGCCCCGCCTTGGAGAACACGTTCGCTAGCGCGCGAATCACCGCGGCGCCAACCGGCAGCAGCAGCGCCCACAGCGGCCAGTGCGCACTCGCACGGCCACCGCCCGAGAGCAGCATGACGCCCGCCACGATGCAGACGGTTCCCGCAACCACCGGCACCGTCAGCGCCTCGCCGAGCAGCAGCACGCCGAATCCCGCCGCAAAGAATGGCGCCGTCGCCGCGAGCGTGCTCGAGAGCGTCGGGCCGAGATGACGCGTCCCGGCAACCGCCAGGTTCGCCGAGAGGAAAGGGCGGAACAGCCCGACCACGGCGAAGATCACGGCAGCCGGCATCAGCCAGAAGCGGGCCTCGACGAACAGCGGTGACAGCAGCCAGTAGAGCGTTGCCGCCGCGCTGATCGTGATCAGCGTGCCCGTCTGCGAGTCGATCTGGCGCAGACCGAGATGAATGAACTGTCCGCCGAAGGCGAACAGCAGCGCCGAGCTGAGCGCCAGCACCACCGGCAGCAGGGAGAGCGACATCGCGCTATCGTATGCGGCCGCAGCCGCGCACCCAAGTCGGCTCCGCCGCCGCGCGGCGCGACGCCCGGCAACGGCCGCGTTGCCGGCTCGCCACGGGCCGCCGCCTCGACACGCACGTCGCACGCATTGGCGCCCGGCGCGGAGCGGGACCTGCGGCGGGTAGCGGATCGGAGTCGAGTCGAAACGGCAGCTGCCGCGCGCAGACCGGGAGCGGATCGACGAGGTTTGCGAGGGGTCGCTCGAGCGCTCGGCCGCGTCGCGCCGGCCGCGATGCGCGCGACGGGTTCAGCTCATCGCGCCGTGGCGCACTAGCTCGTCGATGATGCCTTCGTCGCCGCGCCGCTTGGCGATGCCCAGCGCGGTGTTGCCGTCGTTGTCCTGCGCCGCGACGTCGGCGCCGTTCTGCAACAGCAGCCGGACGACGTCCGTGTAGCCGACAGCGACTGCCAGCATCAGCGGCGTGTGCGAGTGGGCCGTGCGCATGTTTGCGCTGACCTCACCGGACTTGAGCAGGGCCGCCAGCCGACGCGTGTCACCGCCGTGAATCGCCCGGAGCAGCGTCTCGACCGTCTGCTCCGTGGGCTCGCCGCGGCGACCCTGGAGACCGCTCGGCAGGAAATCAAAGAACTGGTTGGCAATCCACAGCACGACGAGCACCGCGAGGGTCACCGTCAGGCTTGCGGTGTTGATGCCCAGCGCGGTCGCCAGCTCCGTCGACAGATTCGCGCCGAGTGCGAGCACGAAAATACCCGCGATCAGCGCGACGCGAACGTATTTGAGCAGCGCGAACAGCACCAGCGAGGTCAGCAGCCACAAGAGCAGCTGTCCGTCGAGACCCAGCCGAGCCTGCGTGCTTTCCGGGAGGTTGGCGCCGACGACCAGTACCAGACAGCTGACGAACAGCGCCCACTCGAACACGCGTCGCCGCGCGCCCGCTGCACGCCGATCCGCGCGCGGGCGGGCGCGGCGGGTAGCCGCCGTGCGCTTGTCTGTGTCGTTCTTCATCGCAGGGACCTGCCCGGCGAAGCCGGAATGCCCGATAGCCACCAATGACCTCGGCGTTCACAAGAGACCCACCCCCAGTATAGACACGCGCTGTCCGGTTTGCCGTTCGCCCGCGCGCCCCCCCGCGCCGGGCAATGTTCGCTCGATCGGATCGCTCAACGCTGCGACCGCTCGATCAGCTGGCGCGCGATGATGATGCGCTGCAGCTCGTTGGTGCCTTCGCCGATGGCGAGCAGCGGTGCGTCGCGGTAGTAGCGCTCGATGTTGAGCTCCGTGGAATAGCCCGCCGCGCCGTGGATGCGCATCGCCTCGATGCTGTTGTCGACCGCCGCCTCGGTGGCGAACAGCTTCGCCATGCCGGCCTCCATGTCGCACCGCCGGCCGGTGTCGTACGCGCGTGCGGCGGACTCGACGAGCAGCCTGCCCGCCTCGACCCGCGTCGCCATGTCGGCGAGCTTGATCTGAATCGCCTGATGCTCACAGATCGGTTTGCCGAATGTTCGGCGCAGCTTGGCATAGTCGATGCTCTCCGCGAGGGCGGCCCGCGCCAGGCCGACGCCGCGCGCAGCGACATTGATGCGTCCCAGGGCGAGGCCGCTCAGAATCTGCTGCAGCCCGCGCCCTTCCTGCTCGCCGATCAGATTCTCGGCGGGGACCCGGCAGGCGTCGAACACGAGCTCCGCGGTGTCGATGGCGCGGTAGCCGAGCTTGGGCAGCTTGCGCTTGACGATGAACCCCGCGCCCTTCTCGATCAGCAGCAGGCTCATGCCGCGGTGCGGCGGCTCGGCGTGGACGTCCGTTTTGACCAGAACCGCCAGGATCCGCCCCTCGGCGCTGTTGGTGATCCAGCTCTTGTTGCCGCTGACGACGTAGCAGCCCTCGCGGCGCTCGGCCCGGGTGCGGATGGCCTGCAGGTCCGTGCCGCAGTCGGGCTCGGTCAGTGCGATACCGCCTCGCAGCGCCCCGCTCGCGAAGCGGGGCAGATAATGCCGCCTCTGCGCTTCGCTGCCGAAGCGCTCCACCGCCGCTGCCATGATCAGGTGTGAGTTGAAGATGCCCGACACCGCCATCCACACCGCGGACACACGCTCGACGATGCGCGCGTAGGTCAGCGCCGAGAGGCCGAGGCCCCCGTACTCGGGCGCGATGGTCGCGCCGAACAGTCCCAGCTCGGCGAGCTTGTCGGCGATCGCGCGCGGATAGACGTCGTTTGCCTCGAGCTCGCGCACGTGGGGGCGCACCTCGCGCTCGAGGAAGCGGTCGACGGCATCGAGGACGAGCCGCTCCTGCGCAGCGTCGCCCGTCATGGACCCGGATCGTCGCCCACGCCGCGATCCTGCTTGGGCACCAGGAAGGCGCGCTCGAAGACGATGACCGCGGCCCCATCCTGATTGGTCCCCGTCGTCCTCACACCCACTACCCCCTCGTCGGGCCGCGACTTCGAGGCGCGAACGCTCAGCACCTCGGACTCGGCGTAGAGGGTGTCGCCGACGAAGACCGGAGCGACCAGCTCGACGCGGCTCCAGCCCAGATTGGCGGTGGCCTTCTGCGAGAGATCGCTGACGCTCATGCCGGTCACCACGGCCAGCGTCAGACAGCTGTTGACCAGCGGACGCCCGAACTCCGTCTGCGCCGCGTAGACGACATCGAAGTGCAGCGGGTGGGTGTTCATCGTCAGCAGCGTGAACCAGGTGTTGTCGGTCTCGCTCAGCGTTCGTCCCGGCCGGTGCTCGTAGACGTCTCCGATTCGGAAGTCCTCGAGATACCGGCCGAACGACTCCCGATAGCGGTGTGGACCCACCTGCTCGGCCCTGTGAACCACGGACGTCGCTCAGCCCTGCGCCGCGGCCTTGAGCCCGGCGCCGTGCGCCGGCCGCGTCAGGGCGAGCAGCGCCGCGACGTCCTGCGCGGTGTCGAGCGACAGCAGCGCCGCCGCCAGCCCGTCGCGCTGCTGCTCGTTTAGATAAGGCGCGACCAGCGAGTCGAACTTGGCCCGCAGCTCCGCATCGGTCATGAAATTGGCGGGCTCACCCTTGGGCACGTTGACCCGCTTCTGGTAGCGCCCGCGCGGCGTATCGATGCGGGCCACGGCGCTCATGTTGTCCGGAAACAGCGCCTCGGCCTCGGCGTCCTCCACCGTGCGAATGCGCCGACACAGCGCCAGCGTCTCGGCGTCGCTCAGGTGGTGCGCGTAGTCATCCCAGCGCATTGCGCCCTCGCGCAGCGCCACGGCGCCGACGAAGGCCATCGAGAACTGCCCGTCGACGACATTCTTGGGCCGCTGCTTGGCGGCCTCGGGAACGCCGACCAGCTTGCGGCCCGTGCGCGGGAGACCGATCTCCACCGCCTCGATCTCACCGGGCTCGAGACCGTGCTCCGCGCGCAGCGCAATCAGGGCGTCGAGCGCCGCATGGCTGTAGCGGCACGACGGGTAGGGCTTCACGGCGATGGCCAGCGTCTCGTAGACCTCGCCCAGTCCATGCGTCACCCGTTCGCGAACGGGACGCGGCGCATAGGCGCGCAGGAAGCCGGCCTCACCTTCCAAAGCGTCGGCCGCGCCGCGGTAATCCTCGCCGGCGGTGACCGCGGCGACGAGCCCGTTCATGGCCGCATAGCCGGTGTGGAAGCGCTTGTTCCACGAGCCGTCGGCGAGAAACTGCATCGAGCCCGCGGCCAGACTGCCGCACAGCCCGAACGCGCTGGCGATGCGCGGCGCCGACAGACCCAGCACCCGCCCCGCCGCGGCCGCCGCCCCGAAGGTCCCGCAGGTGGCCGTCGGATGGAAGCCGCGATCGTAGTGGTCCTTCGGCACCAGCGCGAGGCTCAGACGGATCTGCACTTCGTAGCCGGCGACGATGCCGGCGATGACGTCCGCTCCGGATGCGCCGGTCATCTCCGCGGCCGCCAGCGCGGCCGGCACGATGGGCGCGCTCGGGTGGATCGAGCCCCGGGCATGGGTGTCGTCGAAATCGAGCGAGTGGGCCAACGCGCCGTTGACCAGCGCCGCGGCCGGCGGTGCGTAGCCGCCGACATCACCGATGACACTGGCCCGCCCGCTTGCCATGCCCAGACGCGCGACGGCGCGCAGCAGTCCTGCCGTGGAATCCGCCTCGTAGCGGGCGCGCAGCGCGATCCCCGTGAGATCGAGCGCCAGCGAACGGGTGCGCGCGAGAACCTCCTCGGGCAACCCGGCAATCGAGAGCGCGGCGACGAACTCGGAAAGGGGTCGGGTAATCTCGGTCATCTTCTCTCTCCTGGCAGCGTTCGGGCGCCGCCCTTGAAGGTGATCGCGTCGCAAGCAACGGCTTGCTGAGCACCACGCGAGGCGGGCGTGGGCGTGGTCGCCCCGCGGCGTCCTCTGTCCGCGCTCGGCGGGTGCCCTCGCGCGAGACCCCTCGCGTCGTCCGGCGCCGGTGCGTCCAC
>JBFEOO010000082.1:0-15551 GCA_041550555.1 Arenicellales bacterium
GCTGCTTGGGAAAATACGTGCCTGCGAAGATCGGTGCGTGCGTGTCCGGCGCCAGTGCCACCGTCAGCGGCCAGCCGCCCGGGCGCTGGGTGAGCAGCTGATGGGTGAGCTGGTAGATCTTGTCGAGATCAGGTCGCTCCTCGCGATCGACTTTGATGCACACGTAGAGCGAGTTCATGAGCGCGGCGATGTCGTCGTCTTCGAACGACTCGTGCTTCATGACGTGGCACCAGTGGCACGCCGAGTAGCCAATCGACAGCAGGATCGGTTTGTCTTCCCGACGCGCCCTCGCCAGGGCCTCCTCGCCCCAAGGGTACCAGTCCACCGGGTTGTCGGCGTGCTGGAGCAGGTAGGGACTGGTTTCGGCGGCAAGCCGGTTGGGCGGCACGGCTATGGGTTTCCGCCGCACGGCACCCACTCTCGCCGGCCGGCGCAACCCGCTTGCGCACGGGCTGAGGTGCAGACACCGGCTGAGCGCCGGCGCGGTGCGCAGGTCTTGCAGGATACCGGGGGCACTGTCACGAATTTCCGCAGAAGTCGGCCCACTATAGCGCAGCGGCGCGGTGTCGGTCTAACGTCGGCGCTATAATGGGGCGAGCCGCCCGGCGTTGGACGGCGCGTCGGCGGAGCGCTGCGCGCGAGTTCGCTTGCGGGGGCGGTACGACAGCCATTCTCGGCGTTGGAGAGCATGCTGCAGCACCCTGGAATCGATCCGGTAGCGTTCAGCCTCGGGCCGCTGCGCGTGCATTGGTACGGTCTCATGTACCTGGTCGGATTTCTGGGCGGTGCGGGACTCGGCATCTACCGGGCGCGCCGGCCGGATTCGGGTTGGCGTTCGCAGGAGGTGTGGGATCTGCTGTTCTACGTGGCTCTCGGGGTGATCATCGGCGGCCGGCTTGGCTACGTGCTCTTATATAACCTGCCCCATTATCTCGCTCATCCCGCCGACCTGCTGCGTATCTGGACGGGGGGCATGTCTTTCCACGGGGCTTTGATCGGTGTCATCGTGGCGGTGTGGCTGTTCGCGCGCCGGAGCGGGCGAGCGTTTCTGTCGGTTGGCGATTTCCTCGCTCCGCTGTGTCCGCTGGGCCTCGCTGCGGGTCGCATCGGCAATTTCGTCAATCAGGAGCTCTGGGGGCGGGTCACGGAGCTGCCGTGGGGCGTCGTGTTTGCCGGGGCCGGGCCGCTGCCGCGCCATCCCTCGCAGCTCTACGAGGCGTTTCTCGAGGGCGTCGTTCTGTTCATCGTCGTGTGGAGCTACTCGGCCCGGCCCCGGCCGCTCGGCGCCGTCTCCGGCTTGTTCCTTCTCTGTTACGGCATTGTCCGTTGCGGTGTCGAGTTCGTTCGTGAGCCCGATCTGCACATTGGTTTCCTGGCCCTGGGGTGGGTCACCATGGGACAGCTTCTGAGTGTCCCCATGATAGTCGCCGGCGTCTGGCTGATGGTGCGCGCGCGCGGCCCCGCCGCGTGAGGTGTCGGGCGGAAATCCTGCCAGGGTGCCTTGACAAGCGCCGCCCAGCGCTTAGCTTTATTAGTAGCGGAGCCACATTGGGCGCGTCCTGGACATCCCCCGTCAAGGGGTGCGAAGGGCAGTCAAGAGCGGGGTGCCGCGTGCGGATTCGTCCGGGCCCCCGGTGCTCTCCGGGCTCGGCGTCGGCGATCGGCGCTCACCCTGGGGACAATCTCTAAACTCGATGGGGCTAGCCTATCAATAGCGACGTAGGGTGCGCAGGGTGATGACCAACGCGAAGTTGACGGGATGCCTGCTTGCGGGGGTGCTTGCACTCGCTTCGGCGAGCGCTTCTGCGCAGACCATAAAGAAATGTAAGGACGCCGATGGTACGTGGCACTACGGCGACTTCGCCGCCGCGGAGTGCGAGCGCTCCAAGATCACCGAGCTCTCGGAGACAGGATTAAAGGTTGACGAGCAGGGGCTGCCGCCCACCCGCGAGGAGCTCCGTGCGCAGGAGGAGCGCCAGCGTCGGCAGCAGGACGAGAAGCAGGCCAAGCTCGATCAGAGCCGCCGCGACAATGTTCTGCTCATGAAGTACGAGAGCGAGCAGAGCATCCTCAGCGCGCGCGACCAGCGGTTGGAGGCGATCGACGCCTACATCGAGGCGAATACGGGTTTTGTCGACCGCCTACAGGCTCAGCTCGCGGAGCTCGAGGCGCAGGCTAAGGCGTCGTCCCTCAAGAAGCCCGAGCGCGCAGAAATCGAGCGCCAGATCGACAGCACCCTCGGCCAGATCACCGAGTACGAGATGGCGACCGACGTGAAGATGCAGGAGCGTACCGCCATCGAGCAGCGCTACGCCGATGAGCTGGCACGCTATCGAGACGCGCTGGCCCGCCGTCAAAACCGGGGTGCGGCCGACTCATAAAGGCGTCGGCGGTCTGCCGCCCGGCGGCTCGATGGGTTCACTTTCCAGCGACTGACGCACGCCGATGGCAATACCGCGTTCACGGCAGCGTCGTCGCGCGGCCATCAAAGCTACTAATGGCTTTGTTGGCGATCCTGATTAGTCCCGCGCCGCAAAAACGTATCCCGTCCGAGCTGACCACCGACTAGGCGACCCGTTCCCTCGTGGCCGGGCCCGGGGGCAGTGCAGATCCCGGCGTTTTGCGTGAAGCATCCCCCGCCGTCGAGGCTGCGGCAGCCGCGCTGTCGGTGTCGCGCCAAGGACTGTGTAACGCAGACCAGCCATGCCAACCTATGTGAGAACCGACAGATGCGACGGCTGCGGATCTCGGGACAAGCCGGCCTGCGTGTACATCTGTCCCGACGATTTGATGGCTCTCGACAAGCACGGGTCCCTGACAGGGCACGTCATGAAGGCCTACAACCAGGAGCCCGAGCAGTGCTGGGAGTGTTACGCATGCGTCAAGATCTGCCCGCAGCAGGCTGTCGAGGTGCGTCACTATGCCGACATCGTGCCGCTGGGAGCCCAGGTGCAACCTGTGCGTGGCGCGGCATCCATCATGTGGACGATCACATGCCACAGCGGTGACGTGAAACGCTTCGAGTTCCCAATTCGCACGACGCCGGAAGGTGCCATCGAGCCCTATGAGGGCAAGCCCGCAGCCGACCACGGGGAGCTTGCCGACCACGCGACGCTGTCTACCAAGGGCACGCACGCGGGCGACAAGAGTCAGTTCGTGCACAGCGCCTAGCGTCTCGACGTCCGACTGAACGATCACCAGCGGCGAGCAGCGTGGCAAACGAGGTCGGACAGCCGGAGGTCGTTGAGGAAGAAGTCGATATCCTCATCATCCGCGGCGGTATGGCAGCCTGCGGTGCAAAGTTCGAGATCATGCGCTGGGCCGAAGGCACCGATCTCAGGATCAAGCTCTTCGACAAGGCCGCGATGGATCGCTCGGGCGCAGTCGCCCAGGGACTGTCGGCCATCAACACCTATATGGGCGAGAACGACCCGGCGGACTACGTGTGCTACGTGCGCGGCGATCTCATGGGCATCGTGCGTGAGGATCTCGTCTACGACGTCGGCCGTCATGTCGACGATTCCGTGCATCACTTCGAGGAATGGGGTCTGCCGATCTGGAAGCAGGCCGGTGACGAGGGCAAGAAGCTGACCGAAGGCGGCAAGCCGGTGCGCTCCGGACGCTGGCAGGTCATGATCAACGGTGAATCCTACAAGTGGATCGTAGCGGAGGCGGCCAAGAAGGCGCTCGGCGTCGAGAACATCCAGGAGCGGGTGTTCATCGTGCGGTTGGTGACTGACAAGAGCGATCCCGGCCGCGTGGCCGGTGCCGCCGGGTTCAGCGTCCGTGAGCACAAGGTGTACGTTTACAGGTGCAAGTGCTGTCTGCTCGCCGCTGGCGGCGCCGTTAACGTATTCCGGCCTCGTTCGGTGGGGGAAGGCACCGGACGTGCCTGGTATCCGGTATGGAACGCCGGCTCGACGTACGCCATGGCCGCCGAGTGCGGTGCCGAGCTGATGCTGATGGAGAACCGCTTCGTTCCGGCGCGCTTCAAGGACGGCTACGGACCGGTTGGCGCCTGGTTCAGGACGAAGACGCCCTGCTGCAGTTCGCTTTCCGTTTCTTGAAACAAGTCTTGTTCAGAGAGATGACCATAGCGTTGAAGGAGACCGCCCGGGAAAAACGTTTGCAGCGCCGTCGCGCGCGCAGCAAGGCAAGCGACCCCCTGGCGAAGTGAGCGCCCGGCGCGGCCGTCGTCGCGGACCGCTGTTCCGCCGCCGGTAGTCGATGCATAATTGGCGGCCGCCAACCCTCTAGACGGGTAGTGTTGCTATGTACGCAGCGCGGCTTGGTGCCACCCAACGCCTGAATCGCTCGGCACTGCGCTTTGCCCACAAGAAGGGCTGGCGGCTGTCGGCGCCGTGCGAGCGCCTGCTCGAGAAGATGGTCGCCGACGGTGTTCAGCGCATGGAACGCCAGCAGGTGCTCGGGCAGGAGGAGAAGCTGGGGCTGGCCGAGGCCAATCTTGCTCGCTTCGTCAGCCAGATGGCGCATTTTGCCCAGCAGGGCACGGAGTATCCGCTGCTCGTCGACGCCGACCTGTCGGCGGCCACGCGCAGGCTCTGTCCGCTGTGGCCGTTTTGCTGAGCTCCCGCTGCGTGACGCCGGCGGCGCCCGCGCGCGACGGGACGTGGCTGCCCGCCGCGGCGCGGCCGGCTGGTGGCTCGCGGCGCGCCGCGCCGGCCGTCGACGCATCGGGCGGCGTTTCGAGGCGCTCCCCGCCCCGCTGATTCCCGGCCTGATTTCTGCCCGGATCTGGCAGGCCTACCCGCGGGCCTCGCTGCGTGCTGCGCCGCCCGTCGGGCCGCCCCGCGTCGCGACACAGGGCGGGGTGCCCTGTGGTTGGACATTTCCCTCGGGTGTCTATACTGAAAAGGGGCAATGACGCCCGGGTCGTTGAGCGCCACCCAATGTATGCACCGTACTTCGGTCTGACGGAGCCGCCATTCTCCATCACACCGAATCCACGCTACCTCTACATGAGCGGCCGGCATCGCGAAGCGATGGCGCATTTGATCTATGGACTGCGCGAGACGGGCGGTTTCGTGCAGCTGACGGGGGAGGTGGGCACAGGCAAGACCACCCTGTGCCGGTGCATGATGCTCAAGCTGCCCAAGAACGTCGACGTGGCGCTCATCTTGAACCCGCGCATCGACGAGATCGAGCTTCTCGCCACCATATGCGACGAGCTTCGCGTCCCTTACCCGCGAGGCGCCACCGTCAAGAATCTCATCGATCGGCTCAATCATCATCTGCTCAAAGTGCATGCGCAGGGGCGCCGCACGGTGCTGGTCATCGACGAGGCGCAGAATCTCTCGAAAGGCGTCCTCGAGCAGATTCGACTGTTGACCAATCTGGAGACCAGCCGACGCAAGCTGCTGCAGATCATCCTGGTCGGCCAGACCGAGCTGATCCATCTCCTCAATAGACGCGATCTGCGCCAGCTCGCGCAGCGCATCACCGCGCGCTATCACCTGCTGCCGCTGTCCGCGTTCGATACCCGCCTCTATGTGCGCTACCGGTTGGCGGTGGCGGGCCGCCGACAGCCGCTGTTCAACAACGCTGCATACCGTCAGGTTTACCGCTCCTCGCAGGGCGTCCCTCGGCTGATCAACGTAATCTGCGACCGCGCCCTGCTGGGCGCCTACGCTAACGACCAGGCGATGGTCACGGCGGCGACGGTACGTGCGGCGGCGAGGGAGATTTTCGGGCACAGTCCGCGCCGCGGGTCGCTGCTTGCTGGGCGCTGGCTCGCGTCGCTGCACGGTGCGTTGCTGGCGCCGCTCACGTCGCTCTACGACCACTGCATCACTCGTGGCGGTCGGCGACCGCAGGTGCTCGTGCCGCGGGCGGCGGTGGACGGTCATGCCGCGGCCGGCTGGCTCGTGCGTCAGCCGTTGCGCCCGCGCACGATGCCCTCGATGTTTTCCGGATAGCGCGCATGTCGTACATACTCGACGCACTCAGGAAGTCCGAGCGGGAGCGCGCCCTCGGCGAGGTTCCGTCGTTGACGGCCGTGTATCGCGGTGAGGGGCCGGCGCACAGGCGACGCGGTGCGGCGCTGCTGCTGACGTTGGGTGTGCTGCTGCTGGGCTACGAGGCGTATCGTGCTCTGCCAGGGCCATTGACGGCTACCGCGCTGTCCGTGACCCTGGGCGCAGCCGCGGGGCCTCGCGCGCGACCCGAGGCAACGACGCAGCCGACCGTCGGCGCCGCAGCACAGGTCAGAGGACTGGTGCCTCTGGCGGAGACAAGCGAGCCAGCGGCTCTCGCCCGCGTCCCCGAAACGGCGCGCTCCGAGGCCGCGTCCGGGCTCGCGGCCGACGCGGCGTTGCACGCCCCGGCCTTGGATATCAACGTCGTCTCCTACTCGAGCGATGCCAACCGCCGTTTCGTCATGGTCGATCAGCAAATCTATCGAGAGGGCGACCACCTTCCGGGCGGTATGCTGATCGAGCGCATTACCTCGGAAGGACCCATTGTGCGCTACCAGGGCAGCCGCTTCCTGAAGACGCATTGACCCCTCGGCCGCCGCGGCCACACAGGCCCATGTCGACGCCGCCAACCGCGCGCGGCCGTCCTAGCCCTCCTCGGCCAGAAACAGCCACGTCTCGACGACGGAGTCCGGATTGAGCGAGACGCTGTCGATGCCTTCGCGCATCAGCCACTGGGCCAGGTCCGGATGATCCGACGGCCCCTGTCCACAGATGCCGACGTACTTGCCCGCCTTGCGGCACGCCTGTATTGCCCGGCTCACAAGCATCTTGACAGCCGGATCACGTTCGTCGAACAGATGCGCGATGGATCCCGAGTCGCGATCGAGACCGAGTGTAAGCTGCGTCAGATCGTTGGAGCCAATGGAGAAGCCATCGAAATGCTCGAGAAACTCCTCGGCCAGCAGGGCGTTGGACGGAATCTCGCACATCATCACGATCTTCAGAGCGTTCTTACCGCGTTCGAGGCCGTGCTCGGCGAGCAGTTGCAGCACGTTGGTTGCCTCAGTGACGGTTCTGACGAATGGCACCATGATCCAGATGTTAGTCAGTCCCATCTCGTCGCGTACGATACGCAGCGCCTGGCACTCGAGGGCAAAGCAGTCCCGGAACGAATCGTCGAGATAGCGCGATGCGCCGCGGAAACCGAGCATCGGATTCTCCTCGTTGGGCTCGAAAACCTCGCCCCCTATCATGTGTGCGTACTCGTTGGACTTGAAGTCGGACAGGCGAACGATAACGGGCTTGGGGTGAAAAGCGGCGCCCAACGTCGCAACGCCTTCCGCGAGCTTGGCGACGTAAAAGCTGACCGGATCCCCATAGCCGGCGATGACGCCATCGATAATGGACCGCGTGGCCGCAGAGAGCTCGCCATAGTTCAATAGCGCCTTCGGATGAATGCCGATGGTGTTGTTGATGACGAATTCCAGGCGCGCCAGCCCGACTCCCTCGTTGGGCAACCACTGAAAATCGAACGCGCGCTCCGGGTTGCCGACGTTCATCGTGATCTTGAACGGCAGCTCGGGCATCTGATCGAGCTCGATGCGCTCGACGTGATAATCGAGCCGCCCTTCGTAGACATAGCCGGTGTCGCCCTCGGCACACGAGACGGTTACGTCGGCGCCGTCGCGGAGTCGGGTTGTGGCCTCGCCGCAGCCGACCACCGCCGGAACGCCGAGCTCGCGCGCAATAATCGCGGCGTGACAGGTGCGCCCTCCCCGATTGGTGACGATGGCCGACACCCGCTTCATGACCGGCTCCCAGTTCGGATCTGTCATGTCGGTGACCAGGACGTCCCCGGGCTGAATCCTGTCGAGCTGTTCGATGCTCGGAACGATGCACGTTCGTCCTACGCCAACGCGTTGCCCGATGCTGCGTCCGCTGACCAGCTCGCGGCTGCGCGCCTTGAGCTGGAAGCGTTCGAGGACCCGCCGATCGACGCGGCTTTTGACCGTTTCGGGCCGCGCCTGGAGGATGAACAGCTCTCCGCTCCCGCCGTCCTTCGCCCATTCGATGTCCATGGGTCGGCCGTAGTGGCGCTCGATGGCGATGGCCATACGGGTCAGCGCGTGGGCGTCGTCGTCGCTGATCGAGAAGCGCTGGCGATCGGCCTCGGCGACATCAATCGTTCTGACGCCGCGACCGCCCTCGGTCTCGTCGTAGACCATCTTGATGGCCTTCTCGCCGAGGTGGCGGCGCAGAATCGCCGGCCGTCCGGCCTCGGCGCCCGCCTTGTAGACATAGAATTCGTCGGGATTGACCGACCCTTGCACGACACATTCGCCGAGTCCGTAGGAGGCGTTTATGAACACCGCCCCTGGAAAGCCCGTCTCGGTGTCGATGGTGAACATGACACCGCTTGCCGCGAGGTCGCTTCGCACCATGTGCTGTATCCCCGCTGAAAGGGCGACTTCGCGGTGATCGAAGCCCTGATGGGCGCGGTAGGCAATAGCGCGGTCGTTGAACAGCGAGGCGAAGACATGCTTGACGGCATCGAGCACGGCGTCGGCGCCCTGCACGTTCAGGAACGTCTCCTGCTGGCCGGCGAACGATGCCTCAGGCAGATCCTCCG
Source organism: Arenicellales bacterium (assembly GCA_041550555.1). Taxonomy (GTDB): domain Bacteria; phylum Pseudomonadota; class Gammaproteobacteria; order Arenicellales; family JBFEOO01; genus JBFEOO01. Next base: position 8,566 of record JBFEOO010000082.1, read on the forward strand.
CCGTCGCCGAGGAGCGCACGGCGACGGAGGTGGCGCCCGCCTGCACGAGCTCTGCGTAGGCGGCACCGAGGTCGCTTTCGAGCTGCGCCGGCAGCGGGGTCTGCGTGACCCATTCGCGAATCTGGCTCCCGGCTTTGCCGAGTGCGCGCACGTCCTCGACGTCGAGGGACTCGAGCAGCCCGTGGATGCGCTCATCGAGCCCGTTCTGACCCAGGAACTGGAGAAACGCCTCGGCGGTGGTGGCGAAGCCGCGCGGTACCCGCACGCCGCTGCTCTTGAGGTGGCAAATCATCTCTCCGAGCGAAGCATTCTTGCCGCCGACTTGAGCGACATCGCTCATGCCGAGGGTTTCAAACCATCGAATGTTATCGGGCACGGTATAGTCCTCTCGAAAAGCGGATCGATGACGTCTTCAAATGTGGTGATTGGACGGCCGTCGTCTCCGGCTGCACCGCATGGGTCGACGACCTGTTGCGCCGCCGCGTTGCGCAATCCTCTCGCCGAGAGCGAACGATAACGATTGGACCGTCGCGAAGGGCGGTCGCCGGCGCGTGTGCAATGTAACGCGACGACGAGGATCTCCGCTACGCGGCCGGCGCATTGCCGCTATCCCATGACGAATGCCTCGGAAAAGCGCCGTCCCCGGCCTCCAATGTGCAGGGTTACGGCATGTTCGTCGCGACGCTGCGCCCGAGGCCGCTTTTCAAACTCGTCCAAAAGCGATTACAGTTCGATGCGGTCGACACAACCCGCGCGCTGCCCGCGCAGCACCGATAGCCAAGATTATCCGCCATGGACGAGTGGCCAGTATTCATCGTATCTGACCGCACCGGTGTGACCGCCGAGACGGTGAGTCACAGCCTTCTGACGCAGTTCCCGGGCGTGCGCTTTCGAACTGTAGCGATCCCTTTCGTGGAGTCGGATGATAAGGTCAACGACGCTGTTTCACAAATCAATGCGACGGCGAAGGAGTTCGGCTGCAGACCGCTTGTTTTCAGCACCTTCGTCAACGACGACCATCGCGACGCTCTGCAAAAAGCAAACGCTGTCTTCTTCGATATTTTTCAGGCGTTTCTCGAGCCGCTCGAACGGGAGCTGCGGGTGACGTCTTCGCACAGCGCAGGCATCGCGCACGGCATGGTGGACGTTGCGCGCTACAGCAGCAGGATCAACGCCTTGAACTATTCGGTGCACTGTGACGATGGGATAAATACGACGGACTACGACCGCGCCGATCTGATTCTGCTCGGTGTGTCACGCTGTGGCAAGACGCCGACCTGTCTGTATCTCGCCCTTCACTTCGGTATCCACGCCGCCAACTACCCCCTCACCGACGAGGAATTGGAGACGGGAAAGCTGCCGCAGGTGTTGCGCGGATACCGCGGTAAGCTTTTCGGGCTTACTATCGACCCGGTGCGATTGCGGCAGATCCGGCTGGAGCGGCGCCGCGACGGCCGGTACGCGGATCTGCGCCGTTGTCGACGCGAGGTCGCCCAGGCCGACGCCCTTTACCGCGCCGAGGGGCTGCCCGTCGCCGACGCAACCTCGATGTCGATCGAAGAGATCGCAACGACGATCATTCATCGGCTGAGGCTCGCGCGGGAGGCGTTTTAGCCCTCACCAGCCGGTTGGGCCCGCGGCCGACGACGTCGGAGCGTTCGTCGTCGCGGCGCGAACCAACGGCCGCGCCCCTCCCGTCCCAGGAGGCGTTGCGCGGGGGCGGGGCTTGGCGCGCGGACCCCGCTGGCGGTCGCTGATGTTCGGACGGGGGGCTGCCCGCTTCGCCCGCCGCCGCGCTCTTTCGAGGTGCGCTGCCCCCCCGGGCGGAACACCAGTCCGACACATTCCTGGTCGCTTCGGGGACCCGCCGGGGGAGGCTTGCCGCGCCGAGCTCGGGCCCTGCGTTCCATCCGGGGAGACGGACGAGCAACGTGCCGTCCGACCCATCCGCCGTGACTCTGCCTCGACGGCGTCGGGACGGCGTTGCTAGAAGGGCGCGATGGCGCGCGCGAAGTGTGCCTTGAGGTAGCGCGTCTCCGGCATGGCCGGGTGAACGGGATGGTCGGCTGCCTGCTGGCCTTCGGCGAAGATCTGGACGGCACGCGCGGCCTTGAGCGCCGAGCGCCGCAGCGCGTCGGTGAACTGCTCTCGCGAGAGGTGGTAGGAGCAGGAGCACGTCACCAGGATGCCGTCGTCTGCTAGCAGCCGCAGCGCCGCCAGGTTCAGACGACGATACGCCAACGCGCCCTGATCGATGTCCCGTCGGCGTTTTATGAATGCCGGCGGGTCGAGAACGATCACGTCGTAGCGCGTCGGTTCGGAACGGAAGGCCGCGAGCGCGTCGAAGGCGTCGGCCTCGACGGTGCGGACTCGGTCGCCGACGTCATTGAGCGCGGCGTTGTGACGCGCGAGCTCGAGCGCCGGGGTCGAGCTGTCCACGCAGGTGACGTCGGACGCACCGTGCACGGCCGCCGCCACGCCCCAGCCGCCGACATAGCTGAACACGTCGAGCACCCGCCGGCCGGCGACCAGGGCAGCCAGCCGCTGGCGGTTGTCGCGTTGGTCGAAATACCAGCCTGTCTTGTGACCGCGCTCGAGCGAGACGGCAAAGCGGGCGCCGTTCTCCTCGAGCTCGATGGTCTCGGGTATCGAGCCCGAGACGTGCTCGGTGTAGCGGTCGAGCCCCTCGAGCGTGCGCGAAGCGACGTCGTTGCGCAACAGGATTCCCGCCGGGTTGGCAATGGCCTCGATGGCCGCGACGATGTCCGTGCGCACCCGCTCCATGCCGGCCGTGTTGATCTGTACCACGACGATGTCGGCGTAGCGGTCGACCACGAGACCGGGCAGCCCATCGGTCTCACCGAATACCCAGCGGTAGTAGGGAGCGCGGTACAGACGCTCGCGCAGCGCGAGCGCGGCCTGCAGTCGGTGCGCGAGCAGCTCGGGGCCGAGCACCGCTCCGGGTGTGCGGCTGACGACGCGGGCACAGATCAGTGAGCGCGGATTGACGTAGCCGTTGCCCAGCCACTTACCCCGGTGATCGACCACGGCTACGGCGTCGCCGGGGTCGAAGTCGCTCATGCGGCTACGGTGCGGATCCACCTCGTTGCTGTACACCCAGAGGTGACCGGCGCGGATGCGCCGCTCCTCGTTCTTCCGCAGATACAGTGGTGGCAGTCGAATGCTCACATCAGGTCGTGATGATCGGTCGAAACCCTTGATCGAGACGCCCCACGCCCGGCGGGTCGTCATCGGACCACGCCGCCATGGCGCCACACGAAACGTGAGGGTCTAGACCACGCTTGGCGGTCGCGCGCTGTACAATATGCCACCGAACAGACCACCGCAATCGGAATACGCGTCGGCACCATGTCACAGAGCGTTCCCAAGATCGGCTTCGCCAGCCTCGGCTGTCCGAAAGCGCTGGTCGACTCCGAGCGGATCCTCAGTCAGTTGCGGGCCGAAGGTTATGCGGTGTCGCACAGCTACGAAGACGCCGATCTGATCATCGTCAACACCTGCGGGTTCATCGACGAGGCGGTAGACGAATCGCTCGAGGCCATTGGCGAGGCGCTGGAGCGTAACGGCCGTGTCATCGTCACGGGCTGTCTGGGCGCCAAAGGCGATCTCGTGCGCGACGCCCATCCAAGCGTGCTCGCCGTCACCGGTCCGCAGGCTGTCGACGCGGTGATGCGGGCCGTCCATGCCGAGCTGCCGCCCCAGCACGATCCCTTCCTGAGCCTGCTGCCGCCCGGCGGAATAAAGCTGACGCCACGCCACTACGCCTATCTCAAGATCGCAGAAGGCTGCAATCACCGCTGTCGTTTCTGCGTGATTCCGTCGATGCGTGGCGACCTCGTCAGCCGCCCGGTGGGCGAGGTGCTCAGTGAGGCCGAGGCGCTGGTGGAGGCCGGGGTGCGCGAGCTCCTGGTCATTGCACAGGACACCAGCGCGTACGGGGCCGATGTGCGCTATCGATCGGACTTCCACGGTGGACGACCCGTGCGCACGCGACTCGTCGATCTGGTCCGCGAGCTTGGTCGGCTGGGGGCCTGGGTACGGCTCCACTATCTGTATCCTTACCCGCATGTCGACGAGCTGCTGCCGCTGATGGCGCAAGGCCTCGTCCTACCCTACCTCGACGTTCCTTTCCAGCATGCCAGCGAGCGCATACTCAAGCTCATGCGTCGGCCGGCGCGCACCGAGAACGTCCTCGCTCGCATCCGCCGGTGGCGCGCCATCTGTCCGGAGGTCGCCATCCGCAGCACGTTTATCGTTGGTTTCCCCGGCGAGACGGAAGCCGATTTCGAGGTTCTGCTCGATTTTCTCGAGGAGGCGCGGCTCGACCGTGTGGGCTGCTTCGCATACTCCCCTGTCGACGGCGCCGCCGCCAATGCGTTTCCCGACCCCGTGCCCGAGGGCGTCAAGGAGGAGCGGCGCGAGCGCTTTATGCGGAAACAGGCTCAGATATCGGCCGAGCGCCTGCGCGCCAAGGTGGGTCGACGGCTGCGTGTGCTCGTCGACGAAGCTGGCGAGGACGGGGCCACGGCGCGCAGCGCCGCCGATGCGCCGGAGATCGATGGCCGCGTGTTTGTCGCGGACGCCGGGTCCGTGGCCCCCGGCGACATGATCGACGTCCGTGTGACCGATTCCGACGAGCACGATTTGTGGGCGCTGCGAGCCGACGCCGACGTTGGCACCAGTCACCCGACCCGCGATCGCCGATCGCAGTCGGTCGGCAGATAACCGGATCGAATCGATATGCCAATCTACGAGTTCTACTGCCCGGACTGTCACACGATCTACAATTTCTTTGCGCGTCGCGTCGATACCGAGACGCGACCCGCCTGTCCCAGTCCTTCGTGTAGCCGCGACGCCCTCGATCGACAGGTGTCGCTGTTCTCCGTGTCCAAGAACCGACCGGAGTCGGAGGACGACGCTCTCGGTGATCTCGATGAGAACCAGATGGAGAGGGCCATGGCGGCAATCGCCGGCGAAGTGGAGAATATCAACGAGGATGACCCGCGGCAGGTCGCGGGCATGATGCGTAAGATCTACGAAGCTACCGGCCTGCGCATCGGAGCGGGCATGGAGGAGGCCATTCGGCGCATGGAAGCGGGCGAGGACCCCGACAAGATCGAGGAAGAAATGGGGGGCGTGCTCGAGGACGAGGACCCTTTCGCCGCGAAGACGGGCGGACGTCTGCGCGACCTGCGCCGCAGGTACCTTCCGCCGAAGGTCGATCCCAAGCTCTACGACCTGTGACGCCGGCGACCCCCCCCGTGGGCCGACGGTCGCTGATGCGGCGGCCCGGCGCCGCGCGGCGGGGCATCGCCCGGCCGGCACCGGCGAGGCCATGCGGCGCTACGGGGTTTTTTCGAGGTGGCGCTCCGGACGCTGAGACGATACACTTGGCCGTTCGGGGGTTGTCGTACGCAGTATCGTGTCGAGTCCACGGGCATGTCTCCAGCGCGCCGCGCGCGCCGCTTTGGTTGTAGCGATCGTCGTTGGTGCGGCGCAGCCGCGCCTCGTCGCGGCCGACGGCACGACGTCGGCGAGCCCCGGTGTCGCTCCGCTGACCGGGCCGCCTTCCGCCGGCCCCGGCCTGCAGTGCCTGGCCCTGAACATTTATCACGAGGCTCGCGGCGAAGGGGACCAGGGCAAAGCCGCGGTCGCCATCGTGACCCTTAACCGGGTCATCAGCAAGCGTTTTCCCGACACGCTCTGCGAAGTCGTGTGGCAGCGGGGGCAATTCAGCTGGACCCGGGACGGGCGCCCGGATCGACCGCTCGAGGTGTCCGCTTGGCGGCGCGCATTGAAGGTGGCGACGCGGATATACCGGCAAGGCGTGCTGTTCGATCGCGCCCTGTGGCGACGCTTGCGGGGCGTCACCCATTATCATTCGCTTTTCGTGCAACCGGGATGGGCGTACCGCCTGCGGCCGGCCGGCCAGATCGGTGAGCACATCTTCTATCGGTCCTGATTTTTCGATCCGGCGCACCGATCGGTGGCGGGCAGCGATGTCCAGCGCAGCCGGTCGAGTTCAGGTCGCGGCTCGCGGCGCCGTCGATGATCATGGGGTTTGGCGTGGGGATCGACCGTTTCGGTGTAAAGCGGTCTCTCGGAGTGGGCCGATTATCGGCAGCTTGTCATAACGGGGTTTCGGTTCGCGGGGCGTGGTTGGCCTCCGGGAGGTAACGAGATGAAGCGACGAGTATTTTTGCGGGGCACGCTGGCTGGGGGAGTATTGGTGGTAGCGGCGGGAGCGGGTTTACTGAGGCCGGTTCGGGTATTGGCGTCGTCGTGGCCGGTGGCGGCATTTGAGTCGGAGACGCCGCAGGAGGGGTTATCGGCGTATTTTGGGACGTCGGAGGCGCAGGACAGTGATGGGATCACGTTGAAGGCGCCGTTGCAGGCGGAGAATGGTGCGGTGGTGCCGGTGAAGGTGGAGACGACGTTGCCGGAGCCGGAGGCGATAGCGATTGTGGTGGACAAGAATCCGTTGCCGTTTGTGACGTCGTTGGAGTTAGCGGGTGCGCTGGGGTATTACAGTGCGCGGATCAAGATGCTGGAGACGTCGCAGGTGAGGTGTTATGTCAAGAGTGGTGGGAAGCTGCATCATGTGGCGCAGGAGATCAAGGTGACGGTTGGGGGTTGCGGAGGGTAGAGCGATGGCGCGAGCGACGAAGATGAAGATCAAGGCGGAGGGCGATGGGCACGTTGTACTGTGTCTGGTGTCGCATCCGATGGAGACGGGACGGCGGAAGGATTCGAAGACGGGGGAGCTGGTGCCGGCGCATTTCATCAAGGAGATGGTGTTCTCGCACAATGGGCAGCAGGTTGCGCAGGCGAATCTGGGCACGGGGGTGAGCAAGAACCCGCTCATCGGGATTCAGCTCAAGGGGGCGAAGTCGGGTGACACCGTCTCCGTCGCCTGGACCGACAATACCGGCGAGAGCGGCAGCGCCGAAGCTACCGTGAGCTGA
>JBFEOO010000083.1:0-15508 GCA_041550555.1 Arenicellales bacterium
AATGACGTGAAGACACTGCGAGCGACGCGATGCGGTACCCGCCCCAACGGTGTGCCACCCCAGGGTCGCCTCCGGGCGGTGCCTGCTGGTGCCGGGAGAGAGACTCGAACTCTCACTCTGTTGCCAGAACCGGATTTTGAGTCCGGCGCGTCTACCAATTCCGCCATCCCGGCGACCTCGGTGAAATTCTCCTCGTTCCAGCATGCCGAGTCAAAGCAGCACGCGGTGGGCGGGGCCCGCCGGCCGCTGGCTGTGCTCGCAGCGTGCGTCGGCGTGGCGTCACCGCCGCTGCGCACCGCTAGCGCAGGCGCTTCGCGCCTGCCGCGCTGAGTGGATATCGCAGACTTCGATTACGAGCTGCCGGCGGCGTTGATCGCGCAGGCGCCGCCAGCCGAGCGCGTCACGAGTCGACTGCTGTATGTGGGGCCCGGCGCCGATCCCAGCGCCGAGTACCGCTTCGCCGATCTGCCGCGGCTGCTGGCGCCGGGCGATGTGCTCGTGCTCAACGACTCGCGCGTGATTCCCGCGCGGCTGCTCGGCACCAAGGAGACGGGTGGGCGTGTGGAGGCGCTCATCGAGCGGATCCTCGACGAGCGCACAGTGCTTGCGCAGCTGCGCTCGAGCAAGCCGCTGCGCGCGGGTCAACGCCTGCACTTCGGGCGCGGTGTGTCGGCAAGGCTCGAGATGCGCGAGGGTGAGTTTTTTCGGCTCAGATTCGACGGCGGGGCCCCGGTCCGGGCGCTCATCGAGCGGGTGGGTCACGTGCCGTTGCCGCCCTACATTCGGCGCGACGACACGGCGCTCGACCGCAGCCGTTATCAGACCGTGTATGCGCGCCGTCCCGGCGCCGTCGCGGCACCCACCGCGGGGCTGCATTTCGACGCCGCGCTGCTCGAGCGCATTCGCAGCGCCGGTGTCGAGATCGCGTATGTCACCCTGCACGTCGGCGCCGGGACGTTCAAGCCGGTACGCGTCAGCGACGTGCGCCGGCATCGCATGCACAGCGAGCGGGTTACGGTCTCCCGAGCCACCTGTCAACGCATCGCGCGCTCGCGGGCGGCCGGCGGCCGCGTGGTGGCCGTCGGCACGACCACGGTGCGGGCGTTGGAGACGGCGGCGGCCGGCGGTGCGGTGGTCCCCTTCGAAGGGGAGACGACCCTGTTCATCTACCCCGGTTACCGGTTTCGAGTGGTGGATGCGTTGGTGACCAACTTTCACCTGCCGCGCTCGACGCTCTTGATGATGGTGTGTGCGTTCGGCGGCCGCGAACGGGTGCTCGGCGCGTACGCCGAGGCCATCGCTCGCCGCTTCCGCTTCTACAGCTACGGCGACGCGATGTTCGTGCGCCGGGGCGTGTGAGGCGGCGTCGGCCGGTCCCCGTCCGCGAAGGCGCGGTGCCAGCGCGGTGTCGAGCGCTTTTGTGCGCACAGCGAGGCAAATGCCGACGGCATCGTGTGGGCAGCGGTGGAGTCGTGGACGCGACGGGCGCGCGTGGAGCCGCGCCGCTGGCGGCGCCAGCAATTGTCGTATCTCGGCGATCGTGCAACACTGTGCGCGACGCGCGCGCGTGCGCCGGCTGACGCAGCGCGGCCCCGTGGAGGCGACATGACGAGCGACCCCGACTGCATCTTTTGCAGGATCGTGGCAGGCCAGATTCCCTGCCTGACACTCTACGAGGACGACGAGACACTGGCGTTCATGGACATCAATCCGGCCAATACAGGCCACGCCCTGGCTATCCCGAAGGCGCACTGGCAGGATTTGATGAGCATGCCCGACGCGACGCTCGCCGCCACTGCTCGCACGGCCAAGCAGGTCGCCGCGGCGGTCTCCCGAGCGCTGCATCCCGACGGCGTCAATTTGGTGCAGGCGAACGGCCCCGGCGCAGCGCAATCGGTGCTTCATTTTCACATCCACGTATTGCCTCGGCGTTCGGGTGACGAGCTCAAGTTGAACTGGGGTCCGCAGCCCGGCGACATGGAGGCGATCAGAGCCGCCCACGAGCGCATCCGGAGCGCTATGTAGGCCACGGGCCGCGCGTTGCCCACGCGCTCGGCGCGGTTGTTGGACCGCCTGCAAACCGCTAGCATAAGCGGCTGGTTCGGGTTTCGATTACTCCATAACTAACGAAGCTCCCGGCGCCCCCTCGGTGCTGCATGACGCTATGTCCGATTTGTCGAATCTCGATACGTTTCCAAAGCTGCTGGTCGATCGCGCGCAGCGCTTCGCGGACAAGCCGGCGATGCGTGAGAAGGCGTTCGGAATTTGGCAGACCTGGACCTGGAGCGACGTCGAGCGCGAGGTACGGGCGTTCGCCTGCGGTCTCGCTGCTCGGGGATTCCGGCGTGGTGACAAGCTGGCGATCATCGGCGACAACCGCCCGCGTCTGTACTGGGCCATGGCGGCGGCACAGAGCCTCGGCGGCATCCCCGTGCCGTGCTACCAGGATGCGGTCGCCGAAGAGATGTTCTACGTGCTCGATCACGCCGAGGCCCGCTTCGTCGTCGCGGAGGATCAGGAGCAGGTCGACAAGGTGCTCGAGATCAGAGACCGCCTGCCCACCCTCGAGGAGATGATCTTCGACGACTCGCGTGGACTGCGCCGATACGAGCGCGGCCACCTGCACGATTTCGCCGAGATCCAGAATCAGGGCCGTGAGTTCGAGCAGGCGCACCCGGAGTTCTTCGCCGGCGAGGTTGCGCGAGGCGCAGGCGAGGATGTCGCCATCATTCTGTACACCTCGGGCACCACCGGCCGGCCCAAGGGCGTCGTCCTCAGTCACACCAACGTATTGGTCGCGGCGGCGAATGGCATCAAGCGCGATGCGCTGAAGTCCGACGACGAGACATTGGCGTACCTGCCCATGGCCTGGGTAGGAGACCACATCTTCTCCTACGGCCAGTCGTACATAGCCGGCTTCTGCGTGAGCTGCCCCGAAAGCAGCGCGACGGTGCTGGCCGATCTGCGCGAGATCGGCCCGACCTACTTCTTCGCGCCGCCGCGCATCTACGAGAATCTGCTTACCACCGTCATGATTCGCATGGAGGACGCCGGCACGCTCAAGCGCCGGATGTTCCATTATTTCATGGAGGTCGCGCGTCGCTCGGGTACGCGCATACTGGAGGGCAAGCCGGTGACGTTGACGGAACGGCTGCGCTACGCGCTCGGCCGGATGCTCGTCTACGCGCCGCTCAAGAACGCGCTCGGGTTCTCGCGCATCCGCCTCGCTTACACGGCGGGCGAAGCCATCGGTCCGGACATCTTCGATTTCTACCGCTCGCTGGGCGTCAACGTCAAGCAGCTCTATGGACAGACCGAGGCCGCGGTGTTCATCACCATGCAGCCGGACGGCGAGGTGAAGTCCGACACCGTCGGCACGCCCGCGCCCGACGTCGAGCTCAAGATTGCCGACAGCGGTGAGGTTCTCTACCGCAGCCCGGGCGTTTTCCAGTGTTACTACAAGAACCCCGAAGCCACGCGGGAGACCAAGACGGAAGACGGTTGGGTGCATACCGGTGACGCGGGATATATCGACGAAGATGGCCATCTGAAGATCATCGATCGCGCCAAGGATGTCGGGAAGCTCGACGACGGCTCGCTCTTTGCGCCCAAGTACCTGGAGAACAAGCTCAAGTTCTTCCCCCAGATCAAGGAAGCGGTGGCGTTTGGCGATGGGCGTGACGCCGTTGTCGCGCTCATCAATATCGACCTTGATGCGGTGAGCAGTTGGGCGGAGCGAAACAACGTCGTTTTTTCGAGCTACCAAGAGCTGGCCGCGCGCGATGAGGTCTACGATCTGGTTCAGCACTGCGTGGAGCAGGTGAATCGGGATCTGGCAGCGGACCCCCAGCTCGCCGCCTCGCAGATACGCCGGTTCCTTATCCTGCACAAAGAGCTCGATGCCGACGACGGCGAGCTGACCCGCACGCGCAAGGTGCGCCGGAGAACCGTCGCCGAGAAGTACGCGGCTCTGGTCGACGCGCTGTATGCCGACCAGGATCACGTGCACATCGAGACGGCCGTCTCCTTCGAGGACGGCCGAACGGGGATTGTCAGGGCGGATGTGCAGATCCGCAGCGTCGCACCTGCGGCCGCGCTCGCCGAGGCGAGCTGAGGCGGGACCGGCATGGTCGGCATGGACGCCACGGGGGACGGCATCCTGCTCGAGAGCGACGGTGTCAGTCTTTCGTTCGGCGGCGTCATTGCGCTGGAAAACGTCGGTTTCGACGTGCGGCGCGGGGAGATCCGGGCCATCATCGGACCGAACGGGGCCGGCAAGAGCTCGATGCTCAATGTGATCAACGGCTTCTATCATCCGCAGTCGGGCACCATCACCTACAAAGGCGCGGCGCGCACGCAGATGCGCCCGCACGAGGCGGCGGTGCAGGGCATTGCGCGTACGTTTCAGAACATCGCGCTGTTCCGCGGCATGTCGACGCTCGACAACATCATGACGGGGCGCGTGCACAAGATCCGCTCGAACTTCCTGCTCGATGCCTTGTACCTGGGGCGCTCGCGGAGCGAGGAGATGCGCAACCGCGAATTCGTCGAGCACGTCATCGATTTTCTGGAGATCCAGTCCATACGCAAGGTGGCGGTCGGGCGTTTGCCCTATGGGCTGCAGAAACGCGTCGAACTCGGCCGGGCGCTCGCCGCAGAACCCGATCTGCTGCTGCTCGACGAGCCTATGGCGGGCATGAATGTCGAAGAGAAGGAAGACATGTGCCGCTTCATTCTCGACGTCAACGAGGAGTTCGGCACGACGATCGCGCTCATCGAGCACGACATGGGAGTGGTCATGGATATCTCGGATAGGGTGGTCGTCCTCGACTACGGCCGCAAGATCGCCGACGGAACTCCCGATGAGGTGAGGCGCGACCAGAGGGTCATCGACGCTTATCTCGGAGTCGTGCACGGATGAAGGTCGGATCCTGAGTCGACGAAAAGAACGAATTGCTCATGGAGACTCTGCACAGTGTTTTCGTCCAGCCGTTCATCGAGATCTGGCAGGCGCCCGCATTCTTCGTCGAGGTGCTCATCGGCGGGCTGATGTCGGGAGTGATGTATTCGCTGGTCGCGCTCGGTTTCGTGCTGATCTTCAAGGCGTCCGGCGTGTTCAACTTTGCCCAGGGCATCATGGTGCTGTTCGCGGCCTTGAATTTCGTCGGCCTGCTCGACCTGGGAGTATCCATTTGGCTTGCGCTGCCGTTGACGGTGCTGATCATGGTGGCGCTGTCGTTCGCGGTCGAGCGCTTGGTGCTGCGGCCACTGGTCAATCAGCCGCACATCATCTTGTTCATGGCCACGATCGGTATCGCGTTCTTTCTCGAGGGATTCGGCGAGCTGCTCTGGGGCGGCGACGTGCGCAAGCTTGACGTCGGCATTCCTCAGGACGTCTGGTTCGTCGGTGAGGTGATGATCCAGCAAAGCGACGTCGTTGCAACGGCCATCGCGGTGGTCTTGGTGCTCGTGCTGGCGCTGTTCTTCCAAGTAACCCGCGTGGGGCGCGCTCTGCGCGCTGTCGCCGACGACCATCAGGCGGCGCTGACCGTAGGCATACCGCTGCAGCACATCTGGATCATCGTTTGGTCGGTGGCGGGGTTCGTGGCGCTGGTCGCCGGGATCATGTGGGGGGCCAGGCTCGGCGTACAGTTCAGCCTCTCGATCGTGGCGCTGAAGGCGTTGCCGGTGCTGATACTGGGCGGTTTCACGTCGGTGCCGGGCGCCATTGTCGGCGGTCTCATCGTCGGCGCCGGGGAGAAAATCGCAGAGATCTACTGGGGTCCGATTGTAGGCGGAGCGATCGAGGAGTGGTTCGCCTACGTGCTGGCGCTGGTGTTTCTGTTCTTCAGGCCCCAGGGGCTGTTCGGCGAACGCATTATCGAACGGGTCTGAACGAGATGTTCTATCGCGAAGCGGGCGAGTTCAAGACCAGCTACCAGGCGGATCAGGCGATATTCCCGCATGCCCTCGATCGCGGATTCGTGATCGCCATGGTGGTGTTCGCCGTCGTTGTCGTGCCGCTGATTGCCACTGACTACTGGCTCGGGTCCATTCTGGTGCCGGTGCTGACGCTGGCCATCGCCGCCATCGGGCTCAACATACTCACAGGCTACGCCGGTCAGCTATCGCTCGGCACCGGCGGTTTCATGGCCTGCGGTGCATACTTGGCCTACAAGATCGCAACGAGCTTCCCCGAGCTCAACCTGATCATCGTCTTCGCGCTGGCCGGCCTGTGCGCCGCTGCGGTAGGCCTCGTCTTCGGGGTACCGAGCCTGCGCATAAAAGGGTTCTATCTGGCCGTGACCACCCTTGCGGCACAGTTCTTTCTGCTGTGGCTGTTCACCCGCGTGCCGTGGTTCGTCAACTACAGCATCTCCGGGGTTCCGACAGCGCCGCCGCGCGAGGTGTTCGGCTTTCTCGTGACCGGTGCGGAGTCCGCCGCGAGCACGCGCTACGTCTTCGTCGTGCTGGTGACCATAGCTCTGGCTCTGCTGGCGAAGAACCTCGTGCGCAGCAATACCGGGCGTTGCTGGATGGCGATACGTGACATGGACATCGCCGCCGAGATCATCGGTATACGCCCGTTGTGGTCGAAGCTCACGGCGTTCGCCATAAGCTCGTTCTACTGCGGCATCGCCGGCGCGCTCTGGGCCTTTTGCTACATCAACACCGTGGAGCCGACGGCGTTCGACATCAATCGGTCGTTCTCGGTGCTGTTTATGATTATCATCGGTGGACTGGGAAGTGTACTCGGATCGTTTCTCGGCGCGGCCTTTATCTTCCTGCTGCCGATTTTTCTGAACAGTCTTCCGGGCTGGTTCGGAGTCGCGATTTCGACAGAGCTCGTGAGTCACATCGAGTTCATGGTGTTTGGCGCGCTGATCGTGTTCTTTCTGATCGTCGAGCCGCACGGCCTGGCGAGGTTGTGGCAGATTGCCAAGGAGAAGCTGAGACTATGGCCGTTTCCGTACTGACGGCTTCGGTGCCGCGACCGGACGCGGGCCCGGTTCGACGAGCCAGGCGTTTGTCGTCCGCTTGCGGACATTCAACCTGTGAGGAGGAGTAGAGATGAACAGGCGATTGAAGGGTGCCGTGGGTGCCTGCGGGATCGCCGTCGCGCTGGGCGCGACGGTGCCGGTGGCGCAGGCTCAAGACGTGCAGATGATAGCCAACCTGGTGTACCGGACCGGGCCCTACGCGCCGGGCGGCATACCGGTCGCGGCGGGTCTCGTCGATTACTGGACGCTCATCAACGAGCGTGACGGCGGCGTCAACGGCGTCAAGATCGGCATCGAGGAGTGCGAGACCGGCTACAAGACGGACCGCGGCGTGGAGTGCTACGACCGCACCAAGGCCACCGCGCCGAGCATCTTCAACCCGTTCTCGACCGGCATCACCTACGCCATCATCGAGAAGGCGACCGCTGACAAGATCCCGGTGCTTTCGATGGGCTACGGGCGCACGTCCGCCGCCGACGGCCGCGTGTTTCCGTACATCTTCAATTTCCCGGCCACCTACTGGAGCCAGGCAACGTCCGTGATCAGCTACATCGGCTCGGAGATGGGCGGCATGGGCAATCTCAAGGGCAAGAACTTCGCCTATATCTATCTCGACCACCCCTACGGCAAGGAGCCTCTGCCGTTTCTGGACATCATGTCGGAGAAGTACGGCTTCACCTACGACAAGTATCCGGTGCCGCCGGCGTCGATGACCGAGCAGAAGTCGATCTGGCTTCAGATCCGCAAGTCCAACCCCGATTACGCGATCATGTGGGGCTGGGGCGCGATGAACGCCACCGCCATCAAGGAAGCCGCATCGATCCGCTATCCCATGGACCGCTTCATCGGCAACTGGTGGTCCGGCGCCGAGCCGGACGTGCTGCCGGCCGGTGACGGCGCGATCGGCTACAAGTCCGCCACCATGACGGGCACCGGCAAGGGCTACAGGATCTACGACGACCTCAAGAAATACGTCTACGACACCGGTAAGGCGAACAATCTCGAAAAGGTCGGCGAGGTGCTCTACAACCGGGCGCTGACCAACGCCGCCTACGTCGTGGAGGCGATGCGCGTCGCTCAGGCCAAGTACGGCAATCGCGTGCTGACCGGCGAGGAGATCCGCTGGGGCCTGGAGAACCTCGACGTCACGCCGGCGCGCATCGAAGAGCTCGGTATGACGGGTCTCCTGGTGCCGGTCAAGGTGACCTGTGCGAACCACGAGGGCCTCAACCCCGGCATCAAGATCCAGCAGTGGGACGGCAAGCAGTGGAACATCATCGTGGACTTCGTGCCGGCGCTGACCGACATCGTGCGGCCGGTGATCGAGGAGGAGGCGATGAAGTACGCGCAGGAGAACAACATCACGCTGCGCGACTGCGGCTGATACCGCTCGGCGCGGCTGATACCGCTCAGCGGGTCCGATGCGCGAGCGCGACGATGCCACGACGGCGAGCAGGGACGCACCCCTGCTCGCCGTCAAGAATATCGAGGTGATCTACGATCACGTCATCCTGGTGTTGAAGGGTGTCTCGTTGAACGTGCCCGAGCGGGGTATCGTCGCGCTGCTCGGCGCCAACGGTGCCGGTAAGACCACGACGCTCAAGGCCATCTCCAACCTGCTGCGCTCCGAGCGCGGCGAGGTCACCAAGGGCGGTATCGAGGTGCGCGGCGAGCGTGTCGACAGGCTCTCACCGACGGAGCTGGTGCGACGCGGCGTAACACAGGTGATGGAAGGACGTCGTTGCTTCGAGCACCTCACCGTCGAGGAGAATCTGCTGACGGGCGCCTATACGCGCCGCGACGGGCGCGCCCGGATCGCGCAGGATCTCGAGATGGTGTATGCCTATTTCCCACGGCTCAAAGAGCGTCGCACGAGCCAGGCGGGGTATATCTCCGGCGGTGAGCAGCAGATGACGGCATTGGGCAGGGCGTTGATGGCCAAACCCTCGGTGATCCTGCTCGACGAGCCTTCGATGGGACTCGCGCCTCAGCTGGTCGAGGAGATCTTTGAGATCGTCAGGCAGCTCAACGAAAAGGAGCAGGTGACGTACCTGCTCGCCGAGCAGAACACGAACATGGCACTGCGCTACTCGCACTACGGTTATATCCTCGAGAATGGACGCGTGGTCATGGACGGCGATGCCACCACGCTGCTGCAGAACGAAGATGTCAAAGAATTCTACCTCGGCGTCAGCGGTGAGCACCGTAAGAGCTTTCGCGACGTCAAGCACTATCGCCGGCGCAAGCGCTGGCTCGCCTGAGGCGATCGTGGGCGAGCACTTCGACGATCTCGAGGTACGCGAGCCGGCCGAGCGCGAACGGGCGCTGTTCGAGGCGCTGCCGCGGCAGCTTGCCAACGCCCGCAGCAACGCGCCCGGGTTCGCGCGTACGCTGACGGACGTCGAGCCGGACTCGATCACCGACCGCACCGGCCTCGCGCGGCTGCCCCTGGTCCGAAAGTCGGATCTGGTGACCCTGCAAGCCCGGCAGCCCCCGTTCGGCGGATTGACGGCGACGCCGCTCGGGGAGCTGGCTCGGGTGTTCGCGTCACCGGGACCAATATTCGAGCCCGAGGCACGGCGCAGCGACTACTGGCGGATGGCGCGCGCATTGCACGCCGCGGGCCTGCGCCGCGGGCAGCTCGTTCACAACAGCTTCTCCTATCACCTGACGCCCGCCGGGGCGATGCTCGAGAGTGGGGCTCAAGCCATCGGCTGTGCGGTGTTCCCCGCAGGCGTGGGGCAGACCGAAGCTCAGCTGCAGGCGATGGTTACCCTGCGCCCGCATGCCTACGTGGGAACACCGTCCTTCCTGCGGATATTGCTCGACAAGGCCGTCGAGACCGGCGCCGACGTAAGCAGTGTGACGCGGGCGCTCGTCTCCGGGGAAGCGCTCCCC
Organism: Arenicellales bacterium; assembly: GCA_041550555.1. GTDB lineage: Bacteria > Pseudomonadota > Gammaproteobacteria > Arenicellales > JBFEOO01 > JBFEOO01. Next base: position 9,900 of record JBFEOO010000083.1, read on the forward strand.
GAGACGCTGCGTGACGCGTTCACCGATCGCGGGGTACGGACCCTGCAGTGCTACGCTACCGCGGACCTCGGGCTCATTGCCTACGAGTCCGAAGCCCGTCAGGGCATGATCGTGGACGAAGGGATCATCCTCGAGATCGTGCGGCCGGGAACGGGCGAGCCGGTGCCCCCTGGCGACGTCGGCGAAGTGGTAGTGACCACGCTGAATCCGGACTATCCGCTCATTCGCTTCGCCACCGGCGATCTATCGGCGGTGCTCTCCGGGGAGAGCCCGTGCGGCCGGACCAACATGCGCATCAAAGGCTGGCTCGGGCGGGCCGATCAGACCGCCAAGGTGCGGGGCATGTTCGTCCACCCGAGCCAGGTGGCGTCGGTGGTGCGGCGCCATTCGGAGATCAAGCGAGCGCGGCTGGTGATCGACCGTCGCGATGGCGCCGATACCATGACGCTGCATTGCGAGCTCGATGAGCCGGCCGGGGAGGGGCTGCGTGCGGCCATCGTCGCCAGCATTCGCGAGATCTGCGGACTGCGCGGCGAGGTCGAGCTGGTCGTCCCCGGTACGCTGCCGAACGACGGCAAGGTGATCGAAGACCTCCGCGATCTCCGCTGAGATCGCTCTCAGTCGCCCGGCTGATCGTCCCGCTTGCGAGAGCGATCGCGTGCCCTGGTCAGATGCGCGCGCATGGCGCGGCACGCTGCCTCGGCGCCGCCGCGATCGATGGCATCGCCGATAGCACGGTGCTCGCCGGCTACGCGGCGCCCATAGGCGCGCGACCCCGCGATCGCCTCCCGCACGACGGTGCGGCTGACCCCGAAGGTCGCGATCATCGGCTGCGCGGTGGGTAGCCGCTCGCCGGGGACGAGCTTGAAGAGAAAATTCATCATACAATTTTGCTGCCCCGACCCATGACGCCGACGTGCGGTTTGCGCTGGCGGAGCGTTCCGAGTCATCGAGGAGGACAGCAGTCACCATGGACATTCCCCGCAACGAGTTCAAACACGCGCTCGCCGAAGGGCGACTGCAGATTGGTCTGTGGTCGCAGCTGTGCACGGCGCTATCGGCGGAGGTGCTGGGCGGAGCCGGCTTCGACTGGATTCTGATCGACACCGAGCACGCCCCGAACGAGGTGCCGTCGGTGCTGCTGCAGCTGCAAGCCATGAATGGCGCGCGCACGTCGGCGGTCGTGCGCGTTGGCTGGAACGACGCGGTACAGATCAAACGCATGCTGGACATCGGCGCACAGTCGCTGCTGATTCCCTACGTGCAGACGGTGGAGGAAGCCGAGCGCGCTGTCGCTGCCTGCCGCTACCCGCCCGCGGGCATACGAGGGGTGGCGACCTGCCATCGCGCCAACCGCTATGGCCGGGTCGCGGACTATCACGCGCAGGCGGCCGGTGAGACCTGTGTGCTGCTACAGATCGAGACGCGCACCGGGCTCGACAACATCGAAGGCATCGCGGCGAGGGACGGCGTCGACGGACTGTTCTTCGGACCGTCCGATCTGGCTGCATCGCTCGGCTATCTGGGACAGCCCAATCACCCCGAGGTGCAGGCCGCCATCAGCGAGGGTATGCGGCGCTGCCGCGACGCCGGCAAGCCTGCTGGTATTCTGACGGCGGTGGAGGCAGACGTGCGCCGCTTCATCGAAGAGGGGTTCCGGTTCGTAGCGGTCGGCAGCGACATCGCCCTGCTGGCGCGGCAGGCGGAGGCCCTGGCGGCGAAGTACCGAGGGGGGTCTTCGTAGAGCTCGGCACGGGCGTGCACCGGCGCCCCCCTGCTGCCGCGAGACGGGCTTCAACCCCGGCGCAGACCCGAACACAGACGGACAGCGTCGCCTCTCGTTGGCGAAGCGGATGCGAGCCCATGTTTTGCCATTGTTGCGACGTCTGCCAGCAAAACGGACGTGATTCCATCGTGCCCGCGCCCCGCTCCGGCTCGGCGTCGTGTCCCCGCTGCTGGCAGCGGCGGCGGCAGTGCCGATACGCGAGGCGCGGCCTGCTGCAGACTTGCCGCCGGCCAACCTGACTAGTCGGAGACGCTCATGCAATCCATCGCGCTGAAGGAAATGACGGATACCCACATGCATGTGTACGGGCCGCGCGCACAGTACCCCTTGGCGCCTACGTGTCCGCTGCCGCCGCCCCTTGCGACGGTGGAGGAGTACCGGCGCTCGGTGATGGATCGGCTCGGCACCGAACGCGTGGTGGTGGTGCAGCCTTCCGCCTACGGCAAGGACAACCGCTGCACGCTGGACAGCATGCGCGAGTTCGGCGCCTGCGCTCGCGGTGTCGTGGTGGTCGATCAGAGCGTCACCGACCAGGAGCTGGATGCGTACACGCGAGCCGGGGTGCGCGGCATACGTTTTTTCATGCTGAAGGGGGGTGTGCTGCCCTGGGCCATCCTCGAGGAGATGGCGGCGCGCGTGGAGCCGTTCGGCTGGCACGTCCAGCTGCAGATGGACGGGCGAGACCTCGCCGAGCGTGAGAGCGTTCTGCGCCGACTGCCGTGCGAGCTGGTGATCGACCACAATGGCAAGTTTCTCGAGCCGGTTGCCACGACGCATCCCGGCTTTCAGACGCTCCTGCGCCTGCTCGAGGCGGGTCGCTGCTGGGTCAAAATGTCGGCCCCCTACGAGACCTCCAAGGTCGGGCCGCCGCGCTACGAGGACGTCGGCGTGCTGGCCCGGTCGTTGGCGGCCGCCGCCCCCGATCGCATGCTGTGGGCGACCAACTGGCCGCATCCGGGGCAGACGTCTCGGCCCGACGAGAAAGCGCTGCTCGATGTGCTGAGCGACTGGGCGCCCGATGCCGCAACCCGGCGCAAGATTCTCTGCGACAACCCCGCGACGCTCTACGGGTTCTGAGCCTGCGCAGCGCCTTCGTCGGCCCGGGCAGGGCGGTGACGCCCCGCGCCCCCAGCCTGGTGGGTCTGGTGATGGCATGGCGCGGCTCGGGGCAGCGGGCCCCGCGCCCGAGCAGCGCCGCCCGCGGCGCGCCCGACGGTATCCGATGTCAGTGGATGTCCGGCTCCGGGATCGCCGCGGTGCCGGTCAGAAAGTCGAAGTCGCAGCCTTCGTCGGCCTGCAGCACGTGACGGGCGTGCAGCGCACCGAAGCCGCGCTCGTAACGCGGCGGGGGCGGTCGCCAGCGGCGGCGGCGTGCGTCGAGCTCCGGCGCGGACACCTTCAGCTCGATGCGTCGCGCGGGGACGTCGAGCGCGATCAGGTCGCCGTTCTCCACCAACGCCAGTGGGCCGCCGACGGCGGACTCGGGGGCGACGTGCAGAACGCAGGCGCCGTAGCTCGTTCCGCTCATGCGCGCATCGGAGATGCGCACCATGTCCCGCACGCCCTGCTCGAGCAGCTTGCGCGGTATCGGCAGCTGTCCCCATTCGGGCATTCCAGGACCGCCGACCGGCCCTGCGTTCTTGAGCACCAGTATCGAATCCGCTGTGACGTCGAGGCCCGGGTCGTCGATGCGCGCCGCCATGTCGTCGTAGCTGGCGAAGACCAGCGCTGGCCCTTCGTGCTGCAGCAGTCGCGCCTCGCAGGCGGCGGGCTTGATGACGCAGCCGTTCGGCGCAAGGTTGCCTCGCAACACGGCGGTGGCGCCCTCGCCATAGACGGGATGGTCAAGCGGACGGATCACGTCCGCGTCGTAGACATGCGCGTCGGCAATCGCTGTCGCCAGCGTGCCACCGGCGACATTGGCACAATCGAGCTGCAGCTGTTCACGCAGGCGGCTCATCAGCCCGCGCAGTCCGCCCGCGTAGTAGAAGTCCTCCATGAGGTAGCTCCCGGAGGGGCGGATGTTGGCGATGACCGGCACCCGTCTCGATACCTCGTCGAAATCCGTGAGGCCCAGCGCTACGCCGGCGCGGCGCGCCATGGCCACGAGATGCACGATGGCGTTGGTGGAGCCGCCGAGGGCCATGTCGACGGTCACCGCGTTCATGAAGGCGTCGCGCGTCAGAATCTCCGAAGGGCGGAGGTCTTGCCAGACCATCTCGACGACGCGCGCGCCGCTCGCCGCCGCCATGCGCGGGTGGTTGGCATCCACCGCCGGGATCGACGACGCGCCCGGCAGCGTCATGCCCAGCGCTTCGGCGAGCGCCGTCATCGTCGACGCCGTGCCCATGGTCATGCAGTGGCCGGCGGAGCGGGCGATGCCGCTCTCGATCTCTTTCCACGTGGCCGCGTCGATGCGGCCGGCGCGTAGCTCGGCCCAGTATTTCCACGCGTCGCTGCCGCTGCCCAGCGTCTGTCCGCGCCAGTTGCCGCGCAGCATCGGGCCGGCAGGAACGTAGATCGCCGGGATGTTCATGCTCGCCGCGGCCATCAGCAGCGCCGGCGTCGTCTTGTCGCAGCCGCCCATCAGCACGACGCCGTCGAGGGGATGACAGCGCATCAGCTCCTCCGCCTCCATGGCCAGGAGGTTGCGGTAGAGCATGGTGGTGGGCTTGACGAAGGGCTCCGAGAGCGACATTGCGGGCAGCTCGACTGCAAACCCCCCTGCCTGCCAGACGCCGCGCTTGACGTCGCCGGCGCGCTCCCGAAAGTGCGTGTGGCAGGGATTGATGTCGCTCCACGTGTTGATGATGCCGATGACCGGTTTGCCGGCGTAGTCGCGGTCGTCGAACCCCATCTGCTTGGTGCGCGAGCGGTGGCCGAAGGCGCGCAGATCGTCGACGCCATACCAGCGGTGGCTGCGCAGCTGCTCGGGTCGTCGTCGTCGGCGGTCGGTCATGGCCCACGATGGTAGGCGCGCGCCTTCACCGCCTGCAAGGATGTCGTGCATCGTCGGGCCGGCGTCGGGCCAGCGGGCTCGGGCCCGGCTTCACAAGGCCGGGCGGATGTCGGCACAATGTCCTGTCGCGGCGCTCGGCCGCGCAGCCCGGACACGAGAGACACGTCGAACGTGAGTGCCGAGATGACGGCGGTGCGCCCCGCGCACCGCTTCGACGAGCAGCGGTTGGCGGCCTACCTCGGAGAACGTCTCGACGGCTTCGGCGGGGACCTGTCGGTGCGTCAGTTCGAGGGGGGGCAGTCCAATCCGACCTTTCTCCTCGAGAGCGGCGGGCGACGCCTCGTGCTGCGCAAGAAGCCGCCGGGCGAGCTGCTGCCGACCGCCCACATGATCGAGCGCGAGTACCGGATCCTGCGCGCCTTGCGCGCGACGGAGGTGCCGGTGCCCGCTGCGCTGCTGTTCTGCGACGATGCCGCCGTGATCGGTACATCGTTCTACGTCATGGCGCACGCCGCGGGGCGCGTGTTCCGCGATCCCACGCTGCCCGGCTTGAGCGCCGCGGAGCGCGCCGCGGTCTACGAGGACATGGGGCGGGTGCTGGCTGCGCTGCACCGCGCCGACTACCGCGCCCTCGGCCTGGAGGATTTCGGCCGGGCAGGGGGCTACTGCGCGCGTCAGCTGCGGCGCTGGAGCCAGCAGTACGAGTCGTCGAAGACGGCGGCGTTGCCCGAGATGGAGCGGCTCATGGCGTGGCTCGCGGCGCATCTTCCGGATGACGAGCGCACCTGCATCGTCCATGGGGATTACCGGCTGGACAACATGGTCGTGGACGCCGACCGGCCGCAGGTCGTCGCGCTGCTCGAC
>JBFEOO010000084.1:0-14025 GCA_041550555.1 Arenicellales bacterium
AGGCGACTGAAGCGACAGTCGCAGGCCGCCCAGCGCTACAAGGAGCTCAAGCAGCGCGAGCGCCTGCTGCAGGCGCAGCTGCTGAGCCTGCGCTGGCAGGCCCTCTCCGAGCAGGTACGCGAGCACGACTCGGGGCAGGCCCGTTTGCAGACCGAGCGAGAGCGGGAAGTGGCTGCGCTGCGCAGCGTCGAGAGCGACATCGAGCGCGCGCGCGGCGAGCATCTTGCCTCCCAGGAAGCGGTCAGTCAGATCCAGGGCGAGCTCTATCGGCTCGGCGCCGAGATCGCCGGTGTCGAGCAGCGCATCGAACACGCGCACGAGATCCGTGCCGATCGCGAGCAAGAGAACGTCAAGCTCGTCGAGGCGCTCGCCGCAGTGGACGACCAGCTGGCCGCGGAGCGGGCGCGCCTTGCTCGGACCGAGGCGGACATCGCGGCCACCGAGCCCCGATTGCGCGAGACGGCCGAGCGCGCCGGTACGGTGGACGCTGCGCTGGAACGCGCGGAGCGCGCCTACACGGAATGGCAGGCGCTATGGGAACGATTCGGAGCGGATGCGGCCGCGCCCGCTCAGCAGAGAGAGATCGAGCGCTCACGTATCGATCAGCTCGAGCGGCACCTCGAGCTGACCGAGGAGAGGCGCAGGCGCATCGAGCAGGACGCCCAGCAGCTCGATGACGAGCTCGCGGGCATGAAGCTGTCCGGGCTGCGCGCCGAGGTGGCCGAGCACGATCGTGTTTGTATCGAGCGCGAGCAGCTGGCGAGCAGTACCGACGAGCGTATCCGCGAGCATCGGCGGCTGGTCGAGCAGACCGGCGTGGAGCTCGAGGCGCGGCGGTTGCGTCAGCAGGAGCTCGGCACGCGATTGAGCTCACTGCGCGAGATCCAGGCCGCGGCGATGGGGGAGCACGACGAGCAGGCACTCGCATTCCTCCGCGAGCGGGGTCTCGACGGGCTTCCGCGGCTCGCGGCGCAGGTGCACGTGCGCGACGGCTGGGAGCTGGCCGTCGACCGCATACTCGGCGGCAAGCTCGCCGCGTTGTGCGTTGACGATCTGGATGGCGTCGGCGAGCGCGCCGACGCCCTGACCGACGCCGAACTGTACGTGGTGCAGCGCGGGCCGCGGCCAGCCGACCCCATTGACGGTCCGGTTCCGCGCCTGATCGATTACGTCGATGCCGGCGGCGTCGACATGAGTCCGTTTCTGGGCGGCATATTCGCGGTCGAAGACGTAGCCCAGGCGCTCGGCTTGCGCTCGACGCTGAGCACGGGAGAGTGCTTCGTGACGCGAACGGGCGCCATTGTCGGCTCCAACTGGCTCAGTTTCGGGCGGCGGCCCAGCGCCAAGGCGGGGCTGCTGTCGCGCGCTCAAGAGATCGAGCGGCTCGATGTCGAGGAGGCGATGCTCGAGCAGGATATCGAGGCGCTGCGAGCGCGCAATGCGACGCACCGCGAGTCGCTGCAGGCGCTCGAGGAGCAGCGGGCGACTACCGGCCGCCAGCTGGCGGGCGAGCTCCAACGACGCACCGAGCTGCACAACCGACTCGGCCATCAGGAAGCGCACGAGACGCAGCTGCTCGCGCGGCGTCAACAGCTGTCGCAGGACCTCGACGAGATTCGCGCCCAGATTGGGAACGAGCAGGGCGCGGTCGATGCTGCTCGGCTGAGACTGAGCACCGCGGTCGAGGAGATGGGCAGCTACGAGCAGCAGCGCGACCGCCTGCTCGAAGAGCGCGACCGCCTGCGGCGAGAGTTCGAGCAGTCGCGCTCCGCGGCGGGCGCCGCGCGCGACGAGCGTCATCAGACCGAGCTCGAACACCAGCGCCTGCGTTCGGTCCTGGAGTCGGCTGGCGAGGGTGTAGCGCGGCTGAGCGCGCAGCTCGAGAACATGACTGCGCGCCGTGCGGAGCTCGAGACACTGCTTGCCGCGGGCTCCGAGCCGGAGCGGCAGCTCCAGGTGCAGCTCGACGAGCTGCTCGAGAGCAGACTCGAAGTCGAGCAGCGCCTGTCGGCGGCGCGGGAGTCACTGACGGGCCTTACCGCTCGGCTGCGCGAGCTCGATGAGCTGCGCCTGCAGCGCGAGCAGCACGTCGAGCGCGCCCGGGCGGCAGTGGAGGAAATGCGCGTCGAGCGGCAGGCGCTGTCCGTTCGGCTCGAGACGCTCAACGGCCAGGTGCAGGAGCTCGGCTGCGAGACGAGCGCGCTGCTGGAGCAAATGCCGGAGGACGCCTCGGTGGACACTTGGGCGGAGCAGGTCGAAAAGCTCGCGCAGCGCATCGAGCGTATCGGCCCCGTCAATCTGGTGGCGATCGAGGAGTTCGAGGAGCAGACGGAGCGCAAGGAGTATCTCGACAAGCAGCATCTCGACCTCACCGATGCCCTGTCGACGCTCGAGGACGTTATCCGCAAGATCGACCGCGAGACGCGATCCCGATTCAAAACCACTTTCGATGCACTGAACCAAGGTTTTCAGTCGTATTTTCCCAAGTTGTTCGGCGGCGGCAGCGCTTACCTGGAGCTGAGCGAAGAGGATCTGCTGACCGCGGGAGTGAGTGTGATGGCGCGGCCGCCCGGCAAGCGCAACAGCACGATTCACCTGCTGTCGGGTGGCGAGAAGGCGTTGACCGCCGTGTCGCTGCTGTTTGCCTTCTTTGAGCTCAACCCGGCGCCATTCTGTCTGCTCGACGAGGTCGATGCTCCTCTCGATGACGCGAACGTAGAGCGTTACTGCCAGACGCTGAGGTCACTGGCGGGCCGCACACAACTCATTTTCGTAACCCACAACAAGATCACGATGGAAGCCGCGGACATACTGCTCGGCGTTACCATGGCGGAGCCAGGCGTATCGAGACTTGTGTCGGTCGACGTCGAACAGGCTGTTGAAATGGCCGCCCCGTGATGGAGCTGCGCGCCGCCCTGCTGGTCGTCGGCCTGCTGCTGGTGGCTGTGGTGTTTTATGTCTCCCAACGCAAATACCGTCTGCCTCGTCCGTCGGGCTTGACGCTGCGACGCCGCTCTCGCGGGGAGGTGCTGAGCGAGCCGCTGTTGACACCCTTCGCCGCGCTGGAGAGCGACGCCGAAAACGCACCCGCCGCCGAGCCCCAGTTCAGCGCCGATGCCGAGGTCGTTGTCGACACGGCCGAGCAGGAAGAGGCCGAGCCCGACGACGAACAGGGCGAAGTGCGCGCCGAAGCACAGCGGCCTCGCCGGATCCCGCGTGACCAACCCGACTTCGAGTCCCATTCCAACAGGACGATCGAGGAGCGGCAGATCGACTTTGTCGCGCGGCTGCCCGGACAGAAGGTGGTGCGCAGGGACACCGCCCTCGGCGTCTATCGACAGAACGAGTACCTGCTGGACAAGCCGCATCGAATCTTCGGGCTGAGTCAAACCTCCGGTATGTGGCGCGATCTCGAGCGCGAGCCCGAGAGCGGGCGCTACACCGATCTCGCGCTCTCGGTCCAGCTTGTCGATCGGGAGGGACCGATCAGCGAATCGGAGCTGACCAAGTTCTCACTGCTCGTGCTGCGTCTCTCCGAGGCGCTCAAGCGCCGGTTCAAGTTCTCGATGTCGTTCGAGGAGGCACAGGAGCAGGGTAAGGATCTGCAGGAGTTCTGCCGGGATTTTGACGTCATCGCCGTCGTCAACGTGGTCGCGCAGTCGCCGGAGGGCTTTACGGGCAAGGACATCGACGAGTGCGCGCGCGAGTTCGACATGCAGCTGGGCAAGATGAATATCTACCATAAGCGCGTGCGCGTGGCCGGCAAGCTTCGCTACGTGTTCAGCATGGCGAACCTGTACAAACCGGGGTCGTTCGACCCTTCACGCGTGGACTCGTTTACCACCAAGGGCGTCACCATGTTCATGAATATGCCGTGCACCATCAAGCCGGCTCGGGCTTTTGGTGAGATGGTAACGGCGGCAAGGGGCATCTGCGAACGCATTAACGGCAAGCTCGTGGATCAGAAGCAGCACGCGCTGACCGATAAAGGTATCCAGCTGATCCTCGAAGACGTAGACAGACTGGCGCGAGAGATGGAAGCGAAGGGCATCGTGCCGGGAAGCGACGCGGCGATTCGGTTGTTCTGAGCTTGACGCGTGTCCCCGTTAAGGTCCGCCGCCGGCTCGACGAGCTGCGCGAGCAGATCGACTATCACAATTATCGGTACTACGTGCTCGACCATCCGGTTATCTCCGATGCCGAGTACGATCGTCTGCTGCACGAGCTCGAGCGTCTGGAAGCCGAGTACCCCTCGACGGTCACACTGGAATCACCCACGCAGCGGGTGGGCGCCGAGCCGCTGGAGGCGTTCGCAGCGGTGCGCCACGACGTGCCGATGCTATCGCTCAGCAACGCCTTCGACGAGCAGGCGGTGATGGACTTCGATCGGCGCGTCCGCGAACGCCTCGGGGTCGAGGAGGTCGACTACCTCGCGGAGCCAAAGCTCGACGGGCTGGCCGTGAGTCTCGTGTACGAGAACGGGGTGATGGTACGTGCGGCGACGCGCGGCGACGGTATGACCGGCGAGGACGTGACCGCCAACGCCCGCACCCTGCGCACGGTGCCGCTGCGCCTCAGGGGCTCGAAACACCCGGCGCTACTGGAGGTGCGCGGCGAGGTGATCCTCTCCCGCGAGGGGTTTCGCAAGCTCAATGAGACACAGCGAGCAGCCGGTGAGAAGCTCTACGTCAACCCGCGCAATGCGGCGGCCGGCAGTTTGCGCCAACTCGATGCGCGCGTGACCGCGGAGCGGCCCCTCGAGGCGTTTTATTACGGCTTTGGTCGCGTCGACGGCAAGCTGCCGGGCACTCAGGCGGAAATGCTGGAACGTTTTCGAGAGTGGGGCTTGCGGGTGTCCCCCGAACGTAGGGTGGTGGTCGGGGTGGCCGGCTGCCTCGACGAATATCGCCGCCTCGAGGCAATGCGCGATACGCTGCCCTATGACATCGATGGCGTCGTGTACAAGGTCAACTCGCTCGCCGCGCAAATGCAGCTCGGGCAGATCGCCCGGGCACCTCGCTGGGCGCTCGCGCACAAGTTCCCGGCCGCCGAGGAGATGACGGTGGTACGCGCCATCGAGGTGCAGGTCGGTCGCACGGGCGCGGTCACGCCGGTGGCGCGGCTGGAGCCCGTCTTCGTCGGCGGTGCCACGGTGTCCAACGCGACGCTCCACAATCGAGCGGAGATCGAGCGTCTGGATCTGCGGGTGGGTGACACCGTCGTCGTGCGTCGCGCCGGGGACGTGATTCCGGAAGTGGTATCGGTCGTCGCCGAGCGGCGCCCGCGGGGCGCGCGCAGCTATCGTTTTCCCACGCACTGTCCCGTGTGCGGCTCGCACATCGTCTACGAAGGCGAAGGGATCATCGCCCGCTGCAGCGGCGGGTTGTACTGCAGCGCGCAGCGCAAGCAGAGCATCAAGCACTTCGCGTCACGCCGTGCCATGGATATCGAGGGACTGGGCGACAAACTCGTGGACCAGCTGGTCGAAAGCGCCCTGGTGCGCGATGTCGCCGATTTGTACGCGCTCACGACGGAGCAGCTCGAGGACCTCGAGCGCATGGGCGCGAAGTCGGCGCACAACATCGTCTCGGCGATCGCGGCCAGCCGGCGCACTACGCTTGCCCGCTTTCTCTTCTCGCTCGGTATCAACCAGGTGGGCGAAGCCACCGCGCAGGCCCTGGCCGATGAGTTCGGCGATCTCGATGCGCTCATGACGGCCACTGCGGAGACGTTGATGAATGTCTCTGACGTCGGGCCGGTGGTGGCGGAGAGCATCAGCGCTTTCTTCGAGCAGCCGCACAACCGGGACGTCATCGTCAAGCTGCGTGCGGCAGGCGTCACATGGCCAACCGGGGGACGCCGCGCCGGGCGCGCGACCGGCGCGTTGGCCGGAAAACGCTTCGTGCTCACCGGCGCGCTGGACGCCATGACCCGGGAGGAGGCCAAACAACGGCTGGAGGCGCTCGGCGCCAAGGTGAGTTCAAGCGTGTCGGCGAAAACTGACTATGTCGTCGTCGGCGTCGATCCGGGATCCAAGGCGGCGCGGGCGGAGGCGCTCGGCGTCACCATGCTCGACGAGGGCGCGTTCCTCGAGCTCATCGGCTGAGATGCATCCGCGGCTCACCGTGTCTGCTCCTCGGACTGCCGGCGCAGCACGTGCTTCTGAACCTTGCCGACGGACGTGCGCGGCAGCTCGTCGCGAAACGTGACGATCTCCGGTACTCGAAACGCAGCCAGCCGCTCGCGGCACCAGGCGATGATCGCTTGTGCATCGACCGATGCGCCGGGCCGCGCCACGACGTACGCTTGGATCTTTTCGTCGCGGATCTCGTCGGGCACACCGATCACGGCGCAGTCGAAGACGTCGGGGTGCTGCGCAACGACGGCCTCCACTTCACTCGCAGCGACGTTCTCCCCGGCGCGTTTGATCATGTCCTTGGCGCGATCGACGAAGTAAAAGTAGCCGTCATCGTCCTGGCGCGCGTTGTCGCCGGATCGCAGCCAGCCTTCCCGTAGCGTCTGCCCGGTAGCGCCCGGATTCTTGTGATAGCCCTTCATCAGGCTGAGCCCCGGCACGCCGCGTACCGAGATCTCGCCGACGTCACCCGCGGGCACGGGCCGTCCCTCGCCGTCCACGAGCTGCACTTCGTAGCCTAAGGTTGGAAGCCCCATCGACATATTGCGCCGCTCGTAGTCGAGGGGATTCATCAGCGGCGGTCCCATGGTCTCCGTCATGCCCCACAGCTGCAGCAGCGGTGCGCCGAAACGATGCTGCCATTCGTCGAGCTGCGCCGGGGTGACGTTCTGCGCATAGATCACCACGCGCAGGCGGTTGTCACGGTGGGCGGCTTCGGGCGTTTGCGCGAGCAACATGCGAATGGGTGCTGCGAACAGGCTCGCGACCGTGCAGTCGTGCTCGATGCATTTTGCAAAGTAGCGGCTTGCGCTGAACCGGCCCATCAGTGCGACGCTGGCCCCGACGACGAGGGCGCTCATCACCGAATAATACTGAGCGTTGCCGTGAAACAGCGGCATCACCACCATGTGCCGGTCCTCGGGGCCGAGTCGAAGCGTTCTGGCGACCGTCTCCCCCGCGTAGATGTAGTTGGCGTGGGTTACGAGCACGCCTTTCGGCTGCGACGTGGTGCCCGAGGTGTAGAGGATACCCGCCTCGTCGAGCGCGGACACGTCGCAGTCGGGTCGTTCAACGGACTGAGCATCGACCAGCGTCGCGAAGTGTCGATACGGTGCGGAGTGCGTCGTCGGTGCACGACACAGCACGATGTCGACGCCGTCGCCGCAGCGCTGTGCGACGGCCTCGGCGACGGCAAGACGCTCGGGGTCGGTGAAGATCAGCCGGCTCTCCGAGTGGGTGATCAGGAACTCGAGCTCCCGGGGCGACGCCGCGACGTTGGTCGGCATGAGCGCCGCACCGATTCGGGCCGCCCCGAACCAAAGTGCGAGAAACTCAACGCAGTTCGGCAGGTGTGCGTTGACGACGTCGCCGCGCTCGACGCCGCACGCGAGCAGCGCATTGGCAGTGCGATTGACCAGGGCGTCGAACGTCTCATAGGTGTAGCGGACAACCGTGCCCTCGAGATCGTCGAAGAGAAGGAAGGGGCGCGCCGCCGCCGTTTGTGCGCGATACGCGAGCAGTCCACCGAGGGTGCGCTGCCCGCTGATGGTGGTCATGGGTGCGTGGTCATGCACGTCATGATCGTGATTGTCCACCGTGCCGCGCAGCGGAGCAAGGCGGCGCCAGGGTGGCGTCCGCCGCCACAGCCGGCGCTAGGGAGCCGGGCGGCTCTCTCGCGTCGTGTCGGCGATGTATCTGCGGTAGAATTGCGCCCGTTCCCGCTCCTACATCGCACAAAGAGATTCTCCTATGAAGAACAGTTTTGATGCGCGCGCCACGCTCGACGTTGGCGGCAGGCAGTTCGAGATATACGCTCTGGAGGCGCTCGAAGAGCGTTTCGCCGTCTCGCGCCTGCCATACTCGCTGAAGGTGCTTCTCGAGAATCTGCTCCGGCACGAGGACGGCGACGACGTGACCCCGGACGACATCGCCGCCCTGGCGTCGTGGGACGCCCGTACTGCGTCCGCAACGGAGATCGCCTTTACCCCGGCGCGCGTGTTGATGCAGGACTTCACGGGCGTTCCGGCGGTGGTCGATCTGGCCGCCATGCGCGATGCCATGGAGGCCCTCGGCGGCAATCCGGCGGCGATCAACCCTTTGTCGCCCGCCGACCTCGTCATCGACCATTCCGTCTCGGTGGATCATTTCGGTACGCCGCAGGCCATCGACCTCAATGCCCGCATCGAGTACGAGCGTAACCGCGAGCGCTACACGTTTCTGCGCTGGGGGCAGAAGGCCTTCGAGAATTTCCGGGTCGTCCCGCCCTCCACGGGCATCGTGCACCAGGTCAATCTGGAGTACCTGGCCCAGGTGGTGTGCGCCGTTCGTCGCGATGGCCTGTGGCGCGCGTATCCGGATACGGTGGTGGGCACGGACTCGCACACCACCATGATCAACGGCGTCGGCGTGCTCGGCTGGGGTGTCGGCGGTATCGAGGCCGAGGCGGCGATGCTCGGCCAACCGATCTCGATGCTGATTCCGCCGGTGGTGGGTTTTCGACTCGACGGAGAGCTGCCCGAGGGCGCCACGGCGACGGACCTCGTGCTGACCGTGGTGCAGCGATTGCGCGAGAAAGGTGTGGTGGGCAAATTCGTCGAGTTCTTCGGGGACGGCCTCGATCACCTCTCGCTCGCGGATCAGGCCACCATCGCCAACATGGCCCCTGAGTATGGCGCCACCTGCGGCATGTTCCCGATCGATGCCGGCACCCTCGACTACCTTCGTCTCACCGGTCGTTCCGAGGACAGCATCCGGCTGGTCGAGGCCTACGCGCGCCGCCAGGGGATGTTCCGCGAAGCGGGCGCGCCGGTGGCGGCCTACAGCGACGTCATCACCCTCGACCTGGCCGAGGTCGAGTCGAGTATCGCCGGCCCGCGGCGGCCCCAGGATCGCATCGCGCTGCGTGCGGCGAAGCACGACATCACGCAGGCGCTCGGCGCCATGCGCGCGGAACGCGGATCCGGGGGAGACGCCCAGAGCGTCACGTATCGCGACCAGCGTTTCGATCTCGCGGATGGTCACGTCGTCATCGCCGCCATCACCAGCTGCACCAACACCTCCAATCCCGACGTCATTCTGGGGGCCGGTCTGCTGGCACGGCGGGCGGTCGAGAAGGGGCTGGCGGTCAAGCCCTGGGTGAAGACGTCGCTGGCGCCGGGCTCTCAGGTGGTGGCCGAGTATCTGCGCGCCGCGGAGCTGTTGCCCTTCCTCGAAAAGCTTGGGTTCAGTGTCGTAGGCTATGGGTGCACCACCTGCATCGGCAATGCGGGGCCGCTGCCGGAGGCTGTTGCCGACGCCATTCGCGAGGGAGATTTGATCGTCTGCTCGGTGCTCTCCGGCAACCGCAATTTCGAAGGACGCATCCACGGCGACGTGCGCATGAACTTCCTCGCCTCGCCGCCGCTGGTGGTCGCCTACGCGCTGGCGGGGACCATGAAGATCGATTTCCGTCATGATCCGATCGGCGTCGACGGCAACGGCAACGATGTCTACCTGAAGGAGCTGTGGCCTTCTCAGGCCGAGATTGCCGCAGCGAAGCAGGGGTCGCTTACCAGTGAGATGTTCAAGACCAAGTACGCCGATGTGTTCAAGGGCGATGCGTTGTGGGCGGGCATCGAGACGCCCGAGTCCGGCCTCTACGACTGGTCGGAGGCGTCGACGTACATTCGCAAACCGCCGTTCTTCCTGGGCATGTCCCGCCAGCCGCTGGGGCTGGCCTCGATCGACGGGGCACGCGTGCTGGTGATGCTGGGCGACAGCATAACCACTGATCACATCTCACCGGCGGGTGGGATCCGCCCGGATTCTCCCGCGGGTCAGTATCTGATAGAGCACGGCGTGGCGCCGAGGGATTTCAACTCCTACGGGTCGCGACGCGGCAATCACGAAGTGTTGATGCGGGGAACTTTCGCCAACGTGCGTCTGCGCAATGAGCTGGCGCCGGGCACCGAGGGCGGCTGGACGCGGCATCAACCGTCCGGCGAGCAGATGAGCATCTTCGACGCGGCCGTGCGGTATCAGGCCGAAGGCACGCCGCTGATCGTCATCGGCGGCAAGGAATACGGCTCGGGCTCCTCACGCGACTGGGCGGCGAAGGGTCCGCGTCTGCTCGGGGTGCAGGCCGTCATCGTCGAGAGCTTCGAGCGCATCCATCGCTCCAATCTCATCGGTATGGGCATACTGCCGCTCGAGTTCCCCGCGGGTGCGTCGCGCAAGAGTCTGGGGCTCGACGGCAGCGAGCGCTTCACCGTTGAGGGGCTGGAGGTGGGCGCCGAGCGCGTGCGCGTGGTGGTCACCGGCGAGGGCGGCGATCAGCGGAACTTCGAAGCCGTCGTCCGCATCGACACACCGAAGGAGTGGGAATACTATCGCCACGGCGGCATTCTGCACTACGTGTTGCGCCAGCTCGCCGCCGGGGGTGAGCGCGCCGCCTCCTGACATCCGCGGGCCGTGCCGCGCGCCGCGCTCAGGGCAGCACTTTCTTGAAAGGCCTCACCTCGACTTCGGCGTAGACGCCGGCAGCGACGTACGGGTCGGCGTCGGCCCATGCGCGCGCGGCGTCGACAGACTCGAACTCGGCCACGATGAGGCTGCCGCTGAAGCCGGCGGGACCGGGGTCGTCGGCGTCGATCGCCGGGAAGGGGCCGGCCAGGAGCAGTCGGCCTTCGTCGCGCAGCGCCTGCAGTCGCGCCAGGTGTTGTGGGCGAGCCTCCTTGCGGCGTTCGAGGCTGGCTTCGACGTCCCGGCCGGTGATGGCGTAGAGCATTACGATCCGCCCTCCTGCTCGTTGACCTTGATGTGGCGGGACACCAGAGCCATCTGCGCAATCGTGAACGCGAGCGTCAGACCCATGAGCCCGAAGACCTTGAAGTTGACCCAGATGTCGGTGCGCGTCTTCTCATCGAGATCGGTGCCGTAGTAGAACGCCACATAAAGGTTAAGCACCCCCGCCGCGATAAAGAAGATCACCCAGCTCACGTTCATGTTTCGCCATATGTGAGCGGGCAGGCGAATCTGTGTCCCGAGCAGATGCTCGATGGCGGTCCTGCGGCCGACGAGCTGGGTCGCCAGCATGATGACGGCGAACAGCCAGTTGACGATGGTGGGCTTCCATTTGATGAAGACGTCGTCGCGCAGCAGCAGCGTCAAACCGCCGAACACCACGATGACGGCCAGGGTGACGAGGTGCGTGGTCTCGAAGCGCCGCCGCTGCAGCCAGACCCAGCCGACCTGCGCTACCGATGCCACGATGGCCACCGCCGTCGCGACGAAGATGCCGTAAATCTTGTACGCGGCGAAGAACAGGATGAGGGGAAAAAAATCGAAGAGGAACTTCATGATGTCGCTCTGCGTGAATTGGCTGTTGCGCGCCGGTGCGACGCCGCGCCCTGGGTGCGAATGGTAGCGGAATCCGCCGGTCACGGGAACGTCGGCGTCGCGCCGCGCGGCCTGGCGTCGGTTGCGCCACAGCGACGATGCAATGATACTGAGTGCCGCGACCCCCCTTGCGGGATCTCACTGCGGCGTACGCGACGGAGGAGCGGTGGGCGCAGTCTTGGGTACCGGCACGACACGCTCTACAGCGCAGGGCTATATCGCCATAGAGGGTCCGATCGGCGTGGGCAAGACCAGCCTCGCGCGACGGATTGCGCACTCCTTCGGAGGTGCGCTGGTGCTCGAGGAGCCGGAGCAGAACCCGTTTCTCGAGCGCTTCTATCGGGCGCCTCGGCAGTTTGCTTTGGCGACCCAGCTGTCGTTTCTCTTCGAGCGCGCCCGCAAGCTCGCTGAGCTCAGACAGGCCGACATGTTCGCGCCGCTGCGCGTGGCGGACTTTCTGCTGGACAAGGATCCGCTGTTTGCGCGCCTCAATCTCGACGACGACGAGTTTCGTCTATACCAGCGCATATACAACGAACTGGAGCTGGAGGTCGCGGCACCTCGTCTGGTCGTCTACCTGCAGGCGCCCGTGGACATCTTGCTACAGCGGATACGTCGGCGGGGTGTCGCTGCCGAGCAGCATATCGATCCCGGCTACCTGGCCGGCGTCGTCGAAGCCTACGCGCGGCTGTTCCTGAACTACGCCGCATCACCGCTGCTGATCGTCAACGCCGCGCAGATCAATCTCGTGGACGAGGGTGCCGACTACGCCGAGCTCATCGAGTACATCGAGCGCATGCCGCCCGGACGTCATTTCTTCAATCCCCTGAGCCAGTCGGCGTCGCCGGCCCGTTGAGAGCGCCGCCGCGGTCAGCCCAGCGAGCGGCGGATGGGCTTGGAGCTCGTGCCGTGCTCCTTCCCACCCGAGGGTGCGCCGGCGAGATCCTGGACCGTCGCCCCGATCAGGGCGTCGCGTCTGGCCTCGCTGAGCCGCGTGATGACATCGGCGACTGTGCCGCCCGGGGTGTCGAGCGTCTGTGCGCCGCGCACCGCCAGCAACAGTTCGTCGATGGCGATGGTATCCGGCGCAAGGGCGGGAACGTAGGCGCCGCTCTCGCCGACGCGGCACAGCAGCCCGGCCTCCTCGATGCGTGAGAGGACGGGTGCGAGGACCGCGCGCGGTACGTGCAGTGCCGCAGCGAGCGCCTGCGCGGGCAGGGGCGGCGAGCGACCTTGGAAGCGCCCTACGATCAGCGCCATGGCACAAAGCGCCAGCGCTTCCGTGGCGGCGATGCTGAACGGCTGGAGGCCGTCGGCGAGACGTCGCTCGGGGTGCTGATAATAGAAGGCGATCGCGGCGCCGGTGAGCACGATCGCCCAGCACACGTAGACCCAGATCATGGCGACGATGACGATGGCGAAGCCCGCGTAGATGGCCGTGTAGCGGGTGGATCCGGCGACGAGCCACGCGAAGGCCCAGCCGGCGCCCTGCCAGAGAAGCCCCGCGACGATGCCACCGACGAGGGCGGATGTGACGTATACGCGGGTGTTGGGCAGTGTCAGATAGATGGCCGTGAAGGCGGCGACGATCAGCGTGAACGGCAGCAGCTCGGTTGTGATCTCGAGCAGTGTGCCGAAGGGTTCGATAGCGCTGAGCTGCTGCATCACCCAGGTGTTCATGAACGAAGCGCTGAGACCCAGCGCCGTCACCACCAGCACCGGACCGACGAGCGTGACGCTCACGTAATGGCTGAAGCGCTGCAGGAATGGGCGATGCTGCTCGACCTGCCAGATCAGGTTGAAGCTGACCTCGATCTTGTGGATCAGCGAAACCACGGTATAGATGAACACGATCAGACCGATCGACCCCAGCACGCCGACGTTGACGTTCTCGACGAAGCCGATGACCTGTCCGGTGAGCTCCTGTCCTTTCGGCCCCAGCGGTGCCAGGAAATCGAGCAGCAGCGGCTCGATTTGGAAGTGAACCCCGAATGCCTTGAGGACCGAAAAGCTCACCGCGAGCAGCGGCACCAGCGAAAGCAGCGTCGTGTAGACGAGGCTCATCGCGCGCAGGGTGATCTCGCCGTCGATCAGGTCGCGCACCACCGCGAAGGTGATCTGCAGCGCGCCGATGATGCGGCGTGCCCAGTGTGGCCGTCGACGGGTGTCGGCCCATAGCCACTCGACCAGCTTGGAACGCAGGGTGTCTCTGTCGATCATCGGAAAGCGGGGGGCGTTTCGTCCAATGCCAGCAGTGGTGTCACCGTCTGATCAGTATAGGACAACGGGGGTGCATTGCGGACGCCTGAGAATACGCCTGCGCGAGTCGCACACCCGTCAGAGAGGTCCCTTACAATAGAGGATATTCGGTGAATGACGTGAAGACACTGCGAGCGACGCGATGCGGTACCCGCCCCAACGGTGTGCCACCCCAGGGTCGCCTCCGGGCGGTGCCTGCTGGTGCCGGGAGAGAGACTCGAACTCTCACTCTGTTGCCAGAACCGGATTTTGAG
>JBFEOO010000085.1:0-13893 GCA_041550555.1 Arenicellales bacterium
GACAGGCGCGCCGCACGCCGTGCACGACGCCGCTCGATGACGAGTGGGGGCAGATAGCGGCGGAGCTCCTCGCCGCATCGTCGACGTGAGCCGCGCGCCGCGGCTAGGGTAGCGTGAGCGGCCGTCTGCAGGGCAAGTCTGCTGTCGTCACCGGCGCGGCGTCCGGCATCGGCCGCGCCACGGCGCATGCTTTTGCCGAAGCGGGCGCCCGCGTGGTCGCCGCCGACCTCGACCGCGAGGCCGTCGAGGCCGTGGTCGCGGCCATCACCGACACCGGCGGCATGGGCGTCTCCGTGGGCGGTGACGTGTCGCGGCGCGCCGACGCCGAGGCGATCGTGGCCACCGCCGTCGAACGCTTCGGCGGACTCGACATCGTGGTCAACTCCGCGGGCATTACACCGCGCGCGCTGGGACCGGACGTCGATTTCGAACGGGCCTGGGAGACGGTCATCTCCGTCAACGCCAAGGGCACCTTGCTCGTGAGCAAAGCCGCCGTCGACGCGATGCGCGCTCACGGCGGAGGCGGCGCGATCGTCAACATCGCGTCCGTCATGAGCATGGTCGGCTACCACCCCTCCCTGGCACTCTCCGACGGCTTCAATCCTTATCCACACAGCAAAGGTACGGTACTGCAGATGACCCGCGATCTCGCCGTGCGCGTCGCTGCCGAAGGTATCCGCGTGAACGCCGTGTGTCCGGGCTTCGTCTACACGGGGCTCACCCGGGGCGTGACCCAGAATCCGGAGCTGCACCGCGCCCTCATCGCCATGCACCCGATGGGCCGACTCGGCGAGCCCGAGGAAATCGCCCGCGTGATCCTGTTCCTGGCTTCCGACGAAGCGTCATTCGTTACCGGCGCGGCGTGGACCGTGGACGGCGGCTACACCGCCGCCTGACGCGGGGCTTGCGGCGAGGTGCCGCAGGTGTCCGCCGGCCGCCCGCTACGTAGCACCGAGGCCGAAATCGGTCTCCCACAGCTGCTGCACCCGCCGCAGCGCCGCGTCGGGCAGGGGCCCCATCGATGCACCGCGCAGCGCCTCCTCGAGGTGCCCGAGCTCGGCCAGCCCGAACACCACGCAGGCAACGTCGTCGTTCGCCAGTGCGAAGCGAATGGCGGTCTGCGCCCGCGACCCGTATGCGTCGCCGAGCGTCTCGAACACGGCCCGCGCCCTCGCCTCCTCACGCGCAAGGTCGAAGTCTGCGGCTACCGGTATCTCCCGCCCCGTCCGCGTATCCGTCGCGATGACCCCGGCGGCGAACACGCGGATGACCATCACCGCCGTACCGTTACGGCGGCACGCCGCCATCAGCCCACCGTAGTCGGTTCCACGCCAGGCCGGCGGCATGGTGTCATGGCCGGCGCTCGGGTTGAGCAGATTGTAGTAGACCTGCGCGGAGTCGAAGCGACCGCTGTCGATGACCTCGACGCAGGCCGCCGCCGACCCGAGCGCGGTGATGCCGGTCAGGCGGAACAGGCCCTGCTCGCGAAGACGCTCGAAGACGTCGGCAACGCCACCGGAGCGCAGCACGTCCGCGACCGCGATGACGCCGTCGCCCCGCGTGTCCGCGATGGGGTTGTGCAGCTGGAACAGCTCGACGGAATCGAGCTTGAGGCGTTCGAGGCTCTCGTGCAGGCTGCGTTCGACCTGGCCCGCCACGTCGTCGAGCCGGGTGACGTCGAGGTAGACCTTGGTCGACACATACGGCCGCTGCGCCACGTCCGCGAGCAACCAGCCAAGCGCCTCCTCGGACTGTCCCTGGCCATACATGGGCGCCGTGTCGATCCAGTTGATGCCGGCGGCGAGGGCGCGGCGCACGGCTTCCCGCTTGGTGTCGTCGTCGGCATGGATCAGGATGCCGCCGACCCAGCCGCCGCCCATAACGAGCTCCGAGACCCGCAGGCCCGAGCGACCGAATGTTCTGTACTCCATGAGAGCTGTCCTCCCTGCTTCGTGTGGTCAAAAAAGGCATTGGCGCGCGCCGCGGCAACATGCTCAGCCACGACCGCTCAACGTTCGATGGCGAGCCCCAGCAGCAGCGAGCTCCACGACTTGCCGTGGCCGTCCAGATTAAGCGAGCGATTGACGCCACCCTCGAGCGCGTCGTCGAAGACGAAGTTGAAGCCGCCGAGATGGGGAAGATCGTAGCGCCGGATCTCGCCGCGGAACAGCCCACCGAACTCACGCCGCAGCCGCTGCGGCGTGAGCGCCGCCGCCACGGCAGCGTAGTCCGCCGGATCGTAGACGAATACCGCGACGTTCGAGCGCTCACCCTTGTCGCCCGCGCGGGCGTGGGCGAGCTCCCGCAGCGGCGTCGTGCGGCTCATGCCGTGAGCAGCTCCATACGCGGCTGCACTTTGGCGCGATCGACGGCGGCCGAGTACGTCAGGACCGACGGCGTCAGCTGGCCGCGATAGCCGCCACCGCCGGCGGGCCCGCAGCATAGCAGCGATTCGACTTCCCACAACAGCAGCTCCGCCTGCGCCTCGGACTCCGCGCGCATGGCGCAGCGCAGCCGGACATCGAGGCCGTCACCGCCGGCCGCGCCGGCGCTGGCGTGCAGCGACGAGACGCCGATCAAATCGATACGCACCGGCGCCGTCACGCCGTGCACGGCGGGCATGCGCTCGGCAACGATGGCGCCCGCCAGGCGCGCGCGTTCGGCGGCGCCCGCGCCCGCGTAGGAGATGCCGGCCTCGGCCAGGAATCCCCCGTCGAACGCGACGGTAACCTTGAGCTCCCGAGGCCTGGGCCGCCCCCGGGCACCGCTGACGCGCACACGATCGACGCCGACCTGACCGATACGCACGGCGGAGAAGTCCGCCGCAACGTCCGGGGTGAGGTAGCGGGCCGGGTCGTGCACCTCGTAGAGCAGCTGCTCCTTGACCGTTCGCTCATCGACACGACCACCGCTCTCCGGCAGCTTGGTGATGCAGGCGCTGCCGTCCGCGGCGACTTCCGCGAGGGGAAAGCCGACAAAGGCGAGATTGGGGACGTCCTTGTAGCCGGGATCGGCATGATAGCCACCGGAGACCTGGGCGGCGCACTCGAGCAGGTGCCCGACCAGCGTCCCCGCGGCAAGCGCGTCCCACTCGGTGTGCGACCAGCCGAAATGGTGCCGCAGCGGCGCCAGAAACAGCGCCGGATCCGCCACGCGTCCTGTGATCAGCACCTGGGCGCCGGCGTCGAGCGCGGGCAGCAGCGCATCGGACCCGAGGTAGGCGTTCGCAGCAATGGGCGGCGCACCGCGATCGGCGACGGTGCCCCCTTCCCAAAGCGGGGTCCGCGGCGTCATCGCCTCGAGGACATCGTCGCCCGTCAGTGCAGCCACCTTGAGGCCGGTGAGCCCGAGCTCGCGTGCCACGCTGACGGTGCGCTCCGCCGCGGCGCGGGGATTGGCGACGCCCATGTTGGTCACCAGACGCGTCGCGTTGGCCACGCAGGCCGGCAGCACTGCTCGCATGCGCCGCTCGAGCATGGGGGTGTAGCCGCGGTCGGGATGCGCACGCCGGTCACGGTGACCGAACGCCAGCGTGCGCTCGCCGATGCATTCGAAGACGATGACGTCGAGCTCACCGCGCTCCACCAGCGCCACCGCCGGGTCCAGGCGATCGGCGGCAAAACCTGCGCCGCAGCCGATGCGCAACGGGCGTCGGCCGCCGTCGGGGCTTGGCTCCCCGATGCTCGGTTTCCGACTCACGGTCGCCGCCCTCCCAGCGCCACCAGCTCTGAGACGGTGACGAAGCGAAACCCCCGAGCGGCCAACCGCGGCAGGGCCTCGGCGAGGATTTCCTGCGTCCGCTGACCCCGCCCTGCGCCGTCGTGCAGGACAACGATAGAGCCGGGCTCGACGCTGGCCGTGATGTAGCGCTTGGCGAGCCACGGCCAGGGCAGCTGCGGGTCGAACGGGTAGACCGACCCCAGCGCCAGACGATACCCCTGGTGCTCGAGCGTCTCGAGCATTCGTGCGTTGAACCAGCCGGAACCCGGCCGGAACCAGCGCACGGGTGCGAAGCGCGCCAGCACGGCATGCGACTCGCGAAGCTGGCGCGCGAACTCCTCGGGCGGCAGATCGATGCTCGGCTCGTCATGCACGAGATGATTGCCAATCTCGTGACCCTCGTCGACCAGGCGCTCGAGCACCGCCTCGTGCCCGGTGACGCGATCGGTGATGACGAAGAACGTCGCTTTGGCATCGTGCGCCGCCAGCAGGTCGAGCAGCGCCGTCGTGGTCCCCGCCGCCGGGCTGTCGTCGATGGTGAACGCCACCGCCCGCTCCGCGGTGTCCACCGAGAACACGACCTCGGGATAGCGCCCGCTCAGCCAGTCGAGCGGCGAGCAGGCGGCGCCCAGCAGGGGCACGGCCAGCAAGACCAGCGGCGACCGCCGCTGACATCCGGACCCCGCCGCGCCCGGGACCGGGTGGCGCGCGGCGTTGCAGGCGCTGCGCGGGTACGGCGCTGTCACTCAACCCCCGACGCGGTGCGCGCGCAACGCGTCGAAGTCGAGCGCCACGCCGTGACCCGGACGCTCGGGGGCGATCGCCTCACCGTCATGAAGCTCGAGCCGATGGGCCATGAAGCGGTCCAGACCGAAGCCATGCACTTCGAGGTACGACGCGTTGGCCACGGCGGCCAGCAGATGCACGTGCACGTCGTGAACACCGTGTGACGTAACCGGCAGGTTGTGCGCCTCCGCAAGCCGCGCGACGCGCAGCCACGGCGTGATGCCGCCGAGGGTCGCCGCGTCCGGCTCGGGAAAGGCGACGCCGCCGCGGATGATCAAGTCGCGGAACTCATAGACGCTGTGCAGGTTCTCGCCGCTGGCGATGGCTATGCCCCCCTCGCGCGCAACGCGCGCATGACCCTCGACGTCGTCCGGAATGGTGGGCTCCTCCAACCAGATCAGGCCGAAGTCCGCGAGCGCCCGCGCCGCCCGCACCGCCTCGGCGACACTCCAGCGCATGTTGGCGTCGACCATGAGCGGGAAATCCTCACCGACCACCGCGCGCACGGTGCGCACGCGCTCGACGTCCTCGCCGAGATGCGGGCGGCCGACCTTGATCT
Organism: Arenicellales bacterium; assembly: GCA_041550555.1. Lineage (GTDB taxonomy): Bacteria > Pseudomonadota > Gammaproteobacteria > Arenicellales > JBFEOO01 > JBFEOO01. The sequence goes on from JBFEOO010000085.1 coordinate 5,066, forward strand.
TGATGGCTCGAAATCCCTCGCTCAGGAACCGCTCCGTCTGCGCGACGAGCTCCGCCACCGAGAGTCCGAGATCGATGCCGCCGGCATAGGCGCGGACACGGGGGTCGCGTCCCCCGAGCAGCCGCCAGAGCGGCCGCCCCTGGCGACGCGCCTCGAGATCCCACAACGCAATGTCCACGGCCGCCATGGCGAATGCGGCGATGCCGCCGCGCCCGACGAAATGCAAATGCCACCACATCGCCTGCCAGAGCTGGTCGATCGCGCGGGCGTCGGCGCCACGCAGCAACGGCGCCAGCTCGCGGGCGACGACGCTGCGCACGGCTGCCGCACCGATGTCGCGAACGGTGTAGGTGTAACCCAAGCCTTCGTCCCCCGCCTCGTCGCGCAGGCGTACCGTGATCAGCCCGAAATCGGTCATCTCACCGTGCGTGGAGTCCGACAGCGTAGTGGGTAGAGGGATGCGGAAGTACTCGGTCTCTACGTCGAGGATGTTCACGGTAGTGCCGCCTCCTGAGACTGGGTTCAGCGCGCCGCCGGCTTCCAGCGCACCAGGAGCACCAGCGGCAGCACGACCACCGCGGTGTAGGAGAAAAAGTAGAACGAATCGAGGTAACCGATCATCTTCGCCTGGCGCATGATCTCGCCGCTGAGCTGCGCCAACGCTTTGTCCGTGCCGATTCCCCACTCGCCCGCGACCCACGGCAGCGACAGCTTCTCGTTGAACGGCGAGACGAAACGAGTCATGTCAGCGTAGTTCATCCGCGCCATGCGCAGCACCAGCGCGACGCTGATCGATATGTAGATGCTGCTGCCGATGTTGCGGACGAGATGATAGACGGCGGTGCCCTCGTCGAGGTAGCGGGGCGCCAACGTCGAGAAGGTCACCACCGTGATCGGCACCCACAGGATTCCGACGCCGAAACCCTGCAGCGCCGTCGTCCACCATACGTCCCACGTCGTCAGGTTGACGTCGAGCTGCGCCATGTACCAGCCGGCGCCGCCCTGCAGCAGAAAGCCGGTGGCGATCATCAGCCGCGGATCGAACCGGCTCAAGTAGATCATTGCGCAGAAGCCGATCAGCGTGCCCGTCCCGCGCGCACCCAGGATGAAGCCGATGATCGAGTCCGGGTAACCCCTTACCTCCTGCAGCAGCGGCGGCAGCAGCGTCATGGGCGTGAAATTGAGCATGCCGAACACCAGCACGAGCACCAGACCGATGGCGAAATTGCGGTCGCGCAGCAGCGCGGGCCGCAAGAACGGCCGCTCGGTGGTGACCGTGTGGGCAATGAACACGTACAGCGCACCAACGGCGACGCAGGTGTAGACGACGATCTCGGTCGCGTCGAACCATTCGGCGCGCTCACCGCGGTCGAGCAGCAGCTGCAGGCTGGCCACCCCCGCGGAGAGGCTCACGAAGCCGGTCCAGTCGAGCCGCACCGGGGAGGGCGTCTCGCGATCACGGATGAAAAGCCACGAGCCCAGGAAAGCGAGGGCGGCGAACGGCAGAATCATGAAGAACACCCAGCGCCAGTTGTAGGCCTCGCTCAGGTAGCCGCCCACCACCGGACCCACCACGGGGCCCAGCACCGCACCCATGCCGAATATGGCGATGACCGCGCCGTGCTGGCGCTTGGGGTAGGTGTCGAGCACGATGGCCTGCGACACCGGGACCAGGGGGGCACCGCACGCTCCCTGCAACACTCGGTACACCACCAGTGCACCGAGCGAGTCGGCCATCCCGCAGAGCAACGACGCGGCGGCGAAGCCGCTCACGCACAACAGCGTCAGCCGCCGTCGACCGAGCCGGCTCACCAGCCACCCCGACATCGGGGTGGCCACGGCGGTGGCGACGATGTTGAAGGTGACCACCCAGCTGATCTGGTCCTGTGTCGCGGACAAGGATCCCTGCATCTGCGGAAGCGACACGTTGGCAATGGTGACCGTCATCGCGTAGAGGAAGGTCACGCCGGTGCAGGTGAGCAGAATTGCCGCCCGCTGCCAGGGTGTCATCGGCGCTGCGTGATCTTGCACAGACGACACGGCGCTCAGCGCTCTCCCGGCAGGTGCTGCGGGGCCGTCAGCTCCGGCCACAGGCGACGCGCCAGGGCAAGCGCGATCAGCCCCTCGCCCGCCGAGATGGCAACGGCCATGGGGGCGCCAAACCAGTCCGCGAGCAGGCCGATGTGCAGAAAGCCGATGGGTGCGGTGCCGATGCACACGGAGAGCACGCCCATCATGCGGCTGCGTGCCCCGGCCGGTGTGCACAACAGAATGAGCGTGCTCTGCATTGCGGCAAAGGCTGCGGTACCGAGCCCGGTGACGCACAGCAGCACGCCCGACGTCACCACCCAGCCGGAGAGCGCGAAAGCAAGCGCCGAGAGCAAATAGGTCAACGTGCCGTAGGTGTACAGCCGGCGGTAGTGGCGCATGGGCGCAAACAGCGCCATCAGCAGCGCGCCGACCAACGCGCCGGCGCCTTCGGCGCTCACCAGCAATCCCACCGGCAGCGGGCTCAAGCCGAGCACATCCTTGCCGATGACGGGAATCATGGAGATGAATGGAAAACCCCACAAATTGTAGATCACGGTGACCACCAGCATTCCCGTCAGCAGGCGATTACCCCGCAGCACGGCGAAGCCCTCGGCGAGCAACCCGAGCAGCCCCCCGGCGCGCTCGACATGCGCGCGCGGCGCCGAGCTCATACGCAGCGCCAGCACGGTCGCCAACAGGTACAGCGTCGCGCCCAGCAGATAGACCCCTTGCAGATCGAGCAGCTCCAGCAGCAGCCCGCCGAGCGTGGGCCCGAGCATGCGCGTGCCGTTGTTGGTCACCGTGTCGAGACTCATGGCCGCACCGAGCCGCTCGGCGCCGGCGATCTCACCAAGCAGCGTCCGACGCACGGGGAAATCGAGCACCCAGAACACGCCGCTCAGCACGACACCGACGGCCACATGCCACAGCCGAAGATTACCGCTCCATACCAGCAACGCCAGCAGCGCCGAGACTCCCGTCATGACCACCAGACCGGCGACAAGCAGCGCGCGACGGTTGATGCGCTCGGCGACGGCGCCGGCGACGGCGCCCAGCACGGCCAGCGGCACCATGCGCAGAATCGACATCAGTGCCACTTGCAGGGGTGAGCCGGTGAGGTCGAAGACGTAGACACCAAGCGCCAGCATCTCGAGCCAGCGGATGGTGCTCGAAAGTGTGCCGATGAGCCAGATGAACAGGAACTCGCGTTCCCTGAGCAGGCTGCCGCGGGTAGCGGCGGGTCGTTCCGAGGCCGCCGCCGTCACATCGCGCGCCTGCCGTCGTGCCGCTGGCCGGCCGTGACGGAACGTGCTAGCGTCCCCGCTGACACCCGTCTCATCCAGGATAGGACGCGGCCATGACGCGCATTGAGCGATTTCTCCTCGAAGATCAACCGGCTCCGGTGAGCCACTACTGCCATGGCGTGAAGGCGGGCAATCGCCTGTGGATCTCAGGGACCATCGGCATGACCGCGGACGGCTTCGTGCCCGACGACGTGGTCGAGCAATTCCGCATCGCCATGGATAATCTCGACGGTGTGCTGCGGGCGGCGGGCGGTCGGCCGGAACATATCGTCAAGGTTCAGCTGTTCCTGACCGACATCAACGATAGAGCAAAGATCAACCCGATCCGCGAGGCGTACTTCGGCGCCCATCGTCCGGCCTCCACGCTGATCGAGGTATCCGCCCTCGTCAGCCCCGAGCTCAAGGTCGAGATCGAGGCCGAGGCGGTGCTCGACTGAGCTTCGGTCACCGAGGGCAACGTCTCAGCGGCATCGAGCAGCCGGCGCGCCGCGCCAACGGCGCACCGCGGCGAGGACGCCTCCGCACCGCTCAGCCCGAGGACTCGCCATCGCTCACCTCGGGGTGCTCGCCGAGCGAGCGCACGAGCGCGGCCACCTCCTCGGTAACCGTGTCGACGAGCCGCGGATCCTCGCTGCGCACCACCAGCGCGGTGCCGAAGCGCCGGTTGCGAATGTAGGGGTAGCTGCCGAGCTCGGCCTGCGGATAGCGGCGTTGGATCTCGGCCAGCCCGGGCGCCGCGATGCTCTCCGCCACGAACGCTGTCACCGTGCGCGAGAGCACCGGCCGCCCGCCCGCAAGCCGATGGCGGAAACCGTCGAAGATCGCCTGCAGGATGCGCGGCACGCCGGGCAGCACGAAGACATTCTCGACCTGAAAGCCGGGCGCCCGTGATACGGGGTTGTCAAGCAACGTGCCGCCGCGCGGGACGTTGGCCATGCGCAGGCGCGCCTCGTTGATCGACTCGCCATAGTATTCGCGCAGGATCGCCTCGGCGTCGGCATGGCGCTCGAGCGGCACCGCGAAGGCGCGCGCCACTGCCTCCGCGGTGATGTCGTCGTGAGTGGGACCGATGCCGCCGGTGGTGAACACGTAGTCGTAGGTGGCGCGCAGCGTGTTCACGGTGGCCACGATGACCTCGATGACGTCAGGAATGACGCGCGCCTCGCGCAAACGGATGCCTTGGGCCTTGAGCCCCCGTGCCAGATAGGCGACGTTGGCGTCCTGCACTCGCCCCGAGAGCACCTCGTTGCCGATGACGATGACCGCTGCGGTGTAGACGCGTGTCGCGCCCCCGGCTGCGCTGGTCATGGAATCGCGGCGGCGATGCCCGCACCTGTGGCCGCATCGTGCTGTGCCTGCGACGTCGAGGCGGATGCGCTCACGCCGCGCTCGACCCATCGACGACCGCGCACCGGGGCCGTTGTGCCCATGGGGGTCGTCGCGCGCGACGTGTCAGCCGGCATGGCTCCTCCTGCGAACCTCGTGGCCTGCGGCATCGGGCCGTCTCACAGGCACGGCGCCCGAGCCAATTGTAGCAGCCGCCTGCAGCGCCTGGCGGCGACCGCCGTCGCTGGCAGCAATCGCTGCGCGGCTGCTATCCAGACCTCAGGCGGCGCGCGCCGGCGGGCCGTCGTCGGCACACAGCATCCGTGCGCGCCGGCGGTGCTCGGTGCACACCACGACGGCGGGATGGCGCACCGGAATGCGGCCGCCGGCGAGCCGGGCATCGAGCACGTACGGTATCTGCTCGCGCGAGATACCAATGTCACGCAGCACATGATCGTCGAGCCGACTGAGCGCTCGCCGCGTCATGTTCTTGGCGCGCCAGCGCCGCAGACCATGCGCCGCGGCCCGAACGAGTCGCCGAACGGCGCGCACGGCCCCGACGGCGTAAGCCGTCATGCACCGTGCCTGCAAGCCGCGGCCTCGGGCGATGTGGCGGCGCAGATTGGCATAGTCCGTGGCGTGCCCGAGATCGACGCGGTGGCCGACCGACCCGGCGCCGCAGCCGGGCGCAACGTCGTCGTTGGCCGGGGCGGACCCGGCACCGCCGGGGACCGGACGGCTCTCACTGTACAGATAAGAATTACTCACTTTTTCCATTGCCGATTACTGTTCACAAGCTGTTGCGGATGATTGCTCACTTCGCTGGTGTTAATGGGGTCGACGGCCAGCGCTTGCAACAGTGAACCGGCTTGTTAGAGCTTAGTTTTACTCATCTGACGAGATAGCATTTCTCAAGCGTATCGTGGCAGCAACGAGCGCACCGCATGGAGCGTCACGATATCGGCGCCGGCGCCCGCCGGGTATCGGCCGCTGCCGGGGGGCCGCTGGGGGCGCGGCGACGCTCGGCTCACGCGTGGCGCGGTACCGGGGTGAGCAGCACCTTGCCCTCGCGCTGCTCGCGGCCGGCGTGGCCGAGCGCCTCGGCAAGCTGGTCGAAGGTATACGTCGCCTGCACCGGCATCTGCAGAGCCCCCTTGGAGATCTTCTCGCCCAGCTCGGCATACATGGCCTCAAGCTCCGAGCGGCTCATCTCCCGCATACGCTTGGCCAACCAGAAGCCGGTCAGGGTGATGCCGCGAAACACGAGCTGCTCCGGCGTCACGTGGCAGGGCTCACCGCTCAGCAGACCGTAATTCACCACCGTGCCGCCGTCGGCCACGCAGTCGGCCAGACGTCTGGTGGCGGCCCCGGCAACGGCGTCGATGGCCAGGCGGATTGCGCCGCCCCCGCTCTCGGCCGCGACCCGGTCAGCGAGCGCATCCCCGTCCACGATCACGACGTCCGCGCCGAGCGCCTTGAGCGGTGCAATGAGCGACTCCCGCCGCACGACGTTGACCGTGCCGATGCCCTCCGCTTTGGCCAGCTGTATCAAGACGCGGCCGACGGCGGAGTTGGCGGCATTTTGAATCACCCAGTTTCCCGGCCGCAGATCGACGTAACTGCGCAGCATGAGAAACGCCGTCGCCGGGTTCACCTTGAGCATCCCGAGCTGAAGCATGTCGCCACCCGCCGGCAGCTTGATCACCGCGTCGGCGGCAAGGCAAACGCGCTCGGCCCAGTTCTGTCTGCCCAGACTCATGACGCGATCGCCGGGAGCGATGTCGCTTACATTGGAACCCACCGCCACGACGTGACCGGCCCCCTCGATGCCGAGCCGGGCAGGCAGCGCCGGCCTCGACGCGTACCGCCCCTCGATCAGCAGCAGCTCAGCGGGGTTGATCGGGCAAGCGTGCATCTCGACCATCACCTCGTCGGCGCCGGGCCCGTCGGGCTCGGGACCGTCCACCAACCGGCATACCTCGCTGGGTGTACCGAACCGTTGCAGCTCTACGTACTTCATGACGTCACTCCTTGCTGGGCACCGCTGCGCAGCGCAACCTCCACCGCCGCATCGTCCATGCCAACCCGCTGGGCCGCTCCGAGGATGTCGCGCCAGGCTTCGGGCGAGAAGGGGAGACCGTTGGCGAGCCGTTCGGCCATGGTGCGCCGCTCGGGCTCTCCCGGTACCAGCACCTCACCGCCCGCCGCCGCCGGCCGGGAGCTCTTGTAGAACTCCACGTAAGCCTTGACCTCGCGCGCGAACCAGTCGTCGGAGTGGAAGAACTCCACGGCGAGATAAATCGACAGCATGCCGTTGCAGAACGGCCGCAGCCGGCTCTCGCCGGGGGCGGCTGCGGTGCCGGAGCCGGTGAGCGCACCGCCCAGCATCTCCATGAAGAAGTTGAGCCCGGAGCCCTTGTGCAGCCCGAAGCCGCACAGCGCCCCCGGGCCTTTGTTCGGGTTCGGGTAGCGGCCCTCTTCGAGCTCCCCGTACAAAGGCCGTGGGTCCGAGGTCAGCTCGCCATCGGCCGTGATGAGCGCTCCCGCCGGCAGCGGCTTGCCGCCGCGCAGTGCCACGAGCGCCTTGCCCTCCGCCACCAGCGAGGTCGCAAAGTCGAGGACGAGCGGCGGCTCCTCGGGCAGCGGCACGCCGGCGCAGAACGGCGACGTGCTGCCGCGTCGGTCGACGCCCCCGAAGGGCGCCACCAACAGGCTGCCACGTACGTTCACCATGTGTATGGAGACAACATTGTGGGCAGCGGCCCGCTCGGCCCAGTCGCCGATACGTCCCAGATGGCCGGCGTGCTTGAGCGCCGTTACCGCAACCCCGTGTCGCCTGGCCTTGGCGACCCCGATGTCCACGGCCTGCTCGCCGACCGTCTGCCCGAAACCAAACCGCCCATCGATGATGGCGATCACCTCGTTCTCTTTCTCGACAACCGCTTCACGGTTGGCGAACATGAGGCCGTCACCCATCCACTCTACGTAACGGGGCGTGCGGATGACGCCGTGGCTGTCATGTCCCCGCAGGTTGGCGCCCGTGAGCCGGCGGCCGACGCGCTCGGCTTCAGCGCGAGCGCAGCCCGCGTGCTCGAAGACTTCCGTGACGAGCCGCTCGACGCCACCGGCGTCGACGTAGACCATACCGTCGCTTTGTCTGACTTCGTTCACTGCAGCTCGCTCAGGGCAAATCATTGGTGGTAACGAGGCGACGCGCTGTGTTCCCCGGCCAACACCTCGTGGTTGACGACGACCCCGCGGGCCAGCACACCAGCGAACGCGGCCAACACGTTCTCGGCGGCACCTCTCGCCAGGCGTACGGCGGACTCCCGTGTGACGCCAGCGCAGTGCGGAGTCACCACCACGTTGTCGAGGCCGAAGAGCGGACAGTCGGCCGGCGCCGGCTCGAGCGCGAACACGTCGAGACCGGCCCCCGCCAGCCGTCCCTGCACGAGCGCATCGTAGAGCGCCTGCTCGTCGACGATGCCACCGCGCGCGGTATTGATGAGGTATGCCGAGGGCCGCATGGCCGCCAGCGCCTCGCGTCCGATCATGCCCGCTGTCTCGGCCGTGAGCGGACAATGCACCGTGACCACGTCCATCTCACCGAGGCGTGGCCGATAGTCGTCGAGGGCAACGCATCCCGCGTCCCGCACCGGGCCGTGTTCGAGGTACGGGTCGTAGACATGGACATCCATCTCGAAGGCAAGGGCACGTCGCGCGACGCGGCTGCCGATGCGCCCAAAGCCGATGATCAGCAGCGCCTTGCCGGCGAGGTCGTGCGACCGCGGCTTGCGGCGGAAATCGAAGTCCCCGGCGCGGGTAGCGCTATCGTAGGCGAAGGTGCCGCGGGCGAGCGCCAGCATCATCATCAAGGTGTGCTCGGCCACCGAAACGGCATTGCCATCGACAGCAATGGTCAGCGGTATGCCGCGCTCGGTGAGCGCCGCGACATCTACGGCGTCGTAACCGACGCCGTGACGAGAGACGACCTCGAGCAGCGGTGCCGCATCGACTACCTTGCGCGTGATCGCCGCGGTGCGCACGATGATCCCGTGAACATCGCGAACCGCCTCGATCAGCGCGGGCTCACTGATGTCGGTCGTGGTCGTGACATCCACGTCGCCCCGCGCTCCGAGCAGGCTGATGCCGGCCTCGTGGATAGGC
>JBFEOO010000086.1:0-12844 GCA_041550555.1 Arenicellales bacterium
CAGCCAGTCGACGTCGCGTACGCCGGAATCGCCCCCCAGCGCATCGGCAATCGCCTCCAGTGCAAGCCCCACGTCGGCCAGCAGCTCCGGGGATCCGCGCCGATTGTCGATCAGCTCTCCCGCGCTGTCCGCGATGCGTACGAAACGCGCTTCGGGAAACACCGCTGGCGAGCCGTAGCCGAGCTGGTAGTCGAGCTTGCGCCCGAGGGTGATGACCAGATCCGCCCGAGCCATCGCCGCCGCCCGCACCGATCCGACAAAGGACTCGTGGTCCGACGGGATCAGACCTCGACTTTCCTGGGTGTCGAGGTACAGTGCACCGGTCACGTCGAGGAAACGCCGCAGCGCCTCACTCGCGCCGCGCGCACCGCGACCGCTGATCACCAGCGGACGGCGCGAAGCGCGGATCGCGACCGCCGCTTCGGCGACACGAGCGCGCTCCGGTAACGGCCGTCGCGGCGGTGTCGATCTCATCCAGTCATCGACCACCAGATTCTCCGCGACCGACTGGCGCAGCACGTCGGTAGGGAACTCGATGTAGGCGGGGCCCGGCTCGCCCATGTCGCCCGTCGCGCGCGCAATGGCTTCGTCGAGCTCGCGCAGCGTCTGCTCGGCCACGCGCGCAGTGCGCGCATACCGGGTGACCGGTCGCAGGATATCGGTGTGCGCAATGTCCTGCAGCGGGCCCATGTTGGCCTGCGGGCGCGACGTGCATCCGCCGATCAACAGCACCGGCACGCGCGCGAGCGAGGCGTTGGCGACCGCGGTAACCGTGTTCGTGATTCCGGGTCCGGCGGTCGCCATCGCTACTCCGAGGCCGCCCGTGAGCTCGGCGTGAGCATGGGCCATGTGCATCGCGGCACGCTCGTCGCGCACGTCGATGATGCGGAGGCCGGCACGCGCCACGTGATCCCAGATCGGCTGGATGTGTCCACCCTGCAGCCCGAAGACGCGGTCGACGCCACGCGCCTTCAACGCGCGGGCGATCCAGGCCGCAGCGCTGGTCTCGTCGCGGTTCAGGTCCTGGCGTGGCGTGTCGGCCAAGGCGGCGGTCATCGCTTCTCTGCGTTCGTGAGTCGGCAGCTGCGCGGTGCGGCTCATGCGACGTCCGCGGTGCGCGTCGCGAGCAGCTCGCGCAGCGCCCCGTGCAGGATTTTGCCGGTCGCGTTGCGCGGCATCTCGTCATTGCTGAGGAAGACGACGTCGCGCGGGCGCTTGTAGCCGGCGAGACGCGTCTTCGCCCACGCGACCAGCTCCACCTCGCCGATCTCGTATCCCGCGCGGCGCACGACGGCAGCCTGGACGCGTTCCCCCCATTTGCGATCCGGACGGCCGACCACGGCCACTTCGCGCACGGCAGGATGGCTCGCCAGCACGCTCTCCACCTCGGAGGGGTAGATGTTCTCCCCGCCCGAGATGATCAGGTTCTTCTTGCGGTCGATCAACCGGATGAAACCGTCCTCATCGCGCAGCGCGATGTCGCCGACCGTGAGGTAGTCGCCGCGAAAGGCCTCGGCGGTCTTGTCCGGCAGGTTCCAGTAGCCGTCGAAGCTGTAGGGGCTGCACGAGAAGAGCTCGCCCGGCTCGCCGTCGGCGACCTCACGTCCTTCGTCGTCCAGAAGTCTGATCGGCGCCGAGCCGACCACCTCCCGTCCAACGGTGCCGAGCTTGTCGAACTGCTCGCTCGGATGCAGCATGGTGACCCACCCCCCCTCGGTCGAGCCGTAGAGCTCGAACAGCCCGGAGTTCGGGAACATCGCCATCACCGCACGCTTGGTCTCCGCGCGAGCCGGCGCCGAGGAGATCATCAGCTTCTCGACCCGATCGAACGCGCCGGCGGGACGCTGCGCTTCGGGAACGTCGAGCAGCAGGGTGTAGTGGGTCGGCACCAGCGACGTGAACGTCGCCCCGGTCTCGCCGAAGGTGCGCAGGCAGAGCGCGGGATCGAAGCTCCTGCGCGAGAAGATGGCGACCGTGGCGCCGCAATAGGCGAACGCGGTGAAGAAATTGAGCGAGTTGGCGTGGCACATCGGCATGACGAGCAGCGCGACGTCGTGGCGGTGCAGCCCCAGCTCCACCTGCGTCATCAGCGCCAGCATCGCCATGCCCCGGTGGCCGCGGATCGCGCCTTTGGGGCGTCCGGTCGTGCCCGAGGTGTACATGAGGCACCAGGGATCGTCGGCGCCCACGGACTCCCCCGGCTCGGTCTCGGCGCCGGCGCAGAGCAGGTCCTCGTAGCCGTGCCAGCCGGCGGGCGCCTCCCCCAGGACGACCACCCGTTCAGCGGGCACGACCCGCGCATCGCGCACGCTCTCGATCACGGGGATCAACGCGTCCTCGACGAGCAGCGCGGCCGCGCCGCAGTCTTCCACGATGTACTGTGCCTCGGCGGCGGTGAGCCTGAAATTGATCGGCACGGCCACCAGCCCCGCTTTGGCGACGGCCGCGTAGATCTCCGCCCACTCGAGCCGGTTGTACGCCAGCACCGCCACCCGGTCGCCGTTCGACAGCCCCAGGCCGAGCAGCGCGTTCGCCAGCCGGCAGGCACGCGCGTTCCACTGCCGCCAGCTCAACGCCCGCTCCAGGTCACGGGCCGCGATGTTGTCCGGCTGCAGGCGCGCCTGCGCGCTCAGGATCTGTCCGAGAGTGCGCGGCGCGACACTCATGGGCGGCGGCCCGCGGCGACGCTCCTGACCTCTCCGGAATGATCGGTCAAGGTATCGGCCAGCGTCTCGGCAGCGACACGAATATGTGCGATCGCGCGGTCCTCTGCCAGATCCGCGTCGCCGGCAACGATTGCTTCGAGAATCTCCGCATGCTGGCGCCAGATGATGCTCGCGGGCTGCGCATGACGAAGCACCTCGCCCATCACGCGGCGCAGAAACCGCCAATGCGCCTCCGCCGTGCGGGCGAGCAGCGGATTACCCGAGAGCTCGTAGATGAGCGCGTGCAACGCTTCGTCGTGGCGGATCTGCTCGCGCGGTGCGCCGGCGGCGACCGCCCTGGCACCGGCGTCGAGGATCGCGTGCCCGCGTTCATCGGCCTCTCGCGCGACGGCGCTGTCCTCCCTGGCACGTCGCGCGGCGCAGCGCGCGGCGAGGCCATCGAGAACCGCCCGGATCTCGTAGTGATGGCGCATCACCGTCACATCGAGGGGCGTGACGCGGACCCCACGCTTACCCGCCTCTTCGACGAGCCCGTCAGCCTTCAGCAGCGCAATCGCCTGCTGAATCGGCTGGCGCGAGACCCCGAAGCGCTCCGCCAGCTGCTCCTGCACCAGATGAGCCCCGGGCGACAGGATGCCGTCGCAGATTTCGTCCAGGATCGCCTGATGGACCTGCTCGGCCAGCCCGGGAACAGTCTGAATCACACCCATTTGGTCAAACACAGCATTCTGAATTCAGAATACAATAAACCGCCTGGTCCGGACAGGTCAAGCACTTTGGCCGTCCCCGGCGAATCGGTGTCCGCGCCCTTCCGCCTGAATGGTGGTGCTCGCTCGCCAACAGCCAAAGAAGCGGCGGCTCGGTGTCGCCCCACCGTGATCATTCGCGATGAGTGCTTCGGCCGTGACGGCAGTACGGTGCTCGGCCCGGAGCCCGAAACCGACGACACGTCCGAGGTTGTCAAGCACCGGGCTGGCGTCCAAAGCGCTACTGCGATGGCCCTTATCGCCGCCGATTGCGGCATCGCTTCTCTGCAGCGGTCCGAATTCCAATGCCGTGTTGACGACACCGTCCACGGACTGGTCCCCCACCGTCGAACAGGACCTTGCCGTTCCGGCTCTGCGGCCACAGCAGCCCGAATTTCGGCCCGGTGCCAACATCACCAGCAATCTCGCAGTGGCGTGCAGGCGAAGAGCGCCTGAGTGACCGACGTGAGCTCGGGATCCGTAAGAACGCGAAACGCTCCCGGCACACGGGAGGGAGCGGCCGCTGCATTGCTGCGCACAACGAATGCCGTTGCAGGAGTTGCGGATGCCGCGCTGACCGACTTACGCCAGGGCCTAGCTGGCCGCCTTGGGCGAAAGTGTGGAAAGCTGACCGAACCCGGCAGGGACCCGCTCGTCCGGAGACGCCGTTCGGGCCAGCGGCTGGCCGTCGTAGCCGGTGCGTGTCACGGCGGCGTGGCGGGTGCGGGAGTTGTGGCTCGTGAGACGAACCCGTCCACGGCTTACGGCTTCAGATACGCCCAGCCTGCACGCTGCAGCTCGACGAGCTCGACCACGCCGGACGGCACCAGGGTGGCCTGGTCGATGATCTCCGGCGTCCTGCCCTCGGCCTTGGCCATGCGTGCGCGCGTGTTGCTGCACGCGAACAGGCTCAGCCCGTCGAGCCGGGCGGTCATGCTCGCGATCCGCTCCTGCACGGGTGACGTGTCGGCGCGCAGCATGTGCAGGCCCGGGCCGTGCGCGATGATGCGGATCTCGACGGCCGTGCCCTGCCGGCCATAGTACTCGAAGAGATTCTCCGCGTTGTTCAGCGTGTAGTTCATGCGCTCGGCATCGTCGAAGTTGACGTGCAGAGCGATGCGGCGCGTTTCGCCGTCGCGCACGGCTTCGTCGGCGGTCGCGCTCACGAGCGCCGTCCCGTCGCTGGGTGACTGTCAGGCATTATTCCGTGCTTCCCTCATCTGCTCTGCGCGACGGACCGTTGCCCGCGTGCTGCACCTGGGCGTCGAACTCGCCCATCGCCCGGCCCGCACGCGCACCGGTGTCGAGCACGCCGTGCGCGTCGGCAACCGCCACCCCGTTGACCCAGATGCCGCGCAGCCCCTGACCTGACCGCCGCGGACCCGGCGCGACGCGCCCGCGCGGAGGCACCTGCCAACCATCGAGAAGCTGTGGCGGTAGCCCTCATGCTGCATGGTAACGAAAAGATCATCCGCCACAAAGCGGGGCTGCCGATGCCGACGACAGAGTTGGGCAACGTCTCGAAGGCGTATCGGATGGAGGTAGAGACACGTCGGTTTTTCAGGACACATCGGTTCGCGAACGGCTGTTACAGGCGACTCGGGCTACCGTGTTGACTGCCCGGCCTCGCCTGCATCTCGGCGATCACACCACCGATGCTCGCCTGACCGACTCGCATGAAACCGTCTTCGGGCCGGTCGAAGTCGGCGATGAGGAGCATGACCGCGGACACGCCAGCGGCCAGCGCATACATGCGCCCGCGGCTCATCTTGGGGAGGTCACCCGACCCGCAACGCACGATCAGGGGCGAAACCCTGCTAAAAGCGCGAGTCGACCCGTGGCTGATGTCACCGGTATACTCGAGCGGCTTGCCAATAAGATCTTTGTATTCGTCCTATACTCCACGCTCACGCAACAGACGCCGGCGCTTTGTCGACTACTTTTATGACGTCGCGCCCCTCGCGCCGATGGCTCAGATGAACATCGGCGCACGACCGTCGCACCGCGCCCGGGCGGATCGTTCGAGGGCTCCCCTCCGGGCGATTCCCTGGATATTCGGGTGGGCTCAGTCACGGCACACGCTGCCGGCCCGGTACGGCCTTGGCAGGACGCTCGAGACCGTGATCGAGAAACGGCGCGACGGACTGACGCTCCTGCGCTGCATGTGCGAGCGGTGGCCTTTCTTTCATGCTCTGACCAGCCATATCGAGATGGCCCTCGCCAAGGCCGGCATGGATATTGCGCGCGAGCAGGCGGCGCTCGCACACGACCGAACCACGGCCATGTCGATATTCGAGACGATCCGCGAGGAGTTCCAGCGCACCGCGTGCCGAGTGCGGGCTGTTGCCGGCGCCGGCGATCTGCTTGCGGACGACCCGACTCCCGCCATGTCGCCCAGCCGGCGTAATCCGTACCTCGACCCGCTGAACCGTGCTCGGGTTCGCCTGCTGGACGAGCGCAACGCCGGCGACGATTCTAGCCCGGGAGATGCAGGCCATCCGCGGCCGCTGCCGCGCACCATCAACGCCATCGCTGCCGGCCTTCGCAGGACGGGGTAACATGCAGCGGCGCAGGGACGAATCATGGATATCGAATCGCTGAAATCAAAAGTTGAGCAAACTCTCTCGGCTTTGCTTGAGCTCGCAAGCGGCCCTCAAGTCTATGCGCAACTCGGCCTCATCCTCTTGGCGATCATTTTCGCCTACTCGTTCGCTGCGTTGCTGCGCAAGCATTCACCCATTCTGAGAGAGGCCCCCGTCTCGAAACCATGGTTGACGCTGAAACGAACCATTCATAGAACAGGTTATTTACTATTTCCGTTGCTTGTCATTGTGTTTCTCGGTGTCGCCGTCGAACTGAGCGAGCTCATCGTAGAGCAGAGCTGGCTGATACGCATCGGTCAGAGCCTGGCCGTCGTATTCCTGCTCTATTCCATCATCGTCCGCTTCATCAAGTACCGGTTCATCGACCTTGTGCTCAAGTGGGTCATGATACCGATTGCGGTCCTGCACGTACTCGGTTGGCTGGACGACGTCACGGCTTATCTGGACACGATTGACCTAGAGATCGGCAACATCAGGATATCGGCCTACGGTCTCGCAAGGGCTGTTGTCTTCGGATCCATTCTCTTCTGGTTGGGCCGCGTATCGAACAGCGCGGGCCAACGCATGATCCGCAAACAGGAAGATCTCGACGTGGGAACCCGCGAGGTCTTCGCCAAGTTGTTTCAGGTCGTTCTTTTCTCGATCCTGTTCGTTCTGCTGCTGCAGATCATGGGCATCAACCTGACCGCTCTCGCGGTGTTCGGCGGGGCGCTGGGTGTCGGTCTCGGATTTGGTTTGCAGTCAATTGCATCGAACTTCATATCCGGAATAATCATCCTGCTCGATAGATCTTTGAAAATCGGTGACTACATCGAGCTGGATGATGGTCGGGGAGGCACGATTCGCGAAATCAATATGCGCTCGACCTCGCTGGAGACATTCGATGGCAAGGACATCATGGTTCCCAACGAGCAGTTCATCACGACCCGGTTTGTCAACTGGACGCACAATAACAAGAAGCAGCGTTATTCTCTGAAGTTTCAGGTGGCTTACGACACAGACATACCGAAAATGCTCGATATCGTCAAAGAAGTCGTGCGATCCCACCCTCAGGTCATCGACGACCGCGATACACCGACCGAAGAGCGGGCGGATGCCGAAATAAGCGACTTCGGTGAGTCCGGCATAGACATACTCGTAGAGTTCTGGATGGAGGGCATCGATGATGGAGTTAATCGAGTGGGCGCCGACCTGCTTTTGATGATCTGGCAGGCACTCAAAGACAACCACATCGAGATCCCGTTCCCGCAGCGCGAAGTCACTATCGTGAATGCCGGCGGAGTCTCGTCGGCGTGATGCTCACCAACGTGTGTTTCGTCCTGACTTTTCTGTCCGGCAGCAACGACACTCGGTTCGGCTGCGCAGTGTCCATATGAGCCTGCGGAGAGTCCCCGGATACTCCGCCATCGGTTACGCGCGAGCGCCGCATCAGTTCTTACCATACTGTTGTCCGGCGGTAGTGCCCGGAATACCGGCAAGCGGCGGGTTGTGCCAAGACTGGCTATCACAACCTTCACGCCGGGAAACTGGGAGAATGGCAAGACTGAGCCCGCCATACACCCCTACCCGGCGATCATGGGTTTCCTCCGCGACTGCCGCCTACCGGCGGGGCGACACCCTGGGTAGGCGAATCAGGCTGCATCGCCCAAATCGAGGGCCCGGCCGGAGGCAGCTGGCGCGATTGGTCGAGGCCGACCCCGGGTCGTCCAGTTGAGCGAGTAACGCAGGCATGGACTTGCCCCGGCACCGCAGACACGCCTGGGCCTCACGCCGTCGAGGCCGATGCTCCTTCGTATCGCCGGGCTACATGACGATATGCTTCCGGCCGAAATTCAGACGAGTTTGTCGTGCGGAGACGCGCCCGCGAAAAACGCCTCGAGGTTGTCGATCACGCGCATGCCCATGGCGACGCGCGTTTCACGTGACGCACTGCCGAGGTGCGGCAGCAGCACCACGTTCTCCAGTCCCAGCAGCTCGGGCGACACATGCGGTTCGTTTTCGAAGACGTCGAGCGCGGCGCCGGCGATTTCGCCTGCTTGCAGCGCCTCGATCAACGCCCGCTCATCGACCACGTCGCCTCGCGCCGTGTTTATCAGGAACGCGCTCGGCTGCATCGCTCTGAACGCCGCAGCACCGATAAGGTGGTATGTTGCTTTGCCCCCCGGGCAGTGCAGGGAAACGAAATCCGCCTGCCGGAACACCGCTTCCGCCGAGTCGCAGGCGGTCGCGTTCAGCCCTTGCAGCGCGGCGTCGTCGACCGTGTAAGGGTCATGAAAAACGACCCGCATGCTGAACCCCTGGGCCGCACGTTTCGCGACGGCACGGGCAATGCGCCCCATCCCGATCAATCCCAGGGTCTTGCCTGTCACGCTGGTCCCTACCATATGCGTCGGGCGCCAGCCTGTCCAAGCGTCGGCGCGCACATGACGCTCGCCTTCGCCCGCGCGGCGCGCCACCATCAACAGCAGGGTCATCGCAAGATCCGCGGTGCAGTCCGTCAACACCTCGGGCGTGTTCGTCACAGTGAGTCCGGCCGCCTTGGCCGCTTCCAGATCGATGTGGTTGAAGCCGACGCCGTAGCTGGCGATGATCCGGGCGCGCTTGTCGGGCGTGCTCAGCACCTCGGCGTTTATCTGATCGGTAACGGTCGGTAGCAGTGCGTCGGCCTCGCGCATGGCGTCCTGCAGTTGTGCCGGGCTCATCGCCGCGTCGTCGCGATTCAATACCGCATCGAATTTTTCGCGCAGAAGGGCTTCCACTTCGTCCGGCCAACGCCGGGTGACGATAACTTTGGGTTTGTTCATCGAGACTCTGTTTCGGGATGACGTTGCTAGGTGGATCGGCGCGTGATTCGCGTTTCAACATGCATAAGGTTTTACTTATTAAATCCATAACTATTTATAATTTTTATAAATGTTATTAACGCTGTATCGTGCCGGGCAGTCAAGAGTCAAAGCAGGAATTCTCCATGCACAACTACCCCACACTCGAGATACCCGACACGTTGGCCGCTGGGCCTGGCCCTGGCAATACCGACCCGCGCGTCTTGCAACGCTTGTGCGAGACCGGCGTGGCCGATCACATGCAAGCTGACGTGTTGCGCGGCATGATCGAATGCAAACAGATGCTGCGTCGTGTGTTCGGTACCGAGAATACCCACACGTTCGGCGTCGGCGGTACCGGATTCAGCGGTCTGGACTGCGTGCTCAGCATGATCCTGCCCGGCGATAGCGTCGTTGCCTTCGTAAACGGCACGTTCAGCGGACTCGATGCGCTGACCATTCGCATGAAAGCGTCGACGCGCGAAGAGCTGGCCGCAAACTCGCTCGATCCGCAGCCGGCCGGCGTAACCGTGGTGCAGGTTTTGCATGGCCAATCGGTCACGGGCGACATCGTCGAGGCGGCGCTCGCCGAGCACAAACCGATGTGGGCGTTCATGGCGCACTGGGAAACCGGCAGCGGGCGCATCAACGACCTGCAGGGGTTCAATGATGCCTGCGAGAAACACGGCGCCATGGGTATCGTGGACGTCGTGTCCAGCCTCGGCGTTGCCGACTTTCGCATCGACGACTACCCGGCAGTCGTGGCCTGGGCGTCGTGCCCGCAAAAGGGGGTGTTGTGTTTGCCGCTGACCTACGCGCCGGTCAGCTTCAGCGACCGGGCGATCGCGCTACTGGCCGAGCGCGGCTGCCACACCTATGTGCATCATCCGATTCTGGAAGCCCGCCACTGGGGAATCGTCGACGGTCGGGACACGACCGCTGGCAGCTACCATCGAACGCACTCTGCCTATGCCGTCGCGGCGTTGCACGAGGCGTTGCGCATATTGTTGGGCTACGGCGTTCAGCAGAAGGCCGCCGATTACGCATACCACGAACAAGCCCTCCGCCAGGCGGTGACGTCGATGGGGTGTCAGGTCACCTCCAATATGACCAGCCTGGTGGTGCTGAATCTGCCCGCGCAGCTGGCAGGGGCGGAGAAAGAGCTGGTTGCAGCGTGTCGGGCTCAAGGGTTCGGTATCTGGCCGACGCTCTCCGAGCCGGTGCAGGTGCGCATCGGTATCCTCAACCAACTGGAAGAGGCGGCCGTCACGGAGATCGTAAGCCGATTTGCCGATGCGATGCTGGACATGGGTGCCGCCTTCGACAAGAACACGGTGCTGGACGAGCTGGCCACCTATTACGCCGGGGCGCCGGTGGCGTGTGTCGCCTGAGAGTAGCTCATCCGATCGGTGCTCCTCTCTTCACGTAGGCGCACCGCTACGAACGGGTGTTCCACATCGACATCGAAACCTGCATCGCCTGCGGTGGTGCCGTGCGGGTCATCGTCTGTATCGAGGATCCGGTGGTGATCGAGAAGATTCTCGCCCACCTCGACCGCAAGCAAGTCTCGGCCAGCACCGCTTGACGACCTTCGTTTCGCGCGCCGCCCCAGCGCCGCGACTTCGATTGATACGCCGGACTGCCTAGCCGCAAGACCGGCGGTTGACCAGGCCAACGCGTAGCGCCGTTGCCGAGGGTCGCTCTGGGCCCGACGCGTGCCGGCGTCGGAAAATCGGCTCGAGCCCGGGATTCCTCCCGACCCGCAAGTCGCCATCAGGGGCGATACCCTGCTAACGCACGCGTCGACCCCCGGCTGATGTCACCGGTATACGCGAGCCACCTGCCAAAAAGTCCTTTTGTTCATACTAATACTCACGCGACGCGCTGTTGCCGCGGGACGGCGAGCTGCGAGGAGGCGCTCGCCCACCTGCGCGGCTGCCGCCTTCACAGGCTCGACGGTGACGGCGACGGCCGCCCCTGCGAGAGCGGGGTATGCCGCTACCTCCGCAGAGCCGCGAAGGCGCCGGCGCCGATCAGCGCCCCCGCAGGCGCGGATCGAGCGCGTCGCGCAGCCCGTCGCCGATGTAATTGACCGAGAGCACCGTGAGCGAGATCGCCAGTCCGGGCCACACCACCCGCGACGGGTTGATCGTCATGAAGTTCGCGCCGTCGAACAGCAGCCGCCCCCAGGTCGGGAAGTCCGGCGGGAAGCCGAGGCCGAGGAACGAAAGCGCGGACTCGGTGATGATCGCGTTCGCCACCCCGAGCGTCGCCGAGACCATGATCGGCGAGAGCACGTTCGGGAAGATGTGACGGGTGATGATGCGCCGCTCGCGCGTGCCGATGCTGCGCGCGGCGGTGACGAACTCCTGCTCTTTGATCGCGAGCACGTCGCCGCGGACGATGCGCGCGGTCTGCATCCAGCTGGTGATGCCGATCACGGAGACGATCAGCAGGAAGATGCCGGTCTCCGGCCCGAACGCAGTGCGCAGCGCGTCGCGGAAGAGCAGAATGATGACGAGCAGCAGGGGCAGCAGTGGCAGCGCGAGAAACAGATCCGTTAGCCGCATCAGCGGGCCGTCGAGGCGGTTGAAGAAGCCCGCAAGCACGCCGATCAGCGTGCCGAGCACCAGCGAGATGAGCATCGCCACCATCCCGACCGCGAGCGAGATGCGCCCGCCGGCGAGCACCTGGGCGAACATGTCGCGGCCCAGGTTGTCGGTGCCGAAAGGGTGATCGAGCGAGATGCCCTGGTTCTTGATGCGCGGGTTGAGGAGCCGCGGATCGATGTCGTGCAGGTAGGGGCCGACGATCACGCCGAGCACGATGATCGCGAGGACCGCGACCCCCACCAGTGCCCCGGTGTGCGAGCAGAACTGGCGCCAGACGTCGCCCCACAGCGAGCGGTGAGGACGCTCCTCGGTGATGCCGACCGCCGGTGCCGAAACCGTGCTCATCACTCGTAGCGGATGCGCGGATCGAGTATGCCGTAGACCACGTCGGCGACGAGGTTGAACAGCACGATCAGGATCGCAAAGATGAAGGTCAGCGTCTGCACGAGCGGGATGTCGGCACCCTGGATCGCGATGATCAGGAGCTGACCGAGCCCGTTCACGCGGAAGATCTGCTCGGTAATGATGGCGCCGCCGAAGATGTTCGGGATGCCGAGCGCGATCAGTGTCACCACCGGGATCATCGAGTTCCTGAGGACGTGGACGAGGAGCACCGCGCGCTCGCGCATGCCCTTGGAGCGCGCGGTGCGCACGTAGTCCAGGTTGAGGTTGTCGAGCATCGCCGAGCGCATGAAGCGGCTGAGCTGGGCGGCGTTGAACAGGGCGAGCACCGCCACCGGCATCGCGAGCTGCCTGAGCTGGGCGAGGAAGCTCGGCCAGCCCTCGACCTTCAGTGTCGTGTCGTATATGGACGGGAACCACTGCAGGTTCACGCTGAACACGATGATGGCCACCAGCCCGGTGAAGAACGTAGGCACCGAGAAGCCGACCATGGACACGAACGTGCCGAGCTGGTCGAACCACGAGTACTGCCGGTACGCCGAGATCACCCCGATCGGCAGCGCGATGGCGATGCCCACGACATAGGAGAGCCCCACCACCCACAGCGTCTGCGGCATACGCTCGAGGATCAGATCGATGACCGGACTTCGCGTCGCCCACGACCGCACTCGGAGCCGCGAGCTCGAGTCGCCGATCTCCACGCCGAGCGCCTGCTCGATCATGTTGAGAGGCTCGTTGACGAAGAACTGCTCCATCCACAGCAGGTAACGCACGTGGAACGGCTCGTCCAGCCCGAGGGATTCCCGGATCTGGGCCCGCACCTCGGCCGGGATGGTGAGCGGCAGGTTGCCGGTGGGATCGTTCGGGGCGAGATCGAGGATGGCGAAGATGATGAAGCTGATCGCGACGAGGGTCGGTATCGCGAACAGGAGCCGCCGGATGATGTAGCGGGTCATGGGTGCCGGGAGGGAGAGCGCCGGTCCGGCCGGCGGC
>JBFEOO010000087.1:0-12599 GCA_041550555.1 Arenicellales bacterium
CACGTTGCCTGCCTGCCCGACGCACCTTACGCTGTGGAGACGAGCAATCGCTCATGTTTGGTTTACTTTCATCCCTTCGTCTTCGCCTCGCTCTATAGCTTGACGGTCAGCCACTTCGACGCTGCTCTCTGCGCAACGCGGACACGGCGTAGTTGGGCAAGGGTCCGGTGGGCAACATCTTTGTTGCGGTCGCTCGCTCGAGGTCGATCAGGCTGACCCCGCCGGCCATGGGATGCGTCGCCAGCGCATGGCGGCCGTCCGGCGACACCGCCGTGTGGTGGACGGCGCCGACGACGGGAATGCGACGCTCTATGTGCCCGTCGGCGACGCGGATCAGCGAGACGTAGCTCGTAGCGGCGGAGCCGGCACCCTTGTCATCGTCCATCCGGTGATGGCGCTCGTGCTCGGCGTCGGACATGTTGCCCGGCTTGGGAGGAGGTGCGGCGTCTCCCGCCTTGGATTCGGCATAGGTGCCCGCGACGAGATAGGCGCTATCGGGAGTCGCTGCGAGCCCGTGCGGGTTGGCCACGTCGGCGATCCGCCCGGTGACGGCCCCGGAAGCGGCATCGACGATGGCGATCTCGTTGCTGGGGCCGAGCGGCACATAGACGATGGGCGCGGAGAATGCGGCCGTCGAGGCCGTCGCCAACGCGCAAGCCGCCATGATCGACACAATCCTAACGTCCACCCGAATCACCCCCACGGTCCAATGTCGACTCGTCAAACCGCTTGGCGGACAACCGCAGACACGATCGTCTTCGATCTCGGCATGCATGCTACAACCTGTGCGGAAGGTTCACGTCAAGCACAGGCGAGAGGGCGCGGACGCGCGTGGGCGAGGGGACGTCTGGTGCGCCCCGGGATGCGGTTCTCGTGCCGGTGAGCGGCGCGGCGCCGGTCGATATGGCGAGACGAATGGCGCTACCATGTTCCGAACGGCTCGTGAGCCCAGTCCGGCGGGAGGCATCCAATGATCGAGTTCGTCGCCGCGATGGTAGTCATCGGCCTGGCGATGTTCGCCATGGCGCTCGGGGTGATCTGCCGCGGCCGGCAGATCAAGAGTTCCTGCGGCGGATTGAACAATCTGAGAAAGATACTGGGGTTCACGCCCTGTGAGGGCTGCACGGACCCGAGCCCCGATTGTCCCCTCCGTAGTCAAAAACGAAAATAGCTGAAGGGATTGTGGGTGCCGGCGGCGAGGTGCATCGACACCAGCACCAGGATCAGCGCGAGGTACGCCGCCGCGGCGCCGCCCATCGCGGTTTCCGCGAGCACGGCACGCCCGCCCGCCCCCGCCACGCGTTGACGGATGACGCCGCCTCGTCGCCGCAGCCACGGCGCCACGGGTGTCGCCGCGACAGCGGCGAAGACGAGCAGCAGCGCGACCTCCCGGTCGCGGAGCAATGCCGGGTAGTACTCCATGCCGGTGCCCGCCCCGGCACCGAACATGGCCGCGAGAAAGGCCAGCGCATGGTCGAAATCGTCCGAGCGAAGCAGCACCCACGCGAGGATAACGACGAGAAACACGTACGCGTGCCGCAGCGGGGGCCACACCTCCGCCAGCAGCGCCCCCAGGACCGTACGCTCCAGCACGAGAAAGGCGCCGTGAACCATGCCCCATACGCCGAAGCTCCAGCTCGCCCCGTGCCACAGCCCCACGAGGAAGAAAACCACTACGAGATTCGCGTAGGTGCAACGCACACCTTTCCGGTTGCCGCCGAGCGGTATGTAGAGATAGTCGCGGAACCAGCGTGACAGCGAGATATGCCAGCGACGCCAGAATTCCTGTATGGACCGGGCGATGTAGGGATAGTCGAAGTTGATGAGCAAGCGAAAGCCGAACATGCGGCCGAGACCGATGGCCATGTCCGAGTAGCCGGAGAAGTCGAAGTAGATCTGGAACGTGTAGCAGACTGCCCCGAGCCACGTCAGGCCCGCCGTCAGGTGGCCCGCAGGCACGGCGGAGACCTCGTCGGCGACCTCGCCGAGCGGGTTGGCGATGAGCATCTTCTTGCCGAGCCCGATCACGAACAGCACCACACCGCTGTAGAGCAGATCGAGCGTCACACGCCGATCGGTCAGCTGCCGATCGATGTCGTGGTACCGGACGATGGGGCCGGCGATGAGCTGGGGAAACAGTGCGATGTAGAGCGCGCTGTTCAGAGGGTTGCGCTGGACGGCGGCCTGACCGCGGTAGACGTCGATGACATAGGACATCGCCTGGAAGGTGAAGAAGCGAGATGCCGATCGGGAGATAAACCGGCTCCAGCCCGATGCCCGGGTAGCCTAGAGGCACCAGCAAGAGATTGATGTTGTCGACGAGAAAGTTCGCGTACTTGAATGCGCCGAGCAGTCCGAGGTTGAGCACGAGGGCAATGGCCAGCACGAGCCGTTGCCGGTGGCGCGCCGCGGTTGCGGCGATCAACACGCCCGCGGCGTAGTTCACGAGTATGGATGCGAGCATGATCAGGACGAACAGACCCTCTCCCCAGGGGTAGAACACGAGGCTTGCCAAGAGCAGGAGGGGGTTCTTCAGCGCCGTCGGCGTGACGAAGTACAGCGCCAACACCACGGGCAGAGACAGATACACGAATACCGGGCTGCTGAAGATCATGGACGCTCGAGGTCGGCGGGCAGGACATCGCTGTTGCCGAGCTGCTACCGGCTCGGGGCGTACTGTCGGTCCCGCGCTACGCAGTGCGGCGACTGTGCACGATCCGCCGGCGAGCCGCCGTGCGGCTCAAGTGTTGTCGATTGCCCGCCGAGCGGTACGGCACAGGTACGGTAAGAAGGCCGGAACGGTGCGCACGTATTGCGCGTACGCATCGCCGAACTCGGCCAGCACCTCGCGTTCCTCGCGCTTGGCGAGACGCACGTACATGACCACCAGGACCGGGAACATGAGCACGGTGAGCACGGTCGGCCACTGGAGCAGAAAGCCCGTCATTATGACGACGAACGCGACGTACTGCGGGTGCCGGACCCGCGCGTAGGGCCCCGTGACGGCGAGCGCGTGCGCACGCTGAGCGGCGTAGAGCACGTTCCACGCCGAGGAGAGCAGCACGAAGCCACCGAAGATGAGCAGGTTGCTCAGCCAGTGGAATACGCCGAAGTGCGGATTGGCACGCCAGCCGAAGATCATCTCGAGCAGATGACCGGAGTCGTGCGCCAGCCAGTCGACGGTCGGGAAGCGGCTGCTCAGCCAGCCCGAGAGCAGATAGATCGTGAGCGGAAACCCGTACATTTCCGTAAACAGCGCCACCAGGAACGCGCTGAAGGCGCCGAAGGAGCGCCAGTCGCGGGAGGTCCTGGGCTTGGCGAAGCTGAAGGCGAAGATGATGAAGACCACCGAGTTGATCAGCACGAGCGACCACAGACCGTATGCGGCGGCCGGCTCACTCATCGCGCTTCTCCCACCGCCCCGGTTCTTCGTGCGAACCGTCGCCGGCCGATCCATGGCCGCCGTGGCCGTGGTGCATGAAAAGGTGCATCAGCGGACAGGCAAGAAGCAACAGAAACGGCAGGTAGGGGACGGCGGCCCGGAGGTGGGCCTCGTGCTCGGTCCACAGAAAGTATGCGGCCACGGCCAGGAACCCGAGCAGCGCGATGCCATTGCGGGAAGCGGGGGACCACGATCGTCGCCGCGGCCCGTCGCGCGTCGCATCATTCGGTCCTCGATACATCATCGAAACGTCTGGCGCGGTGACGGTGTCGCCGGCGGCAACGCGAA
This sequence comes from Arenicellales bacterium, assembly GCA_041550555.1. Classification (GTDB taxonomy): domain Bacteria; phylum Pseudomonadota; class Gammaproteobacteria; order Arenicellales; family JBFEOO01; genus JBFEOO01. The sequence continues at coordinate 3,731 of JBFEOO010000087.1, forward strand.
TCGCTCTCGATCAGCGCCGTTCCGCGCGCGCCGCGAAATAGTTAAACAGCGGGCCGAACACGAGCGCCACGTACCAGCCGTACGCGAAGCTCTCGACCAGACCGAGCAGGAAGCTCGGCCAGCTCAGCCAGGTGAAGCCGGGCAGCAGACGGAGCCACGTCTCGTACATGGCCATGCCCGGAAACAGCAGGTCGAACAGGACGCACAGCAGATAGGTGATCGCGAGAAACAGCCCGAGGCTCGTGCCGAGCACGGCGACCGGAATGCGGAGAATGGTCCGCACCGGCAGGGCGGTGCCGGCGGGAAATGCCGGTCGCAGCGGGGCGGTCTCGTCAGCCATGGTCGTGTCCCCGCCGCGGCGGCCCGGACCGTGCGGGCGGCGCGACGTATTGACCGGGCGCCGCCTCGAACACCTCCCGGCACTCGCGCGAGCAGAAGTAATAGACCATGCCGTCGTGCACGCTCGGCTTGGCATTGTCGGGCCGCACCGTCTTGCCGCACACGGGATCGCGATCCGTCTCCGGCGGCGTCCAGCGCGGCGCGGCGGTGTCGTCCCGCCCGCCCTCGCGCGAGCCCTTGCCGGTGCCGTGATGACCGCCCGTCACATGCGCGCCGCAGCCGGATCGCATCATGAAGTACACGAGACCCGCCCAGAGCAGGAAATAGAGCAGAGCGTCCATGACGTTACCCGCGCCCCGTCACGCCCGGTGTCCCTGGGCATCATCCAGTGAGATCACGCTTCTTCTCCTCGAACTCCTGCTTGTCGATTTCGCCGCGAGCGTAGCGTTCTTTCAGAACATCGATAGGTGATTTGTCCGGCTTGTCGTCTGTCGAGGAGGTCCTGGAGAGATACCTGACCAGAGCCACGATGGCGAGAACGATCAGCGCCCAGAACAGGAGCATGTGCACGGCGCCGATGCCGATCCAGCCCCACCCGTGTGCACCCACGTCCCACATCGGCGATCCTCCCGTCAGCCGCTCAAAGGCGCGCCCGATTGAGCCTGAGCGCGTTCGTGACGACGGACACGGAGCTGAAGCTCATTGCCGCGGCGGCGATCATGGGCGAGAGCAGCAGCCCGAAGAACGGATAGAGCACGCCGGCGGCGACCGGTACGCCCAGGGTGTTGTAGACGAACGCGAAGAACAGGTTCTGGCGGATGTTGCGCATCGTCCCGCGGCTCAGGCGCCGCGCGCGCACGATTCCGCGCAGATCGCCCTTGACGAGCGTGACGCCGGCGCTCTCCATGGCCACGTCGGTGCCCGTGCCCATCGCGATGCCGACGTGGGCCTGCGCGAGCGCGGGTGCGTCATTGATGCCGTCGCCCGCCATGGCCACCGTGCGTCCGTCGCGCTGCAGCTGCCGCACCACGTCGGTTTTCTCCTCCGGCAGCACCTCCGCGGTGATGCGGTCGATGCCGAGCTTGCCGGCGACGGCTTCTGCGGTCACGCGATTGTCGCCGGTCAGCATGACGATCTCGAGCCCCTCTGCGTGCAGCGCGTCTATCGCGCCGGGCGTCGAGTCTTTGATAGGGTCGGCGACGCCGATCAAGCCGGCCGGCCGCCCGTCGATCGCGACGAACATCACGGTCTGTCCCTGCTCGCGCAGTGACTCCGCCTGGCTTACCAGGGGTCCGGCATCGACCCCTGCGGCTTCGAGGTGCCGGCGGTTGCCGATGGCGACGGCGCGGCCGCCCACCGTACCGATGACGCCCTTTCCGGTGACGGACCGAAAGTCGCTCACGTCCGAAAGCTCGATTTTTTTGGACGCCGCGCCCGCGACGATCGCCGACGCCAGCGGATGCTCGCTCGCCCGCTCGAGGCTGGCGCCGAGCCGCAGCACCTCGTCTGGGTCGAAACCGTCGGCGGGAACGACGCCGACGAGTCGCGGTCTGCCCTCGGTGAGGGTCCCGGTCTTGTCCGCGACCAGCGTGTCCACCTTCTCCATGATCTCGAGCGCTTCGGCGTTCTTGATGAGGACGCCGGCCGTGGCGCCGCGCCCGGTTCCGACCATGATGGACATCGGCGTCGCCAGGCCGAGCGCGCACGGGCACGCGATGATCAGCACCGAGACCGCGTTGATGACGGCGTGCGCCAGGCGCGGCTCCGGCCCCCAGGTTCCCCAGACGACGAAGGTGGCGATTGCGATGACGACGACCGCCGGCACGAACCACGACGAGACGAGGTCGGCCACTCGCTGGATCGGCGCGCGGCTGCGCTGCGCCTCGCTCACCATGCGCACGATCTGGGCAAGCAAGGTGTCGCTGCCGACGCGCTCGGCGCGCATGAGAAGCGAGCCCGTGCCGTTGACGGTGGCACCGATGAGCCGTTCCCCTTCGTGTTTTTCCACGGGAATGGACTCTCCCGTCACCATGGACTCGTCGACCGAGCTCGCGCCCTGGAGCACGACGCCGTCGACGGGCACCTTCTCCCCGGGCCGCACGCGCAGGACGTCGCCGGGCTCGACATGCGCGAGAGGAATGTCCTCCTCGCGGCCATCCTGCCGCACGATGCGCGCCGTGGCCGGCGCGAGCCCCAGCAAGAGCTGGATAGCGGCACTCGTGCGGCTGCGGGCACGCAGCTCCATGACTTGCCCGAGCAGGACGAGCGCCGTGATCACCGCCGCCGCCTCGAAGTAGACGGGCACCGTCCCCTCCGCCGTTCGCACCGCGCCGGGAAAGATCTGCGGCGCGAACGTGGCGATCGTGCTGTAGGCCCATGCCACGCCCACGCCGAGGGCGATGAGGGTGAACATGTTCAGGCTGCGGTTGACGAGCGAGGCCCAGCCGCGCTGGAAGAACGGCCAACCGGCCCACAGCACCACTGGCGTCGCGAGCACGAACTCGATTTTCTGCAGCAGCGGAGCCGCCACGAGTCGGTGGGCGAAATCCGGCGCCAGGTCGGCGATCATCGCCATGATGAACACAGGCGCCGCCAGCACGACGCTGACCCAGAACCGTCGCGTCATGTCGACGAGCTCCGGGTTCTCCTCGGCGACGACGGCGGTCCGGGGCTCGAGCGCCATGCCGCAGATCGGGCACGATCCCGGCTCGTCGCGGACGATCTCCGGGTGCATGGGGCAGACGTACTCGGTACGCGTCGGCGGTGCCGCCACGGTCTCGGGCTCGAGCGCCATGCCGCACTGCGGGCACGGGCCGGGAGCGTCTGTGACGACGTCCGGGTGCATCGGACAGGTATACGCGGCGCCGGCTGCCGGGGGCAGAGTGTCGCTCGGCGCTTCCCCGTTCAGGTACGCTCCCGGGTCCGCCAGGAATTTCCGCTGGCAGTGCTCGGAGCAGAAATAGTAGATCGTCTGCTCGTGCTCGACGGTGCCCGCGGCGCGTTCCGGGGAGACGGTCATCCCGCACACGGGATCCGTCGGGGTCGGTGCTCCGTACACGTTCATCACTACATCATAGGCCGATAGGTGGTCGTCCGAACACGCGAACCGAGCGACCGTCGAGCGGCACCGCAAACCGCGAACGAGCGTACGGGGACGAATTTGCCGCCTGTCGCACGACGGCGTGCCGGGTGACCGATGAATCCCGTAGTCATCGCTTCCGTTTCGCGATGGCGGCTTTCAAGGGTCGATACCGCAGTCACGTCCCAACTCCGCCTCCACCGTCTCGATCAGGCAACGAACGGAATCGCCGTCGGGCACACCCCCCGGCGCCTGGCGCCATTGCCTGACGGCATGCTCCATGTGTGCCTGCAACTGCCTGAGCGACCGTTTGCCCGCACGCGCTCGCCGCTCGACGACTCCGCGCGTAGCCGGGCAGGGCGACTTGCCCCGCTCGGCATTCTCCAGCACGGTCGCGACCTCGGCGAGGGTATAGCCGAGACGCTTCATGTTTCGAATGAGCCGCAGACGCTTGACATCGCTCTCGGTGAACACCTTGTAGCCGTTGCGCGGATGTCGCGCAGGGTTCAACAGCCCGACGCGTGCGTAGTAGCGCACCACGTGCGGCTGCTCGCCGGCCCGACGCGCAAACTCGTTGACGAACATGGTGTACAAATGCGCCCCGATCTGCTCTGCAGCCGCGCCTCGATCGCAACGACGACGCCACTGTACAACTTGCGCGTTAGGTACAGGTCAAGCGGCCTCTCTTTCGGGTGCGCACGAGTGGCAGCGCATGCCGTGCTGGCGGCGTGTCCGCGGCGCCGGGATTTCGGTCTCCGGCGCGTTGCGCGGGGTCGTTGTGTGCGGGTTTCCCACACACGGCTTGCCGCCGTCAGGTCGCTGCGTTTTCCGGATCGACGCCGAGTTGTATGACTGTCGCGCTCAGGTAGCGGTGCGGCGGCACCACCAGATTCGTCGGTGCCGGGACCCCGTTGAACACTCGTCCCGCGAGGTCGAACTTCGAGCCGTGGCACGGGCAGAAGTAGCCGCCGAGCCATTGCTCGTCGCCGGCCACCTGGCCCGGGTTGGGCTCGAACAGGGGCACGCAACCGAGGTGCGTGCAGAGCCCGATCGCCACGAAGTACTCCGGCTCGAGCGATCGGTTGTCGTTCGCGGCGTACCGCGGCTGCTGTGTCGTGACCAGGGAGTCGGGGTCGCGCAGCAGCTCCAGTAACGCCGTCCGCCGGAGGCTCTCGAGCATCTCGGTCGTTCGACGAAGAAGCCAGACGGGCTGGCCGCGCCACTCGACCGTGAGCTGCTCTCCCGGCGCCAGTCGCCCGATGTCGATCTCGATCGGCCCGCCGCGCGCCTTCGCTCTCGCGCTGGGCAGCATGCTGGCGACAAAGGGGATGGCCGCCAACACCGCTCCGACACTCCCCAACAGGGCCGTCGCCCAGGTCAAGATGCGACGTCTTCTACGATCGATCTGATCCGTCTGCATCCAGGTTCCCCCTCGTGGTAGTGCGAGCGGCGCGTCGAGCACGCTTACCCGACCCAGGAAGGTACAACTTGAGTGCTAGGTACGGGTCAAGCCCGTCCGCCGCCGCCGACGCTTTCGATCAACGGACATAGCGTATGGCCACTGGGTGCGCCATCGGGCATGTCGTTCCATTTTTCCAGGGCGTGCTCCATGTGCTCCTGGAGTCGGGTCAGGCGTATTATCTCGCGGCGTGTTTCCTCGATCCGCTGCTCGAGAATGCGCCGGGCCTTCGGACACAGCGGGTTGCCTTGGCTCGCCTCTTCGAGCAGCTGGTTGATCTCGTTGAGCGTGAAGCCGAGGCTCTTCGCCTGCTGGATGAAGCGCAAGCGCTGCAGATCGCTCCGGCCGAACAGCTTGTACCCGTTCTCCGGGTGTCGGGCCGGCTGCAGCAAGCCGATACGCGAGTAGTAGCGCACGACGTGTGGGGCGACGCCGGTGTGCCTCGCCAGATCGTTGACAATCATGACAACCTCCGTTGAATCGGGGAATTCCGGGGCGACGCCATTGCGCCCCAGGGGAGTCTCGTCGCTCGCGGCGACGGTCAGATGCGCAAACGGAGGGTGGTCAGGTAGAGTCGATCCGTGGCGTCGGACGGCGCTTGCTCGTAGCGCAACGCAAGCTGCTTGTGACCAACGTCATTCGGCGTCACGGAGGAAGAGGCGCCGAGCGCCGGCGTCGGATTGCGCGGGACCGGGTCTTCGAGCGCGACGCCCGGATTGTGGCGGTGGATGGGGCTGCAGTGCGACGCGTGGTCGACGCCACCGGGGTGGTAGAAGCTCCAGTGGACCCGGGCAAGTGAGCCATCCGGCCCATCGACGGCAGCGCTGGGCGCCGACCAGCCAGAACCCGACGCCAGCCAGATCGCGGCGATCAACCATGGCCACAACCACGGCCACACTGCATGCAACTCTCTCCTCACGGAATCGTATGCTGGCTGCTCGTCCACCGGCGTGCAATGATCTGCGTCAAGACGCGCTGCCGGTTGCAGCAGCGGAATGGCGGCCCTGTCGTCGCGGCTCCGAGCGGCGACTCCTCGGCCTTGGGCATGGCCTGCCGCCGGCCCTTCAGCCGTCTCCAGATCCATCGACAGTGTTTCTCTCTCCTCGAGCTTGGCTGGTCAGATGCGGATCGACATCATCGCCCGTCTCGCCGGACTCGCCCAGCAGGCGCTGGCAGTCTCGGATCCAGGTGCAGCACTCGCACGGGCACGAGTTCCAGTAGTGGCCGTGCTGAAGCGCCACGGTGACGCCGTACTCGACCGCGTAGCCCAACGCAGCAGTCAACTCGTGGGTGGTCCTTTCGGCGAACGAAACGTTCTCGTCGAGATCGCAGATCCACCGGCACGATTGAGAGTGGCGGCACTCCCGGCACACGGCGGAATCCGCGTTGTGCATTCGATGAAAGGGGCACCGCTCCGGTACGACGCCGTCCCCGACGAACGTTCTCGCAAATCGGAGGGATCTGACCAGATCATCACGCATCTTCGCCGCGCTCCGCGATAGGGTTGACTCCGCTGCCGGGTGGCCCGGCCCGGACAGAACCCGTCATGGCGGAGGAACGAGTCGGCGGCCACGACGCCGGCTCGCGTTCCTCCCGGGGCACCATTCACGGACTCGTCATCATCGAGATGCGCGGGAATTCGTTGTCCAGAGGGCCCCGCTCGTCATTGTGTGCCCTGCATCATGTGGCCCTGCCCCGTCATACCGCCGCGGCCCGGCCCCATCATGCCGCCCGGCCCCTGCTGCATCGCCCCACCGGCGCCTGGTCCCATCATGCCGCAGGGGTTCATCATCTGCCCTTCGGGACTTGCGCCGCCCTGCATCTGTCGCTGGCGCATCTCCGCGTGCCGCTGTCTAATCTGCTCGCGTTGCTCGTCGGTCAGCAGCGCCTTGCGGCGGTTGCCGGCCTCGATGGCCGCCTCGATCATCTGCCGGCGCAGGTCGAAGAGCCGACCGTAGGCTGCGCCGATGGTCTTCGGGTCATGCTCCTCCGCCTGCAAGAGGTCGCGCAGGACCGCCCGCTCGTCCATCATCCGACCCATGATATCCCAGTGCTTCCTGCGCAGCTCGTCGCCGATGCCGTTCAGTTCCGAGCGCTGCTCGTCGCTGAGCTCGAGCATTCCCATCATGCCCATGCCACCCATCATCGGGCCCATTCCGCCCATCATCGGGCCCATCCCTCCCATGCCGCCCATCATGGGATCCACGCCGTGCATTCCGCCCATCATGGGACCCATGCCGTGCATCATGGACGCCATGTGGCCCATGTTGCCCATGTGTTCGTGCATGTGCTCCATCATCCCCATGTGTCCCATTCCGGACATCATGCCCATCGGCCCCGCCCCGTGCTCCGTCATGCCCTCGTACGCCGAGTGTTTGGCGCCCCCCCCGTGCGACAACACCGCGGGGGACGCACCCGCGAGCGCGACGGCCATGATGACCGCCGATATGAACGTCTTTGCCGGTGTGTGTTTCATGGCAGTTCTCCTTGGTATCGGATTCGGATTCATGTCTCTTCGCAATGCTACAACCTGTACCCTGCTCGCAGGTCAACACCCGTCTCGATCGCCACCGAACGCGCGCCAGGGGCGCTGCAGGCTTTGCCGGTCCGGTGTCGCCGGCCGGCCTTCAAAGTCGCCCGAGCCGAGAGATCAAGGCCATCAAGCCAACGCCCTGCGAACGTGCTCGCCGAAGGCCTCGGCATCCATGTAGCCGATCACTCGGAATCGGCGGCGCTCCTCGCCATTTAGACCGAAGAACAGGATGGCGGGTGGCCCGTACAGCCCGAAGCGCCGCAGAAGCGCCTTGTCCTGCTCGTCGTTCTCTGTCACGTCGGCCTGCAGCAGGATCGTGTTCTCCAGTGCCGCCTGAACGCCCGGGTTCGAGAACGTGTACTTCTCCATCTGCTTGCAGGTGATGCACCAATCCGCGTAGTAGTCGAGCAGCACGGTGTGGCCCTGAGCCGTGGCTCGGTCGATCTCCGCCTCGAGCGCGGCGAGGCCTTTGATCCGCTTGAAGTGGACCTCGGCGCGACGTTCGTCGGAGGCGAGCAGCACGTTGTGGAGGGGGCGCAGCGGATCCGTGGCTCCGGTCCCGGCGCCGACGACGAGGGCCCCGGCGTAGACCAGCAGCACCGCTCCCATAGCCCCGCGCAGCGCGCTCCAGCCGCCCCAAGGCCTGCGCAGCCCGGCGAGCGTGCCCAGACCGACGGCGACGGCGACGAGCAACGCCGCCACGAGCAGCATCGTTGCCCAGCCGGGGGCGATTCGTTCGAGCAGATACACGGCGACCGCGAGAAGCAGCACGCCGAACGCCCATTTGACCTTGGCCATCCAGGGGCCGACGCGTGGTAGAAGCCTGCCGGCCGATGTGCCGATGGCAAGAACGGGGGTGCCCATGCCCATGCTGAGCGCGAACAACTGTCAAGCGACAGCCAGATTTACGCATTAACGCGACACCTACCTTTACGCACCGGTTGACTGAGAGATGGTGTTCTCGGGTCATGATCGGAGGCTCACGGCGTGCTCGAGGTCGCGGAGGCGGTAGCTGCGGCCCTTGATGTTGAGCACGTGGCTGTGGTGGAGCAGCCGATCGAGGATGGCGGTGGCGAGGACCTCGTCACCGGCCAAGAGCTCCGGCCAGTCCTTGATGCCCTTGTTGGTGGTGATGAGGATCGAGCCGCGGCCGTAGCGATAGGACACGAGGCGGAAGAAGAGACTCGCCTCGGTGCGGGTCATGGGCTCGAAGCCCATATCGAGCCACCTCCGCCAGAGCCGCGTACAGATCCAGCGGTCGCTGCTCGGGCGCCATGGCGGCGATCTCGGCGAGCCGGGTGCCGAGACGACCGAGCGGTGTGGGCGCAACGACGTCGGCCGTGGAGGGTCCCTCGAAGTGGGTGGGATCGAGCACGATGCGCTCGGGTGTGCCGCGGGGATGCGCGGCGACGATCGCGGCGCCGGCGAGGATCTGGACGTGCCGGGCACAGCCCCGGAC
>JBFEOO010000088.1:0-12505 GCA_041550555.1 Arenicellales bacterium
CGTCGACTTCGCCCAGGTCCCCGTCGTCAAGCGGCTCACACTCATGCCGGTCGGCATCGACCCGTCGCACTCGGTCGGCTCACGCGACCACGGCCCCGACGGGCTGCTCGACGTCATGCACGCGACGGCGCAAGGCGTCATCGCGGGCGCCAACCTGGTCCTCGTCGATTTCCACCCCGAGCCGAGCAAAGCGCTGGTGGACGGACCACAGGCCCTGCATCTCGACGAGCTGGGGTTCTTCCTCGAGGATGTAGCGATCGCCCGCCGCGCCTACGAGGAGCGCCGCGCGCTGGCCGCGACCCCGGTGGCCAACGCCGAAGCGGGCCGCGCTTGAGGGCATCACCGCCGCCGGGCAGCGACGCCGTCGCCGCTACGGGTGCTCGCTGCGGCTCTGGACGCGCGGCACCGTCAAGGAAGCACCGACGGCGGGCAGCGCCCGGCTCGCGCCCTCATTGAAGCGCTCGACGACCCACAGCGGCAGCTCGAACTCGCGGGCGATCTCCCACAGGCTGTCGCCCGCCTCGACGCGGTAGCTGTCGAGGCCGACGATTTGGTAGTACTCCTTGAACTCCTCGACCAAGACACGGTGGTAGTCCGCGCGATGGCGGACGAATTGCTCTGCTACCTGCTCGCTGTCAATCGGCAGCGTCAGCGTTTGCCCGATGCGCAGGGTGGTGCCGGGGCGGATGCCGTTGACGCGTCGGATTGCCTGTGCTTCCTCCTGCCCTAGCCAGTCGGCATAGTGACCCAGCGTCTCATCGGGCTCGGCGCGAATCGTGTAGACGCGACGACCACCGCGTGTGCTGCGCTCGACGCTGTAGTCGATTTCGGCGTCGAGCACGGCCTCGGGGTCGACCTTCGCGTGCTGAGCAAGCGCCGCGGGTGATCCGTTGACGGACACCGCGACATCCGTCAGCGCGGGTGCCAGGTCGGCCTCGGCCGTGACCGCCGCGGCACCGGCGCTGCCGTCGAGTGTGTCGGCAACGGCGCGCGGCGGCGCGCCTCCCGGAATCGTCAGCACCTGACCCACGCGGATCAATCCGCGCCGGTCGAGTCCGTTTTCCGCCAGCACCGTCCGGCAATCGACGCCGTTGCGCTCAGCGATGCCGCACACCGTGTCGCCGCGTCGCACCGTGTGCTCGGCTGCGCCCCGCCCCGCCTCGGCCACCTCCGGAGCCGGCGGCGCAGAGGCCGGCGCGGCGGCGCCCGGGATTGTCAGCACCTGGCCCACGCGGATGAATCCGCGCCGGTCGAGTCCGTTTTCCGCCAGCACCGCTCGGCAATCGACGCCGTTGCGCTCAGCGATGCCGCACACCGTGTCGCCCCGTCGCACCGTGTGCTCGGTTGCGCCCCGCCCCGACTCGGCCACCACCGGGGCCGGCGGCGCAGACGCCGGTGTAGCCGAGCCGGGCAGGCGCAGCACCTGCCCCTCGCGGATCAGCGCCCGGCGGCCCAGCCGGTTCTCGGCGATCAGCGCCCTGCAGTCGACGCGGAGCTTGCGAGCGACGCCGCAGGCGGTGTCGCCGCGGCGCACCCGATAGCTGGTCGCGGTCGCGGTGGTCGCCGAAGCTCGCTGCCCCGCAGTGCCCGGAACGCGAAGCAGCTGACCTACGCGTATCATCCCCGAGCGGCCGAGGTCGTTTTCGGCAATCAGCGCCCGGCAATCGACGCCCAGCTGCTGTGCGACGCCGCAGGCCGTGTCACCGGGCCGAACTCGGTAGCGCGTCGCGGTGCTGTCGGCAACCGTTGCCGCCCCGCGGCCCGAACCTTTTCGGCGCGGGATGACGAGCTTCTGGCCGACCCGGATCACAGCCCCTTTGCCGAGCGCGTTGGCGTCGATCAGGTCACGACAGCGCACGCGCAGCGCTTGCGCTATCCCGCAAGCGGTATCGCCGCGCTTGACAACGTAGGGCTGGCCCGCCCAGTCCTCGCGCTCCCGCGGCAGCGACTCGAGCCGCGCCACCTGCGCACTCCAGCCGCCGTGCCGAGCCGGCAGCCTCAGGCGGTAGCCTTCGGGCACAAAGCGCCAGCCATGCCAGATGTATCGCGTCCAGGCCCCGTTCAGCTCCTTGAGCTCGTCCTGACCGACGCCGAACACCTGCTCGATGCGCCTCACCGACGTCGGCTGCTTCAGCACGACCGTGTGGTGGCCCAGCGCGGGGGCGTACTTGACTCTGCCGAAATAACGCTCGACGTTGCCGGCGACATGCCGCGCAGCCAGGAAGCTGGCATAGAAATTTCGCACAGCCGTGCGGAACGAACGCGAGCGATAGCGCTCGAGCACAGTGATGAAATCGGGACCGAGCTCCTCGACGGCGCGGCGCATGCCGGCAATGCCGTAGTTGTAGGAAGTGATCACGAAGGGGTTGAGCTGCCCGGCGCGAACGCCAGGTTCGACCGAGCGTGCGGCTTTCCGCAGCACCCCAGTGCTCTGCTGGAAATAGCGCGCCGCCGCGCGGGTCGCCGCCTCGGGGTCCATGCGCTCGTCGAGCGTCGCGCTCACCTCGAGACCGAGCGTGCGCGCGGTGGCCGGCATGATCTGCCACAGCCCTGCGGCGCCGGCGCTCGAGTACGCATTGGGGTTGTAGGCCGACTCGACAAAAGGCAGGTAGACGATATCCGCCGGCAACCCCGCGTCGCTCAACACCTTGGCAATCATGTCGCGGTAGGCGCCCGATCGCCACAGCGCTTTCTCGAAGCGATCACGATTGCCTTGCTGACAGCGAATGTTGCTCGCAGCCGCCCGTATCTCGGCGGGGGCCTTGCGCGGAAACAGTCCGAGGAGATGCTGATCGGCGGCGGACCAGTTGCTCCCGCCCTGTTCGAGCTTCGTCGCGATGGCGCGCAGCTCGGCGCCGATAAGGCTGCGGTGCCGCTCGATCTCCCGCGGCGCTCCGCGCCGACGACAGCTGGCACGGGTGTCAACGACCCTGTACACCCGCTCGGGCTGCTTGGTGTCGTGAAGGATCACTTGCCCCGTCGTCCAGCTGCGAAACACCATGACCCAGAAATCTACGCGCCGCTGCAGCTCGGCCGGGCAGGGAAAGTTGTCGCCGCAGCGCAGCTCGTGTCGCGGCACCAGATGATGCGCATTGGCGTCCGCGACAAAGAGCGCGGCTAGCAGCAGCGGGACGACGGTGATGCGCCGGCGAATATCAGACGCCCTGTTCACCGCAACGTTGCTGCCGCACGATGGCCGCCGACAGGGCGACGCCGGGAAACGGGGGCGAAACGCCGGACGCATGAGACGAGAAGCGGGACCTCGAGTCTACGTGAGAATGTCAACGACGGGCTGCGGTGTGCCGTTCGCCGCCGGCCGCACCGTGGGCCGTACCCGCGCTAGTCACCGCTCGGAATCATACCGGGTCGCGTCACCACGGTCATCGGCCGCAGCCCGCGGCCGGGCCCCAATCATCGGCCCAGCTCCACCGTTCGATCGGTTGCCGGCAGGTGATGGCGCGTCGTCTCACCGCACGCGTCGCGCAACGACAGCCGCACCGGCCCCGCGTAGTCGCCGAGACCGAAGTGGGCTCGCATGGAGTCCTGCGTGCCGCTGCCCTTGCCCGCCGCGATGTGTCGCGTCAGCCGCCGATCGCCGTGGCTCAGCGTGACCACGGCGCCGACCCCGAAGCGGTTGCAGCGCCGCGAGCGGACGCTCACCGCCAGCCAGTGACGGTCGGTGGTCTCGTTGCGCAGCAGGCGAACACCAGCTGGACTAGCCACGAGCAGGTCCATGTCACCGTCGTTGTCGTAGTCCGAGAAGGCTGCGCCCCAGCCATCGGCGACACGCGTCCCCGTGAGCCAGGTTCGCTCGTCAAACGTGCCGTCGCCCTTGTTCAGGTAGAGGTGGCTCGGCCGATTTGGATAGACGCTGGTCACGTAGAGGTCGATGTCGCCGTCGTTGTCGACGTCGGCTGCCGCGGCATCGGCGCTCGTCTCCTCGAAGCGCATGCCCGACTCACGGAACCGATCGACGAACCCGAGCGGGGTTCCACCGCCGTTGCGCAGCAGCATGCTCAGGTCCGAGTAGGCGATCGCCCTGGGGTGGGCGAGGTTCGATACGAACAGATCGAGATCGCCATCGTCGTCGAAGTCGGCAGGAACGGCCGCGAGGCTGTTGCCGTACGCGCCCCACTTGTTGGCGCCGCGCACGCCGGCCTCTCGCGCCTGATCGACCAGCCGGTCAGCGCCCGCGTTGAGCCACAGCAGATTCGGGTCGAGGCGGTAGTTGGCGACGACGATGTCCTGCCGCCCATCGTCGTTGAGGTCGGCCCACGCCACACCCCGGGCGCACAACGGCTCGTCGGTGAGAATCCCGGCACGGCGGCTGACGTCGTCGAAGCGGCCATCGCGGCGACCGCGCAACAGGACATCGGGGGCGCACAGCGCACGTTCGGGCCCCCCCCGCTCGTATCTCCCCACATACAGATCGAGCCGCCCGTCGTTGTCGAGCTCACCCCAGGCCGCCGCCGCGATGGGCCCGTCGAGGGCGCCGCCGAATGCCGCCTCACTGACGTCGACGAAACCGCTGCCCGCGTTGCGCAGCAGCCGCCCCTCGTCGCGCCGGTGCACGAACAGATCGAGCAAGCCGTCGTCGTCATAGTCGCCCCAGACACCGCCGCTGAAGCGCTCGTAGGGTGACAGCCCGAGCGTCTCACTGACGTCGACGAAAGCGCGCGCCGCGTCGTTGCGCAGCACGCGACCGCCGTCGAGCAGCAGGTCGTCGAAGCCATCGCCATCGTAATCGCCCCACGCCACGTGCTTGCCCGCAAGTCCCTCGAGACCCGCCTGCACCGTGACGTCGCTGAACGACGTCACGCCCTCGCGGGCGGCGAAAAACCGCGCCGGATAGCCCTCATAGCCGTACTGCGCGGCCAGCAGCTGGCGCAGCCGGGCCGGTGTCCCCCTGTCGCGGTCGCCCGCTTCGAGCGCAGCGCGCAGCAGCACGACGGCACGCGTCGCGTCGCCGGCCTCGACGGCCAGCTCCGCGAGCAGGCGTTGGGCGGCGGGGAAATACTCCGTGGACGGCGAGACCTTCGCGAGCGCCAGCGACGCGGCGGGAGCATCGCCGCGAAAACGGCTGAGCCGTGCGCTCAGATAGTGCGCAGCACTGCGTTCGCGCGCGGCGGCGTCGGGAACCATGCTGTCCGTCTCAGCGCCCTCCGACGGGCTGCCCATGGCGTTCAGCAGCGCTGCATGGTCGGCAAGCAGCTGCTCGGCCCGTTCGACGCACGTGCCGCGGGCAAGACAGGCGCCTGCCAAATGCAGTCTCACGTGGCGGTTGGCCGGGTACCGTTCGAGCAGGCGGTCGATGGTGAGGTTGAAGGCCGCCGGCTCGGGCTGTTGGCGACTGGCGGTGACGACGAGCAGCTCGCTGACGTCGGCGGCCCGGGATCCGCTCGGAAACGCGTCGAGGTACGCTTCCGCCAGCCGCAAGCGCTCGCCGGGATCCGCCGCCAGGATAATCTCCTCGCTGAGGAACCCGGCGACCTCGTCGGCAAGCGGCTCGGCGCCGACGACAGCGGCGAGGCGACGCACGAGGCGACGCTGCGCGTCGCGCTGGCCGATGTACTCGAAGCCGCGGTAGGCCGCGTAAAGAGCGCTGGGGTGGTCGCCCTGCTCGGCCAGCAACGTGTGAATTTCCGCCTCGATGCGCTGCACTGTCTGCGGCTCGCTCGGTGCCATTGCCCTCAGCGCCGCCCAGCGCCGGTGGCGGGCCTGGAAATGCGAAGGGTCGCGGGCGAGCGCGGCGTCGAATGCCGCCACCGCCTCGTCATGGCGCTCCATGCGATAGAAACACTGCGCCTGCAAGAAATGCGGCGCGGCGTCATCCGGCCGCAGCCGCGCCGCATCGCGCAGGCGATCGAGCGCTTCCCCGAAACGGCGCTCCGACATGAGCTCGTCGGCGGCGCGCAGGTTCGCCTCGTAGCTCGACGCCGCCTCGTCGGGGCGCTGTTTGGACGTCGCGACGCAACCGCCGAGCATCAGCACCACCACGGCGAGACACGCCAGCACCGCTCGCTGGCGCGCGCGGCGCCTGTGATCCCGCCACCACCCTCGGCGCGCCGGCTCTGGCGACCCGCGTCGGCGCGGCGCGCTTTCGGGTCGCGTTGCGGCGCACGCGCCTGTCCGAGTAATCTTCGGCTGACGCTGGAAACTTCCGTGCGGCGAGGTGTCCATCCAGTGCTGTTGCACGGCCGGATTCGTTAGGAATCGTTGCAGCATCACGGGCGACGCGCCTCTTTCGGCATGACGAAGACGATGAACGGGGACGGCCGCTGGCAACCGCTCCGGACCCGGCCTCCCGCCATCCCACGCTCGACAATGCGGCGGGTACGATGTTTAGCGTAGCCAGTGCGGTCCCCGACGTCGATGATGGCTGACTCAGACGGCAACAAGACTCCGCCCGGCGCTGCGGCCGGCGACGCGCCGGCAACGGCGACGGCCGCGTTCGGCAGCTCCGCGCCGAGCGCCGAATCCCCGAAACCCGAGCCCGCTGACCGCTCCGCGGAGGCCTCGCCGGAGCTGACTTCAGACGACGTGCTCAGCGCCGTGCAGACGCTGCTCGCGCAGGGCGTGGCGCTGCTCGGCAACGACGCCCCCGTGACCGAGCGAGAGGTGAAAGCCCTGCGCCGAGGCTGGCAGACCCTGCGCGAGCAGGCCTCGATCGACGCCGCCGTGGTAACGCAGCTCGAATCGACGCTCGGCGAGCTGCGTAGCCGCGTCGAGCGCGACACGAAGCGCCGCGAGCGGAAGCGCGAGTCGTTGATGAAGTCGCTGGATAGCCTCGAGGGGGCCCTGGCAGAGGGCAATTCGACGGCCGCGCAAAGCCTCTATCAGAAGCTCGAAGCGCGCCTCCAGAAGCCCTGTGAGCTGCCGGCCGGGCAGCAGCGTGCCCTGCGCAGCCGGCTGCTGAACGCAGCACCGCGGCTGCGCGAGCTCGCGGAGTGGCGTCGCTGGAGCACGGACCTCGCTCGCAATCAGCTCATCGAGGAGATCGCGGCACTGATCGATGCCAGCAAGCCGCCGATCGAGATTGCACGACGGGTGCGCGAGGCGCGGGAAACGTGGCGCCGTTGGGACCGCGCCGGCGACCCGGCAGCCCGCTCGCTCTGGCAACGCTTCGACGACGTCTGCACGAAAGCGTATGCGCCCTGCCAACGCCACTTCGACGCGCTCGCCCAGCAGCGCGAGCGCAACCGGGAGCAACGCGAGGGTATCTGCCTGCGCCTCGAGCAGCTTGCGGCGGAGACCGACTGGGACCACCCTGACTGGCGCGCGCTCGACCGCGCGGTGACCCAGGCGACGACCGATTGGCGGCGACCGCTCGCCTTGGATCGTAAGCACCGCAAACCGCTCGAGCAGCGATTCGACAGAGCACGGGCTGCGCTCGAGTCGCACCTGGGACCGGAGCGGGAGCGCTGCCTCGCCGCCCGGCGGGCGCTGATTGAAAACATCACGGCGTTGGCCGGCGCCGACGACCTCGAACAGGCCATTGCGCAAACCAAGCAGGCGCAGCGCCAATGGCGACCGACCGTGCTCGCGCCGCCGGCCGAGGAGCGACGTCTTTGGCGCGAGTTCCGCGCCGCCTGCGACGCCGTGTTCGCACGCCGGCGCAGCGAGCTCGAGCAGCGCGACGCCGAACGCCGCGTCAACCTATCGACCAAGGAGCAACTCTGCGCCGAGCTCGAAGCCTTCGCCGAGGAAACGCCGATCGGTGCTGCGGGGCGCGAGCGGCTCGCGGCGGCCAAAACGCGCTGGCACGCCATCGGTGCCACCTCAGCCGATAGCACAAAGCCGCTCGAGCGGCGTTTCCGGGACGCCTGCCGACGGGTGCAGGACTGCATCAGTACCGCCGATCGCGAGCACACCCGCCAGCAGCTCGCGCTGCTGCGCACCAAGGCGTTGCTGTGTGCGCGCGTCGAAGCCGCCCCCGATGAGGCTGCGGCGCAGACGGCTGAAGCGTTGGTGGCGGAGGCCCAGGCCGAGTGGGCGTCGCTGCCCGCGCTCGCCGCCGAGGAACAGACCGCGTTCGACGAGCGATTCCGCCGCGCCTGCGACGCCGCACTCGACGTCGGCGCCGCGCGGGCCGCGTTGGCGGCCGAGCTCGAGGCAAACCTGGCTGCCAAGCAGGATCTCTGTCTGCGGCTCGAGGTGGCCGCCGAAGTGGAGTCGCCGCCGGAGTTCGCCAAGGCGAGGCTGCAGCTGCAGGTCGCGCGGCTCTCTGCTGCCATGTCGGGGGGCGTCGCGGGGGGAGTCGAGGGACCGGAAGACGCCGAGCAGCTGGCGCGGCGCTACTGGTGCGTGGGTGCGGCGCCGGGGCTCGCGGCGCGCGCGCTGGACGAACGCTTCGAGCGCGCCTATGCGGCGATCGCCAGCCGCGCCGCTCAGTCGTGATCGGCACCCCTGCCCGGGGCGCCGCCAACCGTCGACATCGCAAGCATTGAGTCACTCGCCATGACCACTATCCGGGAACAGGACCTCGTACAGAGCGTCGCGGACGGGCTGCAGTTCATCTCCTACTACCACCCCGTCGATTTCATCAGTGCCATGGGCGCGGCATACGAGCGCGAGCAATCGCCGGCAGCGCGCGACGCCATCGCCCAGATCCTGATCAATTCCCGCATGGCGGCAGAGGGCCGGCGGCCGGTGTGCCAGGATACGGGCATCGTCGTCGTCTTCGTCAAAGTCGGCATGCACGTGCGATGGGACAGCGACCGTGCGCTCGCCGACATGATCAACGAGGGCGTCCGGCGCGCCTACACCGACCCCGACAATCCGCTGCGCGCCTCGATCGTGGATCCGCCCGTCGATGCGCGGCGCAACACCGGCGACAACACGCCGGCGGTGATTCACACCGAGCTGGTCCCGGGCCGCAGCATAGAGATCACGCTGGCTGCGAAGGGCGGCGGCTCCGAGAACAAATCCAAGTTCGCCATCCTCAATCCGAGCGACGACATCGCCGAGTGGGTCGTGCAAACAGTGCCCACCATGGGCGCCGGCTGGTGCCCGCCCGGCGTGCTTGGCCTCGGCATCGGCGGCTCCGCCGAGAAAGCCATGCTGCTCGCCAAGGAGTCGCTGATGGCGCCCATCGACATCCAGGCCCTCGAGAAGCGCGGCCCCCGCGACGCGCTCGAGGCGCTGCGCCTCGACATCTACCGCAAAGTCAACGATCTCGGCATCGGCGCTCAGGGTCTGGGTGGCCTCACCACCGTGCTCGACGTCAAGATCCGACTCTACCCTACCCACGCGGCATCGCTGCCGGTGGCGCTGATCCCCAACTGCGCGGCCACACGTCACGTGCATTTCGTCCTCGATGGCAGCGGCCCGGCCGTGTTCGACGCCCCGCCTGCCGACGCCTGGCCGCAGGTGACATGGGAAGCCGGCGCCACGGCGCGACGCGTCAACCTCGACACGCTGACGCGCGAGGCCATCGCAGCGTGGCAGCCGGGAGAGACGCTGCTCCTCACGGGCAAGCTGCTCACCGGACGCGACGCCGCGCACAAACGCATCGCCGAGCTGATCGCCAGCGGGGCACCGCTGCCGCCGGGCGTGGACCTCACAAACCGCTTCATCTACTACGTGGGTCCGGTCGATGCGGTGCGCGAGGAGGTGGTCGGCCCCGCCGGACCCACGACGGCCACGCGCATGGACAAGTTCACCGAGCTCATGCTCTCGCGAACCGGACTGATCGGCATGATCGGCAAAGCCGAGCGCGGGCCCCAAACGATCGACGCGATCAAACGGCACGGCGCCGTGTATCTGATCGCCGTCGGGGGCGCAGCCTATCTGGTGTCCAAGGCGATCCGGCGGGCGCGCGTGCTGGCCTTCGAGGACCTCGGAATGGAAGCCATTCACGAGTTCGAGGTGCGGGACATGCCGGTCACCGTGGCCGTGGACAGCCGCGGCGAGGCCATCCACCGCTCCGGACCCCAGGAGTGGCGTCAACGCATCGCCCGCTTTCCGGCCAGGGTCGGCTGAGCGCGGCGGCTGCCGACGGCGAGGTCCACGCCGCGCGTACGCCGGCCGGGGTCCGGGCTATCGACGCCGTCTCGCCAACGGGGCGGCCGTAACAGGTGAGCCCTGCTGTGGTCGCCGCCCGGCTCCACAGCCGACCGCTGTCTATACTTGGGAGACACCTCGAGGCCGGTCCGGGCGGCCGCCAGCGTCCCCTCTCATTGAGCTCCCGACGGGACCGAGCAGAGCATGAATCTCGAAAAAGTAGTGTTCGCGTTCTTCACGCTTCTCGCGCTGACGCTGAACTTCGGCTTCTTCCTCGGCGAGATGTCGAACCCCGTCGAGCACAACGTCTACGAGCTGTTCGCCGCCATCGTCGTCAGCCTGATCGCCACCATCATGAAGTTCGGCGACCGCACACAGCTCGGCGCCGTACTGCTGGCGGCCAGCCTCGTCGCCGATCTGCAGCTGGTGGCGGCAGCGGTGCTGTGGGGTGCGGCAGTTCATGCGCTCGACGCCGGCCTTTCGGCTGGCATCACGGCGTCGATCGTGTCGCTGTCGGGCGGCGCGCTGCTCGCCAACATCGTTTCGGTAGTGCTGCTCATTATCGACACGGTGATGGCCCGCCGCTGATGACGACGCCCGCCTAGCAGCGCCGCCGCCGAGACGGCCGACCGGTTCGCGGGGACGCGCCCATGCCCAACGTCATCTTTCTCGTGCTGCGCCGCATGCGCACGCCCTTGATTGCCCTCGTCAGCGTGTATGCCTTCTCCGTGCTCGGACTGGTGCTGATCCCCGGTATGGACGATACCGGACAGCCCTGGCGTATGGGCTTCTTTCACGCGTTCTACTTTGTCAGCTTCATGGGCTCCACCACGGGCTTCGGGGAGATCCCCTACCCCTTCACGGACGCCCAGCGGCTGTGGGTGCTGCTGACGCTGTACCTGACGGTGATCGCCTGGGTGTACGCAATCGGGACGCTCATCGCCCTGATTCAGACGCCGGCGTTCCGCGACGTCGTCGCGCGCAACCGGTTCGTCCGCGGCGTGCGCCGCATTCAGGAGCCGTTCTATCTTGTCTGCGGCTACGGTGACGCCGCCAGGCAACTCATTCGCGCGCTCGCCAATCGCGGCCTGCGTGCCGCCACCGTCGACAGCGATCGCTCACGAATCGACGCTCTGGAGCTCGAGGACCTGCCGCTGCACGTGCCTGGTCTGTGCGCGGACGCGGCCGACTCGAGCGCACTGCTCGACGGCGGGTTGAAGCACCGCGCCTGCGCTGGCCTCGTGGTGCTCACCGACGACGAGCAGAGCAATCTCAAGATCGCCATCACGAGCAAGCTCCTGAACCCGCGCCTTCCGGTCATCTGCCGCGCCGAGACGCAGGACGCCGCGGCGAACATCGCGTCCTTCGGCACCGAGCATGTCATCGATCCGTTCGAGAGGTTCGCCAATCAGCTGGCCATGGCGCTCGCCTCGCCGTCGCTCTATCTGCTCCACGAATGGCTGACCCGGGCGCCGGGCACTCCTCTGCCCGATCCGCTGTTCCCACCGCACGGGCGATGGATACTGTGCGGCTTCGGTCGCTTCGGCAAAGCGGTCAACGCGCGGCTCCTCGACAGCGGCAACAGCGTAACGGTCATCGAGAAGGATCCGCCGCTCGCGGGCGCGCCGCCCGACGCCATCGCCGCCCGCGGCACCGAGGCCGACACGCTGCTCGAAGCCGGCGTCCGGGACGCCGTCGGCATCATCGCCGCCACCAACGACGATGCCAACAATCTCTCGATCGTGATGACCGCCATGGATCTCAATCCGGATCTCTTCGTCGTGGCGCGCCAGAACCGCAGCGAGAACGACGCCATTTTCCGCGCCGCCGGCGTCAGCTTGGTCACCCGCAACGGCCAGATCATCGCCAGCCGGGTGCTAGCGTTGATCACGACGCCTCTGACGGCACGTTTTCTGGAGCTCGCGCAGGCGCAGCCGAAAGCGTGGGCGGACCAGCTTATCAGCCGCGTCTCGGGCATCGTGGAGGACCGCGTCCCCCATACCTGGGCGATCCGCGTCAGCGCGCTGGAGGCCGCGGCCATCACGGAGCTCGGCGCCGGCGGCGCCGTGCAGCTCGACCATCTCGTCCGCGATCCGGCCGACCGCGAAGAGAAACTGCCGGCCATCGCGCTGATGCTCAAGCGCGGCGCTCGCGAGACGCTGTTGCCGGATCCCGCCGAGTCCATCGTCGGCTCGGACGAGATCCTGTTCTGCGGACTCGAGACCGCCGCCCACCGGATGGACCGCCTGGTCGCCAACCCGCATCTGCTGGCCTATGCCATGACGGGCGACCAGCGGCCGCAGAGCTGGGCCTGGCGGCACCTGAGCCGCCTGCGCGCGGCCTGACCTCCGAGGCACGCCCGGGGGCGGTTTTTTTCCGCCCCCCCTCTTGACATCCCCACACCGAGACCGTATTGTGCACTGCAGCAATGTTGCACTGCACAATCACCCGGAGCACCGCCATGAACACCTACTTCGACTTCGCCAACGAATCCGCCCGCACC
>JBFEOO010000089.1:0-12379 GCA_041550555.1 Arenicellales bacterium
CTCGTACGGCGCTCTCGCCAACGCCACCGAGCAGGCGGCGGCCCAGGCGGCGATGGTCAAGCTGCTCAAGCACATCCGCGGCATCGACGTCACCGACGAGGACAACGACCTCGTCTACGACGAGACGCGCCCCTGGCTCGTTGCCGACTCGCTGCACTCGCGGCCGCTGCCGCTCAACTACGGCGCCCACGGCGACTTCACCGAGGAGAATCCCGACGTGCGCGTGGTGATGGGCACCAACGACGGTCTGCTGCACATGTTCCAGGCCGCCGACGCGTCGATCGAGGCCGGCGGCATCACGCCGCGCGAGGACTACGGCGTCGAGAAGTGGGCCTTCATGCCGCGCGAGGTGATGGCGGCCCGCGTGCGGCTCATGAAGAACAACGCCGGCGTGGCGCCGCTGCACCCTTACATGGTCGACGGCCCGCCGACGGCGTTCGTCATCGACAACGACGCCGACGGCAACATCGAGGCCGGCGACGGCGACCGCGTGGTGCTCTATTTCGGCATGCGCCGCGGCGGCAAGAGCTACTATGCGCTGGACATCAGCGACCCGGACAGCCCCAAGCTGCTGTGGTCGATCAGAAAGGACGCAACGGACTTCGCCGAGCTCGGCCAGAGCTGGTCGGCGCCGCGCGTGGCGCGCCTGAGCATCGATTTCGACGGCCCCGACGGCAATGCCCCGGAGGACAAATTCGTGCTGATGTTCGCCGGCGGCTACAACGGGGACGACGGCGGCGACGGCATCGATGACACCGATCCCGTCGAGATGGGCAAGGACGCGCGCGACGATGATGATCCCAACTTCACCGGCAGCGACGACGACGAAGGCAATGCGGTGTTCATGGTGGACGCACTCGACGGCTCGCTGATTTGGAAAGCGATCGACACCGATGTCGTATCGGCCGTAGCCGGCCCCGTCGCCGGCGACGAGAAGCGGTATCAGCACCCCGACCTCGATGACAGCATCCCCTCCGACCTGTCGGTAATCGACACCGACGCCAACGGCTACGCCGACCGCTTCTACGTCGGCGACACCAGCGGCACGATCTGGCGCGGGGATATTCTCGGCGCCGACCGCACGCAGTGGAAGCTCACCAAGCTGGCATCCGTGGGCCGGCACTTCAGCAATACCAAGGCCAACGACCGGCGCTTCTTCCACCGCATCGACTTCGTGCGCGCCCGGGACGATACCGGCGACTACGACGGCGTGCTCATCGGCTCCGGCGATCGCGCCCATCCGCTTGGCGATGAGAGCGTGAACTACTTCTATCTCTTCAAGGACCGTGCCGTAATCAGCGGTTTTCCGCCGTCAACGGTGATCGGCCACGACGACGTCGCCGACCTCACCGACAACTGTCTCGCGGACGGTGACGCGGTCGACTGCAGTGATTCGGACGCCCTCAGCAAGCTCGACGTCGGCTGGCGCATCAAGCTCCAGCAGTGCGAAGGGCTGGGGCAGACCGGGACCTGCGGCGAGAAGAGCCTGGCGCGGGCGCTGACGCTCAAAGGCACGGTGTACTTCACGACGTACGTGCCGCCGGTGGACAGCATCACCGACATCTGCTCGCCCAGCGAGGGAGAGGGACTGTTCTACGCCGTCGACCTCACGGCCGCACAGCCGGTGCTCAACTTCGACCAGTCGAACGACACCAATGGCGAGACCCTGGAGCGCTTCGAGGAGCTGGACTCGAGCGGCATCCCCGCGCAGCTCGTTCCGCTCGGCGGTGGCAACATTTTGCGCGGCGATCTGAAAATTCAGCACATTCCTCAGGGAACTGGCTCGAAAACCTTCTGGTACGAGCGCTATTTTCAGTAACATCGCCCCATGATGTTGACACACGGGAGCCGGAACCTGCCATGAGAGCGTTCGCTTGGAGTACGCGTCGGGGGCACGCCGCAAGCGGTGCGCACCGTCCCTGCGCATCCCCGGTTGGCGGAGCCCGGCGGCAGCGGGGCTTTACGCTGCTCGAGCTGATGCTGGTCGTCGTGGTCGTATCGGTGCTGGCCGCCATCGCCATCCCCTCCTACGACCTCTTCGTCAAGCGCTCGCGACGCTCGGAGGCCCGCGCCGCGCTCTCCGATCTCGCCGCCATGCAGGAGCAATACTTCCTCGACAACAAGCGCTACGCGCCGACGCTCGACGACCTCGGCGGCCGCACGGTCACCGAGAACGGCTACTACGCCTTGTCTCTTCCGGTCGCCACGACCTTCGAGTACACCATCCGGGCCACGGCCCAGGGTGGTCAGGCCGACGATACGGACTGCGCGACGATGTCCGTGACCCGCGCTGGCAGCAAGCTGCCGCTCGACTGCTGGTAGCGCCCCTCCTCTCTGTCGAGCACCGACGGCCGATCCGGCCCGGAACCTCGGCAACTTAGCCTACAGCCCGCTCGCCGCCCCGCCGCGATCCTCCTCGTACCAGAACGTCTTGGCGCCAGAAAATCCGGGGAGGTTGGTGAAGTTCAGGTCGCTGCGCATGATGTCTCCGAAGCCGATGGGTTGCAGCTGGCCGGCTATCCCACCGGAATTTATCTTATCGAAGCGATCGAGCGTAACGCCATTGCTGTCGTTGGTCTCATTGAAGTTCAACACCGGCGCCGCCTCGTCCAGAGACACCGCGTAGAGCAGGGCTTCACCCTCCTTGGGCGCACAGGAGACGGTTCCCTCCGTCGGCGGCACATAGGTGTTGAACATAACGATGCCCTGCACGATCAACGGGTTGGAAAGACCCTTCTCGCCGCAGCTGCCGGTTCCTGCTAGATCCTCGCACTGCTCGAGCTTGATGCGCCAGCCCTTGTCGAGCTGTGCCTGCGCCGCGGCGGCGTCCGCCGAGCAATTGGCGATGTCACCGCCGTCGAGACAGTTGTCGGTGAGATCGAGAACGTCGTCGTGCATGATGACGTCCGTGGTGCCATTGGGCGGAATGCCGCTTATCGTATTGCGATCCTTGAACAGATACGCGTAGTTCTCGACGGCAGTGCCAAGGGGATGGGCCCGGTCGCCCGAGCCGATGACGATGCCGTCGTAGTCGCCGAGCGCGTCGGAGGCGCGCACCACGTCGGCCCGCGGAAAGAAGCGCCGGTCGTCCGTTATCGTGGCCCCGTCGGGGAGTTCGGCGTCGGCGTAGTGTCGGCCCACCGAAGCGACTTTCGTCAGCGTCCAGCCCGACCGCAACGCGGAGGCGAGGTCGCCTCGCCAGAGGACGCCACCGGTGTCGGCGACGTAGAAACGGTCGAGGCGCCGATCGGCATCGCTGTCGAGCATCGTGACCTCGGCAGGGATGCTGTCGTTGAGGTCGGCATGGGTGAAGACAGCGTTGTCGAGCGTGGCGCCCGTCGCCGCGCCCTTGACGGCCTTCCAGATGAGCTCGCCCGTCAACGCATCGACGATGAAGACGGCGTTGCCCTCGTTGTCGTCGCTGCCGCGGAGCTCCGTCTGGTAGGAAATCTCCGCGCCCGTGGCATCAGCGATACAGGCTGTGCGGAAACCGACGTCGCACGTCAACGTCGCCGGCGCGGTGCACACGCCGCCGACCGGATCGGTCCCGTCACTGCAGCTGAGCGATCCGTCACAGACCTGCTGCTCGGTGCCGGTGCACACGGCGGTGCGCTCGTCCTTGCCGAGCTCGCCGAGCTTGTCGCCATCGTCGTCACCCTTGTAGCCGCCGGAGAAGATGAACGCGAACACTTCCTGCGGGTTCGGATTGGCGGGATCCTCGTCGAAGTCGACGAGCAGGCGGGTGGGCCGCGGCGTCGACCACGTCTGGGCGATTTCACAGAAATCATTGTTGAGCGGATCACACGACGCACCCTTGCCGATCGACCACAGCAGACGGGGGTCGTCGGGATCGGACACGTCCAACGCCCAGTAGTTCTTTCCGCCACGGCGCTGGCCGAACACGACAATGACGCGGTCGCCGTCGGCGGTCTCGATCAGGGTGTCACCGTCGTTATCGATCATCAGCATCGAGATCGTGCCGTCGACGAGATATGGATGGAGCGGCTCTATCCCGGGACTGTTGTCCATCAAGCGCTTGAGCTTGGGGATCACCGCCCGCGGCATGAACGCCCAGTCCTCGACGCCGTCGTCGTCGGCGACACCGAACATGCGCACCCAGCCGTCGTTGTTGGTCATCATCACGCGGACTTCCTGGGGATCGGCTTCGCTCGCGCTACCGTAGTTGATCGGGAACGGAGGACCATGCAACGCGTCACCGAACATCCAGGGACGAGCGTCGTCCGTCAGCCCATCACCGTCCTCGTCCATCACGTCGATGCCGCGGGCATGCTTCATCATGTCGATCGTGACCGACTGCGCGGTGTCCGTAGCGTCGGCCGTGCCGTTCACGTACTGCGTCAGCATGGCGCTGAGTGCGGGGTCGTCGTCGAGCAGCGTCTGCGCTGTCTCCGCCGTGGCGTTGAACGGCAGCAGCGCGTCCGCCGTACCGTTCGTATGTAACGAGGGCTCGGTGAAGAGCTTGCGAGGCGACACGCTGGAGGTGGGACCGACGGGGTTCACCAGGCCCGGGCCCGTCTGCGTGATGACATCGCGCGCGCCGGGTATGACCTGGCCCGCAGCGCCTCGTCGCACGCCCCGGCCGTCCGTATCGACGAGGAAATCGGTCTCGCCGGCCTCGGGCGGAGCGAGCTCGTCGGCGATGGTCCAGTAGGTAACGGCCGACGGCGCCAGGCGGCCATCGGCACCGACGGCGTTGTTGCCGTTCTGATCGAGCAGCACGTGGGTGCCGGTGGCCTCGTTGAATTGCAGCTTCACCATCTTGAGGTTGCCGGACCACTGGGGTGTCCCCGCCTCGGCCACCTCAAAAATGGAGAGAAAGACGCTGCCCAGCGACTGGGCACGGTTGAACACGTTGACGGGCATCGTCGGCGTCACGAACGTCGAGCTGGTGCTGAGAATCTGGGAGAAGACGTTCGTAAGGCTGGCCTTGATCTTCTCAGGATCCTCCGACAGCGCATAAGGCACCTGCGTCAGACCGGCCTGAGCGTAGCCGGTGGTCTTGTCGTTGATCTTGGACTCGTCGACGAGGAAGAACGAGCGAATGGTCGGTAGCTCGACACCGTTGGGGGTCAGGTCGCCGGGAAGCTGAGGGGCGTCCACGAACCAGCGTATGATCTGCGGGAAAACCTCCGAGCCGGTTGCCCTCGGCAAGCCCAAGCCGCCGTCGAGAACGTTTGCGCAGTTGCCGTTCGGGCAGATCTCGACCGCAATGGCGTCGTCGGACTCCACCTCCTGCTGCGACACCTGATGCATCAGGTTGACGACGAAGACATTGGGGCACTCGCCCGTCTCCAGCAGCGGACTGATGTACTTGTAGGTGCCGTCGCCGACGGCTTCCTCGATGGTCTTGTCCCATGACCCGTTCGCGGTCACCCCCGGGTAGGTGTTCGGCCACAGCGCCTGCTGGTTGGCGTAGAGCGGCACGTCGAGGGGGTCGTCGATGTTCCGGTACGGCGGCTGGTCGTTGTCGGTGCCGTAGTCTCCCCAGCCGTTGTGCCCGTTGTAGACGCGCTGCCCGGTGAGGTAGCGGTAGAACTCGAGGTACATCTCGCGGCCCTGATAGGGGTGGGCCTCGTTGCCTGCTGGAATAGGAATCTGCAGCAGCCTTCGGAAGAACTCCTCCCTCTGCTCGGGAACGTCCATGTCCTTGAATCCGCTGAAAATGAAGGCGCCGTTGGCGCAGTTCTGGTCCGCCTTGGGCGGGTTGGCTCCGCTGCACGCATCGCCGGCCTCACGGGTGTCCGTGTGGCTCATCATCAGCCCGAGGTGGATGTTCTCCAGTGGCTCGAGGGTTTGCCTGAGCGCGGCGACGATGATGTGAAAGAACGTGTAGTCGCCGTCCTCCAAGGTCGTTCCCGCGGGACACAGCCCGTCGACGGGTTGCGTCACGGGATCACCGGCAGCGACCAGTCCCCAGCCGTCGGGACAGCTGCCGTCAGCCGCGACGGCCGTCGTGCTGCCCAGCGCATCGACGCACACGTCGGTCGCCATCGTGCAGAAGTCCCGCTCGGGCATGAACTGGCCGTAGACGTCTTCGCAAGCGTTGTACGTTATCGGTTCTATAGCGGTGCCCGGATCGGTCGAGGTATCAAGGCACACCTGCGTGAGGGTGCCGTCGCAGACGCCGCCCACATACGTCCCGCTGCATTGCTCCACCCACGTGCCCGGCGCGGGGCACACCAGCTCATCGGGACACGCGCTCGAGCCCAGGTTGGGCCGCCAGTCCAGGCCCAGCATCACATACGCATCGCCGACACTCTGATCCGGCGCGGTTCTGACGTAGATGTCCGTGTCGTCGGCCCGGACCCACGCGCTCGTGGCAAAGAGGATGAGGATCGCGACTATCGGGAGCGGTTTCATCATTGTCACCCCTGGCAAGATTTACCGTGCTTTACATGCGCCCTTGTTCAATGCGCGGCACCAACACCATGTAGCCCTGCGTCTGAACCGATCGGCCCGCTTTGTCTTGGGTGGCGTCGTAGTTGCTGCGCACGGAAAAGCTCGACGCACTGAAGTACTCACAGCTCGATTTCATACCCGCCGGCGGACACGCGTCCTGCGGATCGATCCGCGAGACGGCCATCTCCATGTCGGCGTCGTCGAAACCGGCGGGCAGCGTCACGTTGAATGCATTACAGTCGCCGCGATTGCCGGAGCGGCCATCGAGCCCGTAGTTCGCCGTACAGGTCGTGTAGCCGACACCGCCGACGAGCGAAAAGTTCTCAGGTATGGCCGCAACAGCGTCGAGCCCGTTGGCGGCTTGATGGAAGGCGTTCATGCGCGACTCCTCGTTGCCCGCCATCAACAGCTCCAACAGACCCGTCTTGAGCGACGCGATACTGATCACCGTGACGCCGACCAGCGCCACGAGCGCAATGGCCAGCGCAACACCACGCTGGACGTTGGGCGGATTGCAACACCATGTCATCGGGTTCATAACGTCCTCACAGATTGAGCAGGCTCCGGTTGGACGGGTTGCGCAGCTTCACGGTGGTGGTGAACACCCTCCGGTAGTACTTGTCGCCGTCGCCGGTCACGGTCAGGTCGCCGAGCCGGTAGGTCTTGTTGTTGAGGTAGGCCTGATCCGGCTCGGCGGCACGCACCAGCAGATAGACGCGCGCGGTCACGGCGGCCGCGAGCTGCGCCTCGCTGGGCCCGGAAACGTACGAATTCGGTATGCCGTCCGCGTCGGTGTCGATCCCGAACAGCACGCGGAGCGCCTCAACCCCGCGCGCCACGCCGCCGTCTTCGATCTGCATGCCGGTGCCGTTGAGCACGCGGCGGTACAGGGTCGGCACGCCGTCGGTCGAGCCGACCAGCGAGTCCTTACGGATGTAGTACACGTGCACCAGGTACTGCCAGTCGCTCACGCCCGGACCCTGAACCGTCGTCGTGTCACCCGCGTTGTAGACGTGCAGCATGGCCACATCGCCGTTGGTGCGCAGGTAGACCTCGCCGCTGTCGTTCGGCTCGCTGCGGTCGGACGCGAGCTCGAGGGCGCGCACGCGCTTGATCGCCAGCACGTCGGTGCCGTCCTGAAACTCGCCGACCTCGATGCAAGCGAAGGCGCTGGCCGCCGCATCAGCCGTGGCGTCGAGCAGCACCTCGACGGGTCTGGTAATGTCGAACAGCCAGTTGGGCGGAGGCGTGGCCGCTGTCCCCGGGCCGCAGTCCGAAGCCGTGTCCAGGCTCAACGAGCTGGCCGCAAAGAATCCTGCACACGAAATCGCTTCAGGCGTGTCGGCGCAGCTGCGCAGGGCGGCGTTGATGTTCTGCGGCGCCAGCACCGGCCCCCAGAAATCAGCCAGGCTGAGGTCGTCAGCGAGCACGCGCAGCGCAAAGCGCGCATTCTCCTGCATCCGCCCTACCCGCTCGTCCTGGGCGTAATGTCGACCCGTTGCGATGAAAATGCTGACGACGATCCCCGTGAGCAGCAGCCCCAGCGTCACGCCGACCATGATCTCGATGATCGAAAAACCGCCCTGCGCCCGCTGCTCCGGGCGCCGGTTCTCGAGACACCGGCGGGTCCTGGCGTCAGCCGGCATCGATGAACACCTCGACGCTCAGGAACCGGCGATAGACATCAGCCTCGGCGCCGTCGTCGTACTTGCCCGAGCCCTCGCCGCAGGGGCCGGTGGACGGGTTGGCCGTACGCGTCTGTCCGCGCCAGGCGAGTGAGACGGTGTACAACCCGGTGCCTCCAGCGGCCGGCCCGACGATGCATCCGGTCGGCAGGCTGAGCCCCCCCGTCTCGGTGCCGTCGGCCGCCGCCTCCGCCGCACCGTCGATGGCCTGCTCCCACTCCCACAGATCCTGCGCCGCCAGCTCGACGGGAGAACACGTCGCGCCGCCCGTGCAGCTCGGCGTCGGCGCGCTGCTGCCCAGACTCCCGCCGCCGAGCTCGGCGCCTGTCGCCACATAGGTCGCCGTCGCCGCGTAGTTGGTCCGCATACGCTCGATGATGTCGTGCGCCAGCAGGCTCGCCGTCGTGCGCTGTATCGCCTCGAAGTTGGAGCGCTTCGACTGCACCTGCAGTCCCGCGATGCCCAGCAGACCCACCGCGAGCACCACGACCGTCACCAGCACCTCGATCATGCTGGTTCCGGCGCTACGGCGAGCTCCGCTCACCCCTGCGGGGCGGCCCGCTACGGCGTGCATGTCGTCGCGTCCGCCATCTGCGGACGTCCCCCGCGCGGTACGGCGATGAGCTTACCCTTGCTCGCCCCACGGTCGTCGCACACCGCGAAGGCGACGGGCGCCGTGTGATTGAGCGACCCATCACCGAAGAACGCCAGCACGGTCTGGGCGTCGTCATCGGACGTGATGCGGACTCCCGACGGCGCCGCCGGCCCGATGCCCACCAGGGCGTCGGTCCCCGTACTGTAGAGGGTGGCGTCTTCGCTGCCGACCGGACGGGCGTACATGAGCCAGCCGGGACCCCATTCCCTGCTCGCGCTAGCGGCGCCCGACGGGTAGTGGTTGGCGCCGCATACGGGATCCTCGTCACCGGCATCGCCGAGGTCGCTGGGATCCCCGGTGCGACACATCACCACCGTGGCGCCGCGTTTCATGGCCTCCGTTCGGGCCAGGTGTATCGCCGCCAGCAGATCGTTGGCAGCCGTCGTGATGCGTCGGTTCTGGATGAACGACTGCAGGCTCGGCACGGCCAGACCGAGCAGGATTGCCGCAAGGAGCACCGCCGTCAGCAGCTCGATGAGGGTAAAGCCCACAGCCCGCCGGCAGGGCCGCGACGCGCGCAACGCCGCACTCGGCCCTCGCCGCCGTCCCGCCGTGCGCGGCCCGGGGTACCGTGCACTCAGCGCGCCGCGGCCGCCGCCGCGTAGGCCCGCGCCGTCCGCGCCGCTCAGCGAGTGTCCGCTATGAAATGCCTTGACCCTGTCACCCACAATGCGATCTTTCGGTGCGTCAATCTGCTGCCGCGCTGTTGCCGCGCGTTTAGCCTACTTCCCAGGCGAGGCGTTCTTGATGTCCCTCGTCCTGGCACCGCCGAGTGGCCCGCGATCTAATCGGTCGTGGTGAACCATCTCGACGCGGCCAAAGAAACACATTTACCGCTGATCGTGCAATTATAAACGATGAACGGCATTTTATAATCGACGAACGGTCTTGATTTACCCCTCGAATGGACTAGCCGACCCGCTACGGCGGTCGTCCGGCGGCGTCCCGGAAGGGTCGCACGCAGCTTTTCAGCGGCGGGTGCGACCGCCCCGCCAGCGACCGCGGGCGCGTTGTCTATGCGGCGTCGCCGGACACCTCGACGATTTCGACTTCATAGACCACGTCGTGACCGAGCAACGGGTGATTGAAGTCGACGGTGACGGTCGTGTCGGTCAGCTCAGTGACGCGGCCGGCCACCTCGGTTCCGTCGGGAAGCCCGAAGCCGATTACGCTGTCGACCTCGAGCGCGATACCCGACGCGAACTCGGCTCTCGGCATACGCTGTACCTTCTCGGCATCGTAGCTGCCGAAGGCGCCCTGCGCGGCGCGCAGCTCGAGGCGAAAACGGTCGCCGCGACGCCGCCCGACAAGCGCGTCATCGAGCTTGTCGAGCAGCTCGGCGCGCCCCACCGTGATGGTCAGCGGCGCATCGCCACGATTGCTGTCGACCACGCGACCGTCCGCCGCGAGCCGCACGGTGTAGCGCAGCCCGACGCGGTCCCCCGCCGCTATCGCCCGTCGCGATCCCGGCGACATCCTGGGGCCGGGCGGCCGGCGCCGCCGTCAGTCATGCTTCGGAGCCGGCGCGTCACGGGTCGTCCACCGGGTCTTCGGGCGTACGCAGCCGCTCCCCCATGATGCGCCATCCGAACGCGTCGAGCACCAGCAGCACGGCGCCGACGCTGATCGCCGCATCGGCGATGTTGAAAGCGGGCCAGTGCCAGGCGCGGTAATGGAGATCGATGAAGTCGATGACGTAGCCGTAGGTGACGCGGTCGATGACATTGCCGATCGCCCCGCCGAGGATCAGCGCCATGGCCACGGCCACCTGAAGATCGCGCTGCTGGGCGCGCCATACCGCGTAGAGCAGGAACACCGACACCACCAGCGCGACGCCGATGAACGCCGCGTTCTGCCAGCCGCCGGCGTCCTTCAGCAGACCAAAGGCCGCGCCCGAGTTGAACACGAGCACAAGATCGAAGACGGGGACGATCTCGAGCGGCGGCCGGTTGGCCAGATACTCGACGGCAGCGAGCTTTGTGATCTGGTCGAAAACGACGACGGCAAACGACAACCAGAACAGGCGCGGCACGTCTCCCCCTAGGCACCCGCTTCGGCGATGCGGGCATCGCGCGCTGCGAAGTACTCGCGGGCCTGGTCGACGTCGACGCGGATGCGCTTGCGCAGGGCGTCGAAGCTGCTGAAATAGGCCTCGTCACGCAGCTTGTGCAGAAAGTCGACGCGCAGGCGTCGGCCGTAGATGTCGTCGCTGAAATCGAACAAATGCACTTCGAGCAGCAGCTCTCCGCTGCCGATCGCCGGCCGCACGCCCAGGTTCGCGACCCCGCGGCGCACACCGCCGTCGACGCCGTGAACCGCCACGGCGAAGATTCCCGTCAAGGGGACGTTACGATGCTTCACGAAGATGTTGGCGGTGGGAAAGCCCCACTTGCGGCCCCGCTTGGCGCCATGTGCGACATGGCCGCTCATGTGAAACGGCTGGCCGAGCAGCACCGCCGCGGTGGCGAGGTCCCCCCGCGCGAGGCAACGCCGGATCCGCGAGCTGCTGACGCGCTCGCCTCCGATGACGTGCGTGGCCATGTGATCGACCTGGAAGCCGAGTCGCCGGCCCAGGGTCTCGAGCAGCCGGAAGTCCCCGGTTCGGTCCTTGCCGAAGCGAAAATCGTCGCCGACGACCAGGTAGCGGATACCCAACCCCGCGACCAGGTAGTCGCGCACGAACGCCTCGGCCTCCGTGGCGGCCAGCCGCGCGCCGAAGCGTAGGCACAAGACACGATCTACGCCGGCCTCACGAAGCGTGAGCAGCTTGTCTCGAAACCCCATCAGCCGCGGCGGGGCGCGATCCTCGGCAAAGTACTCCTGCGGATGCGGCTCGAAGGTGACGACGGTGACGGGGAGCCCCAGCTCCTGTCCCTTGCGCGCCAGCTGGCGGATCACCGCCTGATGACCGAGGTGCACGCCGTCGTAATTGCCGATCGACGCCACACAGCCGCGATGCCGCGGACGCAGGTTGTACATATCGCGGATGAATTCCATGGCTGCGTCTGCGCGCTGGGCGTCGTCACCACCGCCGCAGCGGCTACGCCGCCGACCGGCGCCCTAGGCCCAATCGGGAACCAGCTCTTCGATGACGTGCGCGAGCGGGCGCCTGCCGGCGAATCCGGAGGCATAGTCGTGGAAATGGCCGATGCGCAGCTCGGGGTACCTCCAGCACAGGTAACCATCCCCAGTGTCGAAATCGATCAGCCACAGCCCCTTCACGACCAGACCCAGGCGCTCCATCTTGCTCACCCAGCTCTTGACGATGCGCTCGTACTCGCGCTCCACGGCCGGCAGCCGAGGATCGGTCGACAGCATGTTCTCGAGGCGCCGCTTGATCGGGGCGAGCTCCGCGTGGGTGGCTGCGGTAATGCGGCGCACGAGCGGAAACAGCTCCTGCGCCTCGCGCAGCGTGAACAGCCTCGGCTCGGCGCACGAGCCGATCTGGGTAATGCGCGCCGCCGTCGCCGTCATCCGTCGTTCGCCGTGCTGATAATAAAACATGTAAAACTGATAGGCAGTGTACCCTTCCTGGGCCTGACTGGTGGTATCGGTCAGGTGCAGATAATCGCTTGGATTAAAGATTCGGTTGATCAAGAGGTAACGATCGCGAACGTCC
>JBFEOO010000090.1:0-12154 GCA_041550555.1 Arenicellales bacterium
ACGGGTCGGGCATCAGCGGCATCGTTCCGTACCAAGCCTTTGCCTGCAGCGACGGCTACCTGCTGGTTGGCGGCGCCAATGACCGGCTGTTCGCTGCGCTGTGCGATGCCCTCGGCCACCCGGAGTGGGCCGCGGACCCGCGCTTCGCCGTCAACGCGTCGCGCGTCGCTCACCGCGGGGAGGTGGTCGCCATGCTCGCCGCGGTGTTCGAGACCGCGCCGCGGTCGCACTGGCAGGGCAAGCTCGACGCGGCCGGCGTGCCGAACGCGCCGACGCAGAATCTCCAGGAGGTGTTCGATCACGAGCAGACCCACGCCGTGGAGATGGTGCGGCGCCTCGGTGACCAGCTGTGCCTGCTGGCTGTTCCGCTGCGTCTCGACGGCCAACGGCCGCCGCTGCGCAGCCCGGCACCGGCGCTGGGCGCCGACACGGCGACGGTGCTGGGGGAGGAGGACAGTCCATGAGATCCGAGTGGCAGACGCTTCGCCTCGAGCGCCACGACTCGCACGTCCTGTGCGTTACCCTCGACCGGCCGCGCTTCGCCAACGCCATCGATACGCGCATGGGGCGGGAGCTCGGCGAGCTGTGGTCGTCGCTCTACGTCGATGCCGAGGACGTCCGCTGCGTGGTGCTGACCGGCGCCGGCCGGCGGGCCTTCTGCGCAGGCGGCGATCTCAAGGAGCGCGAGGGTATGACGGACGCCGCGTGGCAGCGTCAGCACGCCGTGTTCGAGCAGGCCTGGCGGGCCCACAGCGAGTGTCCGATTCCCGTCATCGCGGCAGTCAACGGCGCGGCCTATGCCGGCGGCTGTGAGCTGGCGCTGGCCTGCGACTTTGTCTACGCCGCGCGCAGCGCCCGCTTCGCGCTGACCGAGGTGACCCTGGGCATCATGCCCGGCGCGATGGGCACACAGAATCTGCCGCGCGCCGTCGGTCTGCGGCGGGCCAAGGAGATCGTGCTCACCGGCAGGCCGTTCGGCGCCGAGGAGGCGCTGCGGTGGGGGCTGGTGAACGCCGTCTTCGATGACGAGGCGCTGCTCGACGCGGCGCTCGACACCGCGCGCGCGGTGTCGGCCAACGCCCCCATTGCCGTGCGCCAGGCCAAGAAGGCGCTCGACATGGCGACCCAGGTCGATCTCAAGACGGGCTTCGCCTTCGAGCTCGAAGCCTACAACCGCATGGTGCCGACACAGGATCGGATCGAGGGCGTGCGCGCCTTCAACGAGAAGCGGCGCCCGCGTTTCACGGGACAGTAGCGTGGCGGGTACCGGCGCGCCTGCGGCGACGTCGTCCGGCTGCCCGGCCGAGCGGGGCGGCGCAGCCTGATGGCGGCACACTCGGGCGCCTTGATTCGCTTCGAGCAGCTGTTCGGCGCGCGCCGGCCGCTGATCGCGGTGGTGCACCTGCTGGCGCTGCCCGGGGCGCCCGCCTACCGCGGCAGCATGGGCGAGGTCTTCGAGGCGGCCCTCGCCGAGGTCGAGGTGTTCGTGCGCCACGGCGTCGAGGGGCTGATCGTGGAGAATCTGCGCGACACGCCCTTCTATCCCGGGCGCGTGCCGGCGGAGACCATCGCCGCGCAGGCGGCGGTAGTACGCGAGGTCGTCAACGCCGCAGCGGTCCCGGTCGGCGTCAACGTGCTGCGCAACGACGGACTCGCCGCCGTGGCCATTGCCGCGGCGACGGGCGCGCGCTTCGTCCGCGTCAACGTGCACATGGGCACCGTGGTCAGCGAGCAGGGGATTGTGGCGGGGGAGAGCCACGAGACGATGCGCCTGCGCGCCCGCCTCGGCGCCGAGGTGCTGCTGCTGGCCGACGCCGGGGTCAAGCATGCGGCGCCTCTCGCCGGGCGCGGGCTCGCCACCGAGGTGCGCGATCTGACCGAGCGCGGCATGGCCGACGCCATCGTCGTCTCCGGTCCGCGCACGGGTGCGCCGACCGCAGCGGCGGATGTCGACGAGGCACGGGCGCATACCTCGCTGCCGGTGCTGGTCGGCAGCGGGGTGACCGTGGAGACGCTCCCCGAGCTCTACGCGAAGGCCGACGGCTTCATCGTCGGCAGCTGCTTCAAGCACGGCGGCGACGCCGTCAAACGCGTCGACGAGCGCCGCGTGGCGGCGTTCGTCGAGACGCTCGCCCGCCTGCGCGCCTAGCGCGCGGGTCGGGAACGCGCTGCGGCGGTATCCGGTGGCGTTTCGGCTGCGGCTCTGATACAAGGAGGGACGCTCTTTCGAGCGCCTCGGCGCGCCGCTCAGGGCCCTTGACCGGCTTGCGACCGGCCGCCGCAACCCTCGGAACACCGCCCGGGAGGCTCGTCATGCGCGCCGGCATCGATGTCGACTGTCGCGAGGTAGGTCTGCGCGACGGACTGCAAAGTCTCAAGGCCTTCTTTCCCACCGCCGAGAAGATCCGCTGGATTCGCGAGGAAGCGGCCTGCGGCATGCCCGAGATCGAGGTGTGCTCGTTCGTGCCGCCGAAGCTGTTGCCGCAGTTCGTCGACGCCGCCGAGGTCGTGGCGGCGGCGCTCGAGATCGACGGCCTCGTCGTCTCCGCGCTGGTGCCCAACCTGAAAGGCGCGGAGCGGGGCTTCGCCGCCGGCGTCCACAAGCTCAACTACGTCACCTCGGTGAGCGAGCGCCACAACCAGGCCAACGTGCGCCGTTCGACCGACGAGTCGGTGGCGGATTTTGCGCGCATCGTGGCGGCGCGTGACGCCACACCCGCCGCCCGGGGCACCGTGCTGGCGGTGGGCCTGGCGACCGCTTTCGGCTGCACCATCGAAGGCCGGGTCGATCCCGCGGCGGTGCTGCGCCTGGCCGAGAAGTTCGTGGCGGCCGGCGCCGACGAGCTGGTGGTGGCGGACACCGTCGGATTTGGCAATCCGGCCGTCGTCAAGTATTTGCTCACCGAAGTGGTGGCCCAGTTCGGCGAGCAGGCGGCGATCGGGGCGCACTTCCACGATACGCGCGGGCTCGGCATCGCCAACGTGTTCGCGGCCGTCGAGGCGGGGGTGCGGCGCTTCGACGCCACCCTCGGCGGCCTGGGGGGCTGCCCCTATGCGCCCAACGCCACCGGCAACGTGGTGATGGACGACATGGTGTTCTTGCTCGAGGGGGCGGGGCTGCGGACCGGCATCGACCTCGACCGCCTCGTCCGGGTGCGCGAGATCATTGCGGGCAACCTCCCCGACGAGCCGCTCTACGGCATGTACGCCAGGGCGGGCGCACCGAAGGGGTTCGCCCCGGCAGGCCGGGTGGCGTGACGGTGGGCGATGCCGCCGTCACCATGTCGGTGGAGGCGGACTACGCGGACATCCGCGATGCCGTGCGCCGGCTCTGCGACGACTTTCCCGACGCCTACTGGCGCCGGCTCGAGGACGAGCCGCCGGCGTCGAGCTACCCGACCGAGTTCGTCGAGGCGCTGACACGCGCCGGCTATCTGGCGGCGCTGATCCCCGAGGAGTACGGCGGCGCAGGGCTGCCGCTGCGCGCCGCCGGGGTGATTCTCGAGACCATCCACGCCACCGAGTGCAGCGGCGCGGCCTGTCACGCCCAGATGTACACCATGGGCACGCTCCTGCGCCACGGCAGCGAGCAGCAGAAGCGCGATTACCTGCCGAGGATTGCCTCGGGGGAGCTGCGTCTGCAGGCCTTCGGCGTCACCGAGCCGAGCACCGGCTCCGACACCACGCAGCTGCGCACCCGCGCCGAGCGCGTCGACGGCGGCTACCTCATCAACGGTCAGAAGATCTGGACCAGCCGTGCCGCCCACTCCGATCTCATGCTGCTGCTGGCCCGCACGACGCCCGTCGACAAGGTGGCCAAACGCACCGACGGCATCTCGACGTTCCTCATCGACCTCCGCGATGCCCGCGGCCGCGGCTGCGAGATCCGCCCCATCGACGCCATGATCAACCACAACACCACCGAGGTGTTCTTCGACAACCTGGAGGTCCCCGCCTCGAGCCTCATCGGTGAGCCCGGCGAGGGGTTTCGCTACATCCTCGACGGTATGAACGCCGAGCGCTGCCTCATCGCCTCGGAGGCCATCGGCACCGGCCGCTATTTCATAGAGCACGCCACGGCATACGCCGGCGAACGGGTCGTCTTCGGGCGTCCCATCGGTCAGAACCAGGGCATCCAGTTTCCGCTGGCCGATGCCCACGCCCAGGTCGAGGCGGCGGACCTGATGGTGCGCAAGGCAAGTGCGCTGTTCGATGCAGGACGGCCCTGCGGCGCGGAGGCCAACATGGCGAAATACCTCTCCGGGCAGGCCTGCTGGGCAGCCGCCGAGGCCTGCTTCGACACCTACGGCGGATTCGCCTTCGCGCGCGAGTACAACATCGAGCGCAAGTGGCGCGAGGCGCGCCTGTTCCGCACCGCGCCCATCTCGCCCAACATGGTGCTGAACTACATCGGCCAGCACGTGCTCGGGCTGCCGCGCTCGTACTGAGGCGACGCGCCGGCGCACGCCGTGGCGGGGAACGCAGCCGCCCCGGCTATGTGCGCGTACTGAGCCCGTGACTCGGGTGCCGCTCGATGGCGACCAAGGCGTCACAACATTTGTGGCCTTTATCTGCTTCAATACGATAGAAAGGGTAGCGCTGAAAGGCGTTGAGTTCTTTGCCGCTGGCTTATCCACCCTGTCGGTCCGTTTGCGATTCCGCTCCGGCCGCGGCATTACACAGCCCCGGGCCGGCCGGCAGAAATTCCGCAGAGCCGTGTTAGAGCGTCCCGAGCTTGGCTTGCACGATGTCCTTGACGATCAGGTACTCGATGGGAGCGTGATCGTCGGTAAGGAGCCGTCCCCGACCCGGTTCTTGATCTATCGGGCTGCCGCTGTCGAGCGTCGTCTGGCTGGCCAGCACCCACGTGTTGGTCCGCGTCGCCGGTACCGCTGTGAGGTGCTCGAAATGCTCCCGCAGTGTCCTGATCATGCTGGCGGCGAGGTCGCTTCGTGCCGGGTCTCCGCGAACGTTGACCAGGTAGATGCCGTTCGGCGAGAGGCGCTCGGCGACCAGGGCGTTGAACTGGGACGTCGTAAGGTGAAAAGGTATCTTGCGCAGTCCCTGGAAGGCGTCGTTGACGATCAAGTCATATTTGCGTTTTGAGTGCTTCAAAACCTGACGACCGTCGCCGATGTGCACGGCAACGTCGTCCGTCAGCTCCATGAATCGTTCCCCGACCTCGACGACAAGGGGATCGATCTCGGCGACATCCACTTCGGTATCCGGCCTGAGGAACTTGATGTATCGGGGGATGGTGAAGGCACCGCCGCCCAGAATGAGCACCGAGTCGAGCTGGCCGATTCCTTCCAGGATATCGGACAGCTTCTTCTGGTAGACCACCACGGGCTCGGGGGAGCCCCTCTGGATGGCACCCTCGAGTGTGTTGTCGAGGTAGAGGAAGCGCTGCCGCTCGGAGTCTTCCGACACCCGCAGGCGGTGATACCCGTTGCTGGCGTCATACAAGTAGCTGCTCGATTGCTTGAGGCTTACCGTAACCGCCACCGCTACGAGGCAGGCGCCGATAGCCGCGAACGCGTAGGACCTCACGAGCAGTGTGGCGAGAATCACCAGCGCCGCCCCGGCGATCAGTGAGCCGGCGATTCCCAACTGGGGAAGCAGCACGTACCCCGTCGCCAGTACCCCCATGATGCTGCCCACCGTGGACCAGGCGAAGCACCGACCGGACGCTTCTCCGGATTGCTCGTTGCGAGTTTGAATCACGAGCGGGACGACAGCGGCGTCGAGCAGCGCCGGAGAACCGGCCAGGACGGCGGCGGCGACGAGTGGGCCGAACATCATGTTCAGAAACGAAAGCCGGTCGACGACCGACTCCCCGACGATGCTCAGTATCAACACCCACACCGCGGCCGCCAGGCTGAAGAGCACAATGTAACGCTCTCCGTTTGAGCGCGCAGCGAGCTTGCCTCCGTACCAGTACCCCGCGGTCAAGGAAATCAGGACGACCGCGATGATCGCCGTCCAGCTGAACAACGTGTTCCCGAATGCCGGCGCAATCAGGCGTGGTATGGTCAGCTCGACCACAAGCGTCTGGGCTCCCAGGGCCAGCAGCAGGAACAGGCGAGCTTGATCTTTGGTAAAGTGCATGCGTACTCCTCTGCTAGGCGGCCCGGCAGTTCGGCGTCAGAATCAGAAGGGGGAGGTCGGTGGATGAATGCAGAAGTCAAAGCAAACGATGCTAATCCAATAGCCGGATGGAAGGCAATCGAATCGGGCATCGCGGATCGCGGGTGCTGTCTCGCGGCCGTCCTGATGCGGCGCATTCGCGAGAGCATCTCGATCGAAACATCCGGATCCACACCATGGTTTTCTCTCCGTCTCAGGTTCTCAACCAAGCCGCAAACAGCCATGCACGGATACGCATCTCGAATCCTCGCGTAGCACGGTGGCCGGCGGGCGACAAAGCGGACGGTGATGTCGGCAACAAGTGGCTCAGACGGTGATTTCGTCTGCGCAGTCCAGGGCACCTGTCTGGCGCGCTGGTAATTGGCCGAGGCTGTTGCCCCTCTGTTCTCCGTGCGACGGCGGTTCCACTCGGTGTGTGTGGTGAGACGGGAGCGGGCGCCGTTTGCTAGGGCGTGAATTCAACAATGAAAAGCTACGACGTCATCGTCATCGGCGCGGGCCACAACGGACTGGTCGCGGCCTGCTACCTGGCGCGCGCCGGTCTGCGCGTGCTCGTGCTCGAACGCAACGACCATGCGGGCGGCGCCGCCGTCAGCCGTGAGCTGCACCCGGGCTTCACCTACTCGAACTGCTCCTACGTGTGCAGCCTGTTCCGCCCGGAAATATTCCGCACCCTCGAGCTGCCGCGTCACGGGCTGCAGATCATTCCCTTCGAGGGCAGCATTACGCTCACCCGTGACGGCGACTACATCGCCAGCTACAGCGATCACGACGCCAACCGCCGCGAGTGGGCACGCTTCTCCAGACGCGACGCCGAGGCGTACGACGAGTTCCGGGCGGAAATGGTGCGCCAGTGTCGCTTCATCAAGCCGCTGCTCATGCGTCCGCCGCCCGACCCGACCTCGTTCAAGCCGCGTGACCTCAGGGGATTGTGGGAGATCGGCCGCGCGCTGTGGGATCTCGGCGAAGCGCAGCTCTACGACACGCTGCGCCTCTACACCATGAGCTGCGCCGAGCTGCTCGACCAGTACTTCGAGTCCGACGTCATCAAGGGACACAAGGCCGGCAGCTCGATCATCGGCACCGCGCTCGGTCCCTACTCGCCCGGCTCCGCCTACGTCATGCTGCATCACTACATGGGCGAGGTGGACGGCACCTTCAGTGCCTGGGGCTTCGCCCGAGGCGGCATGGGCGCCGTGAGCCGCGCACTGGTCGACGCCCTCGCCGCCAACGGCGGGGAGATCCGGCTGCAGGCGGACGTGCGCGACGTCGTCGTCGAGGGCGAGGCGGCGGTCGGCGTGGCGCTGGCCGACGGCGAAGAGATCCGTGCCCGGCGAGTGGTGTCCAACCTCGATGTGAAGCGCACCTTTCTGGGCCTGGTCGACCCCAAGCTGCTGCCCGCCGAGTTCGTGCGCCGGGTGCGCCACTTCAAGATCCGCGGCTCGTCGGGAAAGCTCAACATCGCGCTCGAGGGGCTGCCGGATTTCCCGGCCATCCCCGCCGACTGCCCGGCGCTTACCGGCGACATGCACGTCACCGACTCCATGGAGCGCCTCGAGCGGGCCTACGACGACTGGAAGCGCGGCAGGTGGTCGCAGGATCCTTACGTGGACATGCTCATTCCCAGCCTCATCGATCCCACGCTGGCGCCGCCGGGCAAGCACATGATGACGGTGTTCGTTCAGTACGTGCCGCCTCGGCTGGCGAGCGGCGAGTGGGACGCCGCCAGCCGCGATGCGTTCGGGCAGACGGTGATCGACGCCATCGCCCGCCACAGCCCCAACTTCGAGGAGCTCATCGCGCACGTCGAGGTGCGCACGCCGCGCGAGCTGGAGGCCGAGGTCGGGCTCACCGAGGGCAACATCTTTCAGGGAGAGCTGACCCTGGACCAGCTGCTGTTCAATCGCCCGGTTCCCGGCTACGCCCAGTACCGCAGCCCGATCCCGGGGCTGTACATGTGCGGGTCCAGCACCCACCCGGGCGGCGGTGTCATGGGGGCACCCGGCGCCAATGCGGCGCGGGAGGTCCTGCGTGACCTGCGCCGGCTGGGTCGTGCGCCATGAGTGCGCCGGCGTCCCGGCCGCGCGAGGTCGGGCACGAAGCGGCGCCGACGGTGGCGGACGGCCGCTACGACGTCGCAGTCATCGGCGCCGGTCACAACGGCCTCGCCTGCGCCGCGACGCTCGCCCGCAGCGGGCGGCGGGTGGTGGTGCTGGAGGCCGCCGCGCAGGTGGGCGGTGCAGCGGTCACCGGCGAGATCATCCCCGGTTTTCGCGTCTCACGCTGTGCGCACCTCGTCGATGCCCTGGCCCCCGCCCTGGTCCGCGAGCTCGAGCTCGAGCGGCACGGGCTGCGCTTCGCCGTCCGTGGGCTCGACACCTTGGCGCTGGCCCCTGGCGCGCCGCCGCTGCGCATCGCAGCCGAGGCGCAACGCGCGGGCCCGGCGCTGCACGCGCAGTGCCCGGCGGACGCCCGGGCCCTGCCGCAGCTGCTCGCGCGCCTGGAACGCTTCGCCGGCATCATCGCGACGCTCTTCGACGAGACCCCGCCGCGCATCGGCGGCGACAACGCCGATCGGCTGCGGCTCGCGCGTCTCGGCTGGCGGCTGCGCCGACTGGGTCGCGCCGAGCTGCGCGAGCTGCTACGCATCGTCGGCACCAATGTCGCCGACCTGCTCGAAGAGCATCTCGAGAGCGACCTGCTGCGCGGGGCGCTCGCCTTCGACGCCGTGCTCGGCGCCCGGCTGGGGCCGCGCTCGCCCAACTCGCTGTTCACCTGGCTGTACCGGCTGGCCGGCAGGCGCCGCGCCGGCGTCGGGCCCAGCGTGATCGAGGGCGGCATGGGGGCCTTGAGCGAGGCGCTGGCGCGCGCCGCGCAGGCCCGCGGCGTAGAGATCCGCACCGGTGCGGCGGTGAGCGCCATCACCGTTAGCGACGACCGCGCCAGCGGGGTACGCCTCGCCAGCGGCGAGCACATCGCCGCCCGACAGGTGGTCTCCAATGCCGACATCAAGCGCACCATGCACGGTTTGCTGGGTAGCGCGCACATCGACACCGCTCTGGTGCGCCGCATCGGCAGCGTGCCGACGCGCGGCCAGACCGCCAAGCTCAACCTTGCGCTCGACGCCCTGCCGACCTTCGCTGGAGTCGACCCGGCGGATATGGGCGGGCGGCTGGTCATCGCGCCGGGCATCGATTATCTCGAGAGCGCCTTCGACCACGCCAAATACGGGGAGTACTCGCAGGCGCCCGCCATGGAGATCACCATTCCCTCGCTTCACGACGCGACGCTGGCGCCGCCCGGCAGGCACGTG
The DNA here is from genome assembly GCA_041550555.1 of Arenicellales bacterium. Classification (GTDB taxonomy): domain Bacteria; phylum Pseudomonadota; class Gammaproteobacteria; order Arenicellales; family JBFEOO01; genus JBFEOO01. The sequence goes on from JBFEOO010000090.1 coordinate 9,461, forward strand.
CTGTCGGCGCTGGTGCAGTACGCGCCCGCGGATCTCGGCGGCGGCTGGGACGCGGCGCGCGACGCCTTCGAGGCGCGCATCATGGCCACGCTCGCGGCCTGTGCGCCGGACATCGAGGCCAAGACGCTCGCGACTGAGCTGCTCACCCCCCTCGACATCGAGCGCGAGTTTCTCATCAGCGGCGGGCACTGGCACCACGCCGAGCTCGGTCTCGAGCGCTTTCTCATGCTGCGGCCGATAGCCGGCATGGCCCAGTACGCGACGCCGGTGCCGGGGCTGTTCCTGTGCGGGGCCGACTGTCACCCCGGCGGCGGCATCATGGGCGTCGCCGGCATCAACGCCGCGCGCAGGGTGTTGGCCGAGCGGCTGCCATGAAGGAGCACTATCGCACCCCGCTGCTGGCGACGCCGTTCCACACGCGCACCCAGGCGGCGGGCCGCGCCCGGGTCCTGTCGCGCTGGGCGGGGTACTCGACGGTGGCCGTGTACACGGACGTCCGGCTCGAGTACGCGGCGGTGCGCAACCAGGCGAGCGTCTTCGACCTTTCGCCCATGATCAAGTACCGGATCGAAGGGCCGGACGCGGTCGGCTACCTGAACCGGCTGGTGACGCGCGACGTGGACAAGCTCGCCGTGGGGCGCGTGGGCTACGTCGTGTGGTGCGACGACCGCGGTCACGTGCTCGACGACGGCACGCTGTTCCGCCTCGAGGGGCAGCGCTTTCGGCTCTGCGCCCAGGACCGCCATCTGCCCTGGCTGCTCGATTCGGCGCTCGGCTTCGACGTCGACATCGAGGAGGAGAGCGAGGCGGTCGCGGCGCTGGCCGTCCAGGGGCCGTCGTCGTGCGCGGTGCTGCGGCGGCTGGGGCTGAAGCACATCGAGACCCTGCGGCCGTTCGCCGTCGCCGAGTTCGCTTACCGCGATCGCGCCCTGACGGTCTCGCGCACGGGCTTCACCGGTGATCTCGGCTACGAGCTCTGGCTCGCGCCGTCGCTCGCCGAGCCGCTCTGGGACGACCTGATGGCGGCGGGGCAGCACATGCACATCACGCCGATCGGCTCCCAGGCGCTCAATCTGGTGCGCATCGAGGCCGGGTTCCTCATGCCTCACGTCGACTTCATGCCGGCCGCGGCGGCCGTGCGGCGCACCCGCGGACGCTCGCCCTTCGAGCTCGGTTTGGCCAGGCTGGTGGACTTCGACAAGGGGCACTTCAACGGACGCCGGGCGCTCCTCGAGGAGCGCCGCATCGGCTCGCGCTACCGTGTGGTCGGTCTCGACATCGAGGGCAACAAACCGGCGCGGGATGCCTGGATCTATTACGCGCGGCGAAAACGCGTCGGGGTGGTCACCTCGGCGATGTGGTCGCCAACCTGCAAGCGCAACCTGGCGATAGCCACGCTGGAAGCGGGCCGTGAATCGATGTGGACCGATCTGTGGGCGGAGATCTTCGTCAACAAGGAGCTCAAGTGGGAGCGCATCATGGCCCGCTGCCGCGTCGTCGAGCGGCCGTTCTACGACCCGCCGCGCCGCACCCAGACGCCGGCGCCCGACTGCTGAGCGCCGGCCGGCACGCCAATCCGTGTCATCGACGGCGCATGGCGTCAGCGGTCGCTCGCCGATGCCCGGCACGGGCCTGCCGGCGCGCTGGCAGAAGGCGGCCGGGCCGCGCCGGGTCCGGGGGCTGAGAGCCGCAGACACCCATGGGTCCTGTGCTGAGCGCCGCCGCGCGCGTCGGCCGCCGGGCTACTCGGCGAGCCCGGCCTTGCGCAGCCCCTCCACCAGGGTCTCGAGATAGGGTTCGTGCACGGTGAGCTCGCGCGGCAGCCAGGAGGCGACGGAGAACGCCGGGTCGAGGAGCAGAATCTGTGACGCCTGCCATTCGGCGTCCGCCTGATTGCCGAGCTGGCCGTGAGCGGCCGCCAGCATGACGTGGGCGAGCAGGCTGTTGGGGTTCTGATCGACGGCCCGCTGCAGCTCCGCGGAGGCCTCCTGGTAGCGGCCGAGAAAATACAGAGCGCGGGCGCGCACCACGCGATAGGCGGAGGGCGGGTACGGATTGAGGCGCATGGCGGTGGCGATGGCAGACAGCGCCTCAGCGGCGCGGCCGGTGTACTCGTAGCTCGCTGCGAGCAGCGCATGCGCGTCGGCGTAGTTGCGGTCGAGCGCAATGGCGCGCTGTCCTGCGCGGACGACCTCGTCGTAGTCCCTCCCGCTCAGCATGAGAATCTGGCCCAGCACGAAGTGCGCCTGCGGCAGCTGCGGATCGAGCGTCGCCGCCCGGCGTGCGTGGCGCAGCGCGAGGTCGACGGAGGCCGCATCGTCGACGCTCCAGTTGTAGCGATAATCGTAGAAGTGGGTCATGGCAAGCGTGCCGTGCGCCCGGGCGAAGACGGGGTCGAGATCGATGGCCTGCTGGTACAGCTCGCGGGCCTGCTGGTTGTCCTCGGGGGTAAAACGGAAGAACCGCGAATGCCCTTGCAGGAAGAAGTCGTACGCGGCGACGTCGCTGGTATAGCGCCGCGCCAGTCGGGTGCGTTCCTCTTCGGTGAGTTTCACCGCCAGGGCGTCCACGATCTGGCCCGTGAGATCGTCCTGCAGCGCGAACACGTCGACCCAGCGGCGGTCGAAGCGCTTCGCCCACAGGTGTCGACCCGACAGCGCATCGATGAAGTGCGCCTGCACCCGGATCTCGTCG
>JBFEOO010000091.1:0-12103 GCA_041550555.1 Arenicellales bacterium
CGATCGACGCAGGGAAGCTATTCGGCGGAGGTCGACGGCGGGGCCGCAGATGCGGCGCTGACCTCTACTTCGATCAATCTGCAGGGCCGCAGCAATGCCACCGTCACGTTCTCCTGGTATATCGAGAGTGGACTGGACACGGGAGAGTACCTTGCGTTCGATGTCAGCCCCGACAATTCAAATTGGGACCAGAAGGCGATTCTGCGGGGCAACCAGGACGCGGAGAACACCTGGCACGCCGTGCAGGTCGACCTGGACACCGCTGGGTGGCAGCAACTGTACATTCGCTTCAGAGGCAGGATGTCTCGAAGCGACGAGGACGCCAACGTCGACGAAGTCAGAGTGGTGAGCAATTGACCGATCTTTGCTATACCTCGGGATTGTGAATCAGCGCCGAATTTTGGCCAGCGTTCGGCTCGCGCTTGAGCAGGGTATCGCCCCTCATCGCGCCTTGCGGGTTGGGAACAATCCCGGAGTCGAGCCGATTCTCCGACGCCGGCACGCGTCGGGCCCATAGCGACCCTCGGCAACGGCGCTGCGCGTCGCCCTGGTCGATCGCCGAACTCAGGGGACGTGCGGCGTATTGATACAAGCCGCGGCGCTGGGGTGGCGCGCGACACGGCGGTCGTCGAGCGGCGCTGGCCGAGACTTGCTTGCGGTCGAGGTAGGCGTTTACGCCACCGCGCGGGCGCCTGCGGGACGCGCGCCGGCTACTGCTTGAACGGGTAGACGATGTCCCCCGACTTCCACGCTTTCGGGTAGAGCACGATGCGCTTGCCCGGCCCCGCGAACTGGCTCATGTCGTTCGGCTTGACGTCGCGGAACTGAACCATCAGCACGCGGCTCTTCGCCCACTCGCCGTTCGCGCCGAACTTGACGTCGCCCACCACGGTCTTGAAGGTCGCCTCGTGCATGTGGGCGGCGAGCCGGCCCTGGTCGAGGCCCTTGGTGGCGTTGATCGCCTGTTCGAGCACCTGCATGTAGGCATACGCGTAGGGCGGCAGGTAGTGGCCGAGCGGGTCGACCTCCTTGTCCCTCGCGGCCTCCTGATAGCGCGCCAGGAACTCCTTCACGCCGGGGAAGTCGAGCGTCGGCTCGGGCACCCAGAAATCGTAATTGACGATGTTGTTGAGCAGCGGGCCGAGGTTCTTCTGAATGACTGCGAATTGCAGCCCGACCATGCTGCCGCCGAACATCTTCGCCCTGAGACCGACCTCGCGCGCCGCCTTGACTATGCCCACCGACTGCGGCGGGTACGACGCGACGAAGACGAGGTCCGGCTTTTCCGCCTCGATCGCGCGCACGATCGGCGTGTAGTCCGTCGTCGACATGGGGTAGGTCTTGTCGTAGACGACGATGAAGCCGGCGGCCTCGGCGTTCTTGCGCGCGCCTACGGCCGCGTTCAGCGCAAACTCGGAATCCGCCGCCACGATCGCGACCGTCTTCGGCTTCGGCTTCTGTTCGACCGCCACCTCGAAGAAGCCCTTCGACAAGTCGGTCTTCGGCTCGGGGCCCGCCGGCATGATCTGGAAGTAGCGGTCGTAATTGTACTCGTCGTTCACCGCGAGGCCGAACAGCGAGGGGAAGACGAGCTTCCTGCTCATCACGATCGGCATCGCCGGCACGATCTCGTTGGTGCCGTAGTTCGACACGACGAGGTCGACCTTGTCGACGTCGAGCAGCTTGGTGTAGATCGGTGGTACCTTCGCCGGCTGCGAGGCGTCGTCGTAGTAGACGAACTCCACGGGCCGGCCAAGCAGGCCGCCTTTCTTGTTGACGTCCTCGCGCCAGATCTCCATGGCGATCAGCGCGGCCTTGCCTGCGTCGGCGAGGCCGCCGGTGAGCGCCATGCCGAAGCCGATCTTGAGCGGCTTATCTGCGTGCGCCGGAGCCGTCACCAGCGCGCCCGCGGCGAGCGCGACCGCGCCTGCGGCAACGGCGCGCGCAAACACACGACGATTGACCATGCAGCAACCCTCCTTTCTCATTTTTGCGCTGGATGCGTCCCCCGCTCTGGGCGGCGCCCGGGGGACGTCAGCCGGAGTGTATGCGGAAATGCCGGGTCTGAAAAACGCCCCGTGCGGTTCGCGCACGCTCGGCTCACCGCGTCTGCCCGAGTTATCAGTCGAGAATCTTCTCCCCCGTCCACATCAGCACGCCGGGCCTCTTCGCGATGTGCACCTGGAGCTTCTCGAGACAGCCGATGCCACCGTCGTACAGCGTGACGAAGTCGGCCGTCGTCTCGCGCAATGCGAGGAGCTGCGCAACGACCTGCTCCGGCGTGCCGACGAGCACGAGCGCATCGACCACCAGGTCGAGCGTCACCGGATCGTGCGGCGTGTCCAGCGAGGGCTTGAACAGGTTGATCCGCCCGGCGCGCAACAGCTTGGCAAAGAGCTGGTTCCAGGAGCAGCGGCAGGGGCTCGTCTCGCCGTACCCGTAGCGCCGCGCGGTGTCGGCGTCGTCGGCGACGAATACCGTCTTCGCCACTCGCGAGCGCACCGGATCGGGCCGGCGGCCTGTGGCCTCGCAGCCTTCGGCGTACTTCGGCCAGTGCGAGGCGACCCATCGCGGCGGCAGGAAGTTCGCCGAAATCGGCTGCCCGCCGCGCTTCGCTGCCTCGGTCACGCCGCGCGAGAACGGTACGACCGCGGTCACCACGATCGGCAGGCGCGGCTTCTGGTAGGGCTTCGGTATGATGCCCTGGCCGATGTCGGGAATCATCATCTTCTCGGTCGAGATGTTCCAGAATTCGCCCTTCAGTTCTACGGCGGCTCGCCCGTCCAGATCGCGATCATGTGGTTGATGCACTTGACGAACATGGCCTTGTGGTTGCTGCCCATGTTCCCGAAGACTACCCAGTCCGGGGGCAGCCCGCCCGGGCTGTTGCCGACAATAACGCGCCCCTCGAGCATGTTGTCGAGCATCGACACCGTCGCCGCGAGCTGCGCCGGGTGTCCGTTCGGCAGGTTGAGTGTGCCGGTGCCGAACTTGATCGTCTTGGTGGCGTGGATCAGGTTCGTGAGGAAGAGTGGAGGACGAAGAAAACGTCTTTTTGGCAGTTTGCTCGAGTATGCCGATGTCACCAGCCAGGGGTCGACTCGCGCTCCAGCGAGGGTGTCGCGCCAGATCGCGCCTTGCGAATCGGGTGAACTCCGAGGATGGAGGTGATGTTCTTACGCCGGCACGCGTCGGTCGCATAGCGACCTGCGGCAACGGCGCTACGCGTCGCCCTGCTCAATCGCCGGTCTCGCTCACGGGGTGTGCGGCGCATCAATTCAAGCCGCGGCGCTCGGGTGGCGCGCGACACGGCGGTCGCCGCGCGGCGCTGGCCGAGACTTGCTTGCGGTCGAGGTGGGCGAGAATCTTCTCGATTACCACCGGATCCTCAACACAGGCGATGATGCGCAGCGCCCCGCCGCGCGCGGTGCAGGTCTCGATGTCGATGTGGCACACCGGCTTGAGGCGCTGCGCCCAAGTCATCGCGGCGCGGCGCGCGGCCGGTGTCGGCACGTCCGCCTCCCCCTCGGAGGGGGCCGACCGCCCTTGGCACGTCCCGCCGGTGTCACCCGCGCCCGATAGCGGCTATGGGGGGCGCAGACACCCTGGTATCGGGTGAGATTGACTCTGAGTCGGGGCGCCAGGGCGGCCAACCGGCCGATGACATCCAGCGGCTCGACGGGGGCGTGCGTGGTGCCGTCGCCATAGGGGGTCTTGAGCCGGGCAGCAAATAGGTTCACATTACGCTCTATGTGTCGGGCTACCGAGAACGATCTTTTTCAACGGCTTGTGAGGACGGATCCTTGCGATTTGCTGTCTTGGGCCCCTGAATTTGTTACATCGGCAGCAGATATCGCAGCGCAACTCTGACGGCGCGGCACAGGCCCGGGGCCAGGTGCCGGCAGCCGACACAGACGAGCAAGTCAGGGAGCGGTCCCGACCATCAACCACGTCCGAGCACGGAGGAGGAGCGCAATCGTGGACAACGAACTGTCGTCGCTAGTCACTCTATTCACCGAGTTCTACTACTGGCTGACCGTGGTGTTGATGTTCTTCATCCACGTCGGCTTCTGCATGTACGAAGTCGGCGCCTCGCGACACAAGAATCACATGCACACTCTGATGAAGAACACCATGCTGATACCGCTGGTCACCATCACGTTCTTCTTCTTCGGCTGGTGGATCTACTTCGCGCTCCCCAACGGACCGGGTATCACGGGCGGTCTGGAAGCGGCGCCGCACGCCGTGCCGTGGAGCGAGGTGATGGGCCCCCACATGGGCGACCCCGACGGGTGGGCGCGCATCAACGGCGTGTTCTGGGCCGCCTTCCTCCTGTTTTCCTGGACCGCCGCCTCCATCGTGTCGGGCTCCGTCATCGAACGCATCCAGTCGGGGGGGTTCTGGATCCTGGCGGTCGCGATCGGCTCGGTGTTCTGGGTCATCGACGCCTCCTGGGGCTGGCATTCCGCGGGGTGGATGGTCCAGAAGCTCGGCTACCACGACGCCTACGCGTCGGGTGTGATCCACGCCATCGCCGGCGGCTTCGCGCTCGGGGTGCTGGTCGTGCTCGGCCCGCGCATCGGCAAGTTCGCCGCAGACGGCACCCCACGCAACATCAACCCGCGCAACCCCTGGCTGGTCACCATCGGGCTGTTCCTGATCTACACCGGGTTCTGGGGCTTCTACGTTGCCTGCAACGTGCCCATGTGGGACGTTCAGGAGGGCGACGGGGTGTTCTACTCCGCCACCAACATCTACCTCGGACCGACCACGCTGAGCGCCATCACGTTCAACTTCCTGATGTCGCTCGCCGGCGGCCTGCTGGCGGGCTACTGGGTCTCCAAGGGCGATGCGTTCTGGACCTACTCGAGCGGCCTGGCCGGGATCATCGCCGCGTCGGCCGGCAACGACCTCTACCATCCGATCCAGGCCATGCTGATCGCCATCGTCGGCGTGATCTTCATGTACCGGATGCACTACTTCGTGGAGCGTCGCTTCAAGGTCGACGACGCGGTGGGCGCCGTGGCGGTGCACGGCTACGCGGGCTTCTTCGGCGTCGTCGTGTGCGGCTTCATGCTGTGGGGCTACCCGTCCTCGCCGGACACGAGCTTCGCGACGATCAACCCGCTGGGGCAGTTCATCGGCGCGCTGATCATGTTCGGCCTGCTCGGTTTCCTGCCCGGCTGGGTGATCTCGAAGATCCTGAACGCCATGGGTGCTCTGCGCATACCCAAGGAGGTCGAGCTGGCGGGGCTGGACGTCGCGCAGTCGATCGAGCTGGCTCACGAGGAGCAGGGCGTGATCGATGCGGAAATCGAAGAAATCGCCAAACTGCGTAATTAGTCGAGGAGGACTCTGAACGATGTCTACTGGCAGCTTTGAGAACTGGGCCGGCAACATTGCCGACATAGGGCCGATCTACCCGTTCGTCGGGGCCGAAGGACTGCTGGTGCTGCTCGGCGTCGCCTTCTGGATCGCCTGGCACATCTGGCAGCTCAAGCAGGAGGCGCGCGTCTACCGCGACGAGGTGCAGAAGGTGGGCGACCCCGACACGCTCAAGAAGCTCGTCTCGAGCGAGGACCCCAAGAATCCCTGAGCGTTCGCGCTGAAGTGCGTATGATCCCCGTCGCCGGTCGCCCGGCGACGGGGATTTTTGTGCGCCAAGCCTCGCGGCCGGCATGGAGTGCGTCCGGCGGGGCGTGCGTGTATGCTCGACGCTCCGCGCCGACGCGTCGCGTCGGAACGCTGATGAGACCGCGGAGACCATGTGTGGAATAGTCGGTCTGTTCGTCAAGAATCCCGCACTGCACGACGGGCTGGGCAATTTGCTCGCGAAGATGCTGGTCGAGATGACCGACCGCGGGCCGGACAGCGCCGGCGTCGCCGTCTACGCCGACGCGGTAGCGGACGGCTGCACCAAGATCACGGTGCTGAGCCGCGCCGCCGCGCACGCGTGGAGCGAGCTCGGCCGCGAGCTCGCAGCGCGCTTCGGTGACCGGGCCACCTTGCGCGCGCTCGCGAACCACGCCGTGCTGGTGGTGCCGGAACCCGCCGAGCCCGCGCTCGAGTGGGTGGCGGCAGAGCACCCCGAGCTGCACGTGAGCAGCTCGGGACAGAGCATCGAGATTTTCAAGCAGGCGGGGCTGCCGGCTCTCCTGATCGAGCGCTTCGCGGTCGCGACGATGACCGGCACGCACGCGCTGGGCCACACCCGCATGGCTACCGAGAGCGCGGTGACCACGGAGCACTCGCACCCGTTCTCGACCGGGCTCGATCTGTGCCTGGTCCACAACGGCTCGCTGTCCAACCACAATCGCCTGCGCCGGTTGCTGAGCAAGCGGGGCATTCGATTCAGCACGGACAACGACAGCGAGGTGGCCGCCGGCTATCTCACCTGGCGCCTGAGCGCCGGCGACGAGCTCGACGAGGCGCTGGAACGGGCGCTGGTCGATCTCGACGGCTTCTACACCTTTGCGATCGGGACACGCGACGGCTTCGCCGTGCTGCGTGACCCGATCGGCTGCAAGCCCGCGATCGTGGCGGAGACCGATGAGTGGGTCGCCATGGCCTCGGAGTTTCGCGCCATCGCCCCGCTCCCCGGCGCGGACACCGCGCAGATCTGGGAGCCCGTGCCGGGCCGCATCTACAGCTGGAAGCGGGACGCGCACCGTGCCTGAGCTCGATCTGTCCCGCATCACGCTGCGCCAGGTCAACGAGACGCTGCACGCGGCGGACGCCGCCGCCCGGGACGGCGCCTTCAGGATCACGCACCCCAACGGTGCCCACGCCGTCGCGGTCGGCCTCGACGCGCCCATCGACGTGACTATCGACGGACACGTAGGCTATTACTGCGGCGGGATGAACAAGCTGGCCCGCATCACGGTGAACGGCCGCGCGGGGCCGGCGGTGGGCGAGAACATCATGTCGGGCACCGTCCGCGTCACGGGCAACGCCTCGCAGTACGCGGCGGCATCCGGGCACGGCGGCACGGTGATCATCGAAGGCGACGCCAGCGCGCGATGCGGTATCTCGATGAAGGGGGTGGACATCGTCGTGGGCGGCTCGGTGGGGCACATGAGCGCATTCATGGCTCAGGCGGGCAACCTCGTGGTGTGCGGCGACGCGGGGCACCATCTCGGCGACTCGATCTACGAGGCCAGGGTGTTCATAGGCGGCATCGTCGAGAGCCTGGGTGCGGACTGCATCGAGAAACCCATGCGCGATGAGCACCACGCGCTGCTCGCCGCGCTGCTCGAGCGCGCCGGATTTTCGACCGACACCGCGACCTTCCGACGCTACGGGTCGGCGCGCAAGCTCTATAACTTCGACATCGATCACGCGGACGCCTACTGAGACTTCCGGGGTACACAGAGCATGACGTTCGATCCTCGCACCCTCCGTGCATCGGCCACCTTTCCCGCCCACGTTCTGGCGGAGATCCACCGCGCTGCCGACCAGGGCATCTACGAGATCCGCGGCTTCGGCGCTAAACGCCCGCTGCCGGGGTTCGACGACCTCGTGTTCCTCGGCGCGTCCATGTCGCGCTATCCCCTGGAGGGCTACCGGGAACGATGCGCAACGGACGTCACCATCGGGACGCGCTTCGCCAAGCAGCCGATCCGGCTCAAGATCCCGATCACGATCGCCGGGATGAGCTTCGGCGCGCTGGGCGCCAACGCCAAGGAGGCGCTCGGGCGCGCCGCCACCGAGATGGGCACCAGCACCACCACCGGAGACGGCGGCATGACGCCGGAGGAGCGCGAGTCGTCCAAGACTCTCGTGTATCAGGTGCTGCCGTCGCGCTACGGCCTCAACCCCGACGACCTGCGCCGGGCCGACGCGCTCGAGGTGGTGGTTGGTCAGGGCGCGAAACCGGGCGGCGGCGGCATGCTGCTCGGGCAGAAGATCACCGAGCGCGTCGCGGCCATGCGCACGCTGCCCGAGGGCATCGATCAGCGCAGCGCGTGCCGGCATCCCGACTGGACCGGCCCGGACGACCTCGAAATCAAGATTCTCGAGCTCCGCGAGATCACCGACTGGCGGCTTCCCATCTACGTCAAGATCGGCGCGACGCGGGTCACGTACGACGTGCAGCTGGCCGTGAAGGCGGGTGCCGACGCGATCGTGCTCGACGGTATGCAGGGCGGCACCGCCGCGACCCAGGACGTGTTCATCGAGCACGTCGGCATCCCGACCCTGCCGGCGGTGAGGATGGCCGTCGAAGCGCTGGTGGAGCTCGACATGCATCGAAAGGTGCAGCTGATCGTCTCGGGGGGTATCCGCTCGGGCGCCGACGTGGCCAAGGCGATAGCGCTCGGCGCCGACGCGGTGTCCATCGGCAGCGCCGCGATGGTCGCGCTCGGCTGCAATCGACCGGTGCACGTCGAGGACTATCGAAAAATCGGCACCGAGCCGGGTTTCTGCCACCACTGCCACACCGGTTTCTGTCCGGTCGGGGTGGCCACCCAACAGCCCGAGCTGGAGCAGCGGCTGGATCCGGTGCAGGGCGGGCGCTGGCTCAGGAACTACCTGACGACCATGGTGCTCGAGCTGCAGACCATTGCGCGCGCCTGCGGCAAGTCCCACGTGCACAATCTCGAGCCCGAGGACATGGTCGCGCTGTCGGTCGAAGCCGCCGCCATGGCCAAGGTGCCGCTGGCGGGCACCGACTGGTATCCGGGCCGAGACGGCCGCTGACGACCGATTCCCGTTCGCCGGCCAGCGCGGCGATCGACACGATGCAACGAGACCGGGGAGAACTCGAATGACGGTGGATCTGAGTAAAGTGGCAGAGGACCAGGGCATCAGGTACTTCCTGGTGAGCTTCGTCGACCTGTTCGGCACCCTCAGAGCCAAGTTGGTGCCGGCCGGCGCCATCGGTGCAATGCAGCGGGACGGAGCGGGCTTCGCCGGTTTCGCCGCCTGGCTCGACATGACGCCCGCGCACCCGGACATGTTCGCCATCCCCGATCCCGACAGCCTGATCCAGCTGCCTTGGAAGCCGGAGGTGGGCTGGGTGGCTTCCGATCTGTGGATGGACGGCAGGCAGGTCGAAGCATCGCCGCGGGTGGCGCTCAAGCGGCAGCTCGAGCGGGCGGCGCAGGCCGGCTACCGCATGAAGACCGGTGTGGAGTGCGAGTATTTCTTGGTTACCCCGGACGGACAGGCGATATCCGATCCGGCCGACACACAGTCCAAGCCGTGCTACGACCAGATGGCGCTGATGCGGCGCTTCCCCGTCATCAGCGAGATCTGCGACGCGATGATCGAGCTCGGCTGGGACCCCTACCAGAACGACCACGAGGACGCCAACGGCCAGTTCGAGATGAACTGGCACTACGACGACGCGCTCACGACCGCCGATCGGCATGTGTTCTTCAAGTACATGGTCAAGTCGCTCGCCGAGCAGCACGGCATCCGGGCGACGTTCATGCCCAAGCCGTTCCCCAATCTGACCGGCAACGGCTGCCACGCCCACGTCTCCCTGTGGGACACCGAGGGGCGCAACAACCTGTTCCACGACCCGAGCGACGACTTGGGGCTGTCCGGCCTGGCCTACAACTTCCTGGGCGGCATCATGCACAACGCCGAGGCGCTGAGCGCCATATTCAATCCGACGGTGAACAGCTACAAGCGGATCAACGCGCCGCGCACGCTATCGGGCGCGACCTGGTCGCCCAACATGGTGACCTACACGGGCAACAACCGCACCCATATGATCCGGGTCCCGGACGCCGGACGCTTCGAGCTGCGTCTCATGGACGGTGCCGCCAATCCCTACCTGCTGCAGGCGGGCGTGCTGGCGGCCGGCCTCGACGGCATCGCGAACGAGCGCGATCCCGGCGAGCCGCTGCACATCAACATCTACGAGGAAGGCCACACGGTCGAGGCCGCCAAGCGTCTTCCGGCGACGCTGCTCGATGCGCTGCGGCTGTTCGAGAAGAGCGCGGTGATACGACAGGGATGGGGGGACGAGCTGGTGGACGCCTACATCAAGCTCAAGATGGGTGAGTGGCGCGAGTACACCTCGCATCTGAGCGAGTGGGAGCGCGCCAACACCATCGACTGCTGAGCCGGGCGCGCGGGCTGGGTATCGGCGCGTGCCGCCCGCCGCCGACGAGGTCCTCGCCCGCGCCGACGTCGACCGGCCGCTGCACCACAGCCAAGTTCTCGATGTCGAGGGCCGCCGCTGCGCACCCCGCGACCTCGAGCGTGCCGTGAGCCTCGAACCACGACCCTGGCTTCTTTCCGCTCAACGGACCGGTGCGTAACGGGGTGGCGTTCACGCGAAAATTCGGGTGTCGCGTGACGACCGTCGGCTAAGCGGGCATTCACCCTCTGCCTCGATGCGCTCGCTTATCTTCTCCTCAAGCTTCTGCTTTTCAGGCAATTGCACTTCCGAGCGGTTGACTAGACCTTACTCGGGAGAGCTTCTCGTTTCGGCCCAAGCCAAAACGGCTCTCTCACAGCAGGCGACCTTTGCCAGGCCGCCGGGAACGGAATTCCACGGCAGCAGCTGCCCCTTTGCAGCCAAACTGAACTGACGCGACTCGGGAGTTTGCCCGACCGTTGTGGTCAAGGTGGCAGGATTAAACGCAACACTTCGCTTCATGCGGAGCTCATTTAAAACTACTGCAATGTGTCTGTGACATGCCATGTACATCTCGTAGCTTTAGGGATGAAAAATACATCGCCTGCGGTGAATGTTTCCGGTGTGCCATCATCGCTTGTCAGGGTGACCGAACCCGCGTATGACGAGTCCTTATGGGACATTTCGGTTTAAGGATGTATGTCCTTCGCTATTCTTAGTGATCGACATGCCGGTTCGAGCCACTCTCTCGAAACAGGCTTGTGATCGTCATGCGATCCTTCCGTGTGAGACGGGCAGTGTCCCGAACCCGCTTGACCAAACGGGCTCGGCACAGTGCCGCCGGGGCACACGCCCCGGGGAGGCGCGTAAATCCGCGCGTCGCGTTGGCTCGGATCTTCGCCGTCTCTCTACAGGCGGCGAAGGCCGCCCCTCAGCCGTCGTACGGGAAGTCGAGGTCGCGCGCGTTGAGATAGGCGCGCTCGGAGATGTCAACCCATTCACGGCTGAGCCTCCGGAAGTTCATGTAGCTCTCGTAGACGCGTCGGGTGAAGGGATCGGAATTCCCCACCTCCGCCGCCACCTCGCCGCTGATCTTTCCGAACGCGCGCAGGAGATCGTCGTCGAACTTGCGTAGCTGCACGCCGTGTTCCTTGAGCAGAACAGGCAGAGCTCTCATGCGTGCGTTCAGCTCGTATCCCGTCACTCTCGAAAGCGTGGTCTCCGCGGCGGTCGCGATGATGCTGCGCTCCGACGCGCTGAGATCGTTCCAGAGTTCCCTGTTGATACCCAGTGAGTTTGCGTTGCCTGGATCGTGAAATCCGGGATAGTAGTAGTAGGACGCGGCCGTGTGGAGGCCGCTCGCGAGATCGTAATTGGGTCCGCTCCACTCCGCGGCATCGAGAGCCCCTGACTTCATGGCCGGTACGATTTCACTGGGAGGCAGTAGCACCACCGTCGCACCGAGACGACGCATGACGTCACCGCCCATTCCCGGATAGCGAATGCGCAGTCCCTTGAACTCCTCGACCGACTTCATCTCCTTCCTGTACCAGCCGCCCATTTGAACGCCGGTGTTTCCGAAGAGGAACGGCTTGATGTTGAAATTCGCGCTCAGCTCGTCCCACAGCTCCTGCCCGCCGCCATGCTGCATCCAGGCGCTCACCTCTATGGACGTCAGGCCGAACGGCACGGTGTTGAAAAACTCGAAGGCGGGCGAACGGTCGCGCCAGTAAACCTCTGCCGAGTGATACATGTCGGCGATACCCTCTGCCACCGCATCGAACACCTCGAAGGCATCGACCAACTCGCCTGCGCTGTAAGTCTTGATCTTCATACGACCGTCGGAGGATTCGGCAATCAGTCGGGCGAAGAGAGCGTTCGCATAGGTAACGCTGGCTGGCCAGCTCTGCACGAGCTTGAGCTCGCGGATACCTTGCGAGATAGCGGGGGCGGACAACGTCGAGGCCGCCACGGTCGAGCTCGCCGCTGCGAGAAACGTTCTGCGTTTCATGA
>JBFEOO010000092.1:0-11813 GCA_041550555.1 Arenicellales bacterium
CCCAGTCGCGCAGGTGCCGGTCGACGAGGTTCATGCGCCCGCTCTTCCCGGCCGCGCGTCGCCGTTACCGACCCGGCACGTGCGATTGCCGCGAACCCACGCAAGCCCGTGTGGGATCACGGTTGGCAGAGGTCGCACTGTGCCGCCGAGCAGACGCATGGCACAAAATGAATACCCGATGTCGGTGACGCGCGCAATCCGTGACGCACCCGCCCATCGCCGCTGAAGCGTCGCGTGCGTGAACGCGTGTAACACGGCAGCCGCGAAGACGACCATGCCGCACCGCGCAGGCGCCCCGCAGTCAAACGCCCAACACCCTCAACGAATCGAACTCGCCCGCGCGGGCACCCGCACCGCTACGGGGCTCGGCACATCGATCGCGAGCGCCGGGACGACGAGGACGAGTCGGCGCATCGGCGGCGCGGGCGCAGGCACGGTGCGCGAGGGCCCGCGACGAGCGGCCGATGCGAATCAGCCGCCCGCCTGCGCCGTCGCCAGCGCCTGATCGAGGTCCCAGAGTATGTCATCGAGGGTCTCGAGGCCCACCGAGATGCGGACCATGTCGGGCGTGACGCCAGCGCTCAGCTGCTCTTCCTCGGTGAGCTGCCGGTGGGTCGTCGAGGCGGGATGAATGACCAGCGTCTTGGCGTCGCCGACGTTGGCGAGATGGCTCATGAACTCAACGCTCTCGATGAAGCGCACGCCGGCCTCCTGACCGCCCTTGATGCCGAACGTCAGTATCGACCCGGCGCCCTTGGGCAGATACTTCCGCGAGAGGTCGTGGTACGGGCTGTCCGGCAGCCCCGCGTACTTCACCCAGCCGACCGATGGATGTGCGTGCAGGTACTCGGCGACGGCCTGCGCGTTGGCGCAGTGACGGTCCATGCGCACCGGCAGCGTCTCGAGCCCTTGCAGAAACAGGAACGCATTGAACGGGGACAGCGTCGGGCCCAGCGTGCGCAGCGTCTCCATGCGCGCCTTCATGGTGAAGCCGAAGTCGCCGAACGTCTCGTAGAAGCGCACGCCGTGGTAGCCCTTGGACGGCTCGACCATGCCCGGGAAATTGCCGTTGTCCCACGGGAACCTCCCCGACTCGACGAGCACCCCGCCGATCGACGTGCCATGACCGCCGATGAACTTCGTCGCGGAGTGCACGACGATGTCGGCGCCGTGCTCGAGCGGGCGGCACAGATACGGCGTGGCGAACGTATTGTCGACGACGAGCGGCAGCCCGGCCTCGCGCGCGATGGCGCCGACCGCCTCGATGTCGAGCACGTTGTTGAGCGGATTGCCGATGGTCTCCGCGTAGAGCGCCTTCGTCTTGGGCGTGAGCGCGCGCCGGAAGTTCTCCGGATCGTCGGGATCGACGAAGTGCGTGGCGATGCCGAGGCGGCGCAGCTGGTAGTCGAACTGCGAGTAGGTGCCGCCGTAGAGCGTGCTCGCCGACACCAGCTCGTCGCCCGCTTGCATCAGCGTCAGCAGCACCGTGGTCTGCGCCGCCATGCCCGAGCTTACCGCCAGTGCCGCGCGGCCTCCTTCGAGCGCCGCCATGCGCTGCTCGAAGACGGCCGACGTGGGATTCATCATGCGGCTGTAGACATTGCCGAAAGTCTGCAGGTTGAACAGACTGGCCGCATGGTCGGCGCTGTCGAAGACGTAGGAGGTAGTCTGGTAGATCGGCACGGCGCGCGCGCCGGTGGCCGGATCGGGTAACTGCCCCGCGTGCAGACACAGGGTCTCAATGCCGAAATCTCTGTCAGGCATGTTGACTCACCTCAGCTCGCTCGCGCCGCGAAGCCCGAACGGGTCGACCCTCAGTAGGGCACCCACAGCGGCCGCTTCGAAGAGACGACGCGGGTGTCGACACCGATGAAATGTAGCCCGCCGAACAGACGGGCGTGCTCGATCTTCATGCAGCGGTCCATGACCACCTCGAGCCCCGCCGCGCGCGCCCGGCGCGCCGCCTCCTCGTTGACTACGCCGAGCTGCATCCACAGCACCTTGGCACCCACCCTTATCGCCGCCTCGGCGAACGGCAGCACGTTCTCCGATCGCTGAAAGATGTCGACCACGTCGATCGGCTGCGGTACCTCCTCGAGGGTGGCGTAGCAACGCTCTCCGAGCACGGTCTCGTAGCGAGGGTTCACCGGGATCACACGGTATCCGTGATCCTGCAGGTACTTCGCCGCGAAGAAGCTGGGCCGGAACCAGTCGGCCGACAAGCCCACCACGGCGATGGTGCGGCTCTGCTTCAATATGCGGCGCAGGGTCTGAATGTCTGTCATAGGAAACGCGGACTGTTGCGCTCGGCGCGCCGGCCGGCGTCACCCCGTGTTGCTCGCTGGGCGCCGCCCGACCGCGCCGGCAGCCTAATGCAATCGCGCGCCGCCAGCAACCGACGCCGCGCGTCGCGGTCGGCGCACGCGCTCAGCCCGCCGACAGCGCACCGAGCACGAAGAAGTCGCCCGCACTGTACACACCGAAGCGCCGCTCGCCGTCGACCTCGCGCTCTTCGCCGAGCTCGACGAGCTCGTAGAACACCGCTCGCGCGATGAGCGCATGCAGCCGGTCACGTACCCGCAGGTAGGGCGACGGCTCGCCGGTGTCCGGGTCGTTCTTCACCCAAAGCGGATGCTCGCGGTCGGCGGTGACGACGTCATCGACATTGGTGCGAAAGACGAGCCGCTGCGCCGCCCCCCGACCGAGGCGTTGCAGCTCGACCGCCACGAATGGGGCGTCGTCGACGCGAACGCGCACCTTCTCGACGGGCGTTACCAGATAATGCTCGCCGTCGGCGTCTCGGCGCAGCACCGAGGCAAACAGCCGCACCAGCGGTTTGCGCCCGATCGGGGAGCCCTGGTAGTACCAGGTGCCGTCGCGCGCGATGCGCATGTCGATATCGCCGCACAGCGGTGGATCCCATTCGTGCACCGGCGGCAGCTGCCGCGAGCCGATGCGGGCGGCGAGCGCGGCGGGGTCGATGTCCGTCGCCCTCGTCATGCGTCCTTCCTCACCGGGCGCGGCCGGCCGTCGCCGTCGATGGCGACGAAGGTGAACACGCCTTCGGTGACCTTCTCGCGCGCGCCGTCGCGGTAGCGCAGCACCCATGTCTCTACGCGCACGGCAATCGACGTATGGCCGATGCGGTCCGTCTCGCAGTAACAGCTGACGACGTCGCCAACGTAGACCGGCTTGTGGAAGCTCATCGCCTCCACACCCACCGTCACCACGCGGCCGCCCGCGACGTAGTGCGCGTAGGTGCCGCCGGCAATGTCCATCTGCGCCATCAGCCAGCCGCCGAAGATATCGCCGTTCGGATTGGCGTCCGCCGGCATGGCCAGCGTGCGCAGCGACGGCTCGCGATCTCTCGGTTCGTCGGTGCTCATCGAGTGCTCTCTCGGCGCTCGGTCGCGTCGCCGTGCAGGCCGTGCCTCATGACGCTATTGTACCGCCGCGCTTTGGGCTATGCGCCCACCCCGGCGGTGGGGTAATCTCGATCGACCGTCCGCACCGCTGCAGCGCATCGATCACCCACGCCCATTCATGAATGCGACGACCGCCGCCGAAGCCGTAGTCGCGCTGCTGCGCATGCACGGCGTGCAGCACGTCTTCGGTCTGTGCGGCGACACCAGCCTGCCGCTGTACGACGCGCTGTATCGCGATGGAGCCGGGCTGCAACACGTGCTCACGCGGGACGAGCGGCACGCCGCCTACATGGCCGACGCTTACGCGCGCCTCTCCGGCCGCGTCGGCGTGTGCGAAGGCCCGAGCGGCGGCGGCGCCACATACCTGCTGCCGGGTCTCGTCGAGGCGAACGAATCGTCGGTAGCCGTGCTCGGCATCACGACGGACATCTCGGTCAGCGCGCGCGGGCGCTTCACGCTCACCGAGCTCGACCAGCAGGCGCTGATGCGGCCGCTGACGAAATGGAACCGCGTCATCGACACGGGCGCCGCGCTGCCAAGCGCCGTGCGGACAGCGTTTGCGGAGGCCAGCAGCGGTCGCCCCGGAGCGGTGCACATCGGTCTGCCGCTCGACGTGCAGCGCCAGCCGGTGGCGGCGGGCGACGTCTGGGCAGTGCCGGACAACGGTCACTGGCCGGCGCTGCGCGTCGTACCCGATGCCGGGGCCGTCGCCCGCGCCGCGCGCGAGTTGGACGCCGCCCGGCGACCGCTGTTCGTCTGCGGCGGGGGCGTGCTCACCGCGGGCGCCGAAGCGGAGCTGCGGTCGCTGGCCGAGCGTCTCGACGCGCCGGTGGCAACGACCGTGAGCGGCCAGGGCAGCATCGCCGACAGCCACGCGCTGTCGCTTGGCGTGGTCGGCAGCAACGGCGGCACCCCCGCCACGCGACGGGTTGTCGACGACGCCGACCTGATCGTGTTCGTCGGCTGCCGGGCCGGCTCGGTGACCACCGAGCGCTGGCGGCACCCCGCGCCCGGCGTAGCACGCGTCGTTCACATCGACGTCGACCCGGGTGTCATGGGGGTCAACTACCCCACGGCAGTGAGCGTCGTCGGTGATGCCAAGCTGACCCTGGCGGCGATCGCGGCGGAGACCGCGGCGCGGGCTCGCGCCACTGCCGGCCGGCAGCGGGTCGCCAGCGCCCGGCGCGAGAAGCGAGCGGCGTTCGAGGCGCTGGCCGCGTCGCAGGAGCGCCCCATTCGACCCGAGCGCGTCGTCGCCACGCTGCAGACGCTGTTGTCGCCCGAGACCGTCGTCGTGGCCGATCCCGGCACGCCGTGCCCCTACCTCTCGGCCTACTACGAGTGGCCGCTCGCCGGCCGCCGTTTCGTCACCAACCGCGCCCAGGGGGCGCTCGGCTTCGCGCTGCCGGCGGTCATCGGCGCCCACTTCGGCAGCGGCGGCGCGCCGTGCGTGGCCGTGATGGGCGACGGCAGCTTCGGCATGGCCGCGGGTGAGCTCGAGACCCTGCGCCGGCTGGCGCTGCCGGTGACGCTGCTGGTCATCAGCAATGCCAGCTTCGGGTGGATCAAGGCCGGCCAGAAGACGAGCTTCGGCGAACGCTACTTCTCGGTCGACTTCTCGACCACCGACCACGCCGCCGTGGCGCGGGCATTTGGTCTGCCGGCATGGCGCGTCGAGGATCCCGCCCACCTCGCCCCGGCGCTGCGCGAAGCCCTCGCCGCCGACGCCCCGACTCTGGTCGACATCGTCTGTCAGCCCCTCGAGCAGGCCCAGGCCCCGGTCAGCGAGTGGATCGCCTAGCTCGGCCGATGGCTCACGAAAACCCGTTTGGCGCACTCGCCGGCCTCAAGGTCGTCGACTTGAGCCGCGTGCTCGGCGGCCCCTACTGCTCGCAGCTGCTCGCCGATCACGGCGCCGACGTCATCAAGGTGGAGCCGCCGCAGGGCGACGAGGTGCGCGACTGGGGACCGCCCTTCCACGACGACGACGCCGCCTATTTCATCGGCGTCAACCGCAACAAGCGCTCGCTCGGCCTCGATCTCGCGCAGCCCGCGGGCCGCAGCATCCTGCTGCGGCTGCTCGAGGACGCCGACGTGCTGCTCGAGAATTTCAAAACCGGGACCCTCGAGCGTTGGGGTCTCGGCTACGAGGAGGTGCTCGCCGCACGCTTTCCGCGGTTGGTCCATGCCCGCATCAGCGGCTTCGGGGCCGACGGCCCGTTGGGCGGCTTCCCGGGCTACGACGCCATCGTCCAGGCGATGACGGGCATGTTCAGCGTCAATGGCGAGCCCGAATCCGGCCCGACGCGGCTGGGCATCGCCATCGTCGACATGGGGACAGGGCTGTTCACCGCGTCTGCGATCCTGATGGCGATCATCGAACGACAGCGCTCGGGGTGCGGGCAGTTTCTCGACATGACGCTCTATGACAGCGCCATCGCACTCATGCATCCCCACGTCAGCAACTACCTGCTGAGCGACAAAGTGCCCGGTCTGACCGGCAGCGCTCACCCCAACATCAGCCCCTACGACAAATTCCGCACGCGCACCGGCGACGTGTTCATCGGTGCAGGCAACAATCGCGCCTTCCGACGACTGTGCGCGCTGCTCGACGCACCCCAGCTCGCCGACGACGTCCGTTTTCGCGACAACAGCGACCGCGTGCTCAACCGGGACGCCCTGAAGGCGGAGCTCGAGCGGTGCATGCGTGACTGCGACGGCGAAGCGCTGTGCCGTCGGCTGCTCGCCGCCGGCCTCGCCGCTGGTCCCGTGCTCACCACCGACGCCGTCATGGATCATCCCCATACGCATCATCGAAACATGGTGGCGAGCGCCGGCTGGTATCGCAGCGCGGGCATCCCCGCCAAGCTCTCGCGCACGCCCGGCGAGGTGCGCACGGCGCCGCCGCCTTTCGGCCATCACGGCCGCGAAGTGCTGCGCGAGCACGGCTACGACGACGACGCCATCGATCAGCTGGTCGCCGCCGGGGTTGTGGTCGAGCGGCGACGGCGATAACCGCACCACCTTCGCCGCGCTCGGTGCGGCGCCCCGGTAGTCGTTTCCCTTGGCCTACACTTACCTTTGAAGGCCACGACCGCGTCGACCGGCGCGGCTCGGCGCCGCCCTCGAGCGCACTGGCCGAAACAAGGAGACAGCATGAGCGAACGCAAGGTAGGCTTTGCCGCCACCGCGCTGATCTGCGCCGCGCTGGCGAGTGCGGTGCTCGCCGCCGGCTGCTCTAGCGACGTTCCCACCGAGGTGCGTTATCGCGGCGACGCGGCGTCCGCACTGGACAGCGACACGATGTTCGACGATTCAGACACCTACCGCGGACCGACGCGGGCAGACGGCTTGCCTCTCGATCCGCTCGAGCGCGCCCGCAC
Source organism: Arenicellales bacterium (assembly GCA_041550555.1). GTDB lineage: Bacteria > Pseudomonadota > Gammaproteobacteria > Arenicellales > JBFEOO01 > JBFEOO01. Next base: position 6,809 of record JBFEOO010000092.1, read on the forward strand.
GACCGGCGCCCGCTTGCTCGACAGCGCCGAACGGCGCAGACGCGAGATGGAAGCGGGCGGCGGATGACGCGCTGGCGGGGCGAGTCGCTTACAATGTAGCCTCCTCGGCAGCGGTCTGCCGGCAGCACCCGGTGAGGCACGCCCGGCGCTGGCGCCGCTGCCGTCAGCACCGTCGATTGCGCCATCAGATCGAGCATGACCGACCAGACCGAAGGCAGCCCGCCTGGGGAACCAACGCACCCCCGCCGTGAGGAGGTCGCTTTCGACCTCGATCGCACCCTCTCGGCGGTCGTCGCCCTGCGCTCGCAGATCCCCGACGATGCGCTCACCGCGCAAGCGCTCGGCACCCGACGCGAGGGACACGGCATCGTCATTCGTGACGACGGCCTTATCGTCACCATCGGCTACCTCGTCACCGAGGCGGAAAGCATATGGGTGGTGGACAACGCCGGCACGCCCAGCGCCGCCTACTTGGTCGGCTTCGATCAGGAGACCGGATTCGGCTTGGCGAAAGCGATCGCGCCGCTGGCCGCAACGCCTCTCCCGATGGGCAGCGCGGCGCCGCTGCGCGAGGGCGACCCGGTGATCGTCGCGGGCCATGGTGGCGCAAGTGGGGCCATCAATGCGAGCGTCGTGGCCAAGCGCGAGTTCGCCGGCTACTGGGAGTATGTTCTCGACGAGGCGCTCTTCACGGCACCCGCACACCCGAGCTGGGGCGGGACGGCGCTGCTCGACCTCGACGGGAGGCTGTGCGGCGTCGGCTCGTTGCTGGTGCAGCAGGCGAGCGAGCTGGGCGATGCAGCCGACAGCGGCAACATGATCGTGCCCATCGATCTGCTCCCACCCATACTCGACGATCTGCAGTCGTTCGGGCGCCGGAGCACGCCGGCACGACCGTGGCTCGGCTGTCTCGTCTACGAGATGCGGGGACATCTGGTCATCGCGGGCGTCTATGAGGATTGCCCGGCCGACGACGCCGATGTGCGTCCCGGCGACATCGTCGTGGCCGTGGCGGGCCACTCCGTGACCGAGCTCGCCGAGATGTTCCGCAGCGTGTGGCGCCTCGGCGATGCCGGCGTCGCCGTGCCGCTGACGCTGGTGCGCGAAGGGCGCCAGCTTGACGTCACCGTGCGCTCGCGCGACCGTCACGATTGCCTGAAAGGCGGCACGCTGCACTGACGCGCGCCGTCCGCCATGACGCGAGAACCCCTCGACGAACGCTGGACCAAGCGGCGCGTTGGCGTGCTGGGTCGCGAGATGGCCTACGTCGAGCGCGGCGAGGGGGCGCCGGTCGTCTTTCTGCACGGCAACCCCACCTCCTCGTACCTGTGGCGCAACGTGGTGCCCTGCGTCGAGACCCAGGCGCGCTGCATCGCTCCGGACCTCATCGGCATGGGCGACTCGGAAAAGCTCCCCGGCAACGACCCACGACGCTATCGCTTCGTCGAGCATCGCCGCTACCTCGACGCCTTTCTGCAGACGCTCGGGCTCGAGCACGGCGTCACGTTGGTGCTCCACGACTGGGGCTCGGCGCTGGGATTCGACTGGGCGAATCGCCACCGCGGGGCGGTGCGCGGCATCGCCTACATGGAGGCGCTGGTCACGCCGCTCGGCTGGGACGACTGGCCGGAGGCGGCGCGCGACATCTTTCGCGCGCTGCGTTCGCCGGCCGGCGAGGCAATGGTGCTCGAGCGCAACGTCTTCGTCGAGCGCATCCTGCCGGGATCGATGTTGCGCACGCTCACGACGGCGGAGCTGGACACCTACCGGCGGCCGTTTCTGGCGCCCGGCGAGGATCGCCGGCCGACGCTGAGCTGGCCGCGGGAGATCCCGCTCGACGGCGAGCCGGCCGACGTGGTGGACATCGTTGAGGCCTACGGCGACTGGCTCGGGCGCTGCGAGGTGCCGAAGCTGTTCGTGAACGCCGAGCCGGGCGCCATCCTCACGGGCCGTCAGCGAGCGCTCTGCCGCCGCTGGACGAATCAAACCGAGGTGACCGTCGCCGGGGTCCACTTCATCCAAGAGGACTCGCCCACCGAAATCGGCGAAGCCATTGCGCGGTGGCTCGCGGATCTCACGCCGCCGGCCTGACGGCAGGGGGCCGGGCACCGATGACGGCTGAGCTGCTGAGCGAGCTCGACAACCGCGTCCTGCGGCTGACGCTGTCCAACCCCGGCAAACGTAACAGCCTCGAGCCGGCGATCTACGCCAGCGGCCGCGCCGCGCTCGACGCCGCCGCCGACGACGCCAGCATCGGCGCCATCGTGCTCACCGGCGCCGGGGACACGTTTTCCGCCGGCGGCAACCTCGAGCGCCTGATCGCCAACCGCGCTCGCCCGCCGCGTGCCCAGCGCGAAAGCGTCGAGGCCCTGCACGGCTTTGTCAGGGCACTGCGCCGATGCCCGAAACCCGTCATTGCGGCGGTCGAAGGCGCAGCGGCGGGTGCCGGCTTCTCACTGGCACTGGCGTGCGACCTTATCGTAGCCGCCGAGACGGCGGTCTTCGTCATGGCGTACGCCAGGGTCGGTCTGACCCCGGATGGCGGCGCCACACTGTGGCTGGCGCGCAGCTTCCCTCCTCAGCTTGCGGCCGAGATCCTGCTCGAGAGTGGCCGGTTGAGCGCCGAGCGCCTGCACCAGCTCGGCGTCGTGAACCGCCTGGTGGCGCCGGGCAGTGCGCTCACCCACGCCATGGGCTGGGCCAGCCGCCTGGCCGCCGGCCCCACGACGGCGCTCGGCCGGGCCAAGGCACTTCTGCAGACCGCCTACACGGACGACCCGACGGCTCACCTGGAACGGGAAGCCGGCGCGCTGACGGACGCCGTGCACGGCGACGAAGCGGGCGAAGGCATCGCCGCGTTTCTCGCCAAACGCGAGCCCCGCTGGCCGCGCTAGGCGCCGGCACGCCAATACTCGACCCTCGGACGCGCCCCGCCCCAGTTGCAGACTGCCCGGTTTCGATATCAGAAAACACTGAAATAAAACTATATAACATATTGAAATAAAATATTTTTATGTTTTCAGCTCGACCAATCCCGGTCAATCGACGCCCACGGCCTCGCCGAGTATCTCCCCAATCTCGCCCTGCACTCTGACGTCGGCGACCGCGTCTTGCTCGGTGGCTTCGCGGTTCACGATGACGACCGTGGCCCCGCACTTCTTGGCCAGGGCGGGAAATCCTGCCGCGGGGTAAACGACGAGCGAGGACCCGACGGCGAGAAACAGGTCACAGCGCAGCGTCTCCTCGCGGGCGCGCGCCATGGCCGCGCGCGGCATCGCCTGACCGAAAGAGATGGTGGCGGTCTTGACGAGGCCGCCGCACTCGTTGCACGTCGGCGCTTGCCCGTCGGCCGCAAATCGCTCCAGGATCGGCGGCACGTCGAAACGGTTCGCGCAGTTCAGGCAGTGTGCATAGGTGGTGTTGCCGTGCAGCTCGACCAGCCGGGCTTCGGGCACGCCCGACTGCTGATGCAACCCGTCCACGTTCTGCGTGACGACGCAGCCGACCTGGCCCCGGGCAACCATCCGGGCCACGGCCCGATGACCGCGGTTCGGCGTCGCCGCAGCGAACTGCGGCTCGAGCGCCAGCCGACGACGCCACGACTCGCGACGCGCCTCTGCCGAAGCAAGGAAGTCACGGAAGTCGATGGGGGCGAAGCGCGACCAGATCCCACCCGAGCTGCGGAAGTCGGCGATGCCGGACTCCGTGCTGATACCGGCGCCGGTGAATACCACCGCGCGCTGCGCCTCCGAGAGCAGCCGTCGCAATGTCTCCCGTGCACCGCTCACGCCGCCGGCGCCTCGCTGGCATGACGCCGCCAAGCCCGCGAACACATGGCGAGGCATGCAACATTTGGGACGGCTGGCTGACTCGAAACACCACTCGGTCTACTCGCCACAGCGCTATACCACAGGCAATTGCACCGCCGTGCAGCGTAATAGGCAACGCCGCGGCAACGCGCCGTGAAGGCGCCTGCCGCCCACGCCACGCTGAATCCCGCTCGTGCCGTCGCCCGGACTTTCCGCCCGCCTATCAGCGGCAGGGCGGCCATGTCATCGCCGCCGGGACCTGCGCCATTCGAAGTCGGGCCGGTACAACCATGAAATCGGGTCAGCGGCACGTTTTTCCCTTTACCCCCCCCTTAAAAACGGCGACCCAGGGCTTGTCCCGCTTGTCAGGGCCCACCATCTCTGCCGCCGCGTCTACCACAGCGGCGCTGGCGGCAGTAGCCGACCGCCGGACAACAGCGGATATTTCGGCTGAGGCGAATGTGTCCAATCTCCAGTGCAACGACAATAAATCATTATTTTCATGAGTTTATGTTTCTTTCTTAATGTTGAGTTGACTAAAAATATTATATATAACAGATAGTTATTATATTTATCTAAGATAATGCCTGAAAAAGATCTCATATCCCTCGGTCTATGTTCTCGCCAGTAATAAAAACCAGCTAAGTCGATGCATCAAGAGAGCTTCATATTGCTTTGTCCGTAACGTCGCCCTAGCGTTCTCCTGGACTTCACCCGGACTGGGCAACGCGCCACCCTTCCTTGGCGGCGATCTCCACCAGACGACCCATGCGCGTGGCGTAGCTCGAGCTGGCGTTACCCTGCAGACCGCGGTAGTACACGCCCTGCACGATGCTCGCATAGCGGAACAGCGAGAACGCCAGGTAGAAGCTCCAGTGCGGAATGCCGCTGCGCCCGCTGTGGCGGCAGTATGCCTCGACGTATTCGTCCTCGTCCGGGATGCCATCTCGGCCGGCGGCGTCGGCGAGACGGACACCGTCCGGCGTCTCGATGCGGTACAGCATGCAGTTGTAGGCAAGGTCCGACAGCGGGTCGCCCAAGGTGGCGAGCTCCCAGTCGAGCAGCGCGACGACCTGCGGCCGGTCGGCGTCCACGACCATGTTGTCCAGCCGGTAATCCCCATGGACGATGCAGGTGCGCTCGTCATCCGGAAGATGCGCCGCGAGCCACGCCATGAGCCGCTCCATCTCGGGCAA
>JBFEOO010000093.1:0-11511 GCA_041550555.1 Arenicellales bacterium
TAGATCGGATGAATCGCGAGTGCCCTGGCAGAGCCTAACCCGGTGCTTCTTTCGCCTTCCTGCCCTATTTAAGTTCCGGTGAACATGCACAGAATGAGCACGCACGCCCCCACCGATAAGCGATGGCACCCAGGCCGACATGTTGACACTGAAATGAACGGGCACGAGCGAATCTGCTACCCAGATTGCTACCCAAGGACGAACCAGGGGATTGCTGAGGTACGTAACTTATTGTTTTCTATGGCGCGCCCGGAGAGATTCGAACTCCCGACCACCTGGTTCGTAGCCAGGTACTCTATCCAACTGAGCTACGGGCGCGTCGTCTATCGTCAATGACTGGCGGAGAGAGAGGGATTCGAACCCTCGATGGAGCTTTTAACCCCATACTCCCTTAGCAGGGGAGCGCCTTCAGCCAGCTCGGCCATCTCTCCGCAGCGCTCAAGCTTATCCGCCCGCCGCAGACCCGTAAAGAGCCGCGCCGAGATTCGCCGCGTTCAGCGCGATTCCGGGGTCTCCGGCTCGTCGTGCTCCTGCTCGTGCCTGATGCGTTCGTAGATCTCTTCGCGATGCACCGGAACGTTCTTGGGCGCGTTGATGCCGATGCGGACCTGGTTGCCTTTGATGCCGAGGACGGTAACCTGCACGTCGTCCCCGATATTCAGCGTCTCTCCGATGCGCCTCGTCAGAATCAGCATCGCGCCACCCTCCTGGGTTAGCCGCCCCGTCCTGTTGACCGTTCCATCATCCCTGGCTTTGCGGGCCAGACCCGCCGCATTCGGCCGCGAGCACTGCGCGACAGTATACTACGGTTGCTGCTCTCGGTTGCTCAGCTATCTCTGCGCGCCGCGCGGTGCAGCTGGAACCCTCTCCCGCTCCGGCTCGCGCTCGAGCCCGAAGGCGTTGTGCAGCGCCCGCACCGCGAGCTCCGTGTACTTGGCGTCGATCACCACCGATATCTTGATCTCCGAGGTGGAGATCATCTGAATGTTGATGCCTTCCTCCGCCAGCGTCTTGAACATGCAGTCGGCGACGCCCGCGTGGGAGCGCATGCCGACGCCAACAACGGAGATCTTGGCGATGTTCTCGTCGCCGGTGATCTCACTCACATCCATCGACTCGAGCTCGCGAGCCAGCAGCGCGCGGGCCCTCTCGTAGTCTGCGCGCGCCACCGTGAAAGTGACGTCGGTGAAATTATCGGCGCCGATGTTCTGTACGATCATGTCGACGTTGAAACCGGCCTCCGAGATGGGCCCGAATATCCGGTGCGCGATACCGGGCTCGTCGGGCACGCCGCGAATCGTCAGCTTGGCCTCGTCGCGGTTGTAGGTGATTCCCGAAATGACCGCTTGCTCCATCGATTGTTCCTCGTATGTAATCAGCGTTCCGGGGCCCTCGCTGAACGAGGAGAGCACGCGGACCGGCACACGATATTTTCCCGCAAACTCCACGGAACGGGTTTGCAACACCTTGGCACCAAGACTCGCAAGCTCGAGCATCTCCTCCACAGTCAGGCGGTCGAGCCGGCGCGCTTCCGGCACGATGCGCGGATCGGCGGTGAACACGCCCTCGACATCGGTGTAGATCCGGCACTCGGCCGCCTTGAGCGCCGCCGCCAGCGCCACCGCCGTCGTGTCCGACCCGCCGCGGCCGAGCGTCGTGATATTGCCCTCCTGATCGACACCCTGAAAGCCAGCGACCACCACGATCCGTCCGCGATCGAGATCCTGTCGCACCCGCGCGGCGTCGATGTCGAGAATCCGCGCTCTGCCGTAAGTATTGTCCGTCAGTATGTGAACCTGGCTGCCGGTGTAGGAGCGGGCGTCGAGTCCGCGCCGCTGCAGCGCCATGGCGAGCAGCGCGATGGTCACCTGCTCGCCCGTCGACAGCAGCACGTCCACCTCGCGCTGCGACGCGTGCGGATACATTTCGTGCGCCAGCGCGATGAGACGGTTGGTCTCGCCACTCATCGCTGAGACGACCACAACGATGTCGTCACCGCGAGCGCGCGATGCGGCCACGATATCCGCGACAGCGTTGATGCGCTCAACGTCCGCGACGGAGGTGCCGCCGTACTTTTCAACGATCAGTGCCATCGCCGCTCACCCGCGGTGCGCCATGGTCCACCGTCTGCGCTGCCCGCACGAGCAGCCGACAGCGCAGCCACCCGCACGGACCAAAACCGCTCCTCGACAGCACGCACAGCGCGTGTGCGCATCGCACATCGCGCATCGCTCACCGTTCACCCGCCGCCCGTTCGACCCAGTCGTAGACCGACTCCAGCGCGGTGTCGAGCCGGGACACGTCGGCACCACCGCCCTGCGCCATGTCCGGCCGCCCGCCGCCCTTGCCGCCGATCTGCGAGGCAACGTGACGCACGAGCTCGCCGGCGTGCACGCGGTCGACGCGATCCTTGGTGACGCCCGCCAGAACCGTCGCCTTGTCGTCGACGACCGAGGCTACGACGACCACGCCCGAGCCCAGCCTGTCGCGCAGCCGGTCGACGGTGCTGCGCAGTGCCTTCACGTCGACGGCGCCCTGCCGCGACACCAGCACCTTCACACCGCCCACCTCGCGCGCCTGGCTCTCGATCGGGCGCTCACCGGCGGTGGCAAGCCGGGCCTGAAGATCCTGCACCTCGCGCTCGAGCTGCCGGCTGCGCTTGACCAGCTGCCCGGCGCGCTCCGCCACCTCGTCGCGCCCCACTCTGAGTGCGTCGGCCGCGGACTCCAACTGCTCGATCTGACGCGTGACGTAGCCGAGCGCCCCCTCCCCCGTGACCGCCTCGATGCGCCGCACGCCCGCGGCGATGCCCGTCTCCCCGACGATCTTGAGAAAACCGATGTCGCCGGTGCGTGCGACATGCGTGCCGCCACACAGCTCGAGCGAGAACTCACCCATGCCGACGACGCGCACGTGCGCATCATACTTCTCACCGAACAGCGCGTCGGCGCCGGCGGCTTTGGCCTCGTCGAGCCCCATGACACGCACATCGACGGCATAATTCGCACGAATCTCCGTGTTGACGATACGCTCGATCTCGCCAAGCTCCGCGGCACTCACGGGCGCGTGGTGCGCGAAGTCGAAACGCAGCCGATCGGGCTCGACCAGCGAGCCCTTTTGCTGCACGTGGCGCCCGAGCACCGTGCGCAGCGCCGCGTGCAGCAGGTGCGTCGCCGAGTGGTTGTTGGCGGTCGCCGCGCGCGCCCTGCCATCGACCTCGGCCGATGCCTCCATCCCGCGCTCCAGCGCCCCGAGACGCAGTCGACCGAAATGACCGATGACACCATTGGGGAGGTTGCGCGTGTCCGCGACCTCGAACACACCGTCGGCGCAGGCGATGCGGCCGCGGTCACCCACCTGCCCACCGCTCTCGGCGTAGAACGGCGTGCGGTCGAGCACGACCACGGCCTCCTGACCGGCCGCGATGCGGTCGACCTGGACACCGTCGACGGCGATCGCCACCACGCTGCTGTGCCGCGCCAGCTCCGCGTAGCCGGTGAACTCGCTCGGCGCCTCGACCTCGATGGCCAGCTTCTCGCCCGCGCCGAACTGGCTCGCCGCTCGGGCGCGACTGCGCTGCTTCGCCATGGCGCGCTCGAATCCTTCGAGGTCCACCTCGAGGCCGTGCTCGCGCGCCACGTCCGCGGTGAGATCGGCGGGAAATCCATACGTGTCGTAAAGACGGAAGACGATGTCGCCGGAAATCGTGCCGCCACTCAGGCTGGCCATCTCGTCGTCCAGAATCCGCAGTCCCTGATCGAGGGTCTCGGCAAACCGCTCGCCTTCCTGGCGCAGCACCCGCTCGACGTGATCCTGCGCGCGGCGCAGCTCCGGGTAGGCATCGCCCATCTCGCCGACGAGCGGCGCCACGAGCTCGTGAAAGAACGGCTCTTTACCGCCGATGCGATAGCCGTGACGGATAGCGCGGCGCACGATGCGCCGCAGTACGTAGCCGCGGCCCTCGTTCGACGGCGTGACACCGTCGGTGATCAAGAACGCCGTCGCCCGGATGTGGTCGGCGAGCACGCGCAGCGACTTGTTGTCCACGTCGTCGGGCACCTTCAGCGCGTGGGCGGCGGCCGTGATCAGCCGCCGGAAGAGATCCGTCTCGTAGTTGCTGTGCACACCTTGCAGCACCGCGGCCAGGCGCTCGAGACCCATGCCGGTGTCCACCGACGGCTTGGGCAGCGGATGCAGGACGCCGTCCTCCGTGCGATTGAACTGCATGAAGACCAGGTTCCAGATCTCGACATAGCGATCGCCGTCGGCGTCCGGGGTGCCGGGAGGTCCGCCCGCGACCGATGGCCCGTGATCGTAGAAGATCTCGCTGCACGGACCGCATGGTCCGGTGTCGCCCATGGCCCAGAAGTTGTCGTGGGCGCCGATGCGGGCGAAGCGAGTCGTCTCGACGCCGACGTCGCGCAGCCAGATTTCGGCGGCCTCGTCGTCATCCTCGAACACGGTCACCCAGAGCCTCTCGGGCGGCAGTCCGTAGCCCTCGGTGAGGAGCTGCCAGGCGTAACCGATGGCCTCGCGCTTGAAGTAGTCGCCGAAGCTGAAGTTGCCGAGCATCTCGAAAAACGTGTGATGCCGCGCCGTGTAGCCGACGTTCTCGAGGTCGTTGTGCTTACCGCCGGCACGAACGCAGCGCTGCGCTGTGACGGCGCGCTGATAGGGCCGCTTCTCCAACCCCAGGAAAACGTCCTTGAACTGCACCATGCCGGCGTTCGTGAACAGCAACGTGGCGTCGTTGGCCGGCACCAGCGGGCTGCTGGGCACGACCTCGTGGCCTGCCTGCCTGAAGAAATCGAGAAACCGGCTGCGAATCTCCTGTGTCTGCATGGTCAATCCTGCTCCGGAGCTTGGCCCGCGCGGTCGAGCACCCGCCGAACGTGTTCCCCCGTAAAGCCGCGCCCTTCGAGAAAACGTGCCTGCCGGGCGCGCTCCCGAAATCCCTCGGGCGCGGCGTCGCCGAAGCGCTTGCGTCGCGCACCCTCGGCGCGCTCGAGCCACTGCCGAGCGCGTGTGTCCACAACGGTCTCGGCGCAGTCGCGCGCCACACCGCGCTCTTTCAGCTCATGCAGAATGCGCGCCGGGCCGTAGCCGCGCTCGGTACGGCTGCGCACCAGCGCCTCCGCGAAGCGCTCGTCGGAGACGAGCCTCTCGGCGGCCAGCGCGGCCACCACCCCCTCGACCGTTGCCGCACAATACCCTTTGCCGAGCAGCTTGCGGGCCAGCTCCGCGCAGGCGTGCTCGCGGCGGGCGAGCATGCGCAGCGCCGTCGTCCGGGCGCGACCATACGACTCGTCCACGCTGCCGTCCTCAGCTTCGTCTTGCGGCGCTACGTGTACACCCCAGGCGCTGCACCCACGCTACCGAGGGTGCCGCGAACACCGACGCGCGCGCCCCGGCAAGTATACGTCTCCGCCAGCCGCTTGGGCACGCCGCCCGGAGTGACCGCTGCGCGCCGCGGTGCGGGCCGCGCGGGCGCCCCGCATGACGTCTTCAGGCCTCGGCGACTTCCCCCGCCTCCGCCAGCGGCGCCGGAGCGATGAGCGCCTCGAGCCCCATCTTGGTGCGTATTGCCGACTCTATCGCCAGGGCGATGTCGGTATTCTCCTTGAGAAAGGCGCGTACGTTGTCGCGACCCTGCCCGATGCGCTCTCCCGCGTAGCTGTACCACGCGCCGGACTTCTCGACGACGTCGGCATCCACCCCGAGATCGATCAGCTCGCCTTCCTTGGAGATGCCCTCGTTGTAGAGGATATCGAATTCGCACTGCTTGAAAGGCGGCGCGACCTTGTTCTTGACCACCTTGACGCGCGTCTGGTTGCCCAGAATCTCATCGCCCTTCTTGATGGCGCCGATGCGGCGGATATCCATTCGCACCGAGGAGTAGAACTTGAGCGCATTGCCACCGGTGGTGGTCTCCGGGTTGCCGAACATTACGCCGATCTTCATGCGTATCTGGTTGATGAAAATAACCAGTGTGTTTGAGCGCTTGATGTTGCCGGTCAGCTTCCTGAGCGCCTGCGACATCAGCCGCGCCTGCAGACCCATGTGCGAATCCCCCATCTCGCCCTCGATCTCGGCTTTCGGTGTCAGCGCGGCAACCGAGTCGATCACCACCACGTCGACCGCCGCAGAGCGCACCAGCATGTCGGCGATCTCCAGCGCCTGCTCACCGGTATCGGGCTGCGACACGAGCAGGTCGTCGACCTGCACGCCGAGCCGTTTGGCGTAGGACGGATCGAGGGCGTGCTCGGCATCGACGAAGGCGGCCGTGCCGCCGAGCTTCTGCGACTCGGCGATGACCGAGAGCGTGAGCGTCGTCTTGCCCGACGACTCGGGCCCGTAGACTTCCACCACCCGACCGCGCGGCAGCCCGCCGACACCGAGCGCGATATCGAGCCCCAAGGACCCCGTGGGGATGACGCTGATGTTGCCCTGCACCTCGGCGTCGCCGAGACGCATGACCGAGCCCTTGCCGAACTGGCGCTCGATCTGGCCGAGCGCTGCCTGCAGCGCCTTTTGCCTGTTTTCGTCCATCTGGCGGTTCTCCGCTTTCCGAAATTGTCGCTAGCCTGCGGCGCACCGGCCGCGGCGCCCAGCGGATAGACTACCTGGAACCGCGCGCCGATACGGTGCGAAAACGCACGGGCAGCCCACGCACGCAGGCTGCGCGGAGCCGGTCATTATCCCATATCCGGCGTCGAATTGTCCCGCCGCGGCGAGCGTGCGACCACCTCATAGTGCGCGCCGCCGGGATCGAGCCGCGAACGCACCAGGCAGAGCTCCTGCACGCGCCACTCGAAGGGCGCCGTTGTTACGCGCGGCCGCCGGCGCGCGCGCCGCACGACCGTGACATGGGGCGCAAACGCCCGTCGATCCGGCGCCACACCGAGGGCGGGCAAGGCGCCGTTGACGTCTTGCATCAGCGTTTCCAACGCCGTCGGCACGGTCTCGGCGCCGACCCACACGACGCGGGTGCGTGGCCAGAAGCCGATCCGCTCGAGGCGCAGCGCGAAGGGGATGACCACGGTTGCGCGCACCACCTCACGCGCTGCACGTGCGGCTGCTCCGCCCAGGGCGCCGAGAAACGCCAGCGTCAGATGCAGGTTCTCGTCCGGCACGCGGCGGCCGCCGGACTCCTCCGCGCAGCGTCGGGCGAGCTCACCGAGGCGCTCGCGCACCCCGGCGTCGGGCCACAGCGCCAGAAACAGACGCTCGCTGTCGGTATCCGCCGTCGCCACGGCTACCGTGACCGCCGTGTCGCGGCTGCGGCGGCAGCGACGCGGCCGGCCCGCGCCGAGCTGCTCGACCTTAGGCGCTCGCGCACGTCACGCCGTTCCTGCCGGGCCATCCGGCAGCGGCGAGAACAGCAAGAACCGGGTCTAATTCCATCTTCGCTCATCGGGTCGCATTCAACATTACCCCATCGCTGCGCAGGTGGCCGCACGCGCGGGAGGCGGCGGCGGGCGATCCGCTCAGCCCGCAGACAGGGTGCCGTCGAGCCACTCGAGCAGCCCGCTGAGGGCACGCGCTACCGACTGATGCCTCACCGCCGCGCGGTCGCCGTCGAAGCGGTGGTGCTCGACACAGGAGTCGCCGTCGCGCTGCGCCCAAGCGATGAACACCGTGCCGACCGGCTTGCCGGGGGTCGCGCCGCCTGGCCCGGCAATGCCGGTGATCGCCACGGACACGTGCGCCTGGCTGTACGCGAGGCCCCCCAATGCCATGGCGCGGGCGGTGGGCGCGCTGACCGCGCCGTGCTCGGCGAGCACCGCCGCCGGCACCCCGACCAGCTCCTGCTTGGAGCGGTTGCTGTAGGTCACGAAGCCCCGCTCGAACCACTGGGAGCTGCCTGCGACGTCGGTGACGGCTTGCGCCACCCCGCCACCGGTGCACGACTCGACCGTGGCGAGCAGCATGCCGCGGGCGCGCAACGCCGCGCCGACGTCCCGGGCGAGCTGGTCGATGTCCATAGTTGCTTGGCGATGCTCGGTGGCGGGCGTTGTCGGTGCGGGCGCCGGGCGCTCAGCGCCCTGACGGCGCGCGGCAGCAGCCGTCTCAGGCGCGCGGGAAGAACGTGCTGGCGCGCTTGAATTCGATCGGGTCGGCGATCGACGCGCGGTCATCGGCGGCCGGGACCGCGGGCGCCGGTCGGCGCCCGGGCGCCTGCACCACCAGCCGGCGTGCCGTCGGCCCACGCAGCGTCGCTTCGTAGAAATCGACGAAGCCGTCCTTGTCGATGGCACGCACGGCGGCGGCGAGCTGCTCGCGAGAATCGAACCCGAATTCCTCATCGTCGATCTCGGCCCAATAGCGATCGGTGCGGTCCGTCAGACGCTTCTCCGCCTCGAGAATCCGCGTGAGCAGCCCGGCCTTGTGCCGGGCGAACTCCTCCTCGTCCATGACAGCGAGGCGTTCGCCGTACTCTTGCAGGAAGCGTCCGATCTGATGCTCGAGCTGCACCGCCGAGGCGACCGGTGACTGCACGACGAACATGGCGCCCGGCGCCTTGAGCAGCTGCATCGGGGCGGCGAACACCACATAGCCGAGCTGACTCACAGTGCGCAGCTCGTGATAGAAGGGCGACGAGAGGATCTGGGCCAGCAGCGCAAAACGGGCACGCGCTTCGACGTTGCTGTCCTCACCCTGGTAGTAGACGGTTATCGCCGAGTCGCTGTGGTCGACGTCGAGCTGCCGTGCATAGTCGCGCCCGCCCGGCAGGTGCACGACACGCCCGCGGGGCACCTTCACGGCTTTGGCGCCATCGAGAAGAGCGTCGCGCACAATGGCCGCCATCTTCTTCGCGCGCTCGGGCAGCACGCTGCCGTGCGCCAGCGCAATGATCTCGACCCGCTTACTCAGCTCGGGCACGAAGGCGCGCACGTCGTCCGCAGTGATATCCCCCAAGGCTTCGAGCTGGCGGTCCTCCGGCCAGTCCGGCTCGAGCAGCAGGCTGCGCACCTCGGATATGGTCTGCGCGTAGGGCGTGTCCTGTTTGACGTTCTTCAGTGCACGTTCGAGCTCCTGCTTGTGGAGCGCGAACTTCTCATCCGTGACCTCGGGCTGCACCAACGCGTGAACGATGCGTTCGAGCAGCAGCGGCTGCTTGTCCGTGTAGCCCGACAGGCGCCCGGTGAAGCCCCGGATGTGGGTGTAGAGACTGTAGCTCAAACCGGCTAGCTCGGCCGGATACGAAAACTCGCTGAGCTGCTCGTTGACCGCCTTGATGTAGAGCCGGGTGAGCACCGCGCTGCGGGCACTGTCCTGGGCCATGGGGGAGCGCACGCTGAAGTAGAAGCTCGCGCGCGGGACGCCGAAAGAGACATCGTTTTGATACCAGAGCTCGAACCCGTCCTGGCGCTCCAGCCGCACCGGCCGCGGCGAGGGCGCGGGCACGGCCTCCACGGCAAGGTGCTCGGGAACGAACACGTTCGGCGCGGGGATGCTCAGCGCCGTGGCGACGTCGCCCGTCGACCACTCACGCAGGGTCGGCTCGGCGATCGGTTCGATCTTGTACGGCGCCGCGTACCAGCGCGTGGCGGCGTTCGTTTCGACGCCCTTGCCGGTGACGGTCAGCAGGACATTGTCCGGCGTCAGTCGCGCGAGGTACTCGCGAATGAGCGCGGGCTCGAACGACTCCATCATGTAGTGGCCGCGCAGCACATCCGCCGGCTCGTACACATGCAGGCTCGCGGCCAGCGAACGGGCGTAGGCGATGGGTTCGAGAGGCTCCTGGAAGCGGAAAGCGAGCTCGTTGATACGCCGCTGCTCGTCGTAGAGCCAACGCTTGATGCCGTCGCGCTCGATAAGTCGAATGTATTGGAACACGTACCCGGCAATATCGGTGATGTGATCCATGCCCGCGGCGGTAAGCTCGACCCCCACCTCGAAAGTGGCTTCGGCGGCATCCGACACACCGGCCCCCGCACCGAGCCCCTCAGCCCAGCCCAGGTCCTTGAGCAACGACAACAGACTGCCCGCGCCCTCATGGCCGAGCAGATTGCCGATGAACTGGGTCGGCTTGGTGCGGTAGTGGGGCTCGATCGGTGGCACCGGAAAGGTCATCGACAGCTGGCGCTGCTCCTTGATGGGCTCGACGTTGAGTCGTACCGCCAAGCGCTCCCCCTCGAACAGCGGCACCGCCATGGTCAGCGGCTTGGCGTCGTTGCTGGGAACGGCCCGGAACTTCTCCGTCGCCCACTGTCTTAGGGTGGCCAGCGGCTCGCGACCCACCACGACCAAGGTCATGAGGTTCGCCGAGTAGTGTGTGTCGTAGAAACGGATCAGCTCGTCGCGAATCGTGCTGTCAGCCCGATCCGCCAGGGTGTCCAGGCTGCCGACCATGAACCGCGATCTCGGGTGCCGGGGATTGAACGTCTGCTTGCGCGCTGACCACCCGCGCCGACCGTCGTTCTTGAGGTTGACCTGGAACTCGGAGTGCACCGCCTGCCGCTCGCGCTCGACGAACTCGGCGTCGAACAGCGGAGCGGTGAAGAACTGCGCAAAACGATCCAGGGCCGGCTCGAGAAAGTCGGCATCGATGCTGAAATAGTAGTTGGTGTGATCGAATGAGGTGTAGGCGTTGTTGCTGCCGCCGTGAGTGCGGATGAATTCCTGGTACTCGCCCGCCTGCGGATATTTCGCCGTGCCGAGAAAGAGCATGTGCTCGAGAAAATGGGCAAGACCTTCGCGACCCTCGGGGTCGGCGCCACTGCCGACGTTGACATCGAGGGAAGCAGCCGCTTGATCTGTCTGCGAATCCGAGACCAGCAGCACGCGCAGCGCGTTGTCGAGAACGAGGTACTCGTAGCTGTGCCGGTCGTTGGGGCTCTTCTCGACGGCGACGGCCGCGGCGCCAACCGGCATACCCAGCAGCGCGACGAAGACGACGACCAGACCGACAGCGGTTTTGCGCATGGACATCTCCGACCTCGACTCGCCTCGAACTATTCCGAATAGATCCGACAGCGGATCATCTCTGACAGCGCGCCATCCGGTGCGCGGCGCGGCGCCGGACGAAACCGTGCGCCACCCTCGGCAACGGCGCCACGGCGCGCGAGCCGCGCCGCGGGCCGATTCCGCGCACCGCCTCCGGGAAGACCCACCGGCGCACGCACCCCTCAGACAATGCGGCTTGCAGGCGGTTCAATCAAGTCGGCGCCGCCGCGCCCTGTCGCCCGGCGGTGCCTGTCCACGCGTCAGCGTGCACCCTGGGCGGCCTGCCGGGCTGCCGCGACACGGCCCGCGCGCCCGATGAGCCCGCCGTTTCGATCGCGGCAGGGGATCGCGTGAACGAGGCCGCGATCGGCGACGCCGCGAGCCGGCGATCATCGGCCACCGCCCCGGGGCGGACATGGGCGCCGGCGTTCCTCGTCGGCGGGACCTCGAACGCCGCGGCCCACGCCACAACGCGGTTTCGTGCCGCTCAACGGGGGTGTTCGCCGGAAGGATGGTCAATTCTAGCCGACATATGGCATACTCGTTTCACCCCGCGCAGAA
>JBFEOO010000094.1:0-11213 GCA_041550555.1 Arenicellales bacterium
CCGTGTCAACCGCCGAGCGGACGCACGCAGCCGGCCAGGCTCGGCTCAGCGTCCGCCTGCCGCCGCATCGTCCGCCTGGGCCGACGACAGCGGCTGGTGCAGCACGTTCATGACTCGTTCGTACTCGCCCGCGACGATCTCCGGCAGCAACGCCATGGCCTTTTCGATCGCGGAGTCAATCAGAGCCCGCTCTTCGGCGTCGGGTGCCTCCAGCACGTAGCTGACGGCCTCCCTCGCCTGCGGCGGCCGTCCGATACCGAGTCGCAGGCGCACGAAGTCCGCGGCGCCGAGCTTGCGGCCGATGTCGATCAGTCCGTTGTGACCCCCGTAGCCTCCGCCACGCTTGAGTCGCACGGTACCGGGTGGAAGGTCAAGATCGTCGTGAACGACGAGTGTGGCTCGGGGATCGATGCGATAGTAGTGCGCCACGGCAGCGACGGCGTCGCCGCTCAGATTCATGAACGTCGTCGGCGCCATTACCCATACCCGCCGTCCAGCCAGATCGACCCGGGCGAGCGCGGCATGAAAACGATCCTCGTTCCGCAACGCCGCACCGGTTTGGGCCAGCACGGCATCGAGAAACCAGAATCCAGCGTTGTGGCGGGTCGCCGCGTAGCGCTGGCCCGGATTGCCGAGTCCCACGAGCAGTGCAATGCCGTCCATCGGCGCGATCGGAGATCGGCGGCGACATCCCGCTGGGCGGACCCGCGCAGGCGAGCCGCGCAGCGCCAGAGCCGGTCGACGCCTACTCCTGCTCCTCGGCGGGCTCCTCGGAAACCTCTTCGGCTTCGGCCTCGGGCACCTCTTCCTCGATCTCCTCCTCCGCAGCCGCCACGCGGGCCGGCGCGATCGACGCCACGGCCAGGTCCTCACCGCCGTGGGCGAAAGCGGTCATCTCGACCCCCTCGGGCAACCTGATGTCGGAGAGGTGCAGCGAGTGATGGAGTTCGAGCGTGGACACATCCAGCTCTAGGAACTCGGGGAGGTCTTTCGGCAGACAGCTTACGTCGATCTCGGTGATGAGGCGCGACAGAATTCCGCCACCGATCTTCACCCCTGGCGCAACGTCCTCGCCCATGAGGTGGATCGGTATCTTGATGTGGATCTTCTCCGTCGCGCTGACTCTCTGGAAATCCACATGCAGGATCTGCGGTCGCGTCGGATGACGCTGCACGTCGCGCAGTATCGCCTGCTCGGACTCGCCGTCGAGCTCAACGCCCAGGATGGCCGAGTAGAAAGCCTCACGTTCCAGATTGTGAAGCAGCGCATCGTGGTCGAGAACCAACGCCACCTCGCCCTTCCCGGCGCCGTACATGACGGCCGGCACCTTGCCCTCGCGCCGCAGCCGCCTGCTGGCGCTCGTGCCCAGCGCATGGCGCCGCTCCGCCCTGAGCGCAAACTGTGTACTCATGTTTCTGTCTCCACGCTGAGCTCGCCCGCAACGCTCACGCTGCGCCAGGCGAGCGCTAGTCCAAGAACAAAGAGCTGACCGAATCCTCGTTGGAAATTCGTCTCATAGCCTCGCCGAGCAGCTCGGCGAGGCTCAGCTGGCGGATCTTGGCGCAGTCCTGACCGGCATCGCTCAGCGGGATGGTGTCCGTCACGACGACCTCGTCGAGCTCTGACGCCGTGATGCGTTCCACCGCCCTGCCCGACAACACCGGGTGCGTGCAATAGGCCAGAACGCGCACGGCACCCGCCTGCTTGAGCGCGGTGGCCGCCTCGCACAGCGTATTCGCAGTATCCACCATGTCGTCCATCAGCACGCAGGTCCGACCGCTTACCTCGCCGATGATGTGCATCACCTTGGCCTCGTTTGCCCGCGGTCGGCGCTTGTCGATGATCGCCAGATCCGCCTCGAGGTGCTTGGCCATGGCCCGCGCACGCACCACCCCGCCCACATCGGGCGAGACCACCAGCAAATCATCCGACTCCTGGCGCCACAGGTCGCCGATCAGCACCGGCGACGCGTAAATATTGTCCGTCGGTATATCGAAAAATCCCTGAATCTGGTCGGCGTGCAGGTCGACCGTCAGTACGCGGTCGGCTCCGGCAATGCTGATCATCGACGCCACCAGCTTGGCCGAGATTGCGACACGCGCAGTGCGCGGACGGCGATCCTGCCGCGCGTAGCCGAAATACGGTATTACGGCGGTCACCCGGTCGGCCGACGAGCGACGCATGGCGTCGATCATGATGAGCAACTCCATCAGGTTGTCGTTGCTCGGATTGCACGTCGGCTGCACCAGGAAAACGTCCCGTCCGCGGACGTTCTCCATGATCTCCACGTTGACCTCGCCGTCGCTGAAGCGAGAGACGAGCGCCTTGCCGATGGGCACGCCCAGGTATCTGGCCACCTTGGCGGCGAGCTCCGGGTTGGCATTCCCGGTGAACACCGCCATGCTGTCAACCGTCACGCGGCTACCTCAAATCCACCTGCGTCCCACTGCGCCCGAAGCGTATGGCTGGGGTGCCAGGATTCGAACCTGGGAATGCCGGAATCAAAATCCGGTGCCTTACCGCTTGGCTACACCCCAAAAGGAATCAGACACCCGACCACGTGAAAGCTGCCCTTGGAGCGAACAGAATATTGTCGTCGGGGACGAAATTCCTGTCAATCCGACAGGCAGCCCCGGCGCCGGCCAAGTGTCGCGCCCTCCCAAGCCCGGCGAGACCGCCCCGGAAACGGCGCCGGCTTCGCCTGCGGACGTGCCGCGCGCAACCTAGCCGTCGACGTCCCAGCGCTTGATGACGAGCCGCACCTCCAGCCGGTCGCCCAGATCGCGGCCGTCTTCTGCCGCCAGGTGCGCGGTGCCCGGCAGGGCGCGCGCGAAGATCTTCTTCGGGAGATCGTAGGCGCCGTCCCGTCGATAGTCGAGGAAGCGGACTTCCCAGCCGAATTGACGCAGCGTCTCGAGCCGTCCCTGCTCGTCCAGGGTCTGTGCCGCCACCGCGCCCGGCGCCGGCAGACCGGCCACCCAGTACTGGACGGCGTCGAAAGGGACGTGCCATCCCGCCTGACGGAACAACAGCTCCTCAGCGGTCGCTGCCGTTTGCTGACGCTTCTTGTTGTCGATCAGTGACGCGCCAGACGCGTCCTGGGTGATGCGCACCCGTCCACCACCGAACGGCCCGTAGAGCTCAAGCCGGTGTACATTGCGATCGCGGTCCCAAACGAGGGTGGCGCTGCCGCCCTCGTCGCTGGTGCGCACGCCGAGACGCCCCGTCACCGACCAGGTGTCGAGCCTGGTCAGCTCGGCGCGCCGCACGGCCCAGCGGGCGTCCGGATCCGCCACCGGCATCCGCGCTGCCGTCGCGCATCCCGCGAGCGGAACCACCAGGGCGAGAAGCGCCCACCTGCTCACTGCTTCAGTTTACGAATGGTACCGAGCAGCACGTCGTTGGCGGGAGCCTGCTCGAGGGCCCGGTTCCAAACGGCCTCCGCGCGTTGGCGGTCGCCGACGATCCACAGCACCTCACCGAGGTGGGCTGCGATCTCCGCGTCCTCCCGAATATCGAAGGCCCGCTCCAGATAGTCGATGGCCAGCTGATGGTTGCCGAGGCGATATTGCACCCAGCCCATGCTGTCCATGATGAATGGGTCGTTGGGCTTGAGCTCGAGTGCCTTTTCGATCAGCTCCAGCGCCTCCTGGTAGCGGTCCGTCTGATCCGCCAAGGTGTAGCCGAGGGCGTTGTAGGCATGGGCGTTATCGGGCTCCATCGAGATCAGCTTGCGCAGGTCGCTCTCGTGCAGCGCCACGAGATTGAGCTGGGCAGCCACCAGCCCCCTGGCGTAGAGCAGATCGCTGCTCTCCGGGATCTCTGCCAAGGCCTCGTCGAGCACCTCCTTGGCGTCCGCCAGCCGTCCCGCTTCGCGATAGATGCGCTCGCGCCCCAGGAACAGCCTCACCTGCTCCTCCTCGCTGCCGGCTCTCAGCTGTTCGAGGTGCTCGATCGCGCTCTCCACGTTTCCCTGCGCGGCCTTCACAGCGGCGATCATCAGCTGGGCGTCGAGATAAAACTCCCTCCCGCTCACCTCGCCGTACCAGCGCTCGGCGTCGTCGTACTGCTCGAGCTCCATGGCCGCCTGGCCGAGGTAGATCCGCGTGCGATCGCTATCGGGCTGCAGCTCGAGATGGCGGATCAGGTAATCCTGCGCCCGTCGATACTCCTCGACCTGGACGCTGAGCAGCCCGGCTGCAAACAGCGCGTCCGTATCGCGGGGATCCGCCCGGAGCAGACGCTCGAACTGCGCCAATGATTCCGCGGGCCGCTCCTGGTCAATGAGATAGCGGGCATACTGCGCCCGCACCCGGCTCGCCTTGGGGTACCGCCGTAGAAACTGCTTGGCAAACGCCTCGACGTCAGCGGGGGCCCCGGCTGTCGCGAGATACACCAGCTTGGCCATTGCGGCCTCTTCCCAGCCGGGCTGCAGCCGCAGCGATTCGTCCAGCGCCTGCGCGGTAACATCGCGCTGGCCGAGGCGCTCGGCGAGGTACGCCTTGGCATAGTGGGCATCGGCGAGGGTGGGCCGCATTGCGATGAGCCGCTCGAAGCGCTCCAACACATCGCCAGGATCTTCGAGACGCCCCAGCAGTTCGGCGATGCGACGATAGACGACCCCGACGTCGTCGCTCTGGCCGAGCACGATGGCAAACTGCTCGAACGCCTCGTCCCGACGGTCCAATGCGATCAGCGTCCGCGCCAACACCTCTCGCGGTGCCTGCTCCTCAGGGCTGATCTCCACCCACAGGCTGGCCACCTCGAGAGCCTTGTCGAATCGCTGTGCGGAGAGTGCGACCCGTGTCGCGTGTCGCACCAGACGTGGATCACGCGTGCTTAACGCCGCGCGGCTCAGCGACTCGACGGCAACATCGGCGTGACCGCGCTGGCTGGCGATCTCGCCGATGAGGATGTTGTAGATCAGCTCCTCAGTGAGCGCCACGCGCGGCACGTCTTCGCGCGGCGCCACGGCGCTCCGCGCCTCGGCGTTGGCGGCGGCCGTGGCGGGCGCGGTGGCGGGGTCGGACTGCACCGCTGCACACCCGCTGAGCGCCAGCGAGACCACCATCGGCGCGCTCGACGCGGTCAGGCGGCGCAGAGATATCTTCCGCTGCATTGACTTCTCTCGGTCAAACCCGTGCAAAAACCTACCAGCGAGCGGCTCAGGGGCCCATCTCGGCAACCGTTCCCTCCCCACCCGATGCGCGCCTCATGGGCCCGATCGGTGTCTTTGCGCTATGTTCACAGTGTCGTATAAGCGCCTGCATGCCGCAACTCCTGCTCAATGACGCGCCGGACGCGCTGACCCCCGGGGTTGCCCGCCGGCGCCGCGGCGGGCACCGACGGAACAGCTCTGCGCGCAGTTGCCGCCGCCCCACCGACACGCTCGGCGCAGGCCGCCTCCGCCGCCGCGGGCGTGCCTGCTGATGCCGCCATGGGCGCCGCTGCCCGGCCGGGGGGGCGCGGCGGCGCCATGGCGAAAGGCCGGCCAAATCTTGACGGAAATCAACGAGCAAGCGCCCTCGGCGCGCCAAGCTTCCCCTTCCAACGCGCTTGACAGGCGCACGCCAAGGCCCAAAATCAGCGGGGCAGGGCTCGATTTTCGGGCATCACCGTGCATGTACTGACGCTGGGACTGAATCACAAGACGGCCCCGTTGGCGCTGCGTGAGCGCGCCGCGTTCGATCCCGCTCGCCTGCAGCACGCGCTGCACGATCTCAAGGCACACGGACACGTCCACGAGGCGACCATCCTGTCGACCTGCAATCGGACGGAAATCTACTGCCGCCAGGACGATGTCGACCCCGACCCGATCGTGCATTGGGTGTGCCGCTACAAAGGGTTGCCGGACGGCGAGCTGAACCGGTGCGTCTACCATCATCCCGACGAGAGCGCCGTCCAGCACGCCTTCAGGGTCGCTGCCGGGCTCGACTCGATGGTGCTCGGGGAACCCCAGATTCTGGGACAGATGAAAGACGCCTTCGCCGAGGCACATCGAACGGGCGCCACGGGGAAGATTCTCAATCGGTTGTTTCAGCACACGTTTTCGGTTGCCAAGCGCGTGCGCACCGACACCACCATCGGCGTCAGCGCAGTCTCCGTCGCCTACGCCGCGGTCGACCTCGCCAAGCGGATCTTCTCCAGCCTGTCCGAACAGACGGTGCTGATGATCGGCGCCGGCGACACCATCGAGCTCACAGCCCGCCACCTCAAACGACACCAGGTCAGTCGCATGATCGTCGCCAATCGCTCCGTCGAGCGGGCCGAACGTCTCGCGCGGGAGATCGGCAGCGAAGCCATCGCACTGGCCGAGCTTCCGGGGCGACTGGCAGAGGCCGACATTGTCATCGCGTCGACCGCCAGCACGTTGCCCATCCTCGGCAAAGGCGCCGTCGAGCGCGCCCTCAGGCAGCGGCGCCACAGACCGATGTTCATGGTGGACCTCGCCGTCCCAAGGGACATCGAGGCAGAGGTGGGCGAGCTGCGCGACGTCTACCTCTACACCGTGGACGATCTGGAGGGTATCGTCGAGCACAATATCGCGGCGCGGCGCGAGGCAGCCGATGAGGCAATGAAGATCATCGACCTGCAGGTCGCCCGCTTCATGCACTGGATGCGTTCGCTCGACTCCGTTCCCACCATCCGCGGGCTGCGCGATCGCGTCGAGGACCTCAGTCGCAGTGAGGTCGAACGGGCGCTGCGCCGGCTCGACAACGGCGAGGATCCCAGGCAGGTCGTCATGGAGCTGGCCCGCGCGATGTCCAACAAATACACCCATAGACCGAGCGATGTACTGCGGCGGGCCGGCATCGAGGGGGACCCGGCATTGCTGGCGGCGGCCCGTAAGCTGTTCGGCGTCGCCGACTGAGGCCCGACAAGCTCTCGGTGAATCCGTCCATTCGGGCCAAGCTCGATCATCTCGTCGAGCGTCAGGAGGAGATCAACGCACTGCTCTCCGACCCCGTAGTGATCGAAAACCAGAATCGCTTTCGGGAGCTTTCCATCGAGCTGTCCGAGCTCGCGCCCGTTGTCGAACACTATCAGCGGCACCGGCTGCTGGCGGAAGAGATCGGGCAGGCACGTACAATGCTCGACGACGCCGACGCGTCGATACGCAAGCTGGCCCAGGAAGAGCTCCCGGAGCTCGAGCTGCGGCTCGCGCGCTGCGAGGAGGATCTGCACAAGCTGCTGCTGCCCAAGGATCCCAATGACGAGCGCAACATATTTCTGGAGATCCGGGCCGGGACCGGCGGCGACGAGGCGGCGCTGTTCGCGGGCGATCTTTTCCGCATGTACCAGGCCTACGCCGAGCGCAAGAAGTGGCAGGTCGAGATCATCAGCCGGCATCCCGGCGAGTATGGCGGCTACAAGGAGATCATCTCGCGCGTCGTCGGCCGCGGCGCCTACTCGCGGCTCAAGTTCGAATCCGGTGCCCACCGGGTTCAGCGTGTGCCGGAGACCGAGACCCAGGGCCGCATCCACACTTCGGCCTGCACGGTCGCCGTGTTGCCCGAGGCCGACGAGATCGACGACGTCGAGATCAGCTCGCAGGATCTACGCATTGACACTTTTCGCGCATCCGGGGCCGGCGGCCAGCACGTCAATCGCACGGACTCGGCCATCCGCATAACCCATCTGCCCTCCGGTATCGTCGTCGAGTGTCAGGACGAGCGTTCACAGCACAAGAACCGTGCCCGTGCTATGGCCGTGCTCAAGGCGCGATTGCTGGAGACTCAGGTTCGCGCCCAGCAGGAGCAGGAGGCGCAGACCCGACGCCGGCTGGTGGGCTCTGGCGACCGTTCCGAGCGCATTCGCACCTACAACTTCCCGCAGGGCCGGGTCTCCGAGCACCGCATCAATCTGACGCTGTACAAGCTCGAGGAATTTCTCGCCGGTGACCTCGATCCGGTGATCGAGCCGTTGATCGCGGAGAATCAAACGGACCAGCTCACCGCGCTTGCGAAGGAAGCATGACGACGTCGCGCAACGCCGGGCGTCGCGCGGCATCGCCCGTCACGGACGCGCCTGCACGCAGCCCATCGCGTTCGCCGAGCCGGCGCCCCGAGCGGGCAGCATCGGCGAGGCGGTCCGGGACCGCGCACACCCCGACGCCAACCGAAGCGTTCGTCGACGATGCGCTGCGCGAGGGGTCGGCGCGCCTCGCGCCCGTCTCACCGTGTGCACGCCTCGACGCCGAGGTGCTGCTGGCGAACGTGTGCGGTTTGTCCCGCGCGCAACTCGCAGTCAGTGGGCGCCGCGCTCTGACCCGGGACCAAGCGCTGCGCTACCAGCGGCTGCTCAGCCGTCGGGCGGACGGCGAACCCGTCGCCTACCTCGTCGGCCGCCGCGAGTTCTGGTCGCTCGACCTAGAGATCACCGCGGACACGCTGATCCCCAGGCCCGACACCGAGCGCCTCGTCGAGCGCGCGTTGATGCGGATCCCGGCCGGCGCCCGCCAACGCATCGCCGATCTGGGCACGGGCTCAGGCGCCATTGCCCTCGCCCTGGCCACCGAGCGACCCCTTTGCGTGATCGTGGCCACCGACATCAGCGCGGCGGCGTTGCGGGTGGCGCGGCGCAACGCTGCCGGACTCGGCATCAGCAACATCGAGTTTGCGCGCGGCGATTGGCTGGCCGCCCTGACCACCGGCGACTTCGACGTCGTCGTCGCCAACCCGCCCTATGTCGCCGATGGCGACTCCCATCTCCAACACGGCGACGTACGCTTCGAGCCGCCCTTGGCCTTACGCGGCGGCCGCTCTGGCCTCGACGCCATCGAAGCCATCATCGAACGCAGCAGGGCGCATCTGCGCTGCGGAGGCTGGCTCATAGTGGAGCACGGCTTCGACCAGGCCATGCGGGTGCGCGCCGCGATGCGCTGCGCCCGCTACCGTGCCGTCCAGAGCTACCGCGATCTCGCGGGTCACGAACGCGTGACGGAAGGGCAGGTGTAGGCTACTCGCCGGGTGGCGCAGTGTTCATTGTGAGCGGCGGCTATTCCTAAACGGCGAACGTCGCTACCACCGGGGCGTGATCCGACGGGCGCGGCCAACGCCGGGGCGCCGTATCGATCTCGCATGAAAGGCAACGCTCGTAGAGCGCGGCGCTGACCAGGATATGGTCGATGCGCAGTCCGAGGTTGCGCCGAAATGCCGCAGCGCGATAGTCCCACCACGAGAACGCGGCTGGCGCCTGGTCGAACTTGCGAAACGCGTCGCGCAGGCCGCTTTCCACCAGCGCCCGGAAGCGGGCACGCTCGGGATCGCTGAATAACACCTGCCCGCGCCACAGATCGGGGTCGTGCACGTCTTCGTCCTCGGGAGCGATATTGAAGTCGCCCAGGAGCAGCAAGCGCTCGTAGCGTGATTGCTGCTCGGCAACGTAGTCGAGGAGCTTGTCGAGCCAGTCCAGCTTGTAGATGAATTTCTCGCTATCGACCGCCTGGCCATTGGGGACATAGACGTTTACTACGCGAATGGTCCCTATCTCCGCAGCGAGGAGGCGCCGCTGCGGATCGTCGAATCCGGGGAGTTCCGTCATGACCTCGCGCGGGTCTTCCCGCGAAAGGAGGGCAACGCCGTTGTACGTCTTCTGGCCCGAGCACACCGCACGATAGCCGGCCCGGGTGATCTCCTCGACCGGGAACTGGGCGTCTTCGAGCTTGGTCTCCTGCAGGCAAAGCACGTCGGGTCGCGCCATCGCCAGCCACTCGATGACCTGCGGCAGCCGCACCCTGAGCGAGTTGACATTCCAGGTTGCGACCTTCAGCGGCATGGGCGCGGCGGGTAAGTATCGAAGGTGAGACGACAGCGTATGACGCAGCGCCGGCGCTACCCGTCGGCGCGGCGCCTTGCCGCCGAGCGATCGGCGGGCCGCACCGCCCGACGTGATGAACTACTGATTGGCCGTGTCCGCCTCGGCCGTGTCGGCAAAGCTTGTCGAGGCGCTCAGTTCATCGGTGCTCTCAGCCTGGGCCTCCTCGCCCGAGGCGCGCCCGCCGTCACCTTCCAGCAGACCAGCCGCGACGAGCTCACCGTGCAGCACGGAGGTGTTGTAGCCGTCGACCAGCTTGTCGCCGACGTACAAAGTCGGTACCCGCAGCCGCCCCAGCTTGCCCATGAGCTCGTCACGGGAGGCCACGTCGGCCTCGACGTCCTTTTCTACGTAGGGCACGTCGTGCGTCATCAGATAGGCCCGTACCAGCTCGCAGCCGTCGCAGTCGGTTACCGTGTACAACGTGACCGGAGTGCTCGCCCTTGCTCCGTCTTCCGGAGCGTCGGCGGCCTCGAGCCCGCTGTCCAACACCTGCTCCGTGGCGGCACCGTCGGGGGGCGGGCTGTCCTGGTAGGTCACGTTTCCGTTCTCGTCGACCCAGCGGTAGAGCGTGCCGGCAACCGCCGCCGGGAAAGCCAGGGCGATCGCAACGGCCAGCCCGGCCGAAGACAGCATGATTCTTGCGCAACGTTGGTTGACCATAGCCGTATACTCAGTGATCGTGGGGTATTCGCGTAAGCGCTCCAGCAACAAGTATAGTCAAAGAAACGCAAAGCAGCCCGGCGCAGCGGTTGAACAAGCGGCCGGGTTGTGATTAGTTCCCGCCATGGCCCAGGATCGCTACGACCTGATTGTGATCGGTGGCGGCAGCGGCGGCATTGCGGCCGCCCGCCGGGCGGCGAGCTACGACGCGAGAACGCTGATAATCGAGCAGGGAGCTATCGGCGGCACCTGTGTTAACGTCGGCTGCGTCCCCAAGAAGGTGATGTGGACCACCTCACACATCGCCGAGATCCTCGACGACGCCCCCGACTATGGCTTCCGGCTTCGTCGCGCAGGCTTCGACTGGGCAACCATCAAGCGTTCGCGTGACGGCTACATCGCCCGCCTCAACGAAATCTACCATCGCAACCTCGACGTATCCGGAGTGGCCGAGCTCGCGGGACGGGCCCGCTTCGCGGACGCGCGCAGGGTCGTCGTCGGCGATCGCGCGTACACGGCCGATCACATCATCATCGCCACCGGGGGGCAGCCCCAGGTTCCCCCGATCCCGGGCGCCGAGCTCGGCGTCACGAGTGATGGCTTCTTCGAGCTCGAAGAGCTGCCGGGGCACACGGCCATTGTCGGAGCCGGCTACATCGCTACCGAGTTTGCCGGGGTGCTCAATGCACTCGGTGGCGAGGTGACCATGATACTGCGCAAGGAGATCCTGCTGC
>JBFEOO010000095.1:0-11096 GCA_041550555.1 Arenicellales bacterium
GGCAGATCGGCGCGCACCCGGCGCCCAAAAGAAAGGCCCGTCGAAGATCGACGGGCCAAACCCATGATGGCAACATTGACGGCAGCCAGACGCCGGGCCCCGCCATGGGGGAAGGGGTGCCGGCCGAGACCAGGCCCCGACTGCGGAGCGCAGTCTATCCAACTGCCATGGTAAACGGATGGCAAGCGAGTGACTCTTCCCATGCCACCGCTGGCGGAAATCCTCCCCGCGGCATTCCAATCAGGGGGCGCTGCCGGGCGTGGCGTCGGCGCTGCACCGGGTCCCCCTGCCGCGAGCTGCCACCGTCGACCCGCGGGGCGCGGCACGCCCGCCCATCGGGGTACCCGCCGAGGGGCGCGCCCCGCCGGAGGGCGGCGCGGCAGCCGCTTCCTGAGGCGCATCAAACGCCCTACACTCCCCTCTTCCGCACAGCGAGCGTTCACCACCATGTCCGAAGCCGACGCCGTTCCCCCACTCAAGGTCTACTGGCAGCCGGGTTGCTCGAGCTGCTTGAAGACGAAGGAATTCCTGATCGCCAACGGGGTCGAGTTCCAGTCTATCAACGTGCTCGAGGACGACGACGGGTTCCGCGAGTTGGAAGCGCTCGGCGTACGACTCGTGCCCATCGTCGCGCGCGGCGGCAAGTGGGCCAACGGAGCGGTATTTCGCGAGGTGGCCGAGGTCGCCGGCTTCCACTGGGGCGGCCACAAGATGCTCAGCCCCGCCGATCTGGTCGAACGGATCGTCGCCATCGTCGCCGGTGCCCGACGATTCACTGCGCAGATTCCCGACGACCGCCTCGATGACATGCTACCCGGCCGGCCACGCTCCTATCGGCAGCTCGCCTATCACATCGTGAACATCCCGGAAGTGTTCCTCGACCATGTGGAGAACGACGAGCCGTACACCTACGAGGCGCTGCTCAGTGTCTTGCCCGACACGCTGGGGACCCGCGACGAACTGCTCGAGTGGGCTGCGGCCGTGCAAGCGCGCTTCAGCGCCTGGTGGGAGCGCGATGGCAAACGCACGGACTTCGACAGGCCCGCTGATGTCTACTACGGCAATGTCACGCTGCACGAGGTCTTGGAGCGCACCGGCTGGCACTCGGGGCAGCACGCGCGGCAGCTGATGCTGATATTGCGGGAAAAGCTTGGCATCGCGCCCGACGATCCGTTGGACGACGCCGCCTTTTCCGGCCTGCCGATGCCGGACAACATCTGGGACAACGAACGCGGCTTCGAGTGAGGGGGGCGATAGGTCACCCGCGAACCCCGTAGGCGGTTCGACACCACGCTCGGCGACCTGCACGTGCTCGGCTTCGACATCACGCGCGACGCGCTGCGCCATCGCCGAGCGGGCGCTGCGCCCGCAGCCGTTGAACCATCCTGCGCTCGGGTCCGCATTCGCGGATCCCGAAAGCGTATTGCATCCACCACCCGCGAGCACCGACCTCATCGCAGCGGCGGAGAACGGCGATCTATCTATGCGCGCCGGCGAGCAGCCGCGCCCGGTCGCCGCCCAATGCTTGCTTGAACCGGGATGCGAGCGATGTCCTTCGACGGAGGTTGTGCCTGCCGATTCACGCGCTACCGCTTGACGGCGACACCGTTGTTCGTTCACTGCTGTCACTGCCGCTGGTGTCAGCGGGAGAGTGGAGCGGCCTTTGCCCTCAACGCGCTCATCGAGGCCGATCGCGTGCAGGTGCTGCAGGGATCGATTGCGCTCACCGACACGCCGTCGAGCAGTGGCAAGGGTCAGCGAATCGCCCGCTGTCCGAAGTGCCATGTTGCCCTGTGGAGCAACTACGCGGGGGCCGGCGAGGCGATTCGCTTCGTGCGCGTCGGAACACTCGATGACCCGGACCGATTTCCGCCCGACATCCATATCTACACGGCATCGAAGCAGCCCTGGGTTGCACTGCCCGCCGGCGTGCCGACCGTTCCCGGATACTACCGGGCCTCGGCGCGGTGGCCCGCCGAGAGCCTTCGCCGCCGAGCCCGGCTCAGGGCGAAAGCCCGCCGGACGTAAACGCCCACCGCGCAGACGTTTCGTCCTCAACGCAAGCGCCCCGTGGCGCCGTGGTCACCGACGTCCGCACCGTGCGAAACGGGCCTGTCACCGAGTGCGCCCTCACCCCGCCCGCGACCCGAGTGATGCGCCAACCGCGGCGAGCAGTGCGAGCGCCACCGCGGCCGATGCTCGAGCGACGACACGTCTTTCGCGTGCGCTCTTCGATCGGCGACCGTTGCACCACGGGGTGACAGGCGGCGAAGCGGTGGCGGATAATCGTGGCCACACGCAACCGTCGGTTTCTTCGTAGGACGTCGCTGCCATCACGCTTTGGCGGCGGTACAGGATTGCTGCATGGGTCGATTTGTAAACGCGCGCAACATCATGGTCGTAGCCGCGCTCGTGGTGGGGGCGACGATCGTTCTGGCGCTGAACGCGGTGGATAATTCCCTGTCGGACGATGATCTGCGATACCTGCCGCGGTACTTGACGGACATCGATCCCCTGCAGGGCGCTGCCAGCTACACCGACGAGTTGAACTACATCAGGGCAGTCCAGCGGTCGGTGCTGCACATCGCTCCCGTCCAGTCCGCCGTGCCGCTCGGCCAGAAGCGCGAGCCGAAGGAGGTCTACGAGGCGAAGGCCGGCCAGTGCTCCGACCGCAGCAGAGTCATTGAGAAGATCTTGAGGTATTCGGGCTTCGAAACCAGGCACGTCTCCATATACTCCACCGTTCAGGCGGGCTCCGCGCTGCGAGCGCTGCTCACGCCGGGCACTCCGTCTCACGCGATTACCGAGGTCCTGACACGCAAAGGGTGGCTGGTTGTCGATTCCAATGACGCATGGGTGGCTACGGACGCGACGGGTTCGCCCGTGTCCATCCAAGCCATTCGCACAGCCCTGGGCACGTCGCAGCCGATAGCCTGGGACCGGCGGCCACCGGCGGAAATCTACGAACAGCCGTTCACTTATCTCTACGGCCTGTACTCACGACACGGCAGGTTCTACCCGCCCTACAATTTCATCCCCGACATCCATTACGGAGAATTCGCGCAGAACATCTTGTGAACGGTGGCTCGTTCGGCGCCACGCGCTCGTTCGGTCACGGCGGACGGCGCGGGTCTCTGTGACCGTCGCGAGGCCGCCGTGGAGGGGGTATCGCTGCCGGCCCGTCAGCGCGGCACGCCGTCACGGCGGATGCCGTCCCGCCGGCGTGGCGTCGGCGCATCCCGGACGATCGGACGCGGTTGCGGTCGGTTCGTCTGGGCGTGGGGGTGCGCAGCCGGCTGTGGCCTGGCGTCGGGCTTATGTGTATACTCTCGGCCGCGTACCGTCGTTCGAGCATCCAGCTCCGCAGTCCCTCCGGCTTTCCCGCAGTCGTAACTGGCGTCTCGCTCGTCCAGTCAGACGGCCGCTGCTCCGGCCGATCGGTTTCGAATCTCGCTCGCGGGCGCGATCGCCGGACAGTACCAGGCGTTGCCGTGCACCCGCAGCAACGGGCCGGCGGAGATGACGTAAAGAGGGTGGCATTCAGCGTACCGCGTCGCGGTGGCAGCGCTGCCCGCCATGCTCGTGCACAGCGATTACCGACAAGAGGCGCCCATGAAAACGATGTACGTCGGCAACCTGCCGCCCGAGACCACTGAGGAAGAAATCCGGCAGCTTTTCGCGCAGTACGGCACTGTGCGCGCGATCAAGCTGGCCACCGATATCTTCACGGGTCGCTGCCGCGGTTTTGGCCTGATTGACATGGAGGGACACGAAGCGCGCGCCGCCATGGCCGGGCTCAATGGCTTTACGTTCAAGGGCAACGAGCTGCGCGTCAACGAAGAGCGCCCCAAGAGCAAAGGACGCGGACGCGGCCGCCGGCGGTGATCCGCACCCGCCGAGCGCACTTCACCGATTCGAGACCGGCCACGCGTCACCGCGAAACGGCCATCGCCGAGCGAGGCAACCGCCGCCCTCGACAACGCCCCCCTCACGACGACTCACTCCAGGCGTGCGGCATGCGGCACACCCGCGGGGGTGCGCAGGAACAGCGCCGCCACGGCGCAGGCCAAGGGGATTAGCGCCAGCAGCCGTAGCGTCAGCGTTGCACCCGCGAGATAGTCGAAGGCAAACCCAACAGGCAGCGGACCCAGCGAGGCGCCGACCACTCCGACCATCTGCGCCGTGCCTTGCAGGCTGCCCAGGTGCCGACGCCCGAAATACCGCGGCATGAGGTACCCGAACATCGTCATGCTGAACGCGTTGTTCAGTCCGAACAACAGCGCATAGACGCCGGCGCTCCCCAGGTCTCGCACGAAGGTCACGCCAATCAGTGCAGTCGAGGTAATGAGCAGCCCTGCGACGAAGACGTAGCGGGTGCGAATTCGGTCGAAGGCACGACCGACGAACGGCATCGCCAACATCATCGTCAGCGCCGATACCGGAAATACCCGGGCGGCGACCTCGGCACTCACGCCCTGGCTGCGCAGGATGGACACCTGGTAGAAGTGCAGTGTCGTCACCAGCATGGCGATCGCGCACCAGCCGGCGGCTATGATGTAGAAGGCGGGTGTGCGCAAGGCTTCGCGCAGCGTCAGCCCCGCCAGCGGTTCGCCGGCCCTCGCCGCACCCCCCGGCTCTTCCCGCCGATCGCCGCGCTCACCGTCGGGTAGCAGCCCGCGCTGCTCGGGTCTGTCATAGACCAGCAGCAGCACCGGCGGCAGCATGAGCATCCACGTCAGTATGCCCATGACGACCCACGCCTGGCGCCAGCCCATCTCGGCGACCAGCCACTGAGCGAGCGGCGGGTGCACCGCCATCGAGACGCCGAAACCGAGCGCCATCAGGCTCATGGCGAATCCACGGCGGCGACTGAACCAGTGCGCCACTATATTGGCGCAGTTCATCATCAGCGAGCCCTGACCGAGAAAGCGCAGCGCGGCGAAGGCCAGCGCGAGCGAAACGATGCCGGCGGCCGCCCCGAAGAGCATGCAGGCAACCCCGAGCAGCGTCACCACGAGCAGCATCATGCGCCGCGGCCCATGCCGATCGACCAACCGCCCCATGAGCGGCAGGCAGAAGGCGGCGCCCAGCGTGGCAAGCCCGTAGGCCGACGCAATCGCGGCGTTCGACAAGCCGAGATCGCGTCCGACAGGTCCGACGAATACGCTGAAGGTGTGTGACTGACCCGGACCGCTCGCGAAGATGCCGAGACCGGCGACGCCGAGCACGGCCCAGCCGTAGAAGTAGCGACCGTGGAAAGAGTCGAACAGGGTGTTGCGCAGAGCTCGCAGGGTCATGGCTCGGCAGGCCTCGTCAGCAGAGAGCCCGCAGCGGTCGCTGCGGGAGCGGCGTCAATCGTGCATCCTAGTGTATGCTTTCTGGGGGCGACGAGCTCGGGCCAAGACGCCGTAGACGCGTCTGACGGAGCACCTCGCTGCAAAGACGGACGAGGCACCCATGACGTCGGAGTCCACCCAGAGCGGAGCGTCGGCGGCATCTACCGAGCCGCATCCCTATCTCGTCTTGGTGACCATCTCGGTCTGCGTCATGCTCTACTCGATGACCGTTACGGTCGTCAACGTCGCCCTGCCCCAGCTGCAGGGCGCCCTCTCGGCAACACCCGATCAGGTCGCGTGGGTTGTCACGCTGAACGTCGTGGGGACAGCCGTGGTGACGCCCATGTCGGGCTGGCTCACCGCAAAGCTCGGCCAGCGACGCCTGATGATCGGCAGCATCATCGGCTTTGCGGTCGCCTCGTTCTTGTGCGCCACCGCGAACGCGCTCGCGCCCATGCTCGCCTACCGGATTGCCCAGGGCGCGTTCGGCGCCCCCATCGTTCCGCTGTCGCAGGCGATCCTGCTCGCGACTTTCCCCGCTGAGAAACGCGCCATGGCGCAGGGTTTGTTCGGCATGGCGGTGGTGGCCGGCATGGGACTCGCCCCGGTGCTGGGCGGCTTCGTGGCCGAGTACTACGACTGGCGAGCCATCTTCCTGCTGCTCGTGCCCTGCAGCGTCGTCGCGCTGCTGCTGACCCTGGTGTTCATCCGGGAGAGCGGCCAGCGCGCGGGCGCCAAGCTCGACTGGACCGGTTTTTTGTCTCTGTCGATCGGCATCGCCTGCCTGCAGCTCATACTCGATCGTGGCGAACGCTTCGGCTGGTTCGAATCGGGCGAGATCATCGTGTACTTCGCTGCCATGGCATTCGCATTCTATGTCTTCGTCGTGCACACCCTGACTTCCGAGCACAGCTTCTTCAACCGCGATCTTCTCCGCGACCGCAACTACATGATCGGTCTCGCGCTGGTGTGCTTCTACGGCATGCTCAACTTCACCCCGATCACGCTGCTGCCGGCACTGCTGCAGAACCTCAAGGGCTATCCCGACACCCTCATCGGCATCCTGCTCGCCATGCGCGGCACCGGCATGATCGCCGGCTTCTACATCGCGGGCCGCATGGGCAACGTCGATCCGCGCCTGAGCATGACGCTCGGCTTCGCCCTGGTCGGCTTCAGCGGCTTCGCGCTCGCCTTCGTCGAGCTCAACCTCACAGCTGAGCGTGTCGCCTGGGCGGGGCTGCTGCAGGGTTTCGGCACCGGTATCTTGTGGGTACCGGTGACCACGGCGACGTTTTGGTCCCTGCCCCCTCGCCTGCTGCCCGACGGCGCTGCCATGTTCCACCTGCTGCGCAACATCGGCCAGAGCGTCTACATCGCCGTGAGCTTCCTCGTGGTCGTGCGCACCACACAGATGAACTATGCGGACCTCGTGCACTACGTCAATCCCTTCAACGAGCTGCTCGGCTACGAGTACGTGACCGGCGCGTGGAGCACCGAGACGACGCGCGGGCTGGCGGCGCTCTCCGGCGAGATCCGCCGCCAGGCCCAGATGATCGCCTACAACAACGCCTTCCTGCTTTACGGCATCACCTGCTTCGCCGTGATGCCGTTCATCTATGTCTGGCGCAAGCAGCGCGGCTCTGCCGCGGGGTGATGATCTCCCCGCGTAATGCCCGTGCCCTGTTGGGCTCACCCGCCTCACCGTCGCCACGGTCGGCCCGGTGCCCCGTCAAAGGCCGCGCACGCACCCAGGTCTCAGGTGCAGCTCGCATCCGGGCGAGGCCGGGTCCGGCGCACGCAGAGCACCTGTAGTCCCTGTCCGGCCGGTGGTAGACTGAACCGCACCTGAGCGCGCTCGTACCGTTGGGCGACAGCAGTCCCCGTAGCGGCGGGTGCGCAGCTTGCGTGGAGGTATCGAGCATGTTTCGTCAAACCCGTCGTGACTTCTTGATCAGCGCGGCCGCGGCGGCGGCCGCCCAGGCGCTGGGCAGCCAGCAGTCGATCGCCGACGAAGATCGCTTGGAAACCACGACGATTCGCCTGCAAAAGACGACGACCATTTGCTTTGCGCCACTATATGCGCTGGAAGGGTTCCTGCGCGCGGAGGGCTTTACGGACATCCAATATGTATCCGAGGCTGGTGGCATCAGTGTCACGCAGCGGGTGGGACGCGGCGACATCGACATCGGCACCAGTTTCGCTGGCACCGTCGTTTACCAGCTCGACGTGGGCTTGCCCATCACGGCGCTGGGCGGGCTGCATGTCGGCTGCTACGAACTGTTCGCACGTGAGCCGATCCGCAACATCAGCGATCTCAAGGGTCGACGTGTGGGGATCCAGACTCTGTCCTCGAGCGCCCATCTGTACCTCTCGATCATGGCGACCTACATCGGCCTCAACGCCCAGCAGGACATTACTTGGGTAACCAGCCCGGAAGGGGACGCCATGGAGCGGTTCGTCGCCGGGGAGACCGAGGCCTTTCTGGGCTTTCCCCCTGAACCACAGGAGTTGCGCGCCCGCGGCGTCGACCGCGTCATCCTCAACACAGTCACGGACAAGCCCTGGTCGCAGTACCTTTGCTGCATGATGTACGGAAATCGCGCCTGGGTCCGCAATCACCCGGTGGCGACCAAGCGCTTTCTGCGCGCCGTCTACAAGGCGGCCGACTTCTGCACGGCTGATCCGGAAGGCGCGGCCCGGCAGCTCGTCGAAGGCGGATTCGCAAAGCACTATGACTATGCACTGCAGACCATCCGGGAGATACCGTACGATCTCTGGCGCGAGTACGACTCCGAGGATACGCTGCGATTCTATGCGCTGCGACTGCATGAGGCCGGGATGCTCAGGAGCAGCCCGGAGACCCTAATTGGGGGAGGTGCTGAGTGGCGTTTCGTCAACGAGCTCAAGCGCGAGTTGAAAGCCTGAACGACCGCCGCGAAATGAGGAGGACGACCGATGCCCACCGAAGCGAACGCAATCTGGAATCGCCGCGAATTCCTGCAGGGACTGAGCCTGGCCGGCGCGGCAGGCGCCTTCGGCCTCTGGCCCTCGGCCGCGGCGGCCGAGCCGGCCCCCGAGACGACGACCATACGCCTGATCTTCGATCCCGAAGCGCCGGCTATGTGCTATGCACCACAGTACGTCGCGGAGCAGTTCCTCGGTCTCGAGGGATTCACCGACGTGCGTTATGTGCCCAAAGGCGTCGACGGCTCGGAGGCGCTGGCGCTGCTGCGCGATCAGGCCGACATCAGCGCAGCGCTCAACGTCGACTGGATCGCTGCCGTCGACGACAACCGTGACACCGTCGTGCTCTCGGGTTTGCACGCCGGCTGCATCGAGGTCTTCGCCAACGATCGGGTTCAGACCATACGCGACCTGAAAGGCAAGCGCGTGGCGGTCAACGGCCTCGAGAGCCCGGATCGGCGGCTACTCGCCGGCGTGGCCGCCTACATCGGACTCGATCCGGAACGCGACATCGAGTGGGTCTACGCCAGGCCGGGGGAGTGGGCGCCGATGCTCGCCGCGGGGGACGTCGACGGGATCGTGACGTTTCCGCCGATGAGCTACGACGTGCGGGAGAAGAACATCGGACACGTCATCCTCAACACCACCACCGACGAGCCGTGGCGGCACTACTTCTGCTGCATGATCGGCGCCCGCCGCGAGTTCGTGCAACGCTACCCGGTAGCGACCAAGCGCGCCCTGCGGGCGATGATCAAGGCGAACCAGCTGTGCAGTCTCGAGCCACGACGCACGGCGCAGTGGCTCCTCGACAGAGGCTACGCCTCGAACTACGAGCACACGCTGCTCACCCTCCAGGACGTGCCCTACGGGGCGTGGCGGGACTACGATCCCGCCGATACGCTGCGGTTCTACGCGCTGCGCCTGCGCGAGGCGGGCCTTCTCGACCGGACACCGGAGGAGATCATCGAGCGCGGCGCCGACTGGCGTTTTCTCGACGAGATCAAGCGAGAGCTCAGAGCCTGACACCGTGGTGGCGTTACCGTCTCAGCGGCTGGCGGTCGCGCTGCTGCTTGCGTCGACGGTGGCGCCGGTGACGCCGGCCCATCAGACCGGCGAGGTGGCGGAGCGCCTGCCGAGCATAGGCGCCGCCGCTGACTTCCGTCTGACAGCGCAGGATGGTACGGCGCTGTCGCTCACGGACCTGCGCGGCAAAGTCGTGGCGATCAGCTTCATCTACACGCGCTGCCCCGATACCTGCCCGCTGCTCACGACGAAGCTGATGGGCGTCCAGAAGGCGTTGGGCAGCGCATTCGGCGACGACGTGTTTTTCCTGTCGATCACCGTAGACCCCGAACACGACCGGCCCGCCGTGCTCAAGCGATACGCCGAATCCCTTCGGGTGGACCTGGGGGGCTGGGCGTTCCTGACCGGAACCGCCGAGCAGATCCGACAGGTTGCGCGCGACTACGGCGTCTTTCACGAGACGCAAACGGGCGGCGACGTGAATCACAACCTGCTGACCTCCCTCGTCGACCACCAAGGCCTGCTGCGCGTACAGTACATGGGCGAGCGCTTCGATCCGAACGAGCTGCTCCGCGATCTGCAGCTCCTGGCGGCGTCAGCGACTCCGCCATGATGGACTGGCTGCCTCGGCTGGTTGCCCGCATCCCGGCCGGCATCCAGCCCAAGCTGCTGGTGGCCATCCTGAGCATCGTTGTCATGTTCGTCGCCCTTGGCTCGGTCGGGCTGCTGGTCCTGCGTGGCTCGGACCAGCGCGCCGCCCAGCTGGTCAATCTGCAGCAGAAGATAGCCGCCTATCGGCAGCTCCAGCACAACACCACCGAGCAGCTCTACGCCCTCACCTCCGCGCTGCTCGCTACCGATCCGCGCAAGCTCGACGCGACGCTGCGCCAGCTCAACCAGTTTGCCTACGATTTCGACCGCGCCCAGTTCATCGCCGGCGACGACCGCGCGCTCCTCGAAGATATTCGAAGCGACTACGCCGAGCTGCTCGAGACCGGCTCGCGGATCGTCGAGCTGATTCGAGCCGGTCGCGCGCCCGAAGCCGAGGCCGTGCAGCTCGAACGGGCGATACCGCTTAGCGATCGCCTCAGGCGCCAGACCTTTACCCTCATCAACAGGGCCGAAGCTCAAATGATTTCGAGCGCCGCGTTGAGCAACCGGTACTACCGGGTCTCGCAGACGGTTCTGATCAGCGTCGTGCTCGCCAGCATTCTCCTAGCGTTGATCGTAAACTATGCCATTTCGAAATCCCTCACCGTGCCCGTGCAGCGAATGTACGAGCGCTTCGACGATATCGCCAACGGCAAGTTCACCGGCCAGCTCGAGGTGGCCAACCGCGACGAGCTGGGCGATCTCGTCGACGGTCTCAATCACATGAGCGAGGAGCTCGACCGCCTGTATCGCCAGCTGGCGCTGGCGAGCGAGCACAAATCCCAGTTTCTCGCCAACATGAGCCACGAGCTGCGCACGCCGCTCAACGCGATACTCGGTTACACGGAGCTGATCAGCGACGAGATCTACGGGCCGGTTCCGGAGAAGATTCGCGAGGTGCTCGAGCGTGTCGACCAGAACGGCCGTCATTTGCTGGGACTGATCAACGCCGTGCTCGATCTCTCGAAGATCGAGGCCGGCCGGCTGACGCTCGTGCTCGACGACTACGACATGCGCGGCCTGATTCTCGATGCCGTGGTCACGGTCGAGTCGCTGGCGACGGACAAGGGGCTGGCGCTTGAGGTCGATCTGCCGCCCGAGCTGCCGCGGGGGCGGGGCGAC
>JBFEOO010000096.1:0-11054 GCA_041550555.1 Arenicellales bacterium
AGGCGTTCAGCCACCGCGATCGCAGAGGGTGTTGATGTCCAGTCGACTGCTCTTCCCCGACCTGGCGCTGCTGCTCACGCTCGGTTGCGCGGCGCGGCGCCCCGTCCTTTGTCCCAACGCCCACCTCAAGTCCGTTGGCACCGCCGTCGCCGAGCAGGAGGTCAACGACTGCATCCGGCTTGCAGAGACCTCAGGCGCCGCCAACGGGAAAGGGCTCGGCGTCGCCAAGGAGACGGCGGAAGGCGCCGTTGTTGGCAGTGCGGCAGGCGCCGGCTGGGGCCTCGTTCGCGGTGACGTCGCCGAGCGTGCTGCGGCAGGGGCGCTCGCGGGTGCGGCCGCCACGGCTGCGCGGGGCGCGATCCGCTCCGGTGAGCCCGAGCGGCTGCACCGAAATTTCGTCCAGCAGTTTTCGTGGGAGCGAGGCTTCCAGGTGATCGGCTGGAACCGAGCGGCTAGTCCGCCCTATCGGTCAGACCTCATGACGCCGGCAGTGCGGTAGCCGGCGCAATCGTTTCGAGAAGCTCGGCCGTACGCGTCAGGCGTTGGCGCAGCTTACGTTTGAGCACCCACGGTCCGATGATGGGTGGCAGCGCAAACGCAGGTTTGAATTCGGCTTCGTACGCGACGAGCGTTTGCGTTCCGGCCGCAACGATCGTCCAGCTCTCTGTGGCCACGGCGAAGTCGCTTTCGCCGCTGACGTTCTCCGTTACCAGCTCGCCCTCGGCAATCTGGCGGATATCCTTCACGTGGAGAATGTTCTTGCAGATGAAAAGCACGCAGGTACGGAATACGACGCGCACCCGCATCGCGCCGTCAGGAAGAATGGCCAGCAGGCGACTCTCGGTGAGATTCTCGGCGATGCGCGGCCATTGACTGTAGTCGAAAACCAGCGCGCGCACGGCGCGGACGTCGGCGCTGAGATGGACCGTAAAACGGACCTGGTATCGGCCACCGTCGCGATGCACATCCAAGGTCTCGATGAGGTAGCCGTGGGCGGCGAGGGGTGCGACGCCGAACATTGCCGCGATAAGCAGCGGGCGCACCAGCGCGGTCCTCATCCCCAGGTGAGCTCGTAATCGCGCCCAAGCATGTCGGTGGTCGTCCCGTCTTCCTGGTAGAAACGGTTCGGCTTGATAAAGATGGCCAGCAGCAGCGCGCCATCGGGCGTATGCGCAGCGTGCCGGCTGCCGGCGGGTCGCCAGACGAAATTTCCCGCTGTAACCTCTCCGTCGGGGTCGACGAGGCGCCCTTCGAGGACAAACGTCTGCTCGATGCGCACATGCTCATGGTCGGGCAGAGAAGCACCGGGCGCCATGCGCATCAACGTCGTCAAAAGGCCGCTGCTGCTGTCCACGAGCAATGTCTTGCATTCTACGCCGGGGAACGGGGTCTTCTCCCAGGGCAGTGCATCAATGTCTACGAAACGAGAGTCGGTGTCGTCGAGCACGGCGTGATTGAGAGCATGAGGGGTAATCGCACTCATGGCGCAGCCTCCGGTAGGGCAGGGTGGGGCAACGCCATTGTACCTGTCTGGGGCGCGACCGAGACGGGCCGCTGCCTCGTGGGCGGGCTGCGCTGAATCGGGCCACGCCGCGACGGATCGGTCGGCCCGCGGCGGGGTGCGGCGGCCTCTCGTGACGGGGTGATTCGGCGCGCGTGCCGGGCCGCAGGCCGGCGTGAAGGCGCCGGGGCCGCTGCTGGCCCCGGCACCGTGCTGCGCGCGAACGCCGTGTGTCGGCTCGCTGCTAGAGGATGTAACCGCGCTCGTCGTGCAGGGCGATGTCCAGCCCTTCGGTCTCGGCCTCTTCGTCGACGCGCAGACCGATGACGCTGTCGAGCACTTTGAGGAGGACCAGGCTGACGACGCCGCTGTAGACGAGGGTGGCGACGACGCCGACCAGCTGCGCACCCAGTTGGCCGGCAATTCCTGAATTGCCTTCGCCGAGCCCCGCGCCGCCCAGGGCTTCGGCAGCAAAGATCCCCGTCAGCAGTGCGCCGATGATTCCGCCCACGGCATGAACGCCGAAGACGTCGAGTGAGTCGTCGTAACCGAAGGCGCGTTTGATGCGGGTCGAGGCGAAGAAACAGCCGACGCCAGCGGCGATGCCGATCAGCAGCGCGCCGAAGGGCCCGACCGAGCCGGAGGCGGGGGTTATGGCCACCAAACCGGCAATGGCACCGGTGGCAATGCCGAGTACGCTCGGTTTCCTGTGCGAGATCCATTCGCTGAACATCCAGCCCAGCGCGGCGGCGGCGGTGGCGATCTGCGTAACCGCCAACGCCATGCCGGCAGTGCCGTCGGCGGCCAGCTCACTGCCCGCGTTGAAGCCGAACCAGCCGACCCACAGCATCGACGCACCCACCACCGTCAACACGAGGTTGTTGGGTGGCATCGCCGTCGTTGGATAGCCCTTGCGTTTGCCGAGCACAATAGCCGCCACCAGACCGGTGATGCCGGCGTTGATGTGTACGACGGTGCCGCCGGCGAAGTCCAGTATGCCCCAGTCTCCGAGCCAGCCGCCTCCCCACACCCAATGGCACAAAGGCGCGTAGACGATCGTCAGCCACAGCCCCATGAACCAGAGCATGGCGGAAAATTTCATGCGCTCGGCGAATGCGCCGACGATGAGGGCGGGCGTTATGATGGCAAACGTCATCTGGAAGGTCATGAAGACAGTCTCGGGTATGGTGCCGCTCACTGTGTCCACGGTAACACCGCTCAGAAATGCCTTGCCGAGCCCACCCACCAAGGGGTTCAGGCTGCCACCGTCCTCGAAGGCGAGACTGTAGCCATACGCCATCCACAGCACGGTCGCCAGGGCCGTGATGGCGAAGCATTGCATCATCACCGAGAGCACGTTCTTCGACCGCACCATGCCGGCGTAGAACAAGGACAGCCCCGGTATGGTCATGAACAGCACCAGTGCGGTCGCCGTGATCATCCACGCCGTATCACCGGAGTCGAGAGCGTCCTGGGCCTCGGCCAGCGCCGGAGTCAGCATGGCGGCGATGCCCCATGCCGCCATTGCCGCGGGAAATTTCCTGGTAGTCATCGTTGCATCCCTCCCGTTCGAGCTACAGAGCGTCTGAGTTCGTTTCGCCGGTACGAATGCGCACCGCTTGATCGAGGTCGTGAACGAATATCTTTCCGTCGCCGATCTTCTCCGTGCGTGCCGCCTTGGTGACGGCTTCGATCACCTGATCGAGCAACGCGCTGTCGATGGCGATCTCGATTTTCACCTTCGGCACGAAGTCGACCACGTATTCGGCGCCGCGATAGAGCTCGGTATGGCCCTTCTGCCGGCCGAAGCCCTTGACTTCGGTGACGGTCATGCCTTGCACGCCCACTTCGGCGAGCGCTTCGCGCACGTCGTCGAGTTTGAACGGCTTGATGATTGCAGTAACTATCTTCATGACGCATTGCCTCGCTTTGAGTGCGACGCCCCTTAGAGTTGGCGTTGCCAGTCCGCGTTTTGACCGGCGGGTGTTGCAGTGAGCCGCGGAGCAAGGGCGAATGCTGCCGAGCCCGGTCAAAGGAGCACTAGCAAGACTCGTGCCAGGGGCGCTCCGCGATGGCGCGACGTCGGTCGCGATGGCAAGGCCGAGATGGTGCGCAGGGGCGCAGTGCTGCAGCGCTCGACGTCGCTGAACACGCTTCGGGCGCTGCACCGATCAGCGCGACGGCCCGACGTTGGCGTGTCGTCGCGCGGCGCCGGAGAAAGCGGGCCTTCGCACCAAGGGGGTGCATGGCCGCGGCCGAAGCGACGCCTTCGCACCACGGTGAGGCGCCGAGCGCAGGTGCGTCGCTATTCAGAGTGCGATGCGACCGAGGACCAGCGGCGGGAGTGTGGGTGGCGCGTCGCCGAGAACCACCGCGGCGCGCAGGTGAGCTGCAGCGTCGCGGGCATCGGCTTGCGTGGCGGCGTGCACGACGGCGAGCGGTCGGTCCTCACCGACCTCCTCGCCCGTCGCACACATCTCGGCGAAGCCGACTGTGGGGTCGACGGCCTCATTCGCAGTGCGGCGTCCGCCGCCCAGTTCCACCACGGCCAGTCCAATGGCGCGCACGTCCATCGACTGAACGAAACCCCGGCGCGCAGGTGGCACGGCGCAGCGAACCGGGGCGCGGGGGAGACGGCGGCTGGGCTTGTCGATGAAATCGGCGGGCCCCCCTTGCGCTGCGATCATTGCGGCCAGCCGCTCGGCCGCGGCACCGCTGGCACGTACCTCCGCGATGCGCGCGCGCGCGGCGTCCGGCCCGGGCGCCAGACCGCCCATGACGAGAAGCTCGGCGCCGAGCCGCTGAACGAGCTCCCACAGGCGCGGGTCGCCGTCGCGCTGCGTGAGACAGCTGACCGCTTCGGTCACCTCCAGCGCGTTGCCGGCGGTGCGACCGAGGACAGTATTCATATCGGTGAGCAGTGCGATCGCGGGCAATCCCGCGTCGTTGGCTACAGTCACCAGCTGGCGGGCGAGGTCCTGCGCGTCTTCGGGGGACCCGGTCAGAGCGCCGGAACCCGTCTTGACGTCGAGAACCAGCGCATCGAGACCCGCTGCGCATTTTTTCGACAGAATCGAGGCTGTGAGCAGCGCCGCAGATTCCACGGT
This sequence comes from Arenicellales bacterium, assembly GCA_041550555.1. GTDB lineage: Bacteria > Pseudomonadota > Gammaproteobacteria > Arenicellales > JBFEOO01 > JBFEOO01. Next base: position 4,609 of record JBFEOO010000096.1, read on the forward strand.
GGCGGTCACGTCGCGTATGGCGTAGAGGCGGCTGTCGGCAGGTGCCAGGTCTTCGCTCGCCGCCACGATGGCACAGCCGACGCGAGACACGATGCGTTGAAATTCCTCGGTCGGTAAACGCGTGCGATAGCCTTCGATAGCTTCGAGCTTGTCGAGCGTTCCACCGGTATGGCCGAGACCGCGTCCGGAGATCATCGGCACGTGTGCGCCACAGGCGGCAATCACCGGCGCCAGGATCAGGCTCGTCTTGTCGCCGACGCCTCCCGTCGAGTGCTTGTCGAGCAACGGACCGTCGAGGGTGTTGCGATCCCAGCGCAGCTCTATGCCGCTCGTGGCCATGGCTCGTGTCAGCGCCGTCACCTCGCCGCACGTCATGCCGCGCAAACAGACGGCCATGGCGAAGGCGGCTGCCTGGGCATCGCTCACCGAACCGTCGACGAGGCCCGCTGTGAAGGCCTCGATCTGCGCGCTGTCAAGCACACCGTTGTCGCGCTTGCGGCGGATGATCTCTTGGATGAGCACGTTGCAGCAGCCGGCGGGCCGCTCAAGCCCCGGCGTGGGCGTCCTCGGCGAGAACGACGCCGAGTGCGTCGAGCAGGGCGCTGGCGCCGAAGCGAAAGCGCTCAGGGGCAATCCAGTGCTGTCCCATGATGCGTCGCGTGAGCGCGAGGTAGTGAACGGCTTGCGCAAAGGTGCGGATACCGCCGGCGATCTTGATGCCGACCGGTCGGGGCGCGTCGCGGATGGTCTCCAAAATGGCAGTGACCGCCTGCGGCGTGGCGGACACCGAGGTCTTGCCCGTGGACGTCTTGATGAAATCCGCGCCCGAGTCGATGGCGGCCCGGCTAGCATCGGCGATGTGTCCGGGGTCTACGAGACGCCCCGTCTCGAGGATGATCTTCAGCGTGGTCGTGCCGCACGCAGCGCGTGCACGCGCGGTCAACTCGCGCGTCGATTCGCGATCGCCCGCGAGCCACCGCGCATACGGCATCACCAGATCGATCTCTTGCGCGCCGCGTGCGAGCGCATCGTGCACCTCGGCGACCACGGACGCGAGGTCGCCGTCGCCGTGCGGAAAATTCGCCACCGTTGCGACGCGCACCCCCGAGCCCTCGAGACGCCGGCGGCACTGCTCTACGAAGCGCGGCCAAACACAGACCGCGGCAACGGTTCCCCACGGCTGGACGGCGCGTCGGCAGAGCAGCTCGATGTCGGCCCGCGTGTCCGCGTCGGCGAGCCGCGTGAGGTCGAGGGCCGCCAGGCTTATCCGGGCATTCTCCCGATCACCCATCGGCCGCGCGCTCGATGGACAGCCCGAACGGATGCGGCAAAAGCTCGCCGAGGGTGAAGGTGCGGCTTACGCCGTCAGGGTTGCACACGTGCACCGGCACGTCGTCGGCGGCGAACTCCGCCAGCCGCTGGCGGCATCCGCCACACGGCGTGCAGAGCGAGCCGCTCCGCGCCATGACCACTATCTCGACGATGCGCCGATCGCCCCCGCGGATCATGGCGCTGATCGCCGAGGCTTCGGCGCAGCAGCCCTGCGGATAGGCGCTGTTCTCGACGTTGCAGCCGCTGTACAGTACGCCGCTGCTGGCCCGCACCACGGCGCCCACGGGGAAGTCGGAGTAGGGCGCATAGGCGCGGGCCATGGCTTCTCGCGCCAGCGCAAGCATGTCATCGAGAGTCGTCATCGCTCCTTGACGTAAGGCTGTCCGCTGGCCTTTGGAGCGATGGCGCGCCCCATGAATCCGGCGAGCAGGACAACGGTCAATATGTAAGGCAGTGCCTGAATAAGCTGTACCGGAACCGCGCCGATTGCCGGAAGCACGACTCCTTGCAGGCGCGCGGCGAGGGCGTCGAGAAAGCCGAACAGCAGACAGGCCAGCATGGCCGGCACCGGACGCCACTTGCCGAAGATCATGGCGGCCAGCGCAATGTAGCCTTTACCCGCTGTCATGTCACGGAGGAAGGCGGCGCCATGCGCGATCGCCAGATAGGCGCCGGCGACACCGCACAGCAGCCCGCACACGAGCATCGCCCGGTAGCGGAGACCGGCCACGGAGATGCCGGCGGTGTCCACGGCGGCTGGGTTTTCGCCGACCGCGCGCAAGCGCAGGCCGAATCGTGTGTGATACAGCACCCACCATGCGAGGGGAACGGCGATGAAAGCGGCGTAGACCAGTGCGTTGTGTCCGCTCAGCAGCTCCGCGTAGAGCGGTCCGATGACCGGTATCTCGGACAAGGCGTCGGCGCCCGGCCAGGTGATGGGCCGAAAGCGGGCATCGGCGGGTAGCGTCGGAGTCTGACCGCCTTGGTGGAACCAGGCGATCCCGAGCGTGGTGGTCAGCCCCGAAACCAGGATGTTGATGGCCAGCCCGCTCACCACCTGACTGCCGCGATGGGTGATGCAGGCAAAGCCGTGCAGCAGCGCCAGGGCCACGGACGTGGCGATTCCGCACGCCAGGCCCAGCCAACCCGATCCGGTCACCGCCGCAGTCGCTGCAGCGGCGAAGGCGGCCGCCAGCATCTTGCCCTCCAAACCGATGTCGATGACCCCGGATCGCTCGGAGAACAGCCCGGCTAGCGAGGCGAGCACGAGCGGTGTGCTGAGGCGCACGGTCGAGTCGAGCGTAAGAATCGCCAACAGGTAGAGCTCGGCGGACATGTGTCAGCTCGCCAGTCGCCGGTAAAGATTCTCGACGTAGGGCCGCGTCATGAACTCGAGCGCACCGCAGAACAGGATCGTCAGCCCCTGTATGACGACGACCATCTCCCGGGTGATGGTCGGCATCTCGAAGGAAAGCTCGGCGCCTCCCTGGAACAGGGCGCCGAAGAGCAGTGCCGCGAGGATGATGCCAAGGGGGTGATTGCGGCCCATCAGCGAGACGGCGATACCCGTGAATCCGTACCCGGCGACGAAATCGAGCAGCAGCCTGCGTTGGACTCCGAGAATCTCGTTGACGCCAACGAGCCCCGCCAACGCGCCTGAGATCGACATGGCGAGTATGACCGTGCGGGCGGGGTCGATTCCCGCGTAGATCGCGGCGGACGGATTGAAGCCAACGGTGCGGATGGCGTAGCCGAGGCGGGTCCTCCACAGCACGAACCAGACGCCGCCGCAGCACAGCAGGGCCAATACGAAGGCGAGATTGAGCGGGGAAGTGGCCAGCGGCACACCGGCGGCGCGCAGCAGTTCGTGCACGTAGGGTAGCGCGGCGCTCGCCCGGAACTCGCGGGTTTCCGGCGACATCTGACCGGGGTCGATGAGCACGTTGACGAGCAGATAGACCATGAGCGCCGAGGCGATGAAGTTGAACATGATCGTCGTGATGACGATGTGGCTGCCGCGCGTGGCTTGCAGGTACGCGGGCACGATGGCCCACGCCGCACCGAAAAGCGCTCCGCTCAGCACGCACAGTGGAATCAGGACGATGCCGGGGAGCGTGTCGTCGAGCGCGAGGCAGACGAGACCTACGCCGAGACCGCCGATGTAGGCCTGGCCTTCGCCGCCGATGTTGAACAGTCCCGCGTGGAACGCCACCGCCACAGCGAGGCCCGTAAAAATGAGATTGGTGGCGTAGTAGAGCGTGTAGCCGACGGCCTCGCTATTGCCGAATGCGCCGAGGACGAGGAGCTTCAGGGCTTGCCACGGGCTTTCCCCGATCAGCACGATCACCACCGCCGAGAGCGCGAAAGCGAGCAGGATGTTAGCCAGCGGAACCAGCGTGGCCGGTACCCAGCGCGGAACGGTAGCGGGCGAAGAGGTCAATGCGCGGTTCCGATCTGTGCTGACTCGGTCCGAGCGCTCGAGATGCCGGCCATCAACATCCCGAGTTGACGCTCCGTCGCCTCCGAGGCGGGCACTTCACCCACGATGCAACCGCCGGACATCACCATGATGCGGTCGCTGAGCGACATGATCTCGTCGAGCTCTACGGATACGAGCAGCACGGCGCCGCCGCTGTCGCGCATGGCGATGAGGCGGTTGTGAATGTATTCGATCGCTCCGATGTCGACACCGCGCGTGGGCTGGCCGACGAGCAGCAGACGAGGCGCGCGGTGCATCTCTCGGGCCAGCACCAGCTTCTGCTGATTGCCGCCGGAGAAGCTGCTCACGCTCAACAGCGGGTCGATCGGGCGCACGTCGAAGGCGGTCATCATGGCAAGGCAGTCCGCAACCAGGGCGCGCCTGTCGAGGAGCAGATGACCATACGCACGTTCTCCCTGATAGCCGAGCACGGCAGCGTCGGCGGCATCGAACTGAGGTACGAGGCCGGTGCGCAGGCGGTCTTCCGGCACGTGCGCGAGGCCGAGGCGGCGCAGCTCGCGCGGACTGCGCGGCGCGCTCTGGTCGATGATCGTGTCGAGCAGCTCGATGCGCCCAGAGGCAACGGGCAGCATGCCCGCCAGCGCTTCGAGCAGCTCGGTCTGTCCGTTGCCGGCGACGCCGGCGACCCCGACTATCTCGCCCGCGCGCAGCTCGAAGCTTACGTCCCTGACACGTTCGGCACCCCGTCGGTCGCGCACGCTGACGCCCTCGACGCGCAACACCGTCGCGCCTGGCCGGGCGGGTCCTTTGTCGACCCGCAGCAGCACCTTTCGGCCCACCATCAGCTCGGCCAGCTCCTCCTCGGTCGTGGTCGCAGTGTGGCGTCGAGCGACGATGCGGCCGTCACGCATCACGGAAACCTCGTCGCTGATGGCCATCACCTCGCCCAGCTTGTGCGTGATGAGCAGCACCGTCACGCCGCGCCCGCGCAACGCCTTGAGCACGCGAAACAGCAGCTCTGTCTCTTGCGGTGTGAGCACGCCGGTGGGCTCGTCGAGTATCAGCACCTGGGCGCCGCGGTACAGCGCCTTGAGAATCTCGATGCGCTGCTGGACGCCGACCGGCAGCTCACCCACCGTGGCCTCGAGATCGACGCGCAGACCGTATTCGGACGCCAGCCGCGTCAACTCGGCGCGGGCCCGCCGCGCACCACGCTTGAGCAGCGCGCCGTGCTCGGCGCCCAGCATCACGTTCTCGAGCACGGTGAAGGTGTCGACGAGCATGAAGTGCTGGTGCACCATTTCGATGCCGGCCCTGATGGCATCTTGGGTCGATCGAATCTGCCGTGCCGCGCCCCCGACGTGGATCTCTCCGGCGTCGGCGCGGTAGTAGCCGTAGAGGATTCTCATGAGGGTGGACTTGCCGGCGCCGTTCTCGCCGACGATGGCGTGGACGGTGCCGGCGGGCACAGAAAGCGAGACGTTGCGGTTTGCGTGGACCGAACCGAAGCGCTTATCGATAGCGCGTAGCTCGACGGCGGCGGGCGCCGTTGTGCCGCGGCGGCTCACGTCAGCGGGCGGTGCGTCTCATGTCGTGAGGGCCGGCCGCAATCGCGTCTGCCGTGAAGGCGGTGTCGCCTTGCTCAGTCGGGGCAGTCGCCGTCGCTCATGTAGTCGTGAACTTCAAGCTTGCCGTCGACGATGTCCTGGCGCAGCGTGTCCAGCCGATTCTTCATCTCATCGCCGACCAGTGCGGCGTTGTGTTCGTCGAATGCCCAGCCGACGCCGTCTTGCGCAAGCCCGAGCACGCGCACGCCGGCTTGCCAGGTGCCCTCACCGGCGGTCTGAAAAGCTTCGTATACGGCGACGTCGACCCGCTTGACCATCGACGTCAACATGGTGCCTGGATGGAGATAATTCTGATTCGAGTCGACGCCGATCGCCAGCTTGCCGTCATCGCTGGCCGCCTGGTATACACCGATGCCGGTTCCGCCGGCCGCCGCGTAGACGACGTCTGCGCCGCGGTCGAACTGACTCTTGGCGAGCTCGGCGCCTTTTGCGGGATCACTCCATGCGGCGGGGGTGGAGCCGGTCATGTTCTGAAACACGGTAATGTCCGGATCGATGTGCCGCGCTCCCTGGAGATAGCCGCAGGCGAATCGTCGGATCAGCGGGATATCCATGCCGCCGACGAAGCCGATCTTGTGACTGCGCGATGCCATCGCGGCGAGGGCGCCGACGAGAAAAGAGCCTTCGTGCTCCCTGAACACGACAGACTGCACATTCGGAAGATCGACGACCATGTCGATGATGGTGAAGCGCACGTCCGGAAACTGGGGGGCGATCTGCTCGACGGCGGCCGCGTGCGAGAACCCCACTGCGACGATCGGGTCGGCGCCTCGCTCGGCCAGGCGACGCATCGCCTGCGTGCGCTGGGATTCATTCGTCGGCTCGAACTCGCGGTAAGCAATGCCCGTCGCAGCGCGAAAGCGCTCCGCGCCCGCGTACGCCGCTTCATTGAACGATTTGTCGAATTTGCCACCCATGTCGTAGATCACGGCCGGAACCGATTCGGCATGTGCCGCCGACGCCAGCAAGGCGCCAATTCCGATTGCGCCGAGGAACAGTCGTCTCATCGTTTAGTCCTCCTCAGGTGGATGGCCGGCTGGGCTCGA
>JBFEOO010000097.1:0-10573 GCA_041550555.1 Arenicellales bacterium
GCTGCGCAGGTGATCCTCGATCAGCTTGCGAGAGGGATTGTCCGGAAACACCGTGCCGTAGATGTCCACTACCGGCAGCTCGTAGACGCGCTGCTGAAACCCGATTGCATCGAGCTTGCGGCGCAGCTCCTCGCTCGCGTCGTCGTCCTCGTCGACGCGGAGCTCGGTGAACGGGTGCCGCTCGGCCTGCAAGAGCCGGGTCATCGCGATGCACGGCGCGCAGCCGCTGCGGGAGTAGACGATGATGTCCTCGTGCAGGCGCGCCGGCTCGGGCGCGAAACGGCTGGCCAGATACCCGTTCCAGATGAGGTAGGCGGCCGCGGCCAGCGCGACCAATCCAGCGAGGGTTCTCGACATCGCGATTTACTTCGCCAGAGACGCTCATTTGCAGTATAGCAACAACGCTGCCGCGCTTCTGATGCTGCGGACGTTTCGCTTCGAGAGTCGGCTGGACGCTAGACCCCATCGGCGAGCCGCTCGAGCGCTTTTCCGCTCACGCGGTGAACCGTCCACTCCTCCATCGGCACGGCGCCCAGAGATCGGTAGAAGCGCAGCGCAGGCTCGTTCCAGTCGAGCACCGACCACTCCAGCCGACCCGCGCCGCGCTCGCGCGCCATGCGGGCTACGGCGCGCAGCATGAGCTTGCCGATGCCGCGACTCCGTGCGTTGGGCTTGACATAGAGGTCTTCGAGATAGATCCCGGGGCGCCCGATAAAGGTGGAGAATGTGGAAAAGAACAGCGCGAAGGCGACGGGCTCCTCATTCAGGTAGCCCAGCATGACCTCAGCGGCGGGTGCGGGGCCGAAGAGGGTCTCGCGCAACAGTTCCTCCGTCGCCTCGACCTCGTGGGAAAGTTTCTCGTACTCGGCCAGATCGCGAACAAAGGACAGAATCAGTGCGACATCCTGCTCGCGCGCAGCGCGGACGACAAAGCCGGGCGGAAGGGTCGGCGACGTCATGACGATGAGACGGAATCGGCGCGGACGATGGGACGTCTAGCTGCAAGTTCGGTCGTGCGATCGTCACTGTACATGGCGCTGCGGGTCCTCGCTCAGGTCGATCCGGTGAAGGCGAATGCAGCAACGTCGCGATGCGGCGGTTGCCGCTGTCGCCGTCCCCGAGCGACCGCGTGGTAGTGCGTTGCTGATCGCCGGTGCGCGGGGTCGAGACGGCGACCGGGCGGCGGCACACATTCTGGGCCTCTGGTACCATGACGGGTCGTGAGTCAAGCGTCCACTCGACCTCGGGGCGCGGCACCGTCATCATGTTGGCCTACGTATTCTGGCATTGGGCGCAGCAAGGCGCGAGCGGGTACGAGAGCGCCCTCGCCCGTTTTCACCGGCGCCTTGCCGAAGACCCGCCGGCGGGCTACGCCGGTTCGTTCGCGTTCCGGCTCGCCGGGCAGCCTCCCGGAATCGACAGCGCCGGCGCGACCTACGAGGACTGGTATCTGCTCGACGATTTTGCGGCGCTCGGTGTGCTCAACGAGTCTGCGGTATCCGCTGCCAATCGGGCAGCGCACGACGACGTCGCTCGCGCCGCGGTGGGTGCCGCCGGGGGTGTCTATCGCCTGCGCGCCGGATCGCCGATGCCGGCCGCGGTGCGCTACGCGACGTGGTTCTCGAAGCCGCGCGGGATCGCCTATGCGGAGTTCTACCGGACGGTGCCGGCTACCGCCATCGCGGCAGGCGCCAGCCTGTGGGAGCGTCAGATGAATCTCGGTCCGGCGCTCGAAGGCTGCCTGCTAGCGGAGGACCCCCTTGCCGTCGACGGTGCCCTGGATATCGCAGTGGTGCCGCTGACGCTGGTCTATGCGCCCGATTGAGGCGACGCGCCGCAAGCGTCGGCGCCGCGGTTCGGACGACCAGTCAGCCGCCCTTGAGCGGCGGCATGATGGCGAGCTCGTCGCCCTCGGCCAGCACGCGCACGGCGCGTTCGCGCTGCGGGACGATCTCGCCGTTGAGCGCTACGAGATAACGCTCGCCGTGGGGCATGCCCAGTTTCTCGATCACTGCGGTGGGCGTTGCGCCCGCCGGCATCTCCAGCTGTGCCCGATTCTTGGTGCTGCCCGGCGGCAGATAGCGGCCGAGCAATCCGGCTGTCTTGACCACGATCCTCATCGATCGCTGCTGGCTCTGCCTCGCCCCGCCGGTATCCCGTCTAGGCGAGCCCGAGGCGGCGCAGGGTTTCGGCGCTCGGCACGCCGTCGGTATCCCAACCGCGTAGCGCGTAGTACTCGGGGAGCATGGTATCGAGCTCGCTGACCCGACCCTTGGCCGTGCCTGAAGGCGCGGGCTGCTCGAGCAACCGTTTGGGCAGCGAATCATCCTTGGCGGTGAAACCCGCCGCATTATTGAACTGGCGCTCGAGGTTCCAGATGCGCTCGCCGGTCTCGATGAGCCGCTGTACCGACCACTCGCCCTCGCAGGCCGCGTCGATCTGCCTATGGAAATCCTCAGCGCCCCAGGCGCATGTGGTGAACAGACACAGCCCCGTCGAGTCGATCATTGAGATCAGGTCTTGTGACTCCTTGCACGGCTTGGCCTTGCCGCGCCCGGTTTGATCCTCCATGTCCGCTGCGAAGACATCGTGCTTGAGATGGCAGGCCCCCCGGTTCGACGTGGCATATCCGAGCCCCATGCCTTGCAGCGCCCGTGAGTCGTAGCCGGCAAACTCCTGGCCCTTGACGCCCATGAACAGCTCCGGGTGCCCGTACTTCTCACACAGCCGTTTGGAGCCGAGACCGAGCACCTGGCCGAAGCCTTGGTAGGTGCCGGTTTTCTCGGCCATGATCGTCAGCGCCTCGGCGTTGCCGAACTTGAGCTCGACGCCGTCGGTGTCGGCCTGCGTGATGACGCCTTTCTCGTAGAGCTCCATGGCGGCGGCGAGCGTGACACCGAAGGAGATCGGATCCATGCCGTGCTCATTCATGAGGAAGCTGGCGAAGGTCAGCGCGTCGATGTCGTCGACACCGACCACCGGTCCGAAGGCGTAGGCTGTCTCGTACTCGAGCCCGCCGGACGCGTGCCAGTACTCCTTGCGGTTGACGATGGTGAAGTGCTCTTTGTCGATGTGAGCGATGCGTCCGCACGCGATAGTGCAGCCGAAGCAGGCCTTATTCGTCAGCAAATTCACATGACCATTGGGCTTGGGTGACCTCATGGCCTCGGGGTCGATCTTGTCGTAGCCTTCGAACTGGACGTCCTGGAAATTCCGCGTCGGCAGGCCGCCGAACTCCTGCATCACGTCTATCATGGCATTGGTGCCGAGCTCGGTCAGCTCGCGGCGACCGGCGTTGTCCCACAGCACCGCCTTGGTTTCCTTCACGGCCTGCATGAAGCGCGTGGGATCGTCGACGTGCACCGCCTTGGTGCCGCGCACCGCGATGGCTTTGAGATGCTTCGCGCCCATCACCGCGCCGACCCCCGAACGACCCGCAGCCCGGTGCAGGTCGTTGACGATGCATGCGAAACGTACGCCGCGCTCTCCTGCGACGCCGATGGATGCCACCTTGAGCAGAGGACTGTTGTGCCGTGATCGTATCCACTGCTCCGTGTGCCAGACCGTGGTGCCCCAGATCTCGTCTGCCGGAACGATCGTCACGTCGTCGTCGACGATGAGCAGGTAGACCGGCTGCGGGGCCCTGCCTTGGATCAGCACCAGGTCGTAGCCGGCGTATTTGAGCTCGGGCCCGAACTTGCCTCCGGAGTTGGAGCAAGCAATGGCGCCGGTGAGAGGGCCTTTGGTGATCACGGCGTAACGGCCGCTGGTCGAGGCCATCGTGCCCGTGAGGGGGCCGGTGGCGAAGATGAGGACATTGTCGGGACTCATCGGATCCGTCTTCGGATCCATGTTCTCCCAGAGGTACTTGGTGGCGAGCCCGCGCTCACCGAGATACTGCTGCGCCCACTGCATGTTGAGCGGCTCGATCTGGGTGGTGCCCTCGGTGAGATTTACCCGGAGGATTTTTCTCTGCCATGCCATGATGTGATGCCCTCGGAACCGGTCAGACGAATGCGCACCGCTACGCGGCGGCGCCCGCGGCACGCCCCGCCGAGGGGGCCAGGCCGTAGGTGATGGCGCCCGTGGGACACGCCTCCGCGCACTGCGGATTGCCACCGCAGAGATCGCATTTGATCACCTTGCCCGAATCGACGTTGTAATTAACCGTGCCGTACGGACACGCCATCGTACAGACTTTGCAGCCGACGCACAGAGCGTCGCTGACCTCCTTCGCGCCCGTCTCGTGGTTAATGGAGATCGCCAGCGTTGGACAGGCGTGCAGACACCACGCCTCCTCGCACTGGGTGCAGGTGTACGGAATTGAGCGCCTGCCGTGCTCGAACTCGAAGATCCGAATCCGGGACTTGGCGGGAGTGAACGCGCCCTCGTGCTCGAACGAGCACGCCAGCTCGCACTGCAGGCAGCTGGTGCATTTATCCGGGTCAATCAGCAGTGATTTGTGCATCGGCGCCTCACAAAGTGATGGATATTTCGAACGCTGCACGCGACTGCCGTCGCTTGGCCCGTCGATCGGCCGGCCGCGCCGCGGTCGTTCGCCCTGCTCAGCGCCAGATCGCCGCGCCGAGCTCAGCCTTCTTCGCGTCCCACTCTGGCTTCGAGAGCACGGCGATGCGGTTCATCGCGATGAACTGCGCCAGAGCGCCGTTGCGCCGCTCCTGGTAGCGCGTGAGCTGGCCAGAGTGCGCGTGAACGATCAGGTCCGCACCACCCTGCACGTAAGCGAGGGCACGGGTGCGGCCCGCCGGCGACATCACCGTCAGCACCTTGGCGGCGCCGTGTGTAATACCGTGCAGGCCGTAGAGCGTCATCAAGCGCCGCCGCGGACCCCTCGTCGACGGTGCTCGTGGCCGCCGCACCGGGTCGCTGTGCTGGCTCCGCCATGTGTCGTGCGGAGCAGCCTTCCGGCGTTGGATTCTAGTGGCCTGCCGGCGAAGTTGCTAGCGCCGGGACGGCGGGCGAGCCGCTTGCCGCCGCGTGCCAGGCAGGCAATCGCCGGCGCCCTACGCGCTCCGCCTCCGCAGCGCCTCTGCCCGGGGGAAAACGCCGGCGGGGCCCGTCGTCCGCCCCTTGCTCCTGGTACACTGACCGGGCGGTTCGGTGAACGTCTCAGCTGCCGCACCCGCAGCACAGGAGGGCGACGCGCATGCAGTCGGTGGAGCGCCTGCCGATCGTCGGTGTCATGGGTTCGGGTCGTGCCGCGCACGACGAAAGAGCCCGGGTAATCGGTTCCTGGCTGGCCACCGTCGGGGTGCATCTGCTCACCGGCGGCGGCGGCGGTGTGATGCAAAGTGTGAGCCGAGCGTTCTGCGAGGTAGCCGTTCGCCGCGGCCGCTCGATCGGCATCGTTCCGGCCGCCGGGGCCGATGGCGCCGCCAGGTCCGGCTACCCGAATCCCTGGGTGGAGATTGCGATCTACACGCACCTGCCGCTCACCGGTGCCCAGGGCACCGAGCCGCTGTCGCGCAACCACCTCAACGTGCTGTCCTCGACCGTTATCATCGCGCTGCCGGGCTCGGCGGGCACCGCCAGCGAGGTAGCGCTGGCGCTCGGCTATGGACGACCGCTGGTCGCCTATCTCGATGCCCGCTCTGATATCGAGGGACTGCCGGAGGCGGTCTATGTCGAGCCGGACCTCGACGCCGTGAAGGCATTCGTGACGGCGCAGCTGGCCGCGGTGCCCTCGGCGCATGTTGGTTGACCATCGAGGGAATCCATTGAACGCGGTGTTGGTCGCGGTTGGCCCCGATGCTCGAGGCGGCGCCCTCGAGGGCGACGCGCCGCTCGCCGGGGCATCTTGGTGAGCAGCGCCGCGACCGTCCTGCGAGACGTCCTGGCGCCCGCCGTGTTCCTGTCCCACGGCGCCCCGCACATGGTCCTCGAGCCGCGCACCACCGGCGCGTTCCTGACACGGCTCGCCCAGCAGCTCAGGCGACCGCGGGCGATCGTCTGCGTCTCGGCACACTGGGACACCGACCGACCGGCCGTGACGGGGTCGGCACGGCCCGAGACGATTCATGATTTCTACGGCTTTCCCGACGCCCTCTATCGATTGCGCTACGCCGCGCCGGGCGAACCGGCGCTCGCCCGCGACATCGTCGAGGTGCTGACGCAGGCGGGGCTGGCTGCGCGGTTGGATCATCACCGCGGTCTCGATCACGGCTGCTGGGTGCCGCTCATGCTCATGTACCCGGCGGCGGACATCCCGGTGGTCCAGCTCTCCGTCCAGTCGGCACTCGGCGCAAAGCACCATCTTGTGCTCGGCGGCGCCTTGGCGCCGCTGCGCGAGCGCGGCGTGCTGATCGTTGGCAGCGGCGGCGCGACCCACAATCTCGGCGCCTTTCGGGGCCAGCCCATCGACAGCCCGGTCGCGGACTGGGCCGCCGAGTTTGACGCATGGCTTCACGACGTCGTCAGCCGCGGCGACCGTCGCGCGCTGACCCGCTGGTTGGAGCAGGCGCCGCATGCAGCGCAGAATCATCCCACCGTTGAGCACTTCATGCCGCTGTTCGTGGCGATGGGCGCCGCACCCGAGGCGGCGAGGGGATACGTTCTGCACCGCGGCTTCAGCTACGGTATGCTGTCGATGGCGGCCTATGGCTGGGGAGCTGTGCTCGACCGGTAGCGTCCAGCCACCCGCTGGTCGCCCAAGGGTGTCCTGTGAGCATCTATCTGCCCGATCACTTCCGCGAAACCGACGACGACACCTTGTTCTCGTTCATCGAGAGCCACAGCTTCGGCATGCTCGTGTCCATCGCCGGCGCGGAGCCGTTCGTGAGCCATGTGCCGATGCTGCTCGATCGTCCAGCGGCGACGATCTCGGGTCACCTCGCCCGCGCAAACCCCCACTGGCGACATCTGGGCACGGCGGGGCAGGCGCTGGCGGTGTTCAGCGGGCCGCATGCGTACGTATCACCGTCGTGGTACACGGCCACGGGTGTACCCACCTGGAACTTCTGCGCGGTTCATGTGAGCGGTGCGATGCGCGTCATGGAGGATGAGGCCGGCGTCCGGGGCATTGTCGAGCGTTTGACGACGCTTCACGAGTCGCCGCTGGACGCGCCGTGGCGTGTCGAGAACCTGCCACCTGGGCAGCTCGACAAGATGCTCGGCGCGATAGTGGCTTTCGAGATGACGATCGAGCGCATGGAAGGCAAGTTCAAGCTGAGCCAGAACCGCAGCCGCGCCGACCAGCGCGGTGTCATCGACGCCCTGGAGCAGGCCGGCGCGCCGGGTGGCACCGCCATCGCCGAGCTGATGCGGCGTCGCCTGCGGACGCGGGCCGCGCAATGAGCGACTGCCGGCCGGCGCTGTCCGGTCCGCTGCGCGAGCCGAGAAGTCGATGAATCATCTCGACCGATCGTTGCTCAACTGGTTTTCAGCGACGCCCCTCGACAGGGCGTTCGAGCGTCGCAAGGACGAGGTGTGGTTGCGCGAGCGCCTGACTCAGCCGTCGAGCCGTTTTTTTCCGCTGCTCGATTTGCACTGCCTGATCGACGACGCCCTCTCGCCACGGCCCGTCGTGCTGGGCGCAGACACGGTATCGCCGCTGCTCGAACACGACCCACCGCTGGTTTTCCTCGGCTGCGACGACGACGTCGCCTGCTTCGCGTTAGATCTCAGGGATCTTGGGGGGGCCGACCTATTTCCCGGCCGCTTCGTCGATCTGAAGTCGGTGAGCCGGACGCTCGATCGCCACGATGCGGCGGTGCTGGGCTATGCCCGGGCGATGCTCTACTGGCAGCGTCGGCAGCGTTTCTGCAGCGTGTGCGGGGCCCCCACGCGCAGCGTTCAAGGTGGCCATGTCCTGGTGTGCGCGAACGCCGGGTGCGCGGTCTCGCACTTCCCGCGCACGGATCCGGCGGTGATCGTCGCGGTCACCGACGCTGAGCGATGCCTGCTGGCCCGCCAGCGCAGCTGGCCCCCCGGGCAATACTCCGTGATTGCCGGTTTCGTCGAACCCGGGGAGTCCCTCGAGCACGCCGTCGTTCGTGAAGTGTTCGAGGAGACGGGAATCGCGGTGAACGGCGTCCACTATCATTCCTCGCAGCCGTGGCCTTTCCCATGCTCGATCATGCTGGGGTTTTCCGCGCACGCCATCGATCCGTCAATTCGCTTGCACGACGGCGAGCTGCATGATGCCCAATGGTATTCCCGCGACGAGCTGCGCGACGCCATAGTCGGAGAGGCGCTGCGAATCCCGCCGCCGGTTTCGATTGCCTACCGTCTCATCGAGGATTGGTTCGACGTCGGCGTCTGCGGGCGGCTCGCAGACGTCGTGCGCCTCGGCCTGCCGTGGAGATCGACCTGAGACCGGACGCGACTCGCGGTGGGCGCAGCGTCAGCCGCGCAGCTCGGTGAACGCCTCGGCCGCCGCCTGCACTGTCCGTTCGATATCGGCGTCGCTGTGCGCCGCGGATACGAACCCGGCCTCGAAGGCCGAGGGCGCGAGGTTGATCCCCGACGCCAGCATCGAGTGGAAGAATCGGTTGAAGCGTTTGACGTCGCAGGCCATGACTTCGGAGAAACGGCTGACTGTCTCCGCGTCCGTGAAGAACAGCCCAAACATCCCTCCCACCTGATTGGTCGCGATCGGCACACCGGCATCCTCGGCCGCTTGTCGGATGCCGTCGACGAGGGTCTTGGTCCTGCTCGTCAGCGCCTCGAAGAAGCCGTCTGCCAGCACAGCGCGCAGGGTCGCCAGCCCGGCGGCCATGGTAACGGGATTCCCCGACAGGGTCCCGGCCTGATACACGGCGCCGTCGGGCGCCAGGTGGTCCATGATAGCCGCGCGCCCGCCGAAGGCGCCGACCGGCAGGCCACCGCCGATGATCTTGCCGAGTGCGACGAGATCGGCCTCCAGGCCGTAGAGGCCTTGAGCGCCCTGCCGATGCACGCGAAAGCCGGTCATCACCTCGTCGAAAATCAGCACGGCGCCGTAACGGGAGCATGCGCTGCGCAGGCCGGCCAGGAAGCCGTCGACCGGCGGCACACAGCTCATATTGCCGGCGACCGGTTCCACAATGACAGCGGCGATCTGATTGCCGAGCGTGTCAAACGCCTGCTCAACCTGCTCGAGATTGTTGTACTCCAGGGTGACGGTATGCTGTGCCATCGATGCCGGCACTCCCGGCGACGTGGGCACGCCGAGCGTAAGCGCGCCGGAACCGGCCTTGACCAGCAGCCCGTCCGCGTGGCCGTGATAGCACCCTTCGAACTTGATGATCTTGTCCCGCCCGGTGTAGCCGCGCGCGAGTCGCAGCGCGCTCATCGTAGCCTCGGTGCCCGAGTTCACCATTCGCACCTTGTCGAGCGACGGGACGTGCTCGCAGAGCAGCGTGGCCATCTCGGTCTCGGCGACGGTCGGCGCACCAAAGCTGAGCCCCTTGCGGGCCGCTTCGATGACGGCCGCGACGACTCTCGCATCGGCGTGGCCGAGAATGGTGGGCCCGTAGGATCCGACGTAGTCAATGTACTGTCGACCGGCCTCGTCGAAGACGTAAGCGCCTTTGGCGCGGGCGATGAACAGCGGATCCCCGCCGACGGACTTGAAGGCGCGGACCGGTGAGTTGACACCGCCAGGTATTACGCGCTTGGCGTTCTCGAAGAGCGTGTTCGACGTGTTCATGAATGCACAGGGCTCCGTGTTAAGCGCGACGTTATTCACGGTGTGGCGGCGCGAGCCGGAACTGCCGCGGTGGCCCGGCATGACCAACGAGACCTCGGTTGCGGTGCCACTCCGCACTGCCCCTTCGACGGTGTCGCCGGGGCGGGACGATCAGGGTCGACTGCCCGCGCTTGGGTGGCTCGCGCGGCGTAGTGCGTGCATGCACAGCACCGGGCTCGGGGCGCGCAGCCGAGACACCGCCGCAGGGCAGGGAGTCGGCGCCCTTGACGCGGCCGCCGCTCGGCGCGGCGGAAGCCGCCGCGCCGTCCGCCAATCACACCGTCGGCAGCGACGATCGTTGCTACGCCGCCAGGGGTGGGCTGGCCACGCGCCGGGCGGCGGCGCGCGGCAGCGATACCGTCTCCGCGCCAGGGCACCGAGCGCCGACCATCACCGGCGTCATTGTAGTACGGTTGCGCGACGTGGTCGAAGCGCGCGGTATACAATCGAGCGCTTTGCGCTCGACCGCTCGGGTCGGCTGCCACCCCATGAGGGACGAGTAGAGGCGATGGAGTACAAAGTCTACATGTGCGTGATCTGCGGGTTTCTCTACGAGGAAGAGAAGGGTCTGCCCGACGAGGGCATCGCACCCGGTACCCGCTGGGAAGACATCCCGGAGACCTGGGTGTGTCCGGACTGCGGGGCGAGCAAAGACGACTTCGAGATGATCGAGGTCTAGCGCTCGTATTCGTGACGGCGGCAGGCAGCACGATCCGGGCGGAGCTGTCATCGGCACAGCTCAGCCGCATGCTGCTCGAGCTGCTTGGCGGTCAGCAGCAGGAGCGGTGTGGTTCCATCGGTCGCGCTGAGCCAGGTGAAGGGGACACGCGGATAGCGTTGCTCGAGGGTCCGGGCCGCTGCGCCGACCTCCACCACTAGCGAACC
>JBFEOO010000098.1:0-9928 GCA_041550555.1 Arenicellales bacterium
TCATGGCGCGGCCCGACGAGCGCCAGGTGTGGGTGAATTTCGCGCACCCCCGCAACGACGTCCTGCAGATAATCGACGTGTCGACGTTGACGGTCGTGAACACGCTCGAGCCCGGCAAGGCGGTCATGCACATGGAGTTCACCCCGCGCGGTGAGCAGGTCTGGGTGTCGGTGCGTGATGAGAATCGCGTGAAGGTGTTCGACACGGCGTCGCTCGAGCAGCTGGCGGAGCTCGATGTCGAGAAGCCGAGCGGCATCTTCTTCACGGCGCGCGCCCACAGGATCGGTCTGTGAAGTCGACGGCGAGCACAGCCACGGCGCCGCTCCCCGCCGCTCGGGGCGTGGCGGCGCTCGCGCCGCTGCAACGGCGACTGGTCAACGATTTCCAGCGCGACCTGCCGCTGACACCGGCGCCGTTTGCGGCGATCGCGCACGAGCTCGGCGTACCTGAGCAGACGGTTCTCGACGAGCTGCGCCGGCTCGCGGCGCACGGCGTCGTGAGCCGCGTCGGCCCCGTGTTCCGGCCCAACGCCGTCGGCGCCAGCACGCTGGCGGCGATGGCGGTGCCGGCGGAGCGTCTCGACGCGGTGGCCACGCTGGTGAGCGCCTCGCCGAACGTCAACCACAACTACGAGCGTGCGCACCGTTTCAACCTGTGGTTCGTCGCCACGGCACCCGATGCGCCCATGCTACGGACGACGCTGCGCCGCATCGAGACGGCCAGCGGCCTGCCGGTGCTCGATCTGCCTCTGCTCGAAGACTACTTCATCGATCTCGGCTTCGAGATCGACTTCGCGGAAGCGGGCGAGGACATGCGCGGTGCACCGCGCAAGCCCGTGCGCGCCGCAGCGCCTGTCGCCGGCAAGGCGCTGGCGGGGCCCAGACAGCTCGATGGTCTCGCGTCGGCGCTGATCGCGCACATCCAAGGAGGGCTGCCCTTGACCAGCCGGCCCTTCGCGCGTATCGGCGCTGCCCTCGACATGACGGAGCGGCAAGTCATCGCGACCATCGAGCACATGGTGAATGACGGCGTCATAAAGCGCATGGGCGTCGTCGTACGCCATCACGAGCTCGGCTATCGGGCCAATGCGATGGTGGTGTGGGACGTGCCCGACGAGCGGGTCGCCGCGCTCGGACGCCGCATCGCGCGCTGCGAGGCGGTGCGCCTGTGCTACCGCCGGCCGCGCCGCTTGCCGCTGTGGCCGTACAACCTGTTCTGCATGATCCACGGCAAGAGCCGCGAGACGGTGCTCGCCGAGCTCGCCTGCATCGTCGCGCAGTGCGGCATGGGCGGGTTGAAACGGGAGGTGCTGTTCAGCGTGCGTCGTTTCAAGCAGTGCGGTGCGCGCTATCGCGGCATCGACGCCGCCGCCGAGGAGCTGCCTGGGGGGGCGGCCCGTGAGCCGGCGTCATGCGCCGAGACTGGACGACCCCGGCAATGAGCGCAGGCGCATCATCGAGCGCATCGGCGAGATGCTCGGCGGGGCGGGCGCCGGCCCGCGGTGACGGTGCGCCGGCGCTCGACGCGATCGATCGGCGTATCGTCAACCGGCTGCAGGACGGCATCGAGATTGTCGATCGCCCCTTTGCGGCGGTGGCGACGGCGCTCGAGTTGACCGAGGCCGAGCTGCTCGCGCGGCTCGCGCGCCTGCTCGAGACCGGTGTCCTTACCCGGTTCGGTCCGATGTACAACGCCGATGCGATGGGCGGTGCGGTGACGCTGGCCGCTATGGCGGTCCCGCCGGCCGCGTTCGAGCGTGTGGTGCGAACGGTCAACGACTTTCCCGAGGTGGCGCACAACTACGAGCGAGATCATGCGTTCAACCTGTGGTTCGTCATCGCCAGCGAACGACCGGAGCGCGTGGCCGAGGTCATCGACGAGATCGAGGCCCGGACCAAGCTGCCCGTGTTCGCCATGCCCAAGGAGGAGGAGTTCTATGTCGGTCTCAAGCTCGACGTGTGATGCCGTCGACCGCCGCATCATCGTCGAGACCCAAGCGGGGCTGCCGTTGACGCCGCGGCCCTATCATGACGTCGCAGAGCGGCTCGGCCTGAGCGCGGAGGAGGTGATGGCGCGCCTGCGCAGGCTCGAAGCGGCGGGCGTTATCCGCCGCGTCGCGGCCGTGCCCAATCACTACCTGCTGGGTTACACCGCCAACGGCATGTCCGTCTGGGACGTGCCCGACGCGGAGGTCGGGCCCATCGGCCGGCAGGTGGGCGCACTGGCGTTCGTCAGCCACTGCTACCGGCGCCCGCGATACCCGCCGCAGTGGCCATACAATCTTTTCGCCATGGTGCACGGCAAGACGCGCGCCGAGGTCGCGGCGAAGGTCGAGCACATCGCCGGGCTGCTCGGCGAGGCGGACCGCGGCCACGCGGTGCTCTACAGCCGACGCATTCTCAAGAAGACGGGCCTCCGGCTCGTCGGTTAGGATCAAGCCATGTTCAGAATCAGCCACTACATGCGCGAGCTCGTCGAGCCCACGCCTCTATCGCCGCGCCGCCCGCTTCCGGGTCCTGTCGTCATCTGGAACCTCATCCGGCGTTGCAACCTCACCTGCAAGCACTGTTACTCCATCTCCGCGGACCGGGATTTTCCCGGCGAGCTTTCCACCGACGAGGTGTTCACGGTGATGGACGATCTCAAGGGGTTCGGTGTGCCGGTGTTGATTCTCTCGGGCGGCGAGCCGCTGCTGCGTCCCGACATCTTCGACATCTCGCGACGGGCCAAGTCGCTGGGCTTCTACGTCGGCCTCTCCACCAACGGCACGCTGATCGATGAGACGCTCATCGACGCGCTGGCGAATGTCGATTACGACTACGTGGGTGTGAGCATCGACGGCATGCGCGAGACGCACGACCGCTTTCGCCGCTCGCAGGGCGCGTTCGAGCGTTCGCTTGCGGGCGTGAGGCTGTGCCGGGAGGCCGGGCTGAAGGTCGGTCTGCGCTTCACCATGACCCAGGACAATGCGCACGAGCTGCCGGATCTCATCCGCCTGATGGAAGACGAGGGCGTCGACAAGTTTTACCTCTCGCACCTGAACTATGCCGGGCGCGGCAACAAGAACCGCAAGTCGGACGTTGTTCACCTTACCACCCGCTGGGCGATGGACCTGCTGTTCGATGTCAGCTATCGTCACGCGGCTGCGGGAAGGCGCACGGAGTTCGTCAGCGGTAACAACGACGCCGACGGCGTCTATCTGCTTCACTGGGTGAGAGAGCGCTTTCCCGACGCCGCGCCGCACCTGCGCGCCAAGCTCGCGCAATGGGGCGGCAATGCGTCGGGCGTCAACATCGCCAACATCGACAACCTGGGCAACGTGCACCCCGACACCTTCTGGTGGCACTACAGTCTCGGCAACGTGCGCGAACGGGCCTTCTCCGAGATCTGGCCCGACACGAGCGATCCGATCATGGCCGGTCTGAAAGCCGTGCCGAGACGCATCTCGGGGCGTTGTGCGGGCTGCGCCCACTTCGATATCTGCGGGGGCAACACGCGCATACGGGCGCTGCAGCTCAGCGGCAATCCCTGGGCCGCCGATCCCGGCTGCTATCTCTCCGACGAGGAGATCGGGCTCGGCGCGAATCGCGCCAACGTAGCGTGAGCGCGGTCGTTTCCGGTCGGCGCGGCGCGACGGCGCTGCTCGCGGCGGCGCTGTCGCTGCTCGGCGGTGACGCCCAGGGGGCGCCAGGCGGGGCGGCAGCGCTGTACCAGGCGCACTGTGCCGCCTGTCACGGGCCGGATCGTCTCGGCGGGCTGGGGCCGGCGCTGCTGCCCGAGAACCTCAAGCGCCTGCGCCGGCAGGGCGCGGTGTCCGTGGTCAGCAACGGCCGTCCGGCGACCCAGATGCCGGGCTTCGCCGGCCGCCTCGACGCCGACGCCATCGAGAGCCTGGTCGACTACGTCTACACGCCGCTCGGTTACCTGCCGAGGTGGGGTGTGGGCGAGATTCAAGCGTCCCGCGTCGAGCATACCGCGCCCGATGCGCTGCCCGATTCGCCGGTGTTCGAGGCCGATCCGCTCAATCTGTTCATCGTCGTCGAGACCGGCGACCATCACGCCACCGTGCTCGACGGAGACCGGTTCGAGCCGATTCATCGTTTCGCCACGCGTTTCGCGCTGCACGGCGGGCCCAAGTACTCGCCCGACGGACGCTTCGTCTACTTCGGCTCTCGCGACGGCTGGATCAGCAAGTTCGATCTCTACAACCTGAAGACGGTGGTCGAGGTCCGCGCCGGCATCAACATGCGCAACATTGCCGTCTCCGGTGACGGGCGTTACGTGATGGCGGCAAACTATCTCCCGCACACCCTCGTGCTGCTCGACGCCGGCGATCTCGCTCCCATCAAGATATTCGACGTGCAGGACGATCAGGGGCAGAGCTCGCGGGTGAGCGCTGTCTACGACGCTGCTCCGCGCGAGAGCTTCATCGCCGCGCTCAAGGACATACCGGAAGTATGGGAGATTTCCTACGCCGACGATCCAACCTACTACGGGCGCGTTCACGACTACCGCTATGAGGGCCCCCCCGAGCTCGAACGCTTCCCGGTGCGCCGTATCCGGCTCGATGATTATCTCGACGATTTCTTCTTCGACCAGCCTTACGAGCACCTGGTAGGTGCAGCGCGCAATGCCAAGAACGGTCAGGTGGTCAACCTGCTCGTGGGGCGCAAGATCGCCGACATCGATCTATCGGGCATGCCCCACCTGGGCTCGGGGATCACTTGGGAATACGACGGCCACCCCGTGCTGGCATCACCGAACCTGGAAGAGCCGGTGGTGAGCGTCATCGATATGAAGACTTGGTCCACCGTCAAACGCATCGAGACCCTCGGTCCCGGTTTTTTCATGCGCAGCCACGAAAACACGCCCTACGCGTGGACTGACGTGTTCTTCGGGCCGCACCGCGATGCGGTGCACGTCATCGACAAGCGTACGCTCGAGATCGTCGAGACCCTGCGGCCGGCGCCGGGTAAGACGGCCGCGCACGTCGAGTTCACGCGCGACGGGCGCTACGCTCTGGTCAGCATCTGGGAAGTCGACGGCGCCGTCGTCGTCTACGACGCGTCCACACTGACCGAGGTCAAGCGTATCCCCATGAACAAGCCGTCGGGCAAGTACAACGTCTACAACAAGATCACCCGCTCGGCCGGGACGAGTCATTGAGCTGTATCTCGCCATAGGCCGCGCCGCCGCATGGAAAAACTATTATTTTGATGATATACGTCGGATCGTGATCGATGAACCAGGGACGGCGAAGGCGCGGTTGAAGGCTGGCCGTGCATTGCGACGGAGCACTCCGTCACCGCCATCTCCCCGCCAGAGGGCGCGCGCAATACCGCATTCCCTTCGATTTGCAAGTTCGCCACGATAGCGTTACATGTGTTGTTTGCGGTCGTCGTCTACCCGAGATCAAGCTCCACGTCAATCATGTTGATCCCTCGTCAAGACGGGGTCGCACCGAACTCGCCAATCTGCAAACTGCTTGCTCGGTATGCCCAGTGACGTTTGGCCCATCTGCCGACTTCCGGCCCAGCCTGGACCTCGTCGAGTGTCGGATTCGCTTCCGCAACGCCGTCGGGGAATCGAAGTCCTCGACGCCCACCGCCCGATAGGGAATATGGAGCATTGAAGAGGTATGTTGCCGTTTTCCTGCTGGGCGCCGTCGTCGGCGCGGTTGTCCATCACAACCGCGACATGTTCGACAGCCCCATGCTCGTCGTGCGCACCTGGGCGGTACAGGCCTTCGACATCGGCCCGGATTTCCATTGGACCATGGTCGACGTCAATCACACGCAGCGCCAGGGCGACGCGCATCTCGTCCAGGTGCGGGGCGGGAAAACGATCCTGATCGACGCCGGCTATCGCGAACCTGCGCGCGAGCGGCTCGTCCCGTTGCTGCGGGAGAGAGGCGTCACCCGTATCGACCACGTCTTCATCTCGCACGCTCACCGAGACCACTACGAGGGTTTGATTCCGCTACTGAGCTCCGGCGTCGAGATCGGCGAGGTGTCCTTCTCGGTGCCGAGCGAGAGCCTCTGCGACGCAGAACGGCCGTGGGGGTGTCACCACGCCGACGCGTCGGATCACGTCGCGGCGGTCATCGATGCCGGTATTCCCGTGTCCGCAATCCAGACGGGTCAGCGCTTCGATCTCGGCAACGGTGTCGCACTCACTGCGCTGTTCGCCTCCGATGCAGCCAACCCGCCCCCCGAGGTGCGGCGGGTCAACGGCCTGTCGCAGCTGATGCTGTTGACGAGCGAGGGCGTTCGGATCTTGTTCACCGGCGATATCGACGAGTTTACCGGCGCTCACCTGACGGAGCACCTCGCCGACGCGCTAGCGGCCGATGTTCTGAAGGTGCCCCATCATGGCGGAAGGTCGCTGCCCACCGAATCGTTTTTCGAGAAAGTGAAACCGCGTTACGCGCTCGTGCCGGCGCCGCAGTGGCTCTGGTGCGACCAACGCGCGGAGCGTGCCCGTTCGTGGCTAGACGCGCAGCAGGTTCCCGTCTACGTTATTGACCCGGCCATATAATATTTAACTATTCGGGTGAATTGTCGTATCATTCGATGCATGAAACGACAAGACTCTAGACACCTCTCGATTGATGTACTCAACGAGCGTCGTCGGCGCGCGGTCAAGCTTCGCTTGAGCGGGATGAAACTGGCCGAGGTCTCGGCGCAAACCGAGCTCAGTGCACCGACGATCATCGCAGCCCATAAGGCCTATCTGGGTGGCGGATGGAAGGCGGTGGCGGTGAAGCGCCGCGGGCGTCGGGTCGGCGACGGGCGCACGTTGACGGCGGAGCAGGAACGGGCGATTCGACGGATGATTGTCGAGAAAACCCCGGATCAGCTGAAGCTTGAGTTTGCGCTGTGGAACCGGGTGGCGGTTCGAGAGCTGATCGAGGCCCAGTTCGGATTGCTGCTTCCGGTACGTACGGTCGGACACTACCTCAAGCGCTGGGGTTTTACGCCACAGAAGCCGATCCGGCGTGCCTACGAACAGCGTCCGGCAGAGGTCCAACGCTGGCTGGAGACGGACTACCCAGCGATCGCGAAACGGGCCAAGCGCGAGGGGGCCGAGATTCACTGGGGGGACGAGACGGGGCTGCGCTCGGACGATGTGCGCGGCCGCGGCTACGCCCCTCGGGGCCAGACCCCGGTCATCCGGGTCAATCACCGTCGGGAGAGCTTGAGCCTGATCTCCACGGTGACGAACCAGGGCAAGGTGCGCTGGATGGCATTCGAGGGAGCGATGAATGCGCAGAAACTCATTGGCTTCTTCAAGCGTCTCGTCAAAGACGCGCCGTCGAAGGTATTTCTGATCCTCGACAACCTGCGAGTCCATCACGCCCTGAAGGTCAAGGCGTGGTTGAACAAACACCATGATCTGATCGAGGTGTTCTATCTGCCCTCCTACAGCCCGGAGCTCAACCCCGACGAGTGCTTGAATGCCGACCTCAAGGCGGCGGTGACCACCAAAGCGCCTGCGCGAACGAAGCGGCAGTTGACGAAGGCGACGGTGAGTCACATGCGGAAGCTGCAGAAGTCACCAACACGGGTGCGCAAGTACTTCGAACATCGACCTGTGCGCTATGCCGCGTGACTCAAACATTTCATGGCCGGGTCAATAACGGCTTTTCGGGCCATGTCGAGGTGATCGTCGACGACGGTGCCATCGAGATTGTCCCCGAACAGGAGGCCCCCATCGATTGCGCGAGCCTCGCGCGTGCCACGTGACACCCGCGCCAACCCGAAGGGGCACGCCGCCGTGCCACGGTGCCGCAAGAGCGGAGGGCGGCGATCGACGGGTGCTACTCGGCGGTCGCGGTCGGTGAACCCCCCGGCTTGGTCGTGGCGATCCACTCGATCACGAGTGGGCGCATCCGCTCGATGATGACCCGCTGGATTGCATCGCTTCGCCGATCTAGCTCCGGGCACCGTGGAATTCTGGAATCCTCGGACCGCTCGGCGCCGCGTGTGCGAGGTCGTGCAGTGAGTACGAATCGACGCTGTTTCGGGGTGGAATCAGCCTAGTTCTTACCCGGAATGTTTCCTTGTAATGATCCTGTTGATACAAAAGGACAAACGTCTACGACAGGATCACCTGCTCGGCCGGGACGAGTCATTTAGCTATTCGCGCCGAAAATCGCGCCTCTCAATAAAAGGCCATCATCTGGCCATATAGTTAGCTGACGCCACCTAACAGGCCTAACAGGCGAGCTGACCGTTGGCGCGTGAATCAGCACCGAACTTCGACCCCTCGGAGATCCAATGCACCTCGTTTGAATGGAAGTTTTTTCCAAATTTGGGGGAGATTACGAGCGGCGCCAACAGTGACGCCGGCAGAATCGAACAACTGTTTGATATCCCAATCGTCCCAATTCCAGAGGGTCCGGGCCAAAAAAAGTTAGCTCAAAAAACGACTTCGAAGAGAGGTGATTGCGCGCCTAGTCGATGAGCTGAATCGACCGGGGAAGTCAGCAAAACAGGCGCTTATGCTGCCTATACTCGAATGCACGAACACCCCCTCCCTTTTATTGACACTTCGTGGCGCATAACACCAGCGCAACGCTGGTCGACCGCCGGTCTTGTTAGGTAACGTCAGTCAATTCCACGTTTAAGCCCCTTCGAGCGTGCGGTTGATGACTTCGACCAACATTGGCAGTTCGTCACGAAAAAGATTTTGGTGTCTGACGCCTTGAAGCAGGAAACCCTTTGCCCCCTTACCCAGTATCTGATTCCACCAAGAGTCTCCGGCCAGAATACGCCGTGAGTTCTCATCACTGGAGATGAATACCGCCGGCCCCGAGTAAGGCCGGGGGCGGTATTGATTGTATGCTCTCAAGAACGCATGTTTGAAGGGTACAGTCGCATTGCTCTCGCCCGGCATCGACGCCTTTTCCCTTATGACTGCCTCGGGATCACGACGCTCACCCCTCCGGGCGAGCAGTCTCGGCTTTTCAGTCGGGGGGTCAAGCAAAATAAGCGCCGAAACCGTTTCCTGTTGAGCAACCAATTGTTGCGCCATCTCCAACGCGACCACTGCTCCCGCACACCATCCGCCCAAATTATAGGGGCCCTGCGACTGTACCAGACGAATTGCCGACAGATAGGGAGCGGGTGGCCATGCTTGCGACCGTTAGATCCAATGCCTGATCGATTGGGCATCCGTCGTAAATCGGTGCCTGTATTCCGTAGACGGGCCGGTCAGCTGAGAGGTGCGGCGCCAACACGTTGGCGAAAAGCACCGTGCCAGGTAAACCGTGAACCAGATACAGTGGTGCTCGCTCCCCTGATGATCTCACCGGAGCGAGGACATCCTGATTGTCCGTAAGATCTAATTTTTTCAGGCGGTCGGCAAGCAGTCTGACCGTGCCGGTTTTTAACAGCTCGCCGAGCGGAAGCCGCACATGGAACGTTTCTTCGATGTTGCTGAAGATTTCCGCGGCGGACAGGGAGTCACCGCCAAGATCGAAGAAATTATCGTCAATTCCGATGGGCTCGACCTTGAGTGCGGTCCTCCATATTTCGGCGAGACGATGTTTCACCCAAGAGTTAGGTGCAACGTAAGGCGCAGGTAACCCCAGCTCGTCTCGGCGAACGTGTTGCGGTAAATCGGCCGTTTCCTGCGCCACCGAAGCCGGCGCGTTATTGGGCGCATTGCTCACTGATTGGCCATACCTTCGAGTCGTTGAAAAGCGCTCGTTCGATCGCGTCCCGTCGCTCTTGGTTTGGTACGTCGCCCGGGGCTACGCGTCACTCCAGCTGTACGAAATCATAGTGAAGGCGAGGAACCAGGTCTAGTCGTCTGGTACAGATCCCAAATAGCGTGTCGGGGGACGGCTCGTCGCCGGGCATGCGATTCGCGGTATCGAGAACAAGATGAATATTTGCAGGTACATCTCCAATAACGCCGAGCA
>JBFEOO010000099.1:0-9778 GCA_041550555.1 Arenicellales bacterium
GCTGATGGCGGTGCGTCTGGTGCGCAACGCCGGTACCACACCCGGTCCTCGGGTCCTGGTCGCCACCGCCGCGGCAGCCATGCTGGTGCTTGCCGGGACCGCAGCCGCGCACGCCTGGTTCGTGCCGGTCGCCCTGTGCGTGCTGGTTGCCGCCGCGGTCGCCGGCGCGCCGGTGTTCGTCGCGCTCGGTGGCGCCGCGTTGATTCTGTTCTCGGGTGACGGCGTGCCCATCGCCTCGGTGGCTCTCGACCATTACCGGCTGTTCGGCCATCCCAGCCTGCCCGCCATTCCGCTGTTCACGCTGGCCGGCTACCTGCTCGCCGAGGGCGGCACACCGCGCCGTCTGGTGCGCGTCTTCGACCGGCTGTTCGGCGGACTCCGCGGCGGAGCCGCGTTGGCAACGGTCGCGTGCTGCGTCCTCTTCATGTGCTTCACCGGCGCGTCCGGTGTGACCGTGGTGGCGCTCGGCGGGCTGCTGCTTCCGATGCTGATCGCGGCCGGACACCGCGAACGCAACGCGCTCGCGCTCGTCATCGGAAGCGGGCTGCCGGGAATACTGATCGCGCCCAGCATGCCGTTGATTCTCTATGCCATCGTCGCCGAGGTGAACATCACCGAGATGTTCCTCGGCGCGGCGCTGCCCGCGACCGTCTTGGCGCTGCTGGTGGCGGTGTGGGGTGTGCGGCACGCACCACGCCTGCGGCATCGCCGGCCTTTCGATGGCCGGCGCGCCTGGCGCGCCGTTCGAGCCGCCGGCTGGGAGCTGTTGACCCCTCTGGTGGCCATTGTGTCGATCTTCTCGGGTTACGCGACGCCGGTGGAAGCGGCCGCGCTCACGGCGACGTACACCTTCGTGGTGACGGTGCTCGTACGCCGTGAGCTCAGCTGGTCGACGGACCTGCCGCGCGTCATGGCCGAGTGCGGTCTGATGGTCGGCGGCATACTGCTCATACTCGGCGTCGCGCTCGGCTTCACCAACTACCTGGTGGACGCCCAGGTAACGGACCGGGTGCTGGAATGGGTGACGGCGAGCATCGACTCGCGCTGGACGTTCCTGCTGGCGCTCAACATCCTGCTTTTGGTCGTCGGTTGCCTGATGGACGTCTACTCGGCCGTCATCATCATGACACCGCTGCTGGTTCCCGTCGCGCTCGCCTTCGGCGTGAGCCCGATACACCTCGGCGTGATCTTTCTTGCCAACCTCGAGCTCGGGTTTCTCACACCACCGGTAGGCATGAACCTGTTCTTCGCCGCCTATCGATTCGACAAGCCCATGCCCGAGCTGTGCCGGGCTGTGCTGCCGTTGGCCGCCGTGCTGGCCGCCGCTGTCCTCGTCGTCACCTACGTGCCCTGGCTGTCGACGGCCGTGCCGACACTGCTTCGTTGATGCGGGCCTGTGGAGGTGCATCATGTCACTCATTCACACGCTACCTAACGCGCTCACCCTAACCCGCATCGGCCTCGTACCGTTGCTGCTGTTGCTCGCGTTCCTGGGGCTGCAGGCCGCCTTTGTGGGCGTGCTGGCGATTTCCTACGCGACCGACTTTGCCGACGGGTATCTGGCCCGTCGTCTCGGCCTGGTCTCGGAGCACGGCGCACGTCTCGATTCGACGGCAGACCGGCTGACCTACCTGGCCTTGCCGGCGTGCGTGCTGTGGCTGCGTCCGGAGTTGTACGGCGCCGAGGGATTCGCCATCGCTGCCCTGAGCACGGCGTTCGTGTTGCCGTCGCTCGTGGGGCTGATCAAGTTCGGACGATTCACGAGCTATCACGCCCAGCTGAATCGGGTCGCCGCAACCGTCGTGGCCCTCGCTGTGCTGTGCGCGTTCGCGGACGGTCCGAGCTGGCTGTTGCGTGTCGCAGCGGGCGTATACGCCGTGTCGGCGCTGCAAGAGATCCTGATCAGCCTGGTGCTCCCCACCTGGGCGGCGGACGTCCGATCGCTCGTGGACGCCGTCCGACTGCGTGCCGCCAACGGCGCGGGAGGCAACCCATGAGCTCGGCAAGAGCGAACGGCGCGCGGCCGCTGTCCGAGCGGCGACGCGGCGTCCTCGCGGTGCCCTACCCTGCGCTGCGCCGCTTCGAACTTGTGCGCATGCTGCGTGGCCGGAGTCAGCGGATCGCATGGACGAGCATGGTGCTCGGTGCCGCGACCGGGCTGGTGCTCGGTCTGTGGTCGTTCGATGGGCCGCTCAGCGAGCCCGCGTGGCTGGGCGCCTACGACGACACCCCGCGGAGGCTAGCCAGGCTCGGCCATGTCGCGTTTTTCGGTCTCGCACTCGTCAACCTGCAAC
The DNA here is from genome assembly GCA_041550555.1 of Arenicellales bacterium. GTDB lineage: Bacteria > Pseudomonadota > Gammaproteobacteria > Arenicellales > JBFEOO01 > JBFEOO01. The sequence goes on from JBFEOO010000099.1 coordinate 2,295, forward strand.
TCGCCCGAAGCCTGCACGAGCTCGGGCTGTGCGCCGCGGCGCTGCGAGTCACCGCCACCGCCATGAACCTCGGCAACGTCCTGCTGCCGATCACGCTGTTCGCGGCGGCCGTGTTTCCGGCCGCCAAGTACCTGCTGCCGCTACCGGCGCTGTCGATATGCGTCGCCCTCGCGATGGCCGCATTCGGTTTTTGGGCAAAGAGGAACTCAACATGATGCAATCACTTGCTACCGTGCTCGTCGATGCGGCGGAGCGCTTCCCCGATCACCCCGCCACCGTATCGGCGGTACCGAACGCCCCGCTCTCGCTGTGCTACCGCGAACTCCTCGACCTCGCCTGCCGGGGCGCGAGTACGCTTCGAGCGCGAGGCCTGGATCCGGGCGATCGCGTGGTCCTCGCGCTCGAGCCGCGCCCGGAATGGGCGGCAGCGTTCTTTGCCGTGCTCGGCGCCGAGCTTACGGTGATTCCCGTCGCCGCGGACACGGACGCGACCCGCTTGACGACCGTCATGCGACTGGCGCAGCCGGCGGCCGTGATCGCGTCATCTCGTTCAGCCGCGGCGCCGCACGGCATCGGCCTTGATCTCGAGACGCTATTCGCCAGCCGCTCTGCGGCGCTTGCTCGGAGCACGCGCTGCCCCGCGGGAGTCATTGCATTCACCTCGGGAAGCACGTCACATCCGCGTGCCGTTGTGCTCACCCACGCGAACCTGCGTGCCAACCTGCGCGCCCTGCTCGGCGTCCGGCGCGCCGAGCCGCAGGACGCGTTTCTGTCCCTGCTGCCGCCCTGGCACCTGTTCGAGCTGATGGTAGGAATGCTTGGGCCCTTGAGCTGCGGATCGAGAATCGTCTACCCCGGCACGCTGCTTCCCCACCGCCTGCTGAGCATCGCACGCGAGCACGGCATCACCCACGCCCTGTGCGTGCCGGCGCTCCTCGACGCTCTGTATCGCGAGGTCCTCGACCAGCTCGTCGACGAGGGCGTGATTGCAGAGAGCGGCCGCGAGCGGCGGCCGGCCGAGTGCGCGCGTTCGATCGGAGCCGCGCGGGACGGGGCGATCGCCGAGCGCATCAGGAGCGCCGTGCGTGCCCGGATCGGCTCTTCCTTGCGCGTCGTCGGCCTCGGGGGCGCTGCCGTCGATCCGTCCTGGGCAACGCTTGCGCGGGCCGTCGATCTGCAGATCGAGGTGGGCTATGGTCTCACCGAGGCCGGCCCCGTGGTGACACTCGGCAACCTGGCAGAGTGTCCGCCGGGCTCCGTGGGTCGGCCCTTGCCCGGCATCGAGCTCCGCACCACGGCCTCCGGCGAGATTCGAGTCAACGGGCCGTCGCTCATGGAGGGATATCTGGGGGCCCCAGACGACACGCGTCGTGCCCTCGCTCACGGCTGGCTGAATACCGGTGACGTCGGTCGCATGGACGAGCGCGGCTATCTCACGGTGCTCGGGCGTTGCAAGGAAGCCATGGTTACCGATCGCGGTATGACGATTTATCCAGAGGAGATCGAACCGTATTACGCATCCCGTCTGTTCACTGAGCACTGCGTGATTCCCGTGCCCGGTGCGAACGGCAACGACCGGCCCACGCTGGTCGTCGTTTCCGATCGCACGGAGCGCGAAGTACAGCGCGAGTTCGAGCGCTGCCGCGCGGCCGCGCCGCCGGAATTCCGCATCGCCGAGATGATCAGGGCGCAATTCCCGCTGCCTCGAACGGCAGCCGGAAAGCTTCGCCGACGCGCCGTGGCGGGGGCCTTCCACGAGTCGGAGCCGACGTCATGACATTGGAACGCGAGCTGCATCGGCTGTTGTCCAGGGTCTCGATCAAGAACGTCGACGACGTCCGACCGGAGGACGATCTCGTCGAGAAACTCGGCATTGACAGTCTCACGGCACTTCAACTCCTGGCTGCCGTCGAGAAGCGTTTCAACGTGACCTTTCCCGACGAGCGTCTCGATGAATTTCGATCCCTGCGCGACATCTGCACCCACGTCCGAAACGAACAGGAGAAGCAACGATGAAGGTCGGTCTGATTGCCATGAGTGGCGTGCGTGTGCGCACGCCGGAGCTCGCCGCGCTCGGCGTAACGCTACCGCAATTCGTCAATCGCGGCCGGGTGATCGCCACCCTTCCGAGCCTCGGTCTTCTCACCGTGGCGGGTCTCACCCCCGAGGATGTCGACGTCGAGTACCGCGAGGTCGCGGACCTCGATGACTATGCAGCGCTTGAGCCGTTCGATCTGGTCGGCATCTCCTCGTATTCGGCCCAAATCGACGAGGCCTACGCCCTGGCGGACCGCTACCGCGCGCACGGGATTCCCGTCGTCCTCGGGGGACTCCATGTCACACTGTGCCCGGACGAGGCGGCCCAGCACGCCGACAGCATCGTCGTAAACGGCGCAGAGGGTGCATGGCCCCGACTCATCGATGACTTCGAGGCGGGCCGGCTTCAACGTCGATACCAGGGGCGGCGATCCGACGTCTTCCGACCCCCACACTACGCAAAGCCGCGCTTCGACCTGCTCGCGGGGCGGCCCTACAATCGAATCACCGTGCAGACCTCGCGCGGGTGTCCGTTAAACTGCGAGTTTTGCGCGGCGAGCCTCCGTATCACGTCGGCGTTTCAGCAGAAGCCCGTCGAGCTTGCCGTCGACGAGATTCGTTCGGCTCTCGCGGTGACGAAGCACCCGTTCTTCGAGTTCGCCGACGACAACACTTTCTTGAACCCGCGCTGGGGGAAGCGGTTCCTGCGGGCGATCGCACCGCTCGGCATCCAGTGGTTCACCGAGACCGACGTCTCGGTCGCGCGAGACGAGGCACTGCTCGACTTGCTCGCCGAAAGCGGGTGCCGCCAGATTCTCATCGGATTGGAGAGTCCCGGCGCGCGCGACCTGGTGGGCCTCGACCCCCACGATCGCAAGCGGAAGTGGGCCGACGGCTATCTCGATGCCATCGATCGGATTCAGTCCCGTGGCGTCACCGTCAACGGCTGCTTCGTCGTCGGGCTCGACAGCCACACGCCGGACATATTCGCCCAGATCAAGGACTTCGTGAATCGGTCCGGCCTGCTCGAGGTCCAGGTCACCGTGCTCACCCCGTTTCCCGGAACCCCTTTGTACGCACGTCTGCACCGCGAGGGTCGCCTGCTCGAGGATCGCTACTGGGACCGCTGCACTTTGTTCGATGTCAACTTTCGCCCGATGCACATGAGCGTGGAAGAGTTGGAGGCCGGGATGCGCTGGCTGTTTCGCGAGATCTACAACGAGACGGAGTACACGCGACGCAAACGCAACTACATGGAGATCTGCAAGAAGCTTCCCTCGACGACGTATCGAACACCGATGCCTTCGACGAGGCCACGTCCGGCTGAGGAGAAACTCCTGTAGGAGAACGCCCCTCGCCGCGTTGTCCTCCATCGTGCGGCGCCGCCCGGTCGTCACATCGTCAGGTCGTTCCGGCAGTTGACCACGAGCTCGGCGACGGACGCGTTGTTGGACAGCGCGAGCAGCGTCAGCACGATCTCGGCGATGTCCGCCGGCTTCATCATCTGATCGTGCGGGAAGGTCTCGACGTCGGCCGTCATGTCCGTGGCGACGAAGCCCGGGCAGAGCGCGGTGCAGCGCACGCCATCGTCCCAGCCGGCGTGGCGGGCGGCGTGAGACAGCGCGACGGCCGCGAACTTGGTCATCGCGTAGCCGACGTTGTTGTTGTAGACCATCTTGCCGGCGATGGAGGCGACGTTGATGATGCGCCCCGCGCCGCTGCGCCGCAGGTGCGGCAGCGCGTTTCGGATCATCGAGAGCGGCGCCTTCACGTTGACCGCCCACATCTCGTCGAGCGCCGCGTCCTTGTCGTCCTCCACCCGCACCCGTACCACCATACCGGCGTTGTTGATCAGACCGTCGATGCGACCGAAACGCGCAACGGTGTCGTCGACCCACTCGCGGTGTGATGCCTGGTCGAGCGCGTCGTAGCGGGCGGTGAGAAGGCGCGCCGGATCCCACCCTTCCGTCACCGCGGCGAGCGATGCGGGATCCCGGACACCGAGGCTCATCGTGTAGCCGGACCCGTAGAGCGACTCCGCGATGGTCCGGCCGATCCCGCGGTTCGCACCGGAGACCATGATCACCCGGCCTTCAGGATTCAACATGTGACAATACCTCTCGCGATCTGCGAACCGACCCGCGATTCGTCTGCGTGATCGAGGCCCCGCACGCCGGGGGCGGCCGTCCGCCCTCAGTCATACAGTGCGACGCAGCGCACCTCGATGCTCCAGCGCTCGGGCGCATCGGGCGGGGTCGCGGGGTCTTCGAAGGCGCTGTGGAAGCTGAAGGTGCAGGGGGCGTCGCCATCGGCCGTGTCCGCGTGCGCTCCCCGCGAACGAGCCAGCCCGCCAGCGGAGTCCCACTGTTTGATGAGCAGCGCCTCGTCGCGGGTCAACGCCGGGTAGAAATACCAATGGTGGTCGTCGCGGTGCTTGGCGAAGTAGTTCTCGCCGATGCGGTCGGCATAGTGGATCTCGAAGACGACCAGATCCTCGGGCCTGACGCTCAGCGCGTCACAGAGCGCGAGCGGGTGGGTAACGACCGGCTCGCGGGCGATGTTCCGCCACACGTTGATGATCGCGAAGCGTCCCGAGGACAGCGCCCGCTCGACGTCGGCCTCGTCGAGCAGCGAAACGCCCTCGCCCAGCACCGTGCGCAGCGTGTCGTTGACGGTCAGCGGTCGAGCGAGATCGCGCAGGCGCTGCGGTGCGCTGGTCAGCGTGTAGTCGCCGTGCACGACGTGCGCGGGCCCTTGCACCTGCTGACCGCCCTGTATGCGGCGCTTGCTCAGCTTGCCGGCCGCAGAGCGCACGTTGTGGTCGAAAGCCGCGGCGAAACGCGCTCCGCTCGCCTGCTGCACCAGCTCGGCGCACTGCGGGTAGTAGTTACGTACCACGGCCTCGTGGTCGAGGAAGTCCATGTCCGGCACGAACAGGGGAGACGAAACGGCCTCGAAGCCGTTCGCGGCAAGTGTGCGCCGGTCGCTGCCCTCCAGAGTTCGGGCGTCGTGCACCGGCATGTTCCGCGACTGCAGATCGGCGCCGATCCAGGCCGTGTCGCTACCGTCGCGGTCCCGGCGCGTGAGCACCTTGCCGTTGCGGTAGAGCGAGTGCTCCACCGACGCGCTGAGGTAGTTGAACGCGCCGACGGTCACCGCCGGCCTCGACGTGACCGAAGAGATGTCATGATCGCAGTACCTTCAGGTGGTGGCCGACCTGCCCGCATTGGCAGGGCGTCACGACGCTTGTTTCCCGGCGCGCGGTTCGGGGTGCCGAACACGGCACCCCGCCGCCGCCCAGTTTCGTGTCCACGAAACGACGACACGACGAGCGAGTGCTCAGGCGGCGTCCGCGAGCGTGAAGCCCTCACCGACGTGGGTGGCCTTCCAGCACGGCAGCGACTCGACCGACTGGGTCATCCACCGCACCACATTCGGGTACCCGGCCAGCGGCAGCTTGGACCACTCGTGCAGGTGCATCGGCGCGGCGACGACGACGTCGGCCAGTGTCGCGGCATCGCCGCAGATCCAGCTGCGGCCGGCGAGACGCGCATCGAGTATCCCGGCGAGCTTGTGAAAGTTCTCCGCTTCGCCCTCGATCACTGCCGGGTCGGGCTTGTCGCCGAGCAGCGGTTTGACGCAGTTCTCCACCAGGTACACGTAGCAGCTCGGGAACCAGGCCGAGGATTCCCAGAACAGCCAGCGGTTGATATCCGCGCGCACGGCGAGATCGGCCGGGTACTGCTCGAGCTTGCCGTGCTTGTCGGCGGCATACTGCAGTATGGCGTTCGACTCCCACAGCACGAGATCGCCGTCCTTCATGGCCGGGAGCGCTGCGTTGGGGTTGACGGCCTTGTACGCCTCGCCTTTCTGCTCGGCTGCGAAGTAGTCGACCTTGACAAGATTGTAGTCGACGTCCATCAGCTTGAGACCAGCCAGCACCTTGCGACAGTTGATCGTGATCGGATCAGCATAGATATCCACCAGCGTTCCTCCTTGGGTTGTCGTGCCGGCCGTATCGACGGTGGCTCGCACCGGCAGTGAAACGGGCGCCGCCAGCCACGGGCGGCACAGCGGATGACGTCGCGTGAGACGGTGCCCCGCCGGCATGGGTCAGGGCAGAGCAGCGCCGCACCTCATTGCACCCGCTTGTCCATGCCGCCGACCTTCTCGGCGATGGCGGCATGGAAACCATCGAGTCGTTCGTCGGCGACCGCCGTCCGCACGCCGGCGGGCCCGTGAGCGCCCTACCGGCTGCGCTGCGCGCGATCGCGTCGCCGCGCAACGGCTGCGGCTCCTTTCGAGCATTCGGACCCATCGCCGGGCGCATCGCACGACCGATCGATCATTTCGTATGCGGCGGGTCTCATGTCTCACGCCGGCGGCGGCGCTCCGCCTCGTCCCACGCCGTGAGCGGCTGGTAATCGGGCACGAAGCCGAGCCCCTTGCGCGCGTCAGAGGACACCGCGTCCTGTGAGGTGACCACGTCGATTACCGCGGGCGCGTGCTCGAGACCGCGGGTGATCGCGCCGGCCAGATCGGCCGGGTCCTCGACGCGTTCGCCGTGGGCGCCGAGCGCGCGCGCCATCGCAGCGTAGTCGCAGTGGTTCAGCGTCGTGCCGACCACGCGGCCGCCGTAATTGAACTCCTGGTCGAAGCGCTCGATGTTCCACGCCGCATTGTTCGAGACGATGAACACCGCCTTCGCCCCGTGGCGCACGGCCGTATCGATCTCCATGGCGTTGATGCCGAAGGCCCCGTCGCCGTTGACGGAGATCACTTGCCGGCGCGGATCGGCGAGCGCGGCCGCCACGGCGAAAGGGACACCGACGCCGAGACAGCCGAACGCACCGGCGTCCATGTAGGTGCGCGCCGCGAGCCCGATGCGCGCGAAGCTCAGGAGATCACCGCCGTCGGCAACGCCTATGTAGTCCGGATCGGCGACCTCGCGGATGGCTTCGAAGATCGCCAACGGATGGATCTTGCCGTCCGCCCCGCGCGCCGGTGCCGGCGTCTCGGCCCCCCTGCGCATGCGCTCACGGTGTTTCTGCCGCAGGCCGTCCAGCCAGTCGGCGTCGCGTACGCCGGAATCGCCCCCCAGCGCATCGGCAATCGCCTCCAGTGCCAGTCCCACGTCGGCCAGCAGCTCCGGGGATCCGCGCCGATTGTCGATCAGCTCTCCCGCGCTGTCCGCGATGCGCACGAAACGCGCATCGGGAAACACCGCTGGCGAGCCGTAGGCGAGCTGGTAGTCGAGCTTGCGCCCGAGGGTGATGACCAGATCCGCCCGAGCCATCGCCGCCGCCCGTACCGATCCGACAAAGGACTCGTGGTCCGACGGGATCAGGCCTCGACTTTCCTGGGTGTCGAGGTACAGTGCACCGGTCGCGTCGAGGAAACGCCGCAGCGCCTCACTCGCGCCGCGCGCACCGCGACCGCTGATCACC
>JBFEOO010000100.1:0-9270 GCA_041550555.1 Arenicellales bacterium
GCCGAGGCGGCTTACGTCGAGGCGCAGGAGAACTTCAAGCGCATCAGCGATCTGTTCGATCGCAAGGTCGTCTCCCGAGCCGATTTCGACAGCGCCAAGGCCCGGCTCGACTCGACAAAAGCCGCCTCGGAATCCAGCCGCGCGGCGCTCGAGCAGGCGCAGGAGCAGCTCGAGTACACGGTGATCCGTGCTCCTTTCGCGGGGGTAGTCACCGCCCGCCACGTCGAGGTCGGTGAGACGGCAAGCGTGGGCCAGGCACTGATGTCGGGATTCTCGCTCGAGCAGCTGCGGGTCCGCGTCGACGTCCCGCAGCGGACCGTGAACGCGATTCGCAGCACCCGCAGGGCGCGCGTCGTGCGCCCGGACGAACGTGAAGGCGAAATTCGCACCGAGGACATCACCGTCTTTCCCTACGCCAGCGAGGGCTCCAACACGTTTCGCGTGCGGGTCAATCTGCCGCCCGGTACCGCAGATCTCTATCCGGGAATGCTGGTGAAGGTGGCTTTCGAGGTCGGGCGCGAGCAGCGCCTGGTGGTGCCGCGCCAGGCCGTGCTGCGGCGCAGCGAAGTGGTCGGTGTCTATGTCGTCAAGCAGGACGGGACGGTCAGCCTGCGCCAGATCCGGCCCGGCCGCGATACCGACGACGCCATGATCGAAGTCCTCGCCGGCCTCGAGCCCGGCGAGCGTATCGCCGTCGACGCGCTCAAAGCCGCCGTCTACCTGAAAACCGCCGCCGGGACATGAGCGAGGGGTTCAGAGCGGGCCTGTCGGGTCGCGTCGCGGCGAGCTTCGTCGACTCCGAGATGACGCCGCTGCTGGCGCTCGTGGCCCTGCTGCTCGGGCTGCTCGCGGTCGCCGTGACGCCCCGCGAGGAAGAGCCGCAGATCGACGTCACCTTCGCCAACGTCTCCATTCCCTACCCCGGCGCCGATGCGACGGAGGTCGAACATCTGATCACGACGCCGGCCGAGCAGGTGCTCTCGGAGATCTCGGGCGTCAAGCACGTCTACTCGGTGTCTCACCCCGGCATGGCGATCTTGACCATCGAGTTCGAGGTCGGGGAAGACCGCACCGACGCCATCGTGCGCCTCTACGACAAGGTCTTCTCCAATCAGGACTGGCTGCCACGGAGCCTCGGCGTGGCTCAACCGATCGTCAAGCCGCGTGGCATCGACGACGTGCCGATCGTGGCGCTGACGCTGTGGACCGAAGACCCGGCTCGCGGCGCCTACGAGCTCGGGCAGGTCGCGCACGCCCTCGAAGCCGAGCTCAAACGTGTTGCCGGGACGCGCGACGTGCGTACCATCGGCGCACCCGAACGCGTCGTGCACGTGCTGCTCGATCCACAGGCGCTTGCCGGGTACGGCATCGCACTCGAGGACGTGCGCGGCGCCTTACAGGCGGCGAACACCTCCGTCGACAGCGTCGCCATGGTCGCCGGCAACGAGGAGATCCTCGTCAAAGCGGGCACTTTTCTGAGCAGCGCCGAGGACGTCGCCAATCTCGTCGTGGGGCTGCGCGGGGGCAAGCCCGTGTACGTGTCCGACGTCGCCGAGGTGCGCCACGGACCCGATCACCCCGAGGCGCTGGTGCGCTTCGGCACGGGACCCGGCTTCGCCGCGCAGCGCGCCACGGCAGCGGGGCGCTTCCCTGCAGTCACCCTGACCGTAGCGAAGAAACCGGGCACCAACGCCGTGGTCATCGCCGAGCGCATCCTCGAGCGTGTCGCCGAGCTCGATGGCATCGTCATCCCCGAAGGGGTACACCTCACCGTCACCCGCAACTACGGGGAGACCGCCGACGCCAAAGCCAAGAAGCTGATCCAGAAGCTGCTGTTCGCGACGGCATCCGTGGTGCTGCTCGTGCTGCTCACCATGGGCTGGCGCGAGGCCGTGATAGTCGGCGCAGCGGTCATCATCACACTCGCCGCCACCCTGTTCGCGTCACTGGCCTACGGCTTCACCATAAATCGGGTCTCGCTGTTCGCCTTGATCTTCTCGATCGGCATCCTGGTGGACGACGCCATCGTCGTCGTGGAGAACATACACCGACACACGCACGGCGGCGCCCAGAATCTTCTCGCCGCGATTCCCCGCGCCGTCGACGAAGTGGGCGGTCCCACCATTCTCGCCACGCTGACGGTCATCGCGGCCCTGCTGCCCATGGCTTTCGTCACCGGGCTCATGGGCCCGTACATGAGCCCGATTCCGATCAATGCCAGCATGGGCATGCTCATCTCGCTCGCCATCGCGTTCGTGTTCACACCGTGGATGACGTACAAGCTGACACGACGCATCGTCGAGCACCGGCGGCCGACGGCGACGACACCGCTGGCTTCGTCGTCGACACGCCCCGAGCGGCTGTTCACATGGCTGCTCAGCCCGTTTCTGGAGGGGCGCGGAGCCCGCCTCGCGCGCTGGACGCTGCTCGTCGCCGTGCTCGGGCTGATCGCCGCCGCGGTGTCGCTGGTCGCCATCCAGCGCGTGGTGCTGAAGATGCTCCCCTTCGACAACAAATCCGAGCTCCAGGTCGTCGTCGACATGCCGGAGGGCACCAGCGTCGAGCGCACGGCGAGCGTCCTCGACGACATCGCCGACGTGCTCGACACCTTTCCCGAGGTCACCGACTACCAGCTCTACGCGGGAACCGCATCGCCGATCGGCTTCAACGGTCTCGTGCGCCAGTACTACCTGCGAGAGCAACCCTATTTCGGCGACGTCCAGGTCAATCTGGTCGAGCAGCACGAACGCGATCGCAAGAGCCACGACCTGGCGCGTGGGCTGCGTCAGGCGCTGACCGAACGCGTCACCGACGCCGGGGCCAGCATCAAGGTCGTCGAGGTGCCGCCGGGGCCCCCGGTGCTGGCACCGCTGGTGGCGGAGGTCTACGGCCCCGACTACGCGGGACAGGTGCGCGTCGCCCGTCAGCTGCGCAGCGTCTTCGAGGCGACCCCCGACATCGTCGATGTCGACGACAGCACGGAGACACCGGCACGGCGGGTGGTGCTCGAGGTCGATCGACAGCGGGCGGGCAGTCTGGGGGTGACACAGAGCGCGGTCGCCTCAGTCGTCGGCACGCTGCTCGGTGGCGAGGACGTCACCTTCGTGCACGGCGCCGACGTCAAGTATGCGCTACCTGTCCGCGTCGAGTTCCCGCTTGCGGCGCAGGCCGATCTCGACACGCTTCTCGCCGTCAAGGTCCGCGCTGCAGAGGGGGCTCTCGTGCCGCTCTCGGAGATCGTCAGCGCCCGGGAGGTGGTACGCCAGCAACCGATCTATCACAAGGACCTGCTGCCCGTGGTCTACGTGATCGGCGACATGGCGGGCGAACACGACAGCCCTCTCTATGGACTAGCGGCTATTGCCGGATCGCTCGAGGCGGTGGTCACCGATCTGGGCGAAGGCATCGCCCAGTATTTCGTGAGCCAACCGGCCACGGCGTATCGCTACGGGCTCAAATGGGACGGCGAGTGGCAGATCACCTACGAGACGTTCCGCGACATGGGCATCGCCTACCTGGTGGGGCTGGGGCTGATCTATCTGCTGGTCGTCGCGCAATTCCGCTCCTATCTCACGCCGCTCATCATCATGGCCCCGATTCCGCTGACCGTCATCGGCGTTCTTCCGGGCCACGCGCTGCTGGGCGCGCAGTTCACGGCCACGTCCATGATCGGCATGATCGCGCTCGCGGGAATCATCGTGCGCAACTCGATTCTGCTGGTGGACTTCGTCAACGAGGAGCTCACGCGCGGCCAGCGCTTCGAGCAGGCCATCATTCGTGCGGGCGCGGTGCGCGCCAAGCCGATCGTGCTTACCGCCGCCGCCGCGATGCTGGGTGCGTTCTTCATCATCGACGACCCGATCTTCAACGGTCTCGCTGTCTCGCTCATCTTCGGCATCCTGGTCTCCACCCTGCTCACGCTGGTGGTGATCCCGATCATGTACTATGCGCTCATGCGCAAACGACTGGCGGCGCGACACGGTGGGGCATCCACACCAACGCCACCGCCCGCAAGCGCCACGACCGAGGACTGCTGAGCGCCCAACGATGACGACAGAGATCGAGCGAAAGTTTCTCGCCGACGGACTACCGCCCAGTGCGGTCAACTGTCCGCACGACGAGCTCGCCCAAGGCTACCTGGCGGCGGGCGGCGACGGCACCGAGGTGCGCCTGCGGCGGCAGGGCGCCAGCTTCTGGCAAACGGTCAAGCGCGGTGCGGGGCTTATGCGCACCGAGGTCGAGATCGAGCTCGACCGCTCACAGTTCGAGGCGCTGTGGCCGCTGACGGCCGGGCGCCGCCTGGAGAAGACGCGCTACCGCATTCCCTACGGCAAAGCCACGCTCGAGGTCGACGTCTACCGGGGGCCGCTCAGCGGTCTGTACACCGTTGAGGTTGAGTTCGACTCCGTGCAGGCCAGCGCGGCGTTTTCGCCCCCGGAGTGGTTCGGCGCCGAGATCACGCAAGACACGCGCTACAGCAATCGCAATCTCGCCGAGTTCGGACTGTCGGTGCTCGACGGCTGAGCGGGCCGACCCCGGCGCTCGCCATGACGGGAACGATCATCGCAGCCGGCACCCGCATTGCCGCCGAGACCGGGGCCGCCGTCGCCGATGATCGCCGCGGCGGCAGCGTGGCGACGGCGGTGGAGCGATAGCAACCCGCGCGCCCCGTCCTAGCGCTATGTCTCCCTGCGCGCGGACCCGGCAAACAGCGCTCGAAAGCGCTCGCTGTTCTGCGGCGAGCGAAAGCGCACGAAACATTTGGCGAAACGCCTGCGCTCGCGGCGCTGACGCTGAAGGAGATGCTCGACGAGCTGGCCCATGGCCAGCAGCGTGTCGACTCCCGCCAAGCCCTCCGCGGACATCTCGTGGGCAAACCCTCGGAGCTTTCCCTGCTGAACCTCGAGATCATTGAAATCGCCGAGATTCTCCTGGAGCTGCTTGAGCGCCTTGACGAGCACGCGGATCTGATCGCTCGGATAGAGGCTGCTGAAGAACTCCATCAGGTATCGGAGCTTCTTGCACTCGATGCGCAGCTCGTGCAGCGCCTCACCCGGCGTGCCCGGCCCGATTGCGCCACCGCGCTTACAGACACCGCGATACACCCGCCATATGCGCTCGGACGCTACGTCGCAGATCGGCCGCGCGGCATTGGGACAGCTGACATCGTCGACGTCGACTTCGGCGCCCTCGAGAAACTCCGCCCATTCCCGCATCAGCCGGCGGTAGCGGGCGGAGCGCAGCGCCGCGACCAAACGCACCCGCTCGGTCTTGTGGTGGCGGTGCAGAAACATGCCGAGGGGGTCGAGATGACCGCGCACGGCGGCCGGCAGCTGCTCCCGATAATCGTCCAGCTTCAAAAGATACACGTCGAGATCCCGCACCGGGCCGGTGACGCCGCCGAGCCATTTGAACTCGGCTCGGAAATGCGCCACCGCTGGCGCCGGAAACACTCTCTTCATCTGAGCGAGTGCGGAGCGGGTACGGCGCACGGCGACGCGGAAATCGTGCAGGAATTCCGAATCGGTGTTGGCGCGCACCCCGTCCTCGTTGGCGCGCATGTTGGCGAGCAGAACGCGCAATACGATCCGTGTCGCCTCGTCGGTGCGCCTGTCACTGCCGAGTCGCAGAGCGAGCTTCGAGGAGTAATCGCCGGGGTGCCTTCCGACTGCCGTGGCGGCCGACACCATCTCGCCACGACTCGAGCTTTGAAGCCCCAGTTCGGCATTCACGAAGACGTCGAGCGCCCTGGCCGCCTTGTCGTATCCCTTCACGGGCTCGATGCGGAGCGCCGCCGGCAGCGCGATCGGGTCGCCGTCGTTGCCAGGCGCCCGGGCGGTGCACTGCTCGATTCGAACGCGTGCCACCGTCTTGTCTTCGTTGTCGAGCACGCGCAGCAGTTGCCCTTGGACGTTCAGGTCAACCACCTCGAGCAGCCTGCGCATCTCGATCAGCGGGGCGAGAGCGTCGCGCAGCGGACTGGCGGGCAGCTCCCAGACAAAGCCCGGCACCTGGCCTTTGCCCAGTCGCGCCTCGAGGGTTTCCTCGGCGGCCTCCAGTCGCAGAATCCGGCCGCCGTCGCCGCACCGGGACGCCAGGCTGAGACCGTGGTGATAGAGACGCCAGTCAAAGGTGTCATAATACGCAGCGCTGCATCTGTAGCGCTGCTCGGCGGCGACCGGAAAGCGCCGGGCGATTGCGTCCGCGGTGTCGCTGTGCTTGTCGCTGATGACGTACCGTAAAGTCATGGTTCAGCCGATTCTGGCACGATCGACGACACCAGTGAAACCGGACGAGCAGGTCTCGGGCCACGGCACGGCACGACACTCGGAGGAGACCGACGCCAAGTGAGCGACGCACGGCAACGCCCGTCCGACCATACAAACCGTGAGCTACTGGTGTTTCGACACGGCAAATCGGACTGGTCCACCGATGCAGCGACAGACTTCGAGCGCCCGCTTGCCGAGCGGGGCCGCCGGGCGGTGAAGCGCATGGGCCGCTGGATGGGGGAGCAGAACCTGCTTCCTGACCACATTGTCAGCTCGCCGGCGCGGCGCGCCCGCCAGACTGCCGAACGCTTCTGTCGTTCTGCCGGCCTGGACGCGGCGCGCATCACCTGGAATCCGACCGTCTACGAAGCCGATCTCACCACCCTGCTCGACGTGCTCGCGGCGTGTCCCGGCGACCATCACCGGATAATGCTGGTGGGGCACAATCCCGGGCTCGAAGAGCTGGTGCGCTATCTGGCCGGTGACCACGGGCCTGGCCTCGATGTCGACAATCCCATGCCGACGGCGGCGCTGGCTCAGCTCGCGATGCCTGCCCGCTGGGACGATCTCGGCCGGGGCTGCGGCCGCCTGCTCCGGCTTGAGCATCCGCGCCACCTCCCATAGGCCGAATTCGCGGCGGCCGCTCTGCCATCGGGCGCTGTCGGCGCGGTGGGCGAGCGGCGAGCCGTCGCTCTTGGCGCGCAGTGCTTAGTCGAAGACGCGAGCGCTGATTTCGCGCCACAGGGTGGCGTAGGCCAGGCCGGGAATGCTCCCGGGCGCATAGGCTGTCAGCGGCGCCCGCCGCAGGCCCATCTGCTCGACGATGCTCGCGTAGGGAATGTGGGTATCGAGAAAGCCGTGCTCGCTTCGGGCACCCGCTTCGCATACCTGGCGATGCAGGGATCGGCGCACGTCGACCATCGAGAAGAAGGGCAGCACGAGCAGGTCCCGCACCCCTTTCTTGTCGAGATAAGCGGTGATCTGATCCAGGGTGCGCAGCGAGAGCGTCGTTGGGATCGTAGGCACGAGGAGCACGTCGGCGGCCGCAAAAACGCTCTCCGAGGTAAGACTGATGCCCGGAGAGCAGTCGAAGAACAACACGTCGTAGCGCGCCGAGAGCGGCGCGATCAAGCGGGCGAGCGCCTTGAGCGGCTTCTTCGTCTGCGCCAGCGCCAGGTCCAGATTGCGAAACGAAAATCGCGCCCGCAGCAGATCGAGGCGCTCGAAATCGGTGCCCTTGATCAGGGGGTCGAGATCGCGCTTGCCGCTTACGAGGCTCTTGGCACCGCCGCGGGGTTTAGGCCGTACGCGGAAGTAGAACGTCGCCGCCCCCTGGGGATCGAGATCCCATACCAGAGTACGCAGCCCATCTACCGATGCCAGATGTGCCAGATTGACGATGGTGGCCGTCTTGCCGACGCCACCCTTGATGTTGTAACCGGCAATTACCTTCACAAACCCTCACCTTCGCCGGCATCCTCTGCCGAACCACGGCGGCGGGCCTCTTCGTGTTTCAGTCCGCGTCGTCGTGCTCGGACGACCATGGCCGAGCGTAGCGTCAGCAGCCCGCCACAGGCGCCGGCTTCGCGCTCCGCGCGTCGAGGCGGTCGGCTGCTCGAGCTGAACCCGTCCGCGGCTACTCCTCTGCCAACGAGCGAATGAATGCGATGAGATTGTCCACATCGCTCGGAGACAGGATGAGCCCTTGCATCGGAAAATGCGGCTGACGCAGGGAGGTGCGCAGACGATCGTCGGGGTATGTGTCGGGTTGGGCAGCGATGCTCGCAAAAGAAGGCGCATCGACCGCCTGCACCTCGCCGCCGCCGTAGCCCGGCACCGCGTGACACTGCACGCAGTGCTCGACCACTATCCCCTTGGCAGCATTGGCATCGCCCTCCCCCCACGCCGGCGTCGCGAAGGCCGCGCCGAGCACCACGATCAGTGTCGCGAGGCAGCGCCCCGGCTCGCCGCCCTTCCTGTGCCGGTTGAAGGTCATATCGACTCTCTCCTGCGGCGGGACCCCGTTGCCGGTCGCCGCGCCTCAGAACCACCGGCCTGCTGCCGTCGTCTTCGCACGAGGCTCCCCGCCGCCGCAGCCCCCGCATGCGCCCTGATCGGTCATCCGAGATGCTGTCCGAAGAACGCGACGGTGCGCTCCCATGCCAGCGCGGCGGCGGCCTCGTCGTAGCGCGGTGTCGAGTTGTTGTGAAAGCCGTGCCGCGTGCCGGTATACAGATGCTGCTGGTAATCGACGCCGTTGACCTTCAACGCCGCCTCGAAATCGGGCCACATGGCGTTGATGCGGTCATCGAGCTCGGCCATGTGTATCAGCATGGCGGCGCGAATCTTGCCAACCTCCTCAGAGGCCGGCGCCGCGCCGTAGAACGGCACCGCGGCCGCCAGCTCGCCGCCCAGCGTGACCGCGAGAAAATTGGCGACGCCGCCGCCCCAACAAAAACCGGTAACGCCCAGCTTTCCCGTCGACAGCGCGTGCCCCTTCAGGAATGTCGCGCTGTTCAGCATGTCCTGGCGCAGCTCGCCCTGATCGAGGCTGCGCTGCAGCGCGCGGCCGTCATCGTCGTTGCCGGGATAGCCGCCCACGGGCGCGAGGCCATCCGGCGCCAGCGCCAGAAATCCCTCCACCGCGAGCCGGCGGGCGACGTCCTCGATATAGGGGTTAAGCCCGCGGTTCTCGTGCACCACCAGCACAGCGGGAAACGGCCCTTCGCCCGCGGGTTGAACCAGGTACCCACGCATCTGGCCAGAGGTGCCACCGGGCGAGGGGTACTCCACGTAGCGGGCCTTGATGCGCTCGTCCGTGAAGGAAATGGTCTGCGCCTGGGCGTAACGCGGAAACAGCGCCTGCGCCATGGCGAGGCCGGAGACGCCGGCCACGCTCAGGGCGGCCGCCCGGCTCAGGAACTCACGCCGGCTGATGTAGCCATGACAGTACTCGTCGTACAGATCGAATACCTGCCGATCGATTCGCTGTGTGTCCATA
>JBFEOO010000101.1:0-8314 GCA_041550555.1 Arenicellales bacterium
GAGCGGTTGGGCGCGGTCCGAGAAGCGATAAAGATGGACGTCGAAGCGCCGCTCGAGCGCGCGACGCAGCGCGCCGTCACTCGCGAAGGCGCCGCGCACCACATCGGCGCGCGGTGTATCGCCTTGATCGGCGATGCGCATGCTCAGCGTGTCGTCCAGCAGTACGCCCACCACTCCCCGCTCGACGTGCGGCACGGCGGTGACCAACACCGGCCGTGCAAGCGACACGATGAGCAGGGCGAGGACGGTGCCGCGGCACAGCGTCAAGAGTACGAGATCGACGGCTCCCAGCGCCAACGGCCGGCGGCGACGAAGCAGGAACAGACCCGTGGCCAGGACCGATACCACGACCAGTGCCAGCACCCAGCCGGCGGGTATCGCGAACTCGATGGTACCGCGCGAGTAGAGTTCGGCGGGGTACTTGAAAAGCCACTGGAACACGTGGTTGCGAATCGCTCAATGCATCATGGCGTAGACCACGAAATTGATGCCCATCTCGAAGGCGAACGTGGAGAATTTCAGTGGATAATACGGATCGTCGGCCCACTCCCACGCGTCACCGAGATCCGTGTTCCAGTTGATCAGCACCATGAGCCGGCCATCGTCGTCGAAGACGCCTCGCACGTGCGGGACGTAGCCATCGTACTCGTGGGTCGGTCCGCCCGATGCCGAGTACCAGCCCTGTCGGACGTTGGGTACCTGCAGGATGTCAGTGATTTCGTAGAAGACGTGAAAAACGGGGTGGTCGGGCGGAATCTCGACGATCGATCGGTCGGGCAGCACCCGCTGCATTTCGGTCTCGAAGTTCTCCCACGCCCAGGTACCCCAGAAATCGTCGATGACGAGAAATCCGCCCGCCAGCAGATAGTCGCGCAGCCCCCGTACCTCGCTCTCGGTCAGCGACATGGAGCCGACCTCGAGCATGTACAGGAAGGGGAAGCGGCGCAGGTCGGGGTCGTCGAGCTCCACCGCGTTCTCGGCCTCGTAGGCGTCGACGGCGGCCAGTCGCCGCAGCGCGATCAGGAACTGCTGCTCGGCCTTGGGATAGTCGATCGCCCAGCGAGGGCCCCAGTCCAGATCGCTGCTCGAATAGATCCCGCGCGTGAAGAAGAACTCGTGGGGTCCTTTGACGAGCGGCGCGCCGCCCCCGTGCAGCGAATCATCGAAAGCGCCCCACAGCCGACCTGTGGCGCCCTGCGCCGCGGCGAGGGATGCCGCCAGGAGAGCGCACAGGGCCACGACGAGTACGGAGACGGTTCTCATGCCATCGGTGCGGGTGGACGACTGCCGACGGCCATCATAGCGCATGGCGGTCGCTGCCCGCACGACGCGGGCCGAATGCCGTTGTCCCGCCGAGCGCCTGCGCCACCCGCGACGGCCGGATGACCGCGCGGCCGACAGCGGGCGGCGCAGCGACGTGCGCAGCACGGCAGAAGGCGGGGGTCGTTTGTCGTCGCGTCGCGACGTGAACGGGTGTCGGCCGCGGTCAGAAAGTCGGCGTGCTTTACTTGACCTGCTCGGTCATGTAGTCGACCGCCGCTTTCACCGCGTCGTCGCTGAGCGCCGGGTTGCCGCCTTTGGGTGGCATGTAGCCGGCCGAGCCCTGGTAGCCGTTGATGGCGTGCCCGTACAACACGTCGGCACCCTGGCCGACTCGATCGGCCCAGGCGGCGCCGTCGCCGAGCTTCGGCGCGCCGGCCACGCCAGTCCCGTGGCAGGCGGCGCAGGAAGACTCGTAGGTGTCGCGGCCGCTGGGCGCCGTGGCCACCGCGGTCTGTTGGGCGACGTCCGCGCTGGCGGCGGCCGTCGGTTCCGCGGCCGCCGCGGGCGCCGCTTCGCCGACGTTCAAGGTACCCG
This sequence comes from Arenicellales bacterium, assembly GCA_041550555.1. Lineage (GTDB taxonomy): Bacteria > Pseudomonadota > Gammaproteobacteria > Arenicellales > JBFEOO01 > JBFEOO01. Next base: position 1,858 of record JBFEOO010000101.1, read on the forward strand.
CCGGCGCGAGGCGCTCGGCAATGAGCGCATCCCGCTCCGCCTGGCCAGCAGCATACAGCTTGGCATCCATGCTGCCGCCGATGCTCGCGCCGAGCAGTATGAGAATCAGCGTCAACACGGTGAAGCCGCCGATCATGATGGAAAACGCTCTCGTGAATTCTGAATCGCTCATCGAACGTCCTTTTTCGCAGGCTGTCAGGCGACAGGGCGCAGACCCGCGCTGCGGCACTCAATTTGTTGAAGCGCGCGAGTATACCCTAGAATACTCGCGACGGATAAGCGCCCGTAGCTCAGCTGGATAGAGCGCTGCCCTCCGGAGGCAGAGGCCAGGGGTTCGAATCCCTTCGGGCGCGCCAACGCTCCCGGCGGCCACGCCGCGCGACGTCAGCACCGTCGGTGGTAGCGGGCGGTTACGCTCAGTCTTCTATTCGTGTCAGCACCACGACGAAGGTGAGGGTGGCGTCGGGGGGTATGACGTCTCCCGCGCCCTTGGAGCCGTAGGCAAGGTGCGGCGGTATGGTCAGCTTGCGCCGACCGCCCACTTTCATGCCCTCGAAGCCGGCGTCCCAGCCCTTGATCACTTCCCCGCCACCGAGCTCGAAGATGGCTCTGCCCGACCCGAACTCGGTGCCGTCGGCGAGGCGGCCGGTGTATTGAACGGTCAGCCATTTGCCGGAGCGGGCCTCGCGGCCGTCGCCGATTTTGAGGTCCTCGACGACGAGGCCGGTGAGATCCTCCGAGCAGCCGGCGATGAACATTGCGAGCAGACAGAGAAGCGCGGTCAGGGTCGCGGAAACGGGTCTGATCTTCACGGGGCGCTTAACCCTAGCGGGGAAGTGAGCATTAACAATATTGAGCAGAGATTACGGTGCCCAGCCGAGCATGGCAGGCCGGGGCGGGCGATACAACGTACGCCCGATGAGCAGTGCCGGGCATAGGTGCGCACGGTCCTGTCGGCCATCGCCGCCCGTCGGGTGCCCCCGCGCAACCGGTGGGCGCGCGCCGTCGCAGCGGCGTTCCCGCGCCTGTCCGCAGAGCGGTGCGGCCCGGTCCGCGTCGTGCTCCGAGACCCGCGGTGCGCGGGGCCGGAAGTCGGCTACGGGCGCTCCTCGGCGGCCTTGGCAACGAGGAAGTCGACCATGCCCATCAGCGCCTCATGGCCGCCCGCCATGGTCGAGGTGGCTCGGTATCGGCCGTCGACGATGATGGTCGGTACCCCCGTGGCCCCGTAGCGCTCGGACAGCATGCGTGCCGTGCGCACCTTGCTGTCGACGCCGAACGAGCCGAACGTATCGACGATCTGCTTGCGGTCGACACCCTGCTCGCTGGCCCAGTCGGCGAACGCCTCGACGGAGCGGATGTTACGTCGCTCCTTGTGAATGGCATCGTAGAAGGCGCCGTGCAGGCGCTCGACGAGACCGAGCGCCTCGAAGGTGTAGTAGACGCCGGCGTGGAACGCCCACGAGTCGCGCAAAACCGCCGGTGTCGGCACGTACTCGGCGTTTTCGGGCTTGTTACGCAGCCATTTCTGGATATACGGCTCGAGGTTGTAGCAGTGCGGACAGCCGTACCAGAACAGCTCCACCACCTCGATCTTGTCGCCGGTCTGCACGGGCTGCGGCGTCTCGATCTCGTCGAAGTGCACACCGGCGGTGTACTCGGCTCCGAAGGCGGGCAGCAGCAGCAGCGACCCGGCCAGCAAACCCAGTAAGCGCGTCTTGATCATTCGCCTCTCCAGTCCGTGAGCTGTTCGATTCGGGGCTATAGCAGCGCGACATTATACCCGAGCGCCCTCATCGAGATCGGAACGCGCACGGCGAGCGGGTGTGGGTCACCGACGCGTGCGGCGCAGCCGCTCGACGAGACGCGCGCCGAGATTGTCGAACGCACCGTTGCTCATGATGACCACGTGATCACCCCCCGTGAGCTCGGCATCGAGTACATCGACGATGTCCGTCACCCTCGCGGCGAAGCGAAACGCGCTGCGGCCGCGCTCGGCAATGGCCTCGATGTCCCAGCCGAGATCGGGGGCGCTGTAGAGCACGGCAAGGTCGGCATCGTCGAACGCCGGCCCCAGCTCGGCGGCATGCGCGCCGGCCCGCATGGTGTTGGAGCGGGGCTCGAAGACCGCGATCAGGCGCTGGCGGCCGACGCGGCGTCGAAGTGCCCGCAGCGTCTCGCGTATCGCCGTCGGATGATGGGCAAAGTCGTCGTAGACGCATATGCCGTGGTGGTCGAGCAGGGGCTCGAGGCGCCGCGCCGCCGGCGCGAACGAGCCCAGCGCCGTGCAGGCCCGATCAGCGTCCACGCCGGCACAATGAGCGCCGGCGATGGCCGCCAGAGCGTTGGCCATGTTGTGACGGCCGATGGGCGACCAGTTGACGTGACCGACCGAGCTGCCGTCGCGCTGCACGTCGAAGGCGCTCTCGTCGTCGGCCGTTGCCAGTGCCCGCCAACTCGGCGCGCCGTGGCGTGCCGCGGCGTGACCGTCGGCTGCGCCTGCCTCGAAGCGATCGATGGGCGACCAGCACCCCATCGCCAGCAGGCGGGCCAGCGTGGCGTCGCGGCCGTTGACGACGAGGTGGCCGTTGGACGGCACGGTGCGCACCAGGTGATGGAACTGGCGAACGATGTCATCGATGCTGGCGAAGATATCGGCGTGATCGAACTCGAGATTGGTCAGCACCGCCACGTCGGGCCGGTAGTGGACGAACTTCGAGCGTTTGTCGAAGAACGCGGTGTCGTACTCGTCCGCCTCGATGACGAACCAGCCCCGCCCGAGCCGCGCCGAGACGCCGAAGTTGCCGGGAACACCGCCGATCAGGAATCCGGGCTCGAGGCCCGCGCACTCGAGGATCCAGGCCAGGGCGCTCGCGGTCGTCGTCTTGCCGTGGGTGCCGGCCACGGCCACCACGGGTCGCCCGCGCAGCACGTGCTCCGCGAGCCACTGCGGGCCGGATGTGTAGGGCAGCCGCCGATCGAGCACCGCTTCCACCGCCTCGTTGCCGCGCGAGAGGGCGTTGCCGATGACGACGAGGTCGGGCGCCGGCTCGAGATGCGCGGCCCGATAGCCCTCGCATAGCGCGATGCCTTGCGCGGCGAGCTGCGTGCTCATCGGTGGGTAGACGTTGGCATCGGCGCCGCTGACGTGCATGCCGAGCGCCCGCGCCAGCACGGCGACGCCCGCCATGAACGTGCCGCCGATGCCGAGAATGTGCAGGTGCACGGCTCAGCCGGCCGGCGCGCCGCCCCCGAAGATCCACACCAGCGCAATGACCGTTACCGCCTGGCAGGCGATGCTGATCAGAAAGCTCGCGCCCACCGATACCTCCATGGCGTGGCGCAGCACCGAGGTCATGATGGCCAGAAACCAGAACCCCAGTACGATCACCAGCAGCATGGGCGTCATCGCTTCGTCGGGTGCCTCGCGAACGCGTGCAAACCATCCTGCGACGGGCCAGCCGACGAGCTGCAGCAGGCTGCCGGTGCCGTACAATGCCGAGATCGTCTGCATCCACCGCTCGCCGCGGCCGCGCAGTCGCAGAGCAATGGCGATGACCAGGCCGAAGAGCACCACCTGGACCAGTGAGACGGCCACGGTGATGCCGGGCCGCTCGTGCATGGTGTCGGTCAGCGCGTAGCTGACGACCGCCAGCCCGCCGGTGACGGCAACCAGACCACGGGAATAGGGCAGGTCCTGGGGCTTAGCCTGGAACAAGCAAAGGTCGATATACAGTTTGAGCAGCTTCGCCATGGTCACGGGCCGGCCGGCCGAGTGTGGAACGCTCCGAGCAGCGGATCGAAGATGGGTGGATAGCGGACGCGGCGGCCGCCCCCGGTCGACAGCGACGGATCCGCTCCCGCGGGCGATGATAGCAACGGCACCATGCGCTCGCCACAGCGACGCGGTAGCGGCGTGCTGGCGTAATCGGGTGGGGGTCGCTGCGCCGTGGCGTGACGGCCGGCCAGGCAGCGCCCGATGACGTACCGACTCATCGACGACGACCGGTCTCTGGAGGATTTGTGCCGCGTCTGTGCGGGATCGCCGTGGCTAGCGCTCGATACCGAATTCGAGCGCTCACGGACCTACTATCCCCGCCTGTGCTTGATCCAAGTCGCCACGGCGCAGACGGTCGCCTGTATCGACCCGCTCGCCTGCGACGTGCAGCCACTCGCTCGACTGCTGTTCGCGCCGACGCTGACCAAGCTCCTGCATTCCGCCCGTCAGGATCTGGAGGTGTTGTACCGGCATTTCGGTCGCGTACCGGCGCCGCTGTTCGACACCCAGGTCGCGGCCGCGTTCTGCGGCTTGGGCGAGCACATCGGTTACGCGCCGCTCGTCGAGGCGCTCTGTGGCGAGCGGCTCGGCAAAGCCCACACGCGGGCCGACTGGTGTCGACGACCGCTCGGCGACGCGGAGCTCGACTACGCCGCAGACGATGTGCGCTATCTCGGGCCGATTCACGATCGGTTGCGCGAGCGGTTGGCAGGCTCGTCGAAGGCCGATTGGGTGGCCCAGGAGTGTGCGGCGTTGACGGCAGCCGAACTGTATGCCGACGACCCCGCGCTCGCCTATCGGCGTATGTCGAGCGGCCACGCGCTCGACGGCCGAAGGCAACAGATTCTGAAGGCTTTGTGCGCCTGGCGCGAAGAGGCGGCGCAGCGCCACGACCTGCCGCGCGAGTGGGTGCTCGGCGACGGCGTGCTCTTGGAGGTGGCCCGCCGCTCGCCGCAGACGACCGCTGAGCTCGAAGCTTTCGAAGCGCTGGGCGAGCGTCGCCGCCGCCGCTGGGGAGCGGCGCTCATCGCCGCCGTGCGGCACGGAGCGGCGCAGTCGCCAACGCCGGTATGGCCGCGGCCGGCACGGCTCGACAGCGCCCAGCGCCGGCTCTGCGACCGTTTGGTGGCGCGCGTGCGAGCGTGCGCCACCGATCTCGATATCGCCCCGCCCTTGCTGGCGACGCGCACCGAGCTCAGGCATCTCGTGCAGGGCGCTCGCGACCTGCGCGTGCTGAGCGGCTGGCGCGGGGAGCTGATCGGCGAGGCGCTGCTCGGCCTCGTCGACGCTGCCACTCACGGCAGCGGCTGATCGCGTGGCAGCAGCACGAACAGCCGTCCCGGCTGCTTCATGCGCCCCGCCATCCGCTCGGCGCGTTCGCCGTGACCCCAGAACACATCGGCACGCAGGGCACCCGTGATGGCGCCTCCCGTGTCCTGGGCGAAGGTCAGGCGGCGATAGGTCGTCTGGTCGCCCGCCGGCAACGTGGTGTCGAGCCACACGGGCACGCCGAGCGGGATCACCCGGGCATCGATGGCGATGCTGCGCTCGGGCGTCAGGCCGACGCCGAAAGTGCCGACCGGCCCGGCGGCCGTGTCGCTGCGCAAGCGGAAGAAGACGTAGCTCGGATTGGCGTTGAGCAAGTCGGCGGCGCGGTCCGGGTGCCGGCGCAGCCACTCGCGAATGCTGAACAGAGTGACGGCGTCGAGCTCGATTTCTCCGGCGTCGGCCAGTACGCGGCCGATGGAGCGGTACGGATGACCGTTATGATCGGCGTAGCCGACGCCGAGCGTGCGACCGTCGTCGAGCCCGACACGGCCCGAACCCTGGACGTGCAGGAAGAACAGGGCATCGCGATCGTCCACCCAGAGCAGCTCGTTGCCGCGCAGCGGCTGTTGCGCGCTGTCGATCTGCGCACGGCTGTAGTACGGCACGACGCGACCTTCGGTGAGCCGAGCCCGCACGCGGCGGTTCGCGAGCTCCGGCAGCACGGCGTCGAGATCGACGTGGAGCAGGTCGGGCGGGGTTCCGTAGATCGGGTAAGGGTAACGCTCGCTGGGCGTGAGGCTGCCGCGCAGGTACGGCTCGTAGTAGCCCGTGATGAGGCCGTGCGTCCGGCCTGCGACTCCCCGCACACGGTGCGGGCGGAAATGTGCCTCGAAGAAACGCCGCGCTCTCGCATCGGTCGGCGCCGGGAGCCGCGCTGCCGCCGCGCAGACGTCTTGCCATGGCGCGTCCAGCGTCTCCGCTTTGGTGCAGGTCCGGGCGAGGGCGGGCCACGCTTGGGCGTGGTTGTCCTCGCTCCACCCCGGGAGCTCGTCCCAAGCGACCGCAGCGCCGATACCCGGCTCCGCAGGGGTGTGTCCGGCGCATCCCGCGAGCTGTGCCGCCAGTGCGGCGGCGCTCAGGCTGGCGCCGAGCGCTCGAGCAGTACCGTCGTGACCTGTCACGGGGCCATCATGCGCCGTGCGGACACGTTCCTCCACGGCGCCGCGACGCCGTGCGCACGCGGCCCGACGGAGGCGAGCGCTGCGGCCGGTGTTGGCCGCCACTGCCCGGTGGAGCGCCGTGATTAGCAGTGTTACCCTACTCGGGCGGCCTATCCGCGGAAGGGATTGCGATGAAGACGATCCTCGTACCGTATCACGGGCGTGATGCCGCCGGCACCGCTCTCGACAC
>JBFEOO010000102.1:0-8286 GCA_041550555.1 Arenicellales bacterium
ACAGTGCGACCTCTGCCAACCGTGATCCCACACGGGCTTGCGTGGGTTCGCGGCAATCGCACGTGCCGGGTCGGTAACGGCGACGCGCGGCCGGGAAGAGCGGGCGCATGAACCTCGTCGACCGGCACCTGCGCGACTGGGACGCGATCCGCGCGCGCTTCCGCTGGGACATCCCCGAGCACTTCAACATTGCCGACGCCGTGTGCAGCCGGCATCGCGCGCGCGCCGCCGATGTCGCGCTCTACTGCGAGAATGAGCGCGGCGACGAGCGTCGCGTGAGCTTCGGCCAGCTCGACGAGCTGTCGAGCCGCCTCGGCAACGCGCTCGCCGCGGCCGGCGTCACACGCGGCGATCGCGTGGCAATCGTGCTGCCGCAGCGCGTCGAAGCGGCGCTTGCCCACATCGCCGTGTACAAGATTGGCGCCATTGCGCTGCCGCTTTCGGTTCTGTTCGGTCCCGACGCCCTCGACTATCGACTGCGCGACAGCGGCACGCGGCTCGTCATCACCGACGGGGCGCATCGCGAGCGCATTGCGGCGCTCGCGGGCGAGCTGCCGGCGCTCGAGTGCGTGTTCGACTGCGATGACGAAGGCGACGACGGGGTGTGGCCTCGCCTGGGCAGGGCGTCGGATCGGCTCGCGGCGGTGCCCACGCGGGCCGACGACCCGGCCCTGCTGATCTACACGTCCGGGACCACGGGGCCGCCGAAAGGGGCGCTCGTGGCCCATCGCGGCCTGCTCGGCAACCTCACCGGCTTCGAGCTGTCGCACGACTTCTTCCCGCAGCCGGGCGACTGCTTCTGGACACCCGCCGACTGGGCCTGGACCGGGGGGCTGCTGGACGCGCTGCTGCCGTCGCTGTACTACGGTGTGCCGGTGCTGGGCTACGCGGGGGGCAAGTTCGACCCCGAGCAGGCCTGCCGGCTGATGACCAAGTACGGGGTGCGCAACGCGTTCATTCCGCCCACCGCGCTCAAGATGATGCGTCAGCTCGGTGACCTCCGCGGCCGCTTCGGCGTCGCGCTGCGCTCGGTGATGTCGGCGGGGGAGACCGTGGGCGCGGAGCTCTACCAGTGGGGGCGCGAGACGCTCGGAGTTGCGATCAACGAGATGTGGGGCCAGACCGAGTTCAATTACCTCGTCGGCAACTGCGGGGCGATCATGCCCGCGCGGCCGGGCTCGATGGGAAAGCCCTATCCGGGCCACACGGTGGAGCCGGTCGACGAGCAGGGCGTCGTGCTGCCGGACGGGGAGGTGGGGGAGCTGGCAGCGCGGCGCGGTGATCCGGTGATGTTCCTCGGCTACTGGCAGAACGACGCCGCGACCCGCGCGAAGTTCATGGGCGAGTGGTGGAGCACCGGCGACGTCGGCTATCGCGACGAGGACGGCTACCTGTGGTTCGTCGGACGCAAAGACGACGTCATCTCGAGCGCGGGTTACCGCATCGGACCGGGCGAGATCGAGGACTGTCTGCTCAAGCACCCCGCCGTCGCCCAAGCCGCCGTGGTCGGCGTGCCGGACGCCCTGCGCGGCGAGATCGTCAAGGCGTTTATCGTGCTGGCCGAGGGGTATGCGGCAGGCGCGGCGCTCGAGGCCGACATACAGAGCGCCGTGCGGAATCGGCTGGCGGCCTACGAATATCCCCGTGAGATCGAGTTTATCGACGAGCTGCCGCTGACGACGACCGGCAAGGTCCGGCGCAACGCACTGCGCGAGCGCGGGCGTTCGACCGACACCTAGCCGGGGCCGCCTCCGCGCGGGCGCTGCGCGGCCGTGCGCGCCCTCGCTAGGGCTCGCGGCGCGACACCATCGGCCCCATCGGACGGCCGCCCAGGAGGTGCATGTGCAGGTGAAAGACCTCCTGATGGCCGTTACGGCCGCAGTTCACGATCAGACGATAGCCGCCGTCGGCGATGCCCTCCTGCCGCGCCACCTCGGCCGCGACCACGAACATGTGGCCGAGCTCCCCTTCGTCCTCCGCCGTGACATCGGTCACCGATGGGATGAGCCGATTGGGGACGATGAGCACGTGCGTCGGCGCTTGCGGGTTGATGTCGCGAAATGCGGTCACCCGCTCGTCCTGGAAGACGATGTCGGCGGGCAGCTCGCGGCGAATGATTCTGCTGAATATGGTTTCTTCGGCCATGGTCGTTGCTTTCGGCGGTGTTGACGATGATGTCGGGGTGTCGCCACGGCGGCGTACGGACGCTCGCCGCCTCGGGCCGTTTGCGGCAGGGCGTGAGCGCGTCGTCCGGGGAGCGCCATCGTTTGGTTAGAATAAGCGAGCAGCCACGGGCTTGCCTACCGCCAACGTCCCACACGACGAGGAGTCGACCATGCGGAGCTTTCGCGCCTTTCGCCTACACGATGAAGAGGGCGGCGTCCGCGCCGGCTTCGAGCAGATGAGCCTCGACGCCCTGACCGAAGGAGCAGTGGTCGTCAAGGTGAGCTACTCCACGGTGAACTACAAAGACGCCCTGGCGGCGACGGGCAAGGGCAAGATCCTGCGCAAGTCGCCGCTCAACGGCGGCATCGATCTCGCCGGCCGCGTGGTCAGCTCCACCGATGACCGGTTTGCCGAGGGCGATGCGGTGCTGGTCTGCGGCTGCGGCCTCTCGGAGACTCTCGACGGCGGCTACGCAGAGTATGCCCGCGTGCCGGCCGAGTGCGTGGTGGCCATACCCGCCGGACTTTCCGAGCGCGATGTCATGGCGATAGGCACCGCCGGCTACACGGCAGCGCTCGCCGTGCAGCGCATGCAGGACAATGGCCAGCATCCCGGGCTCGGCCCGATCGTGGTCACCGGTGCCACGGGTGGGGTCGGCAGCATGGCCATCGACATGTTAGCCGGGCTCGGCTACGAGGTCGTCGCCTTCACCGGCAAAACGGCGCAGCACGACTATCTGCGGGGCTTGGGCGCGAGCGACTTCATCGACCGCAACGACGTCGACTTCGGCAGCCGCCCGCTCGAGAAGGCCCAGTGGGGCGGAGCCGTCGACAGCGTCGGCGGCGAGGTGCTCGGCTGGCTCACGCGCACCGTGCGGCCCTGGGGCAGCATTGCCTCGATCGGACTCGCCGGCGGGCACAAGCTCGAGACCACGGTGATGCCGTTCATTCTGCGTGGGGTCTCGCTGCTCGGCGTCAACTCGGTCATCGCCCCCGAGCGGGTACGCGAGCGCGCCTGGGCGCGCCTTGCCGGTGACCTCCGACCGCGTCATCTCGAAGCCATCGTTACGCGGACAATCGCCTTCGACGAGCTGCCGACGGTGTTCGACGACTATCTCTCCGGTGCGGTGACCGGACGCACCGTGGTGGCGATCCAGCCCTGACGCGCGCCGGCGCGCACCACGCCACGGGCGGCGTCGGATTCCATTTGAGAAGACGGCGTCAGCGCCGAGCCTGCTCGAGGGCGAGGTGGCGTGAGGGGCGGCTTCAGAGGTTGCCGGCGACCATGAGCGGGGCGTGACCGCGTTTCGATGGGATCCGAACGACCCGCCCGGCGCGGCGAGGACGCCGGGCTCAGCGCGGTTCGGCTCAGCGTTCGTTGCTTTCCGGTGGTCGGCCCTCGCGGACGCCGGCGATGCCGCGGATGTGGCGGCGCAGCTCGCTGCCCGGCATCGTGCTGAGCGCCTCGAGGGCGGCGCCGATAATCTGCGCGGCGTGGGCATCGAAGCCGACCCGCAGGTAGCGCTCCTTGAGCGCTGCGAGCTGCTGGCGGCCGGCGGCATCGAGCGCCGCGCCCGCATCGGCATCGACGCCGGCGCCGATTTCGTCCCCGCCGCGCGGCGGCGCGCGGGAGGCCGTGACCGCCTCCGCTGCCGGCGTCGTCATGGCAGCGAAGCGGGCCTGCACGCGCTGCGCCTCGGCATCGAGCGACGTACGCAGCGCGGCCTTCACGTCCCGGTTCTTCACGACAGCGCCTCCAACACCTCATGGGCCAGGGCCTGCACCTCCTGGCCCGCGGAGTCGGCGCCGCGGCCGAGCTCGCGCACCGTGGAGCCGAACAGTGCCGACTGGCGGTAAGCCGTGCGCAGGTGCAGGCGCGTGCGCAGCAGGGGAATGCCGAAGTCGCTCATGATGCCGAGGATCTCCCGGGCAATGACCGTGTGCGGCTGACACATGTTGGCGACGAGCCGCGCCTCGAGCCGCCGGTTGGTGCGCGCCATGCGGTGTACCAGCTCGCGTATGCCGACCGACGACCACAGATCGGCAGGTGACGGGATGACGGGCACCAGCACGAGATCGCTCACCAGCAGGGCGCTCTGCGTGACCGGAGACTCCACCGCCGGTGGACAATCGACGAAAATGTAGCGGTACAGGCGCGTGTTGTCGACGATTGCGCGATGCACCGGACCGTCTGCCTCGGCGTGGGACAGCACCCGCGACGGAAACGGCGCGTCCTCGCCCGCCGACGCGGCCCAGCGCGTGGCTGTGCCCTGCTTGTCGGCGTCGATGATCAGCGTCGCCTCGCCGCTGTGGGAGAAAGTGCCGGCGAGCTGCATGCACACCGTCGTCTTTCCCGTTCCACCTTTCTGGTTGGCGATCGTGATGACTTTTGCAGCCATGGTATGGTCGCCGCGAGTGAGCAGTCGATGATAGGGAGAATCGCCATGCTTGGGAAGAATCGTGGCAACCGGGCCGGTCGGGGCACGCCGTGCGGGTGCTGATGACCGGTGCGGCCGGCTACGTCGGCAGCGCGTGTCTGCGTCATTTGCGCGCCAGCGGCGCCGACGTGGTGGCCTACGACAATCTCTCCCTCGGTCATCGGCAGGCGGTGGCCGGTGCGCCGCTGATCGTTGGCGACATCGGTGACACCGCCGGCCTGGAGCGGGCGCTGCGGGACACCGGCGCGGAGGCCGTCATGCATTTCGCGGCGTCGGCCTACGTCGGGGAGTCCGTGACCGATCCCGAGCGCTACTATCGTAACAATGTGAGCGGCACCGTTTCGCTGCTGAGCGCCATGCAGGCAGCGGGCGTCTGTCGCCTGGTCTTCAGCAGCACCTGTGCGACATTCGGCAGCGGGGTGTCGGGGCCGATCGATGAGGACGCACCGCAGCGGCCCGACAACCCGTACGGTCGAACCAAGCTCGCCGTGGAGCAAATGATTCGCGACTGCGCACGTGCGCACGACCTCGGCTACGCGATTTTGCGTTACTTCAATGCGGCCGGTGCGTCGGCCGACGGGCGTCACGGCGAGGACCACGATCCCGAGACGCACCTGATTCCGCTCGCGCTGGCGGTCGCGTTGGGGCAGCGCCGGGCCGTGCAGGTGTACGGCGCCGACTATCCCACCCCCGACGGCACGTGTATCCGCGATTACGTGCACGTCGACGATCTCGCCGAAGCCCACCGCCTGGCTCTCGAGGTCGCCGAACCGGGCCGAGGGTGTGCATATAATATCGGCACCGGCCGCGGCTGCTCGGTGCTCGAAGTGCTCGATGCGTGCGGGCGATCGGCCGGCCGACCGATCGCCCACGAGGTTGTGGCGCGCCGCCCCGGCGATTCTCCGGCGCTGGTGGCAAATCCCGGCCGCCTGATGCGCGAGCTCAACTGGGCGCCACGCTATGCCGACATCGGCTCGATTGTCGACAGCGCCTGGTGTTGGCATCAGCGCCACCCGGTGGGCTACGCAGACCGCGCGCGGCAGGGCGATTGATCGGTGGGATGGGGCGGTGCGGGCGCGGCGGCGCCCTGGCAATCGACGGCGGCGGCAGCCATAATCCGAACGCCTTGTGGCACTCGGTCGCGTCAGCGCGCCGACCATCGCCGCGGAACCGTTCGAGACACCGTCCCGCACTGATCGCTCGACGCTCATGAACAGCGCTTGGATCGGCAAGACCTTCGACGACTTTCTGTTCAGACCTCAGCTGGGGCTCGTCGAGTCGCGTCAGCGCGTCGGGCTCACCTCGCGGCTCACTCGCCAGCTGCTGCTCGAGCTGCCCATCGTCTCCGCCAACATGGACAGCGTCACGGGAATGCGCATGGCGGAGTCGATGGCGCTCGAAGGCGGACTCGGCCTGATTCATCGCGGACAATCCATCGAGCGACAGGCAGGCAAGGTGGCGCGCGTCAAACGCAGCCACAGCGCCATCATCGAGCAGCCGCTTTGCCTGCCGCTCGGCACGACGATCCGCGATGCACGGCGATTCGCGCGCCAGCACCACATCACGGCAATTCTGATCGAGACGCGCGCAGGCAGCGGTATTCTCGCCGGCCTCATCTCCGATCGCGACATGCCCTGGTTCGACGATACCGACGACGGCACGGTCGACGACTTCATGACCCCCGTCGACAAGCTGCATACCCACGCGCCGGGCATCAGCGTCGAGGAGGCCGAGCGCCTGCTGTTCGAGCGCCGCATCGAGCGCCTGCCCCTCGTCGACGCCGAGCGCCGGATCCACGGCCTGGTAACCCGCAAGGACATCCTGTTCCTGCGCCGGCGGCCCTATGCCAGCAAGGACGCCAAGGGCAGACTGCTGGTCGGCGCGGCGGTCGGCGCCCGCGGCGATTTTCTCGAGCGGGCGGAGGAGCTCGTGAACGCCGGTGCCGACTGCCTGGTCATCGATATCGCCCACGGGCATTCGCGTATCATGGCCGATGCCGTCGCGGCGCTGCGCGGCCGCTGCACAGCGGTGCCGCTGATCTGCGGCAACGTGGCCACGGGCGATGGGGCGCGTTTTCTGATGGATCTCGGTGCCGACGCGATCAAGGTGGGGGTCGGGCCGGGCTACGGCTGTCGCACGCGGCTGGAGACCGCCGCGGGCGTCCCGCAGCTACAGGCTATCCGCGAAGCCTGGTGCGCCGTCGAGGATGCCGTCCCGATCATTGCCGACGGCGGTGTCCGCCACGACAAGGACATTTTTCTGGCGCTGATCTGTGGCGCGTCGAGCGTCATGCTCGGCAGCGCGTTGTCGGGCACCGACGAGGCTCCGGGCATGGTGATCGAAGATCCGGCGACTCACCTGAAAAAAAAGATCTATCGCGGCATGACCTCCCCGCAGGCCATCTTCGAGTCGCTCTACGACGCCGAGAACTCGGAAGCGCTCGAGGACGCGCTCGACACGCCGGCCGAAGGGCAGGAGAGTCAGGTGCCGTACAAAGGCAGTGTGGTCGACATCCTGCGTCGCCTCCGTGGGCACCTGCGCTCGGCGGTCAGCTACGCCGGCGAGACCTCACTGGAGGCCGCCCGCGCCAAGACGGTGCCCGACCCGCTCAAGTTTCTGATTCCCCTCTCCGAAGCGTCGCGGCGCGAATCCTACGAGCGCTGAGCGGCGTCGGCCGAGGATGCGGCGGCGACGCCTCCCCGGCCGTCGCCCCTAGGCCGCAGCGGCGAAGACCGATCTGATCAAGGTTATCTCGTAGCCGATCAGCACCACATAGACGGCCAGCGACGAGTACAGCAGATGGTGCCCGCGCAGCCAGCGGAAGACCAGAAAATGCCTGTGCATGAGCAGGAACAGCACGCAGACCGCGGTGATGGAGAACTTGACCCCGAAGAAGATCTGCGGCCCTTGGGCGATCAGGGCGTCCATGAGCGGGTTGATCTCTTTGCCGCCGTGCTGCAGCAGCCAGAGCGTGATGAAGGCATCTGCGACGCAGAGCACTACCACCGTCAGGACAACCGCCATCGAGACCGGGTCATGAATGTCGACGTAGTATCCACGCTCACGGTCCGCCCCGCGGCGTGCCGCTTGGCGTCGGTTGCGGTACAGGTAGTGCACCAGCGACCTCGGCGAGTAGTGACGCCGATCGACGCGTCGGCGACAGGCGGCCGCCGGCACCGTCTCTGACGCGGTCACGATTCCCTGGTGGTCTGCCTCCGGCATCGCCAATCTCCTCCTGCTCTGATGCCACGCCGAACCCGGTCCCTTCTGCGCGGGGTGAAACGAGTATGCCATATGTCGGCTAGAATTGACCATCCTTCCGGCGAACACCCCCGTTGAGCGGCACGAAACCGCGTTGTGGCGTGGGCCGCGGCGTTCGAGGTTCCGCCGACGAGGAACGCCGGCGCCCATGTCCGCCCCGGGGCGGTGGCCGATGATCGCCGCCTCGCGGCGTCGCCGATCGCGGTCTCGTTCACGCGATCCACTGCCGCGATCGAAACGGCGGGCTCATCGGGCTCATCGGGCGCGCGGGCCGTGTCGCGGCGGAATGGCGGGCCGGCAGGCCGCCCAGGGTGCACGCTGACGCGTGGACAGGCACCGCCGGGCGACAGGGCGCGGCGGCGCCGACTTGATTGAACCGCCTGCAAGCCGCATTGTCTGAGGGGTGCGTGCGCCGGTGGGTC
>JBFEOO010000103.1:0-8180 GCA_041550555.1 Arenicellales bacterium
CGTGCTCAGTATGGTGAAGCGATCAATGTTGAACACCACATAGGCGGGGCGTTCCTCGAACGTCACGAACGTGCCCCAAGCAAACAGCATCAGCTGTACCGTGACGATCACAGTCAGGTCGAAGCGCAGGCCCGGCTTCCCGGGCCGGTAGACAATGGTTGTCAGCAGGGGACCCGCGGCGAGATCGACGCCGATCAAAATGAGCATTACCCGCCAGCCTTCCTCAAGTTGTAGAAAAGGCGAGGGATACCAAACGCCGATGACCAGCACGAGATACATCGTCAGCAGCACCACGCTGCCGCCCAGATGAATTGCCCCTGCTTTGAGCTTGACCCTCCAGAGCGCTGCCTGCACTGCAGGCATGCTCGCGGTCACCACCGCGTTGAACGGCGTCGCCACAGTCGCTCTCCCCTCATTAGGTAAGTAATGAATTCAATGGCCTAGACCACTGATTTGAAAACAATTATAGAGCAGCATCGGCGAGGCGCGTTAGCTCAAGGCTCCGCCGTCATCGGCCATTCACAACCTGTCGTCGGCGCTGGAGTGACGCAACCAGACGGCGGGACAGCGTTGCGCTCGCCCGTCAATTCGATGGCATCGATCGTCTGCTCGACGTTGTTCAGCGCGGCGAGCCACACATAGCATTCGGCCTAGCGCCGTTGCCTGAGTGTTGCCGAACAGGACGAGAGGACGAGAATGCCGACACTGACCTTCACGACCGAGTGGGTCAAATGGGTAAAACCGCCGGAGACGGGCCAAGTCGATTACTTCGACACCTGGAAACCCATCGAGCGCGGAGTGAGCTTCGTGCTGCGCGTCTCCTACGGCGGCACCAAGGTATGGCACCTCATCTACCGCAACGGCGGTCGATGGCGTCGGCACAAGCTCGGCAACTACCCCGCCCTGCGGCTAAGCGACGCCCGGGACGAAGCGTCGCGGATGGCGCTCGACATCGCGGACCGGCGCGAGACGACCCGCCGCGAGCGAAAGGTCGACAGGCAGCCCAGCTTTGCGGCACTGGCAGCGGACTACCTCGAGCAGCACGCTCGTGAGCACAAGCGCAGCTGGGTGCGCGACCGCCAGATACTCGACCGAGAATTGCTGCCGTACTTCGGCGAGCGCGCTTTCAACTCGATCTCGCGCTGGGACGTCGTAGACCGGCTTCAGCAGATCGCGGCGGACCGACCTGTGTGGGCCAACCGTACGCTCGAGGTCGTGCGCGGGATGTACAACTGGTCACGCAACCAGCGCAAATACCGTGCGCTCGAGTACAACCCCTTTAGCGGCATTCTCCGACCCGGGGTCGAACGCGCCCGTACGCGCGTGCTCAGCCCTGATGAGATCGCGCAGGTGTGGGAGGTCTATGAGCGCATGGGTCGAGTGGGGGTCGCCTTCAAGCTGCAGCTCATCACCGCTCAGCGCTCCGGTATGGTGCTGCGCATGCGCAGCGAGCAGATCGACGGTCGTTGGTGGACGGCGCAGGGCCCGCCCGGTGGACGCAGCCACCGCGTCTACTTGACGGATCTGGCGCTCGAGGAGATCGGTGCGCTGTCAGCGACGGGCGGGTGGCTGTTTCCGAGCCCGAGTGGGCATGGCCCGATGCGGCACTTGGGCAAAGCTCACGAGCGCGTGCGCGAGTCTTCGGGCGTCGACTTCAGGGCCGATGACTTGCGGCGCACAGCATGCGACGGCATGGGGCGTTGCGGAATCTCGGACACCATCGTCGCCCTTACCTCGGGCCGACGCGTTGCCGACTTCGATCATGACGCCGTCAACATGCGTGACCGGCTGGTTCGGCACGCTCTGGAGCTGTGGGAAAAGACGCTGCGCCGGACGGTGCCGGAGCAGACGGCGCCGTTGCCCGTGCTGATCGCCGGCGGTGGCCGGCGGTAGCGCAGGTCATGCGCGAGCGGGGCTGCGCCGGGATCCGAAAAGAAACCCCACACCGTCTCCGGTGTGGGGTCCCAGGTAGATCCGAGGAGGATAGAACCCGTCACCCCCGAGCTAGCGACTCATCCTCGGCGAGTTCTTCGAACAGCATAGCTGTCGGGCGCTGGCCTGCAAGGAGGCCCGCTGACGCGGACAATGGCTCCCCGGCACGGACTCGAACCGCGGACCCGGTGGTTAACAGCCACCTGCTCTACCGACTGAGCTACCGGGGATCTGCGGAGCCGGAATGCTACTGGCGCGACTGGCGTGGGTCAAGTAAGCGGAAACGACGGACATCCTGTAATAGCCGACGATTAGCTACCGTCGCCTGTTGCCCGAAACAGCCGGATAGACTATAGATGAATATGTTTTCCTAATTGGCCGTCATTACGACGATTTTTGGTGTGTCAGCATGCTACTTGCAACCCAGGATCCCGAGGGTAAATCAATGCGCAAATCTCGCCAGGTGACGTTTCAACTGACCGCGGCCTGCTTCGGCTGCCTGCTGGCCTATGCCGCCGCGGCAGAGGAGTTCAGCTGGTTCGGCGAGAAGGCTCCCGGACAGTGGATGCTCGGCATCAAGGGAGGCATTGTGGACAGCGGCGCCGAATCCGGCTTCGACGAGACGGCCGGCTACGGCGCGCTGCTGGGCTACCAGTTCGCCCGACCGATCGCCTACAACGGCAAGGCCGCGATCGAGTTCGAAGTGTGGGGCACCGATGATGGCGATATCGACGCGAACAACAGCATCGGCGGCACCGGCACTTGGGATGCGGACATTGTGTCGCTGTTCTTCGCTTACCGCACCCCGGGCGACGTCTACTTCAAAGCCAAGCTCGGCGGCGTATACAGCGACGTAACCGCGCGAGTCGGCGGGGAGAAGTTCGACGGCGACGACATCGGCCTGGGCTACGGTGCGGGGCTCGGGATTCGCTTTGGCAAGGAGCGCGAACGCGTCCAGATCGAGCTCGAGCTCGTCGGCAGCACGGGCGACAACGACATCAGCGGGGCGAATCTGGGCGCCAATTTGCTTTTCTAGCCGATCCCAATCCTTTTCTAGCTAGCCGATCCCAATCGCTGCGCAACGGCCAGGGGCATCAGCGGCGCGACGACGAACTTGAGACAGCGGTGCGCCTCACGTAACGCCGCCTCGGCCAACGCCGCCGTCGGTGCCCTGGCGAAGATGAATCCAGGGTAGCTCGATCCCTCCGGCCACGGCACTAACAGGTGCCCTTCCCGCACGTCGATGCTGACGTGCTCGACCCAAGGCACGCGCAGCGCGTCGCCGATGCCTTCGACCCGTCGCAGCACCCCGGCGCCGGGCACCGGAATCATCAATACGCCCAGGCCTTCGTCCAGACGCGGCGCGCGAAGTTCGTGGCCCATCGCATTGGCCAGCACGACATCCTCGAGCGTGCGACCGGCGCCGATGGCGAAGAGCCGGGCACAATCACCGCCGATGGTGCGGGCCGCCGCCTCGAGCACCCACACGCCGCGTGCATTGATGCGGCATTCGGCATGAACCGGCCCTTCGCGCAGACCGTAAGCAGCGCACGTCGCTTCGACCTCGCGACGCACCGCTCCTTGCACTGCCGGTGTCAGGCGTGTCGGCGTGACATAGTACGTCTCCTCGAAGTACGGCCCGTCCAGCGGGTCAGGCTTGTCGAAAATCGCCAACACCTCCAGCCGACCGCCGCTCAGCACGGCTTCAACGGCCACCTCGAAACCGGGAATGAAGTCCTCGACCAGGAGCTGGTGCCGCTCGGCGCCGCCCTCGAACTCCGCTTCGAGCAGCCGCGCGACGCGCGCTACCGCCGCAGCCAGCTCGCTGGAGTCATTCGCGCGAATAACGCCGCGGCTGGCGGCGAGCGCAAGCGGCTTGACCACGCACGGGTAGCGCACGGCAGCGGTCTGGCCGGCCAACGGTTGGGTGAGATCGACCAGCATCGCCTTCGGCGTGCGCCGGCTCGTCGAGGCTGTCGCCTGGCGGGCGAGGTCCTTGCGTCGGGCGGTCCGTATCGCCGCGGGATCGTTGTGGGGCAGCCCCAAAGCGCGCGCTGCCCGAGCGGCCAGCTCGCCTGTCGCGTCATCCGTGCCGATGACCGCGGCGATGTCGCTCAGGTCCGGCTGCGCGAGAATCGTCGCAAGGGCAGCCTCAGCGTCATCAAGGTCGATGCGTATCCCGATCTGCGACCCCGGAGCGGGTACGTTGCGCCCGGCCGACGCCAGCCGCACGCGCAGCCCTGCTCGCTCGGCCGCGACAACAAAGGGCGCCGTCCGGTAGCTGGCGTAGGGTGAAATTAGCAGTAACGCTGCGATGACTGCAGCGCAGGCAATTCAGTGCATGGCGGCGCCGCAGCCGCCACAGGCACCGCTGCCGCCCACCGCCTGGAAGACGTTATTGAAAACAAACGTCGCGTTGACCCCGTCGTCGACGTAATCGATCTCGGCGCCCGCCAGATAGCTGAGTGCAACCGGATCGACCAGCAGCCTGAACCCGGCGCCCTCGAGCACGCTGTCCGAGGGGTGCCGCGAATCGGCGAAAGTCATTCCGTAGTTCATGCCGCTGCAGCCACCGCCTGCCACGAATACGCGCACCCCCTCGACGTCGTCCTCCGTCTCGGCCATGAGGCTGGCGATCTTGCTGCGCGCAGACTCGCTGACGGTGAGGTGCTCGTCCGTGATGCTGAAATCGTAAGGGCTGGTCATGGCAGTATCCTGGCGCTGGCTGTCGGTGTATCCTTCTTCTACAATATGGGCTCCCATCGGTCAATACTCCATGGGGCAAAACCCACGAGCGCATCGAGCATGGCCCATACCGTCAACTGCGTTGTTCTGAAAAGGGAAGCCGAAGGTCTCGAGCGCCCGCCCTACCCCGGCGAGCTGGGTCGGCGCATATACGACAATGTCTCCGCCGAGGGCTGGAGCCAGTGGCTCGAACGGCTGGTGATGATCATCAACGAGAACCAGCTGAGCACCGCCGACGCCGAGGCCCTGGCATTGATCGAGCAGCACATGCGCGGGTTCCTGTTCGGCGAAGGCGACATGGGCCAGCTGCCGGCGGGCTTTAGTCCGCGCCGGAAGAAGTAGCGCTCGCTGCCTCGTCGATCAGGATTTTCATCGCGCGGACCGCTTGCGCGAGGCCGCTGAACACGGCGCGCGCGACAATGGCATGGCCGATATTGAGCTCTGCAATGCCGGGTATGCGGGCGACGGCCTGGACATTATGGTAATGAAGCCCGTGACCCGCGTTGACCCGCAGACCCCGCTCGAGGCCGGCGGCGACCGCCCGACGCACACGTTCGAGCTCAGCGAGTCTACCGTCATGGTCTACGGCCTCGGCGAAACGGCCGGTATGGATTTCGACCGCCGCCGCGCCGGCCTCGGCGCTGGCCTGCACCTGCTCGAGATCGGGGTCGATGAACAGCGACACACGTACGCCGGCCGCTCGCAGGGTCTGGCACACGTTGTGGATGCGCGGAACCTGGCCGCGCACGTCGAGCCCGCCTTCGGTAGTGAGCTCCTCCCGCCGCTCGGGCACCAGACACACGTCGTCGGGCCGCACCCGACGCGCGATGGTGACCATCTCGTCGGTCGCCGCGATTTCGAGATTCATGCGTGTCTGAATCGTACCGCGCAGCAGTTCCACGTCCCGCTCCTGGATGTGGCGCCGATCCTCACGTAAGTGCAAAGTAATCAGATCGGCGCCCGCCTGTTCCGCCTCGAATGCGGCCTGAACGGGATCGGGATAAGGCGTGCCACGCGCTTGACGCAGTGTCGCCACATGATCGATGTTGACGCCCAGCTCCACCAGGGAACATCCTCTGCTCTGCGGCACTCTAGACCTGAGCTCAGAGCGACATAGTATCACGAGGACGGCTTCGCCGGCGCCACAGCCAGAGTGAGCGCCGCATCACGCATCTGCTGGAACAGACGCCGCGATCGCAGCGCCCGCCCATCGAGATGGCGATCCAGCACGACCCGCAGCAGCTGCTTGCTCTCGAGCAGCACCTGGCGATCTTCGAGCTGTTCGTCAGCGAGCGCCAGCAGCGTTGCGCCCGAAACCTCGACCGGACCCTGCATCGACGCGGCAAGCGGTACCGGTCCCCGATCGGGCACATAGTCGTAGCGATGGTGCCCGACAACGGGTGTGCGGCCGTCCGCTTCGAACTCCAGTCGCAACCCATAGCCGAGCTCACCGAGCAGTCGCTTCTCGAACAACCTGAGCGTTGCTTCACCGGACGGATTCCGGGCGAGCGATTCGAGCGCTTGCTCGTAACCGTCGAACAAACCCTCGTGAGCATCATAGCGGTGCAGCAGATGCACCAGAAGCTCGTTCATGTAATAGCCGCAGAGCCACGCGTCACCCATCAGCGGAACAGCCCAACCGGCCTGCTCCGCCCCGCTCACGATCGGCAGCTCGCCGCGGCCGGACCAGCTCAGGAGCAGCGGCTGAAAGGGACGCAGCAAACCGCGCTGGCGCGACTTGAGCCGGCGCGCCCCCTTGGCGATCAACATCAGCCGCCCGGTTTCCCGCGCGAAGACGTCGACAAGCAGACTCGTCTCCGAGTAAGCGAACGTTCGCAGAACGAAAGTCCGTTGGTCGCTAATACGCATGTGTCGCAGAGCGGGCGAGGTGACCTAGCCGTCTTCGAGGTACCCGAGTGCGCGTAATGCGCCAGCGTCATCGGCCCATCCCCGGCGCACTTTGACCCACACCTCCAGAAACACGCGCCTGCCGAAGCGCACCTCCATTTGCCGGCGCGCGGCGGCGGCAATTTTCTTGATCTGCTCACCTCCCCCGCCGATGACGATCGCCTTGTGCCCCGGTTTGTCGACCCAGATTACGGCCTCGACGCGAATCACTTTGCGGGTGTCGTCGAAGCGCTCGATTTCGACCGCGCTCGCGTAGGGCACCTCCTGTCCCACATGGCGAAACAGCTGCTCGCGAAGCAGCTCCGAGGCAGCAAAACGGCTGCCACGATCAGTCAGCTGGTCGAGCGGGTAGTCCGGCTCTCGGCACGGTAGACACGCCTTGATGGCCCTGACCAGCTCCTCGACGTGGGTACCCCGCTGCGCGGAGATCGGAACGATCGCCGCGAAATCGTGCATGCGCCGTGATTCATCGATGATCGGCAGCAGCTTCTCGCGACGACCGATACGGTCGATCTTGTTGATGGCGAGCAGCACCGGACCCGGATGGACGCGCAGCAAATCCAGCAATGCCTTGTCTTCGGGGCGCCAGCCGACGGCGGTGATCACCCAGACCACGACATCGACGTCCTGGAGGCTCGTACGCGCGGTTTTGGTGATCAGCCGGTTCAGGTAGCTTCCGTGGGTCTCGTGCAGACCGGGCGTGTCGATGAACACCAGCTGGGCGTCTTCGTCGGTGCGGATACCCACGATGCGGTGGCGGGTGGTCTGTGGACGCCGCGACGTAATGCTGACTTTTGCACCAACGATGCGGTTCAGCAACGTCGACTTGCCGACATTGGCACGACCGACGATCGCTACATGCCCTGATCGAAACTCATCATTCATCGACTCGCTGGTCGACGTCGGCGAGTGCGCAATAGGCCCGTCGGGCGGCCTGCTGCTCGGCGCTGCGCCGGCTCGCGCCTTCACCCTTGAAGCGTCGTGCCACATCCTCGATGATGCATTCTACAACGAAATGTTGCGCGTGA
Organism: Arenicellales bacterium; assembly: GCA_041550555.1. GTDB lineage: Bacteria > Pseudomonadota > Gammaproteobacteria > Arenicellales > JBFEOO01 > JBFEOO01. The sequence continues at coordinate 7,614 of JBFEOO010000103.1, forward strand.
GGCGCGCCGCTGACCTCGACGACATCGTAGCGAGGCACCTCGCGGGCGTGCTGCTGCAGATACTCCTGCAGTCGGCTCTTGGGATCCTTGACGAGCTCATCCGGCCGCGCCTCGGCCAGCGTGTCGCCGAGATGTTTCTCGACGAATTCCCGCGCCGCGTCCAGTCCGCCATCGAGATAGACCGCGCCCAGAACCGCCTCGATCGCATCGGCAAGGATGGAATCGCGCTCGTCGCCACCGCTCTTGAGTTCGCCGCCGCCAAGCCGCAAACACGGCCCGAGGGCCAGCGAGCGCGCTGCCTGCGCGAGCGTCTCCCCGCGCACGATGCTGGCACGCATGCGGCTGAGCACACCCTCGGGCGCGCCCGGATGCCGCCGGTAGAGAAGCTCCGCGACAAGAAAATTGAGCACCCCGTCGCCGAGAAACTCCAGTCGCTCGTTGTGCGATCCGCCGTAACTGCGATGGGTCAGTGCGGTTTCGAGAAGCCCGGCATTGAGAAATTTATATCCCAAACGCGTACAAAGCGCAGCGCGTCGCCCCCCGTCCCCACCGGGACTCATCCTCTCA
>JBFEOO010000104.1:0-7934 GCA_041550555.1 Arenicellales bacterium
ACCGCCAGGGCGTCCACGATCTGGCCCGTGAGATCGTCCTGCAGCGCGAACACGTCGACCCAGCGGCGGTCGAAGCGCTTCGCCCACAGGTGTCGACCCGACAGCGCATCGATGAAGTGCGCCTGCACCCGGATCTCGTCGCCGGCACGCTGGAAGCTGCCCTCCAGCACGTAGCGCACGCCGAGCTCCTCGGCCACCTGCTGTACCTTGACCGGTCTGTCCTTGTAGGCGAAGGTCGAATTGCGCGCGATGACGAACACGCCGCTGAGCTGAGAGAGCGTGGTGATCAGGTTCTCGGTGAGCCCGTCGCTGAAGTATTCCTGTGCGGGGTCGCCGCTCAGGTTGTCGAAAGGCAACACGGCCAGCGAAGGCGCCTGCGGCAACGGATACGCCATGCGGTCGATGGAAGCCGGCTCCTCGCGCGCGCTCCACGGCGCCCACCAGAGCACCGCGCCGGCGATGGCGAGCAACGTAGCGGCGCCGGCCGCCGCCAGGCGGCGACTCACCCGCGGCGCCCGCCCGCGGGTGCCGGGCTCGAGCACCGCCCGGTAAACGCGCACCGGCTCGGCGATGTTCTTCATGCGCTGCTCGCCGAGGTAGACGAAGTCGAGGGCGAGCCGTTTGCCGACCGAGCTGCGCACGGCCTCGCTGACGCAGATCCCGCCGGGCTCGGCCAGGCTCTCCAGACGCGCGGCGACGTTGACGCCGTCGCCGTAGATGTCGTCGCGATCCTCGATCACGTCGCCGAGGTTCACGCCGATGCGAAACTCCACCCGGCGCGCCGCGGGCAGCTCCGCGTTGCGATTTTTGAGCGCACGTTGCACGGCCGCCGCGCACGACAACGCTTCGGTGCCGGAGACGAACATGGCGAGCACGGCATCCCCGGCGTAGTGCACCACCCGTCCTCGGTGCTGCTCGATGCTGCTCGAGAACAGGTCGAGATACTGCGAGAGCCGCAGGTGAGTGGCGTCCTCGTCGTCGCCCGTGAGCCGGCTGTAGCCGGCGACGTCGGCGTAGAGGATGGCGGCGAGTCTGCGCGGTAGCTGAGGGTCGGCGCCGGACATGCAGGACAGGTTGCGGTGTAAGATGACTGCGGCAACTATAAAGGGCGTCGCTGCGGGCTGCCAGCCGTCCCCCGTGCGGGCGCTTCGGCGCGCCGCCGGCCGCGCCCGCATGATCGCCGGACGGTCTCGATCGCGATGCCTTCGTCGCAACGGCTGGACAGCCGATACGGTGCCACCACAGAGCAAGCTGCGCCGCCTCTATCACCACTCGATGTACGACGCCACCCGGCCCGTGCCGAGCTACTGGGAGAGCACCATCGACAGCAGCGTCGAGCCGTACACGGCGTTGGCCGGCGACGCGACGTGCGACGTCGCCGTCGTGGGTGGAGGCTACACGGGACTGTCCGCCGCGCTGCATCTGGCGCGCGATCACTCCGTCGAGGTGCGCGTGCTCGAGGCCGGCCACATCGGATGGGGCGCCTCGGGCCGCAACGGCGGCTTCTGTACCCTCGGCGCCACCAAGCTGTCGATCGATACGCTCGTGCACCGTTACGGTCTCGACGAGGCCCGGCGCTATTTTGCAGCCCAGCTCGAGGGAATCGATCTTGTGCGTGCGCTCGGTGTCGACGAGCAGATCGATTTCGAGCCGCGCGGGGCAGGCACGTTCGACGTCGCCCATCGGGCGTCGCGCACCGCCGACCTCGCCCACGACGCGGAGGCGCTGGCCCGCGTCGCCGGCGTGCGCACCCGCCTCTACAGCCGCGAGCAGTTCGCCGAGATCGGACACGAGTCCACCGAGCAGTTCGGCGCGCTGCACGTCGGGGCTGGGTTTGCTCTGCATCCGCTCAAGTTTGCCCTCGGCCTGGCCCGCGCGGCGGCCCGCCACGGTGCGCTGCTGCACCCGCACAGCGCCGTGATCGAGTGGCGCCGCGAGGGCGGTGCACATCGTCTGCTCACCGAGGGCGGCTCGCTCAGCGCACGGCGAGTGATCGTCGCCACGAACGGCTTCACCCGTGACGGTCTGCACCCGTCCCTGGACGGTGTGACAATGCCCGTCATCTCCAACATCATCACCACGCGCCCGCTCACGAACGAGGAGCTTGGGCGGCAGGGCTGGCGCACCGAGGCGCCGATCTGCAACACCCGCGCGCTGCTGTTCTACTATCGGCTGCTGCCGGACGGCCGCTTTCTGTTCGGCGCGCGCGGGGACATGAGCGGCAGCCCGGCGGCGGGCGAGAAGATGAAGCGCTGGATGACGCGCCGGCTCGCCGAGGTGTTTCCGGGCTGGCGGGGCATCCCGGTCAGTCATTTCTGGCGGGGCTTCGTCTGTGGGACACGGCGCCTGACCCCGGCGGCCGGCCGCTTCGACGACGATCCTTCCGTGTGGTTCGGTTTTGGCTATCATGGCAACGGCGTCAACACGGCACCCTGGGTAGGCATGCGGCTGGCAGCGCAGATCGCCGGGCGCGACGCCGACGCGCAGGCTTTTCCCGCCGTCATGCGCGGCATGACGCCGCCTTTCCCCTGCGCCGCGCTGCGCCGCTGGTTCGTGCCGATGGTGTACGCTTATTACCATTGGCAGGACGCGCGTTAGCGACGCGGCGCGAGGGCCTCGCCGCGGCAGCGCGCGCTGCCACCGAATCGACGGGCCGGAGCCACCGCGTGAACGACAGCCGACCACCGCACACCGAACGGGACGAGCTCGAGGCCTTCCTGGCCGCGCACCCTGACACCCGTTTCATCGACACGCTATTCGTCGATATGTGCGGAACGGTGCGCGGCAAGCGCATCCCGCGCGAAGAGTTCGCCAAGATCTACAGCGCGGGGGTGCAGATGCCCCACACCGTGTACATCCTGAACGTGCTCGGTGAGAACACCGACCCCTGCGGGCTCGGCTTCAGCGACGGCGATCCCGACGGCACCGCCATGCCGGTGCCGGGCACGCTGGTGCCGGTGCCTTGGGCGAGTGCGCCGAGCGCTCAGGTGCTGATGACCCTGCACAACGAGGATGGCACGCCCTCGCCGTGGGATCCGCGACACGTGGCCGCCCGGGTGGTCGAGCGATTCGCCGAGCTCGGCCTGCGCCCCGTGTGTGCGTTCGAGCTCGAATTCTATCTGCTGGATCGGGAGCGCGATGGCAAGGGGCGGCCGCAGCCGCCGTGTGTGCCGGGCACGGGCCGGCGCTACGACGCGACGCAGGTGTACGGCATGGCCGAGCTCGACGACTACGGCGCGCTGTTCGCCGAGCTCGCCGACGCGTGTCGGGCGCAGAAGATTCCCGCCAGCGTCGCTACCGCCGAGTTCGCCCCGGGGCAGTACGAGATCAACCTGCGCCACACGTCGGCGCCGCTCGAGGCCGCCGACCATTGTGCGCTGTTCCGGCACGTGGTGCGGTCCGTTGCGTCGCGCCACGGGCTATGCGCGACGTTCATGTCGAAACCGTTCGCGGACCTCACCGGCAACGGCATGCATCTCCACGTCAGCATGCTCGACGAGGCGGGACGCAACGTCTTCGAGGCCGCTTCGGTGCTCGGCAGCGAGCGGCTGCGCCATGCGGTTGGCGGCATGATGGCGACCATGGCCGAAGCGTTCGGGTTGTTCGTGCCGAATGTCAACGCCTTCCGCCGGTTCGGGCCCAATCGCTTCGTGCCCGTGACCAAGTCCTGGGGCGCCAACAACCGCTCCGTGGCATTGCGGGTACCGGCGGGGCCGGGCTCGGCCCGGCGCATCGAGCACCGCGTGCCGGGCGCAGAGGCCAACCCCTACCTGGTGCTTGCCGCGGTGCTCGCCGGCGCCCATTACGGTCTGGTCAACCGCATCGACCCCGGCGAGGCCGCGGAAGGCAACGCCGGCGCGGTGGCCGATGCCGATCTGCCGTTCGACTGGAACGCGGCGCTCGAGCGACTGCAGCGTGCGTCGGTGCTGCGCGACTATCTCGGTCAGCCCTATCTCGATCTGTACTGTGAGACGAAGCGTCACGAGATGCGCCGTTTCCAGGAGTATGTCTCGCCGCTCGAGTACCAGTGGTATCTGTAGGCGAGCCTCGCCCTGCCTCGCGCGCTGTGGGGCTGTCCCGGCAGCGATCCGTATTCCCGAAACGCCTCGCGCCACGGCCGCGGCGATGGCGCTGACGTCGTCGCAACGCGGCGCGGCGCGGGCCGAGGGCATCGGTCGGGCGGCGTCGTACTACGCCGCCACGGCCGTGGGCCGGCGCGAGCGGGCGACTCTACGCGGTGATACGCGTGCCGACGTATGCGTGATCGGCGGCGGCTACACGGGCAGCTCGTCGGCGCTGCACCTCGCCGAGCGCGGCTACGACGTGGTGCTGGTGGAGGCCGAGTGCCTCGGCTGGGGCGCGTCGGGTCGCAACGGCGGGCAGCTCGGCAGCGGTCAGCGCAAGGACGTGCTCGAGCTCGAGGCCGCGTTCGGGGAGGCCCGCGCGCAGACCCTATGGCGGCTCGGCGAGGAGGCCAAGGCCGCCGTCAAGCAGCGCATCGGCAGGCACGGCATCGCCTGCGATTTGAAGCCCGGCGTCCTGACGGTGGCCCACAAGCCGGCCGATGCGCCCTATCTCGCCCGCGTCGCCGAGCGCCTGCGCACCCATTACGGCTATGCCCAGGCGCGCGCGGTGCCGCGTGAGGAGGTCGCCGAGATGCTGGGCACCGCGCGCTACCACGGCGGCCTGCTCGACAGCGACGCCGCGCACCTGCATCCCTTGAACTATGCGCTCGGTCTGGCGCGCGCGGCCGAGGACGCCGGCGCGCGACTCTTCGAGCGCTCGCCGGTGCGCCGGCTGCGCGCCGCCAGACCCGGCGTCGAGGTCGTGCTCGAGAGCGGGTCGGTGAGGGCGCGCTACGCGGTGCTCGCCTGCAACGGCTATCTCGCTGCGCTGGAGCCGCGCGCGGCGGCCAAGATCATGCCCATCAGCAACTTCCTTCTGGCCACCGCCGTACTGCCGGAGGCGCTGGCGCGATCGCTGATCCGCGACGACGTGGCGGTCGCGGACACCAAGTTCGTGGTCGACTACTACCGCCTCTCGGCCGACCGGCGCCTGCTGTTCGGCGGTGGTGAGCGCTACACGCACCGGCTGCCCGCCGACATCGGGCAATTCGTGCGTCGCTACATGCTGCGCGTGTTTCCCCAGCTCGCCGATACCCCTGTGGAGTATGCCTGGGGGGGCACCCTTGCCATCACGCGGACGCGGCTGCCCTCATTCGGCCGCCTCGACGGGGACATCTACTACGCGCAGGGGTTCTCGGGCCACGGCGTCGCGCTGACCACGCTGGCCGGCAAGCTGATCGCCGAGGCGATCGCGGGGACCGCCGAGCGCTTCGACGTCTTCGCTGGTCTGCCGCAGCCCGATTTCCCCGGCGGGACGCTGCTACGCTGGCCGGCGCTGGTGCTGGCAATGCTCTATTACTCGCTCAGGGACAAGCTGTGAGGCGACGCACGGCGCCGCCGCGCGAGGCGGTACCCCGGTGCTCGACGGCGAAGGCCTGAGCCTGACCGCGCTGCTGTTCGCCGGCGCGGCCATGGCCCTGGCCGGTCTCGTCCACGGCACGTTGGGGCTCGGCTTCCCGATGGTGGCCACGCCGCTGCTGGCGCTCGTCGTGGACGTGCGCACCGCCATCGTGCTCACGCTGTTGCCCACGGCGTCGGTCAATATCGCGACGGTGCTGCGCGGCGGTCGCTGGAGCGAGAGCATCGGTCGCTTCTGGCCCCTGGCCGTGTACGGCGTCGTCGGCACCGTCGTCGGCACGCGGCTGCTCATTGTCAGCGACCCCGCGCCGTTCAAGCTGCTGCTCGCCGGCCTGATTCTGCTCTACCTGCTGACGAGCCGCAGCGACGCGCTGCGCCTCGGCTGGGTGGTCCGCCACCCTCGCGCGTCGATGCTGGTCTTCGGGCTGCTGGCGGGGCTGGCGGCCGGCACCACCAACGTCATGGTGCCGCTGCTGATCATCTACACGCTCGAGCTCGGTCTCTCACGCACGACTATGGTGCAGGTGTTCAACATGTGCTTTCTCGCCGGGAAGGTGTCGCAGATAGCGGTTTTCGCGGCGGCCGGCGCGCTCGGTTCCGGGTTTGTCGCCACCACCGTGCCGCTCGCGGCTGTGGCCGTCGTGTTCCTGCTCGCCGGCGCCGCCATTCGCGACCGCATACCGACGGAGACGTACCGCGTGATCGTGCGGCGCGTGCTGCTGGTGCTGGCGTTCGTGTTGATCGGGCAGTACGTGCTGGTCTCCTGATGCGGCCCTGTGGCGGCCGAACATCGTCGCGAAGCCCCGGTCCGTGCCGGTGGGGAGCGGGGCCAGCAGACGTTGCGCCGGGAGCGGGCGGCGGGCGCGGCGGGGGGCTCGAGCGCAGGCGGGCGCCAGCGCGGCAGCGCATGCCGCTCGCGCGTGACCCTCTAAAATGGTGATAGGGCTTTTCAGTTACCGAAGCGATGAGGTGCGGCGATGACAGGTGAGATTGTGCTGATTGTTGTGGCGGCGGTGGTGTTGTGGGTCATCATCACCTATAACCGCTTCATCAAGAACAAGAACCAGGTGAGCGAGGCCTGGAGCGGCATCGACGTGCAGCTCAAGCGCCGCGCCAATCTCATCCCCAATCTGGTCGAGACCGTCAAGGGCTACGGCGCCCATGAGCGCGAGGCGCTGCGCGAGCTCACCGCGATGCGTAGCGGGACGGATCCCGATGCGTCGGTCGCGGAGCGCAGCGCGCAGGAGCGGCAAATCTCCGAAGCGGTGCGCAACCTGCTCGCCGTCGCCGAGAGCTATCCCGACCTCAAAGCGAGCCAGAATTTTCTCGATTTGCAGAACGATCTCAGTGAGATCGAGGAGCACATTCAGCTCTCGCGCCGCTACTACAATGGCGCGGTACGCGACTGGAATACGCTGGTCGAGTCGTTCCCGAGCAACCTCATCGCGAATTTCTTTCGCTTTCGGGTCGCGGAGTTCTTCGAGATCGAGCTGGCCACGGAGCGGGCTGTTCCTGAGGTGCAGTTTTGAGCGCTCGCCCAGCGCGGGGGCTCGTCAGCGCGGTCGTGGCGGTGCTTGCCGCGGCGGCTACGCTTGCTGCGTTCGCCGAGGAGCGCATCACGGGGTTCGACGCCGACATCACGGTACACACCGATGGCAGCATGAGTGTCACGGAGCGCATCGAGGTCGTTGCCGAGCAGCGCCAGATCAAACGCGGTATCTACCGCGATTTCCCCACCCGCTACAAAGATCGTCAGGGCCGGGACTACGTCGTCGATTTCGACGTGATCTCGGTACGGCGTGACAACGTCGACGAGCCGTACCACACGCGGGATCAGGCAAACGGCGTCCGCGTCTACATCGGTGACAAGGACGTGTTCCTCGAGCCGGGCCACTACCGCTACGAGCTGTCCTATCGCACCGACCGCCAGCTGGGCCACTTCGGCGACCGCGACGAGCTCTACTGGAACGTCACCGGCAATGGCTGGGCGTTTCCCATCGAGCAGGCGAGCGCGACGGTGAGGCTGCCCGAAGGCATTTCGGGGCTTATGCTCGAGTGGTCGGCGTACACCGGACGCCAGTCGCAGCGCGGCCGCGACTACGACGTGTCGGCGCACGAACGCGGGCTGCCCGTATTCCGCACCACCCGACGGCTCGCTCCCGGCGAGGGGCTGACCATCGCTGTCGGCTGGCCGGCGGGCTTCGTCGAGCGGCCGGGCCGGGCGGAGCGCATGGGCTACCTCCTGCGCGACAACGCCATCGCGGTGGTGGGCGTGGTCGCCCTGCTGGTGCTGCTCGCCTACTACTTCGTCGTGTGGGATCGGTTCGGGCGCGACCCCGCCGCGGGGGTCGTCATCCCGCGCTTCGAGCCGCCGCGGGGGCTGTCGCCGGCTGCAGTCCGCTACATACGACGGATGGGCTTCGACCACAAGGGGTTCGCGGCCGCTGTCAT
>JBFEOO010000105.1:0-7874 GCA_041550555.1 Arenicellales bacterium
CGAGCACGCTCTACACGGTCACCACGGCCGCAAGCGGCGCGGACATGGCTACGGTGGTCACTGGAAGGGCTGATTGCCGTCGCCGACGCCGTCGAGAACGCCATCGCATCGCGCCGTGAAGAAGCGTGTCGGCGGCCGACGACAACACGTTCGGAAGCAGGGCCGAATATGACGGCTCACCGGCATCCGGACCCGCGCCGCACTATCCGAGAATCTGCTGGCGAGGTCGCCAAAGTCGCGGGAATGGGGCTCCGACCTTTTTGCTGATCCGCGATGCGAGCTTTTTTGTTGCCAGCGTTCGAGGTGGGCGACGCCAGAGATGCGCCGTCGCCCGTGCTAATCCGTCGCGCGGGCACGCCGGAGGAGGTGCCAACACCGGCGCTCGTCGGGGGAACGCTTCGGGTCCGAGAGGCTCGACGGGTGCTCGGCCCCGCTATAGACTGCGGCGCTGACAAGCACACCGCAAAGACCGCCAGCGGAGTTACGCCGTGCGAGTGCCTACATTGACGGTCGAGGCCGTGGTCGCGAGGCCCGTGGTGCTCACGCTGCAGCGCCCGGTGATCGCGCGCATCGCGACTATCAGCGACTGGCCGCTGATCTTGGTCGATCTTCACACCGAGCAGGGCGTCGTCGGGCGCAGCTATCTCGAGCCGTACCTCGTCAAGTCGATGGCCTACTTGGTGCCGGCGCTGCATGATCTGGGCGCCGCGCTCAGAGGGCGGCGCGTGGCCCCCGTCGAGCTCTTCGAGATCGGGCGTCGGTCGCTGCAGTTCGTCGGCTACGAAGGTATGTCGCTGATCGCGGTGTCCGGCGTGGACATGGCGGCGTGGGACGCGCTCGCCAAGGCGGTCGGCGTTCCGCTGTGCGTGCTGCTCGGCGGCTCCGTGGGAGCGGTACCGGCGTACAACAGCAACGCGCTGTGGCTCCAGCCCCCGGACGTGCTCGCGGCCGAGGCCGAGGCGCTTATCGAGGAAGGCGGGTTCCGGGGCCTCAAGATGAGGCTCGGCCGCGAGCGGTTGAGCGAGGACCTCGCGGCTATCGAGGTGGTGCGCGCGGCGGTTGGCAGTGACGTCGAGCTCATGGTGGATTTCAATCAGGGCTTGCACATGGGCGAAGCTTTGCGGCGCTGCCACGCCATCGACGATCTCGGTCTGGCCTGGATCGAGGAGCCCATCGTCTACGACGACTTCGACGGCTACCGGCGCCTGGCCGCGGAGCTGCGCACGCCGATTCAGATCGGCGAGAACTTCTACGGGCCCCGGGACATGCACAAGGCGTTGTCCATGCAGGCGTGCGACTTCGTCATGCCTGACTTCATGCGCATCGGGGGCGTCACGGGCTGGCTACGAGCCAGCGCGTTGGCCGGCGCCGCCGGCGTCCCGATGTCGACGCATCTCTACCCGGAGGTGGCGGCGCATGTCATGCGTGTAACGCAGACGGCGCACTGGCTCGAGTGGCAGAACTGGGCCGATCCGATACTCGCGAGGCCGTACGAGATTCGTGACAGCCACCTGCACATACCCGACGCGCCGGGTGTCGGTCTCGAGTGGCGCGAGGACGCGGTGGCGTCCGCCCTCGTCGAGCGGACAGCGCCCTGACGCATGCGTCACGCGTACCCGTGAGAGCAAGTGGCCCGTCGGTTTTGCGCCGTGTTGCCGCGTCGGCGCGCGCGGAACCCGGGCGCCGGCGGCGCGCATGCGCCTTCGGCGCCGCGTGATGGCAGCGCCCGCCCGACCCGAGCCGTTCTCGCTGCGCGTGCCGGAGGCGGCGCTTGGGGATCTCGCCGAACGTCTGGCGCGGACGCGGTTTCCGGATCAGGCGCCCGGCCCGCAATGGAGCTACGGCACCGATCTTTTGTGGATGCAGGAGCTGGTCGCGTACTGGCGCGACGCGTTCGACTGGCGAGCGCAGGAGGCGCGGCTCAACCGCTATCCGCAGTTCAAGGTGCCTCTCGCCGGCATCGACGTGCACTACCTGCACGCCGCCGGCCAGGGGCGGCATCCGTGCCCGCTGCTGCTGCTGCACGGCTGGCCGGGCTCGGTGTTCGAGTTTCTCGATCTGATTCCGCGACTGACCGATCCCGCCCGCTTCGGTGGCGACCCTGCCGACGCCTTCACCGTCGTGGCGCCGTCGCTGCCGGGTTTCGGGCTGTCGTTCCGCCCGGGGCAGCCGCGTTTCGGCACCGAGGCCATGGCCGACTGTCTGGCGGCGCTGATGGCCGAGGTGCTCGGCTACGAACGTTTCGGCGCCCAGGGCGGCGACTGGGGATCGTTCGTCGCCTCGCGGCTGGGTGTCGTTCACGCCGAGCGCGTGATCGGCATTCATCTCAACCTCATGCCGCTGCGCCGCGATCTCACCGCGGAGGCCGACGCGACGCCCGCCGAGCGGCGTTATCTCGACGAGCTCGCACAGTGGCTGAGGGAAGAGACCGGCTACCAGTGGATACAGGGAACGCGCCCGCAGACACTCGCCTTCGGTCTGACGGACTCGCCGGCGGGGCTGGCGGCGTGGATCGCGGAGAAGTTCCGCGCGTGGTCGGACTGCGGCGGTGACATCGAGGCGGTGTTCAGCAAGGATCAGCTGCTGGCCAACATCGCTCTGTACTGGTTCAGCGGCGCCATCGGCTCGTCGTTCTGGCCCTACTATGCGCGGCTGCACGGAGGCTGGCCCATCCCCGCGGGCAGCACGGTGGACGTTCCCACCGGTTACTGCGAATTCCCACGTGAAATTCTGCGGCCACCCCGCTCGCTCGCCGAGCGCACCTACACGGCCATCCGGCGCTGGAGTGTGATGCCGCAGGGTGGACACTTCGCGGCGCTCGAGCAGCCCGAGGCGCTGGCGCAAGAGATCCGCGCCTTCTTCCGGCCGCTGCGAGGCGGTGTCCCGCGATGAGGGTTCTCGCCGCTGTAGACGCCAGCGCCGGGGACGCCGTGCGCGCGGCCCTGATCGGTGCGGGAGCATTCGGCCGCGCTCTGATCCATCAGGCCCAGCGCGTGCCCGGGCTGACGCTGTCCGTGGTGTGCGACGCGGACCCCGCGGCCGCCCATGCGAGCTGCCTGCGGGCCGGTGTGCCGGAGGCGCGTCTGACCCGCTGCGCGGACCGCTCGGCGCTGCTGCGGGCGCTGGAGTCCGACCGGCTGGCGGTGGTCGGCGACAGCGCGCTGGTCATGGACCTGCCCGTCGACGTCGTCGTCGAGGCCACCGGCGATCCCGAAGCGGGGGCGGCCAACGCGCTCGCCGCGATCGCGCACGGCAAGCACGTGGCGATGGTGACCAAGGAGGCGGATTCCGTGGTCGGGCCCGCGCTGCACCGTCGTGCCGCCGCCGCCGGCCGGGTCTACATGCCCGTCGACGGTGACCAGCCCGGTCTGCTCATGGGACTCGTCGCATGGGCCCGCGCGCTTGGCTTCGAGATCGTCTGCGCCGGCAAGTCGAGCGAGTACGACTTCGTCTTCGATGCCGACGCCGAACGCGTACGCTGGCGCGACCGCGAGGTGCATGCTCCCGGCTTCCGGTCGCTGTGGCGCATCGCGCAGGGTAGCGTGGAGCAGACCGTGGCGCGCCGTGCCGCCGCCCTGCACGCCTTGCCGCAGCGCACCGTGCCGGACCTCTGCGAGATGGGCATCGTCGCCAACGCGACGGGCCTGGGCCCGGACGTGCCGGCGTTCCACCTGCCGCTGCTGCGCACCGTCGAGGTGCCGGACGTGCTGTGCCCGGCCGCCGACGGCGGTTTGCTTACAGACACGGGTGTGGTGGATGTGTTCAACGCCATACGCCGACCCGACGAGGTCAGCTTTGCGGGGGGCGTCTTCGTGATCGTCGCCTGCAGCGATCGCGACACCTGGGCGATGCTGGCGGAGAAGGGCATGCCGGTCAGCGCCAACGGCCGCTACGCCATGCTCTACAACCCGCAGCATCTGCTCGGTCTCGAGGCGCCGCTGTCGATCCTCGGCGCCTGCCGGACGGCGCCGGCGGCGCTGGCGCCGCGCCAGCGTTACGATCTCGTGGCCCGGGCGCGCCGCACGCTGCGCGCCGGCGAGCGCCTGACCGTGACCGATGCCCACCATCACGAGGTGGCCGATCTCGAGCCGCTGCTGCTCGACGCCGCGCCCGCGCGCGGCGCCAATCCGGTGCCCTACTATCTGGGCGTCGGTCACCGCCTGTTGACCGACGTGCCGGCGGGCGCTTTGGTGCCGTGTCAGGCGCTGTCACTGCCCGACGACTCCGTGCTGCGCCGCCTGCGAAGCGAGCAGGACCGGGCGTTGGCCTGATGCCGGCAAGGGCCGCCGCACGGCGGCGACGCGTGTGGGGCGGTGACGCGGGAACGGCCGCGGCGCACGCTCCGGCTGTCAGGCCGTGCTCTCGCCGACCAGCGCAACGATCTCGCGAGTGACCGCGGTGGTGCCCTGATCGCCGCCGAACTCGACCGGCCGCAGGCGCCCTGCGCGAAATCCTTGCTCGACGGCGCGTTCGACCAGCTGCCCGGCGTCGGCGAGGGCGCCCACGTGGGTCCGGTCGGCCAGGTAGTCGAGCATCAGCGCCCCGCTCAGAATAGCCGCCAGCGGGTTGGCCCGGTCCTGACCCATGATGTCCGGCGCGCTGCCGTGCGCGGGCTGGAACAGCGCGTGCTCGTCGCCGATCTCCGCGCACGCGGCCATGCCCATCCCGCCGATCAGTCCGCCGCCGAGATCCGAGAGAATGTCGCCGAACATGTTCTCCGTCACCAGCACATCGAAGTCCCAGGGCCGTCGGATCATGTCGAGGGCTTGGGCGTCGACGTAGTTGTGCGACGCTTCGATGTCGGGAAACGCCGCCGCTCGCTCGTCGAAGATCTTGCGAAAGAACGCCATCGAGTGAAATACGTTCGCCTTGTCGACGCAGGTGACACGGCCTCGACCGCCGCGTGCTTTGCGCTTGCGCGCAAGGCGGAAGGCAAAATCGTGCAGCTTCTCCGTGGTCGCGCGCGTAATCCGCAGCGTCTCCCGAACCTCGCTGTCGCCGATGATGGTGCTGCGGTTGTGGACCGCCGCGGAGTAAAACAGCCCTTCAGTCGACTCGCGGAGAATGACCAGATCGATCTGGCTGGCGCGGGGATCGGCGAGGCGCTGCGGGGCATTCGGGTAGGCTTTGACCGGGCGCACGCCCGCGTAGAGCTGATAGCGCTCGCGCATGCGCAGATGGGGGGCAATCTCGGTGCCGTCCTCGTGGCGGACGGAGGGTAGGCCAATGGCGCCGAGCAGTATGGCGTCGGCGCGGTCGGCGGCTTCCTCGGCGCCGGGCGCCACGTCGCGGCCGCTCTCGCGATAGTACGCCGCGCCGGCGAGCAGAGGCTCGTAATCGAGGACAAAGCCGCCCACTCGGCGCTGGGCCGCGTCGAGCACGGCCAGGGTGGCATCGGTGACGTCGACACCGATGCCGTCGCCCTTGAAGACGGCGATGCGTAAGTGTAAGTCCGTCATGGTCGGTCGTCCGTGGTGTCGGGATGGCGGGGGCGGTAGCGCGTGGATCGTGCACCGCAGCCCGCGCCCGTTGCCTTGGCGGCTGTCGGTCGCCGCGCCGCTTCGCGAGGAGTGAACGTATTGGGGCGTCGTCGGGCCGCCGCGCGCCGCAAACGATGCGCCGCTGTCAACGCGCCGTGCACACAGTGAGCCGGCGTTCAGCCGCGGTCGAGCGCCCGGCTGCGTCGCCAGCGCTGCAGCTGGTTCTCCTCGAGGTACGCCTTATCGAGCACGTAGCGAAGCGACCCCTTGAGCCGCCCGGCGAAGACCGTGGCGTCGATGCGCAACACCTCCGCGCCGTGCTCGTCGAAAAACACGAAAGAAGGTGCGAAATCGAGGGCGAGGCGCTCGACCCACTGCTGCGGCGTGACGCGCCCGCCGCTGGGTATGAGCACCGGCGTCGCGGCGTCGGTGGCATCGAGCCGTACGACCTCGAACGCACGCAGCAGCCGCCGCAGCGCGGGATCACGGAGTGTGCGCTGGTGAAGCTCGCGGCACGCGTCGCAGTGCGGCTGCTCGAATATGACCAGCAGCGGCCGCTCGGCCGGCCGCGCGGTGCGATCGAGCGCGTAAGGCGGCCCGCTGAACAGCTCATCGGCCGGGGACAGGGCAGGCTCGGCGCGCCGCTGCTCGGCGTCGGCGTCTGCTGTGAAGCTCCGGAACGTCATGGAGCGATAGTGACCGCCGAGCACGTAATCGAGCGCCTGGCGAAACTTCTCCGGCGGGTAGTAGCCGACGAAGCGGAACGCTTCCTGTCCGTCGCTGGCGTAGAAGATCAGCGTGGGCGTGAAGCGCGCCTTCTCGCGGACGACGAAGTCCTTCACTGCGACGACATTGCCGTCGAGGTCGGTCAACTCCTCGTCGCTGAAGATCTCGAGGCCGATCACGTCGAAGTGCCGCCGCACGCGCACCTCGATATCCGGCATGCCGAGGGTTTGCTCGTTGAACGCTCTGCAGTAGCTGCAGTTGCGCGTGCCGATGTATACGATGATGCCGTCCTTTCCCGCATCGCGCGCCTCGACGAGATCGCCCGCGAGATCGAGAAAACCCTCTTTGAACCACGCCGGGTGGTGCATGGGCGCGGGCGGTCCATCGTCGAAGTCCCCTGCGTTGGCCTGGAGCGTGGTCAACGCGGCGGTAAGGATCACGGCGCAGAGGCGCGCCGGGTGGCTCCGCCGGTCGACGTGGGTCGAGCCAAGAGAGTGCCTGCTCATAGGAGCCTCGAAGTCAGCGACAGGACAACGACTGCCGTACGCTTGCCCGGCTCGCCGGGTGCGGCGCGGCAGTATAGATCGGCGTCGGTGGTTATCGCCAGTAGCAAGACGTCGCCGGCCTCCCCGGGCGGGTGTGCCGAAAGAGCGTCAGCGGGCCCGCCCGACGTGGTCCGCGGACAGCGTCTCGGCGGGGTCGAAGTCGAGCTCTATTTTGACGCCGTCGGGGTCGTGGAAGAACAGCTGCCAGATCCCGGAGCCGACCTGCCTGCGCAGCTCGAACGCCACTCCCTGTGCATCGAGACGGTCGATGGCCGTGTTCATCTCACGCGCCGAGAACGCCAGATGATCGATGACGCCGGCGGGCGGCTCGGGCAGTGGTTGTCGACCGATGATGTGCAGCACCGCATGGTCGCCGATGTAGAGCCACGCGCCCGGGAACGTGAGCGGCGGTCGGTACCCTTCGGTGAGGTCGAGCAGCGAGCGGTAGAAGCGCGCCGTTGCCTCGACATTGCTGCTCAGAATCGTAAAATGATTCATCGCTTTCACCAGCATCGCTCGTTCCTCCCGTACTCGCTGATCGATCACGGACGCTAATGGCGTACCATAATGCGCGCCGGCCGTTCACGGCGGCGCGGCCACACCGACTGCGGCGCACCGAACAGCGCCGGCTGTCTGCCGACGGCGGCGGCTACGCAGAGGGCGGCGAGCCGGTATTATAAGGCGCTCGAGTGTTTCCCGATCGACTCGCCGCGCGCTCTGGCACAAGGTGCCCTGGCAGCAACGCCAGTCTCGGCGCGGCTGTGGCTGGCACGTCTGAGGGGCGGTGCACGCAGCGCCCGCACGCCGCCGGCGTGTCCGACGGTCGGCAAGCGACGAAAACCACGGGGATAGCGCCCGCACACGGTTCTTACGGCAGAGCTCAATGATCCAACTCCTCTACGAAGGGCAGATGGCGCTGTTCCTGTCGATCCTGATAGCGCTGGTGATCTCGCTGTCGTTTCACGAGTTCGGCCACGCCTACGTAGCCAGGCGCTTCGGCGACGACACCGCCGAGCGCGCCGGCCGCCTGACATTGAACCCCGTGGCGCACATCGACCCGATGGGGCTGCTGATGGTGATGTTCGTCGGTTTCGGCTACGCCAAGCCGGTGCCGACCAATCCC
>JBFEOO010000106.1:0-7868 GCA_041550555.1 Arenicellales bacterium
ATCGGCGCGCGGAGCGCCGCGCCGCCGCCTCCCTAAACGCTACCACAGATCCGCTGCGGGAGCGCATTGCGCGAGCGGGCCACCGCCGCCCTGCGCGGCCAACCGGGGAACGCCGGCGAGACGGTACCCCCGCGGCGGCGCAGCGGCGGCGCGCGCGCCTCTCGGATGGTCGCCGTCGCACACGTCCTAGCGGCCGCGCCTGCGCGCCGGGCGTTCACCGCAGAAGCCACGCGCCCCAGTCGTTGGGGTGCAACCGTGCCTCGCTGGGCACGTCGTTGTTGACGGAAATCTCGGGGCTGTCGTCCGACCACATGTAGCGCACGGCATTACGTGTGCCACCGCGATTGCCGAAGATCACACCGACGTCGCCGTGGAGCACGCGGCCCGAGGCCGGCGTCACGCCGACAACCTCCCACGGCACGCCGATCTCGACGACGTACCCTTTGCTGTCCGCCTCGACATGCATGGGCAGATGATCGGCCGCGACGACCTCGTCCATGATCTCTTGCCATACGGGTGACCGGTACACGAAGCGGCTGGGTTTGTCCGCGCCGGGCGTCTTCGGCCTCATCACCGTGGCCAGCATGCGCCCCTCGGGGTGACGACTCACGACGATGCGCAAATCGCCGACCTCCATGCGCTGGCGGTTCTGGCTCTGCAGCGAGCGTCGCCGCAGATCCGTCGTCAGCGCGATATCGAGTGCGTCGCCGGTCTTGAACAACAGCCGATAGTCGGACGCGGCGTTGGTCAGCGGCGAGTCGTCACGTACGCTGAAGCGAATCCACAGGTGCCCGTCGTCGTAGCCGAGCTGTGCGGCCGCCGCGCGCGTGTCGCCTTCGAAGATGGGCTGACGCGCGACATCGAGCCACTCCCCGTAGCGGCCGTCGGCGGCAGCGTCGCGCAGGCGGACCAGGCGCGCGAACTTGCGACCGACGCCCCGGGCCTGCGCCTCGACCGCGCGGCGCGCGTTGTCCATCGCCTGCTCGGTCTCGGCGGCGCTCACCTCCAGATGCCGGTCGAAGCGGGTCAGCGTATCCAGCCCCGTCAGCTCCCAGACACGGGCGTCAGCGTCGCCGCCAGCGAAGTACGTCTTGCCGTTGGCGTGCTCGTACAACGTGCCGTTGAAGTTCTCGGTGAGCACCATGCGATGATCAAGCGTGTACGGGCTGCGCTGATCCTCACCGAGGGCGTCGACGAACAAGCCGTCGCGCTTGTCGAGCAAGAAATACTGCCCGTAGTAGCCGGTCACCGAGAGCAGCCGCTCGCCGAGGCCTCGGCCGAGGTGCACGGCGCCGACGATGAAGCCGGGTGCATACGGGCTGCTGGTCCATGCAAAGGCGCAGTGGACATTGTGGTACTCCCAGCGCTTGGCACCGTCGGCGCCGAACGCCACGATGCGGTGCCCGGAGCCCTGAGCGCGCTGCCCCCTCGCCAGCGTGCCGCCCGAGACCAGCACGAACACGTTGCCGTCGTCGTCGACCGTGAAATCGCTCACGGCACCGCCATCGGTATCCTCGGCCGCCACTGCCGCCTTCGCCGGATCGTCGAAAACGAGACCGCCCCGCTCGTTGAACCCCCGGAAGCGCCAGCGCAAGACGCGGTACGGCTGCGTCGTCTTCATGCCCCCCTGATTGTGCCACTGCACGCCGTCGTGCCAGTACCAGTTGAGCCGACCGTCGGGCTTGGCCCAGCGCGCCGGCGGGCCGCGGCGGATCTCCTGGTCCTGCACCGCCCCGTCATTGCTGTCGTCGATCCACACCCGTCCGTGCTCGCTGCCGCGGACAGGCACCAGCGCCATGCGCGGGACCAGACGATCGCCGATGCTCTCGTAGAGCGCCTGCTCGCCAGGAGAAAATCCGTCCCACGTCCACAGGAACTTACGCCCGTCGACGGCAATGATCCGCGCCCCGCCGTGCACGCTCGGCACGGGCAGGGCGAACGGTGGCGACGCCGCCGGGTGCTGTCCGAGCGTGGCCGGCAGCGCATCGGCCCGCAGGATGGTGCGCTCCGGCGCCCAGCTGCCCGTCTCGTAGTCGACTTTGTAACGGACGGATTGCGCGTACAGATAATCGGGGTCGCTCGGATCGACGAACACCGACGTCGAATAGTCGAGCGAACCGAAGAACTGGCGCCACAACTCGCCGTCGGGATGCCATACCGAGTAGCGCTTTGGCTGGCCGTCCGCTTCGGCGACCCACAGCCGGCCGAGCGCGTCGACGCTCACGTCGTAAGGGTTGAGCATGCCCGCGGCATCGAACGCGCCGAGCGACGGCCGTCCGCCGGGCTTGCCGTAGCGCCTGAGCAGCTCGCCCTGCGGCGAGAACCTCCACACCTGCTGAGTGCCTCCCTGCAGCGCAACGTACACATCGCCATCGCCATCGCGCGCCAGGTGCCGCGGCTGGTCGAGGGCGCCGGTAAACGCCTCAAAACGCCGGCTGTCGAGGTCGTAACGCCCGAGCCGCTCGCGGCTGATGGCGTACAGCGTTCCGCCGCCGCCGGGCGCGAGACCAAAGGGCGCTGCCAGCGGCACCTTGTCGCGGAGCACGCCGCCCGCACGATCGACGATGTAGAGCCGCTCCTCGAATCGATTCGCCACGACGACGACGTCGTCGAGCACCGCCATGCCGGCCCAGCCGCCCGCACGCTGCGGCCAGTGTTGGTCGTCGGGCGTACGCTCGATGAGGGGCACCCCCGCGCGCCCGCCGGCGAACGGCATCAGGCGGCCGGTGGCGGCGTCGAAGCGCACGAGCTCGGCGTTATCGACCGCGACGTAATAGCCCACTCCGTCGCGTACCCGCAGCGGCCCGCGATCGCCGATCTGTGCGCCCCAACGTTTGCGCCCGCTGAGATCCACGCCGATGGTTGCCGGCGCGGCCTCGGCGCGACCGGTGCCGAGCACGACGACGTCGCCGTCGGCCGACACGTAGTGGGGCTGTCCGTAGTCGCCGGCCCAGCCGCCGGTACCGTCCTCCGTCTGGAAAGGCGGCGTCCCGCTGACACCGACGTCGAGCACGAGGCGCTGGCCGATGCCCTCGTGCACCAGGAAACGGGCGGTGTACTCGCCCGGCGTCACCGGTCGGTCACGGTCGTCGAGGCCGTCCCACAGAACGCGATGGGCGCCGGCGGGGTACGGCCGGGCCCCGAGCAGCGTGCGCACCGTGCGTCCGGCGCCGTCGACGATGGCGAGGCTGACCTTCGCCGCCTCGTCGAGCGCGAAGGCAACGGGAATATGTCCCACGGCACGCTCTAGCCGTTCGGTGACCGGCGCGGTCACCGCGCTCACCGCGCCGGGCGGCCGCACGACGCCCCACCCCCACGACCGCGGCCCCATGTAACCAAGGTCGTCGGCGCCGAGCGCGCTGCGCACGTCGGTCATGCCCGTCATGAGCGCGTCGCCGCGGGCGTTGCCCCAGTGCAGCTGCCACTGCAGCTGCACCCTGTCGCCCTCACGCAGCGGCCGCGACGCCCGCAGCACTTCCCACGGAATGCGGTACTCGAATACGTAGCCGCGACCGTCGGCGTCCTGCCGGTAGGCGCCGCGCACGCCGGCCGGATTGACCACGGCATCGCGGAAGTGCAGGGTGTAGCTCGCGTGATAGCCGGCGGCACCGTCCTGCGTCGAGTACCACAGCGTGATGTGATTGACGTAGTGCTGCTCGTCCTCGGCCATGCGCCCGCCGCTCTGCAGCGACGCCCGCGATTCGATATCGGGGTGGGCGACCAGACGCAGCTGAACGGCATCGGCGTCCCAGGCGAGCTCCGGTCGACCGCCGAACGCGTGCAGGTTGCGCATCGGCGTGGGATCCTTGACATGGCCCCCCACATACAACGCTTGTTTGTCGTACATCATCGCCCCACGCACAGCATGGGTGGCGCGCGAGGTCTCGTCGATGAACATCTCGATGGCGGCGCGCATGTCCCACTCGCCGAGGTCGCCGTCCACGATGACGGCGTCGGGGGCGGGGACGATGTCGATCTGGGCGTGGTCCTCCTTGTTGACGATGGCGACATAGGCGTTCGCGACGCCATCAGGAAAACCCGTGCCGAGCAACCCGACCAGAAGCGTGGCAACCACGGCAGTCCCGGCGCGCGCGCCGCCTTCGCGGATCACCTTCTCGCAGGTCGTGTCCATGGTCTCGCGGCAGGCAGGCTCGTAATTGACGGAAATCAGGGCATCGAGCGGGTTCAACGAGGAATTATAGGCGCCATGGTAATCAGGCGCCCGCTGTCGCAAGCAGCTTTGGGCCCTGACGCCGGCGCGCCGCAGCAGGAGAAGCAACGATGCTGGCAATGGTGATGAAGGCCCGGCAGCAGCCCCTCGCGGCGGTTGAGATGCCGATACCCGAGCCCGGTCCGGGCCAGCTGCTGATCCGGGTCAGCGCCTGCGGCGTCTGCCGCACGGATCTCCACGTCGTGGACGGCGATCTTCCCGAGCCGAAGATACCGATCATTCCCGGCCATGAGATCGTCGGCACGGTTGTCGGCAAGGGCGACGACGTCGAGCGCTTTGCCGTTGGCCAGCGCGTCGGCGTGCCGTGGCTCGGCTTCACCTGCGGCCGCTGCAGCTACTGCCGGGCGGGTCGCGAGAACCTCTGCACCGAGGCCCGCTTCACGGGCTATCAGATCGACGGCGGCTACGCCGAGTACACCGTTGCCGACCAGCGCTACTGCTTCGCCGTTCACGGCGAGTACGCCGACCACCGGGCGGCGCCGCTGCTCTGCGCGGGGCTCATCGGACACCGGTCGCTGCGCATGGCGGGAGAGGCGGCGCATCTGGGCATCTACGGATTCGGCGCCGCTGCCCATATCGTCACCCAGATCGCCGTCCACGAAGGCCGTCACGTGTACGCCTTCACCCGCGCCGGGGATGAAAGCGCCCAGACCTTCGCCCGCGAGCTCGGGGCCGAGTGGGCGGGTGCCTCGGGACAGACGCCGCCCCACGAGCTCGACGCCGCCATCATCTTCGCACCCGCGGGCGAGCTCGTGCCCGTCGCCCTGGCCGCAACGGCCGCAGGCGGAACCGTGGTCTGCGCCGGCATACACATGACCGACATCCCTTCCTTTCCGTACCACCTGTTGTGGCGGGAGCGCACCGTCCGCTCCGTCGCCAATCTCACGCGCCGCGACGCCGAGGAGTTTCTCGCGCTCGCACCCAAGGTGCCGGTGGTCACGGAGGTGGAGACCTTTGCGCTCGAGCAGGCGAACGAGGCGTTGCAGCGGTTGCGCGAGGGCCGGCTGCGCGGCGCCGCCGTGCTCACCACGAGGCACATCTGACATGCTGCTGTTCGGCCCGATCCCGTCGAGGCGCTTCGGGCGCAGCCTGGGCGTCAACAACATTCCCCCCAAGGCGTGTTCGTATTCCTGTGTCTACTGCCAGGTCGGCAAGACGGCCTTCCGACAGCTCGAGCGTGAAAGCTTCTATGCCTCCGAGCGCATCGTCGCGGAGGCTCGCGAGCGCGTCGCGGCGCTCGAAGCGAAGGGCGAGCCGGTTGACTTCATCACCTTCGTTCCCGACGGGGAGCCGACGCTCGACGTCAATCTCGGTGAGACCATTCGCCAGCTGCGCCCGTTGGGCGTCCCGATCGCCGTCATCACCAACGCATCGTTGCTGTGGCGCGGCGACGTGCGAAGCGAGCTGAACGAGGCGGACTGCGTATCGCTGAAGGTCGACAGCACCGACGAGGCCGCTTGGCGCACCGTCGACCGGCCTCATCGCAACCTCCAGCTCGCGCAGGTGCTTAGCGGCATGCGCACGTTCGCCGAAGGCTATCCCGGGCGACTACTGACCGAGACCATGCTGGTTGCAGGGATCAACGACGGCGAAGACGCGCTGCGCAAGACGGCAACCTTCATTGCCGAGCTGTCGCCGGCCGTCGCCTATCTGGCCATACCCACGCGGCCACCGGCGGTGCGCAGCATCCGTCCAGCCAGCGAGAAGAGCATCGTGAGAGCCCACGAGATCTTCACCGAGCAGCTCCCTGCCGTCGAGCTGCTGGTCGCCTACGAGGGGAGCGACTTCGCCACCGCCGGCGACACGCGTTCGGAGCTGCTCGCCATCACCGCGGTGCACCCGATGCGCGAAGATGCGGTGCGGCGCCTGCTCGAGAAGGAGCAGCGCGACTGGACGTTGGTCGAGCGCCTGCTCGCCGACGGTGAGCTGATCGCCATCGATCACGACGGACACCGGTTCTACGCGCGGGCGCTGCCCTCTCGGCACTGAGCCGCCGGGACGGCGTCGCTGCACCTTGTGGGGGCAGCGCCGGCGGAGGCGGCCGGGATGCGGCGCTCGCCGCCGCGTTGGTGGACGACGGGTGGCAAGCTGCAATTCCCCGCACCGTTCTGCCCCGCCTGCGAATGCCGAGCAGCGGTTGCGGCGGTTATGCTCCGCGTTGTTGCGGTGTCTCGCGGTTGGCCAGCCAGCGTGGGTGGTGGCGCGCAAAAGCCGCCACGATGGTGTCGTAGGGCACGTCGGCGAAGGTGCCCAGATTCTCTACATATTCCATGTGGCGGTCGCCGGCTGCGGTGTATTCCTGAAACAACGAGTCGGTGTAGCCGTCGAACTCCAACACCCGCACGCCGAAGCGCTCGCAGAGCGCGCGGTCGAACGCGGGTGTCGCCTTGACCCAGCGGCCGTCGAGGAGAAGCTCCGCGAAGCTGTGCCAGCGGTACAGATTCCCGCCGATGAGGGCACTCAGCCGCGGCGAAGAGAGATGATTGCGAACGTTGGCGAACCCCACTCGCGCCGGGATGCCGACAGCGCGCGCCGCGGCCGCCAGCAGTGCGGCCTTGGGAATACAGAAACCGCGTTTTCGGCGCAGACAGTCGCTGGCGCGAAAATAGCTCGGCTCGCGACCGACCATATAGGGATCGTAGCGAACATCATCGCGGACGGCATTGTAGAGGCGTTGCGCCTGCGCAACGTCGTCATCGCCCTCCCGCACCGTCGTGCGGGCGAACGCGCATACGTCGGGGTCGTCGCTGTCCACGAAACGAGCCGGGAGCGTCCATGCAGCGTCGAGCGCGGCCTGCACTGCCACACCCTCCGGCGCAGCTATGGCGCCGGCCAGCCGGAGCGCGCCGGCGCCGGGGCGGTCGCCGATGCCGACCTCCTCCCACGAGCTTGGTGACATACCTGCACCGGGGTCATCACCCATGCGGCTATCCGGTTGCTTGTCATTCGCCCGTAGTTCCCCCGCTGACAACGGTCACCGACGAGTTCGACTTTTCGTCCTGAAGCTCCGTGACCATGACGAAGAGCACCGCGGCGGCGCCGAGCGCCACGATTACCGGCACGATACGGCGCGCCGTGCCGGTCGACTGCTCGCTTTGGTCGGCGCGCAGCAACGCCGGCAATCCCGGCTGCGACGAGTAAAGCGCCAGCCGTCTCGGCGGCAGAGCATCGTCCCGCGTCAACGCCCCGCCGGCCGATGGGCGCGCCACGCTCGCCAGGTGAACACTGCTCACAGAGGAGGTTCCGCCGAAGCGCCACTCGTATTGCAGCGCCCACTGCTCGTCCGCGGCAGCCGACGACGCGTGCAGCAAACCAGCAACCAGAGCCAATCGGGCGACTCTCGTGAGCGCGCGTGACGCGGTGTGCCGATGCCATCGCATAATCGAAACCAGAGCCGGCTGCTCTTGCATTGTTCACCATTGTAGCGTCGTGATCCAGCGTCCGGCCTACCGGCCGGCGCACCGGCCTGGCCGGCCTTCGCGGCGACTGCTTCGGCCATGGCTCAGCAGAGCGGCCGCTGCGGCGACCGCCTCCCCGGTGCGGGGACAGGACAGCCGTCAAAAAAAAGCCCGCCGGCTGGAAACCGGCGGGCCACACCATCGCATTGCGAATTTCGGATGAGAAGTGGGGGGGGTGG
>JBFEOO010000107.1:0-7773 GCA_041550555.1 Arenicellales bacterium
GAGGTCAGGCGCCTGTTCGATTTCGCCGAGCAGGAGCTCGGGAGCGTCGACGCACTGGTCAACAACGCCGGTCTCACCGGAAGTGCCGGTCGCCTCGAGAAGGCTGCGACGGGCAGCTTAAGGCGGGTGCTCGACGTCAATGTGCTCGGGGTCATACTATGCGCCCGTGAGGCGGTCCGGCGCATGGCGACGCGCGGCGGGGCGATCGTCAACGTCTCGTCCGCTGCAGCGACCCTGGGCAGTCCGGACGAGTACGTCTGGTGTGCGGCGTCCAAGGGGGCGGTGGATGCGTTCACGCTCGCCTTGCCCGCGAGGCGGCAGGCGGGGCATCCGTGTCGACGCGGTCAGCCCGGGGCTGGTGGCCACCGGCATCCATGACGCCTCGAGCGTCGCGCGCCGACCCGAGCGTTTGGCGCCGCAGTTGCCGAGCGGCCGCGCGGCAGCGCCGGAAGAGGTTGCCGAAGCGATCCTGTGGCTGCTCTCCGACGGCGCGTGCCAGTGGCTGGGCGCCAACCTCCGCGTTGTGGGCGGCCGATGAATCGAAGCTGACGAGTGAAGGAGAAAGTCGATGAGCCACATTGCGAGCATTCTGGGCGGCGAGGCCGAATTGCTGCTCGAGCACGAGTGCCGAGGAATCCCAAAATCCATGCTGCACGTGCCGGGGCCGGACTTTATCGACCGCGTCAAGGCTGACAGCGATCGCAGCCCCATCGTGTTGCGCAACCTGCAGACCCTATTCGACCACGGACGCCTCGGCGGTACCGGCTACCTGTCGATCCTGCCGGTGGATCAGGGCGTGGAGCACTCCGGGGCGGCCTCCTTCGCACCCAATCCGATCTACTTCGACCCCGGCAAGATCGTCGAGCTCGCCATCGCCGGCGGCTGCAATGCGGTTGCTTCCACTCTGGGCGTGCTGAGCTCGGTGGCGCACAAGTTCGCCCACAAGATCCCCTTCCTGCTCAAATTCAACCACAACGAGCTGCTCACCTATCCGAACCAGTTCGACCAGACGACATACGCCGACGTCAAGCAGGCGTTCGAGATGGGGGCGGTGGCGGTGGGTGCCACGGTCTACTACGGCTCCGACGAGTCTCGTCGACAGATCGAAGAGGTGACCGAGGCGTTCGCTTACGCCCACGAGTTCGGCATGGTCACCGTGCTGTGGGCTTATTTGCGCAACCCTGCGTTCAAGAAGGAGGGCGTGGACTACCACGCGAGCGCCGATCTCACGGGACAGGCGAATCACCTGGCTGCGACCATCGACGCCGACATCGTCAAGCAGAAGATGGCGGAGAACAACGGCGGCTACACGGCCGTCGGTTTCGGCAAGACGCACAAGCGCGTCTACGAGGAGCTCACCACCGACCATCCCATCGACCTCGTTCGTTACCAGGTCGCCAACTGCTACATGGGGCGCATCGGTCTCATCAACTCCGGCGGTGCCTCGGGCGAAGACGACCTGCACCAGGCGGTGCGCACGGCGGTCATCAACAAACGCGCCGGTGGCATGGGGTTGATCTCGGGCCGCAAGGCTTTTCAGAAACCGATGGAGCAGGGTGTCGAGCTGCTCAATGCCATCCAGGACGTCTACCTGGACGGCGCCATCAGCATCGCGTAGCGGGCCGGCGGGCGGTTGCGCGGGGCAAGGGCGCGCCGCCGCCAGCCCCGCCCTCCGCTGGCGTCGATCTTGACGATGAGCGCGTCGCGCAAGGCGCTCGTGCAGAGCGTCTGGGCGACGTCCATGAGTCGGGCAAAATCGTAGGTCACGCGCTTTTCGGCAATGACCTCCGGGTACGCGCGGTCGATGAGGTGGGCGGCTTGCTGCCAGCCCGGGTACTCGAGCGTCAGCACTCCGCAGAGCAGCAGCGACGAGGGGTTGACCTTTGTTCTGATCGGCGTACTTCGGTGCCGTGCCGAGGGTGGCCTCTAAGGCGGCGATGGGGTCGCCGATGCCGGCGCCGGGCGCGATGCCGATACCGCCCACCTCGGCGGTTTCGGCGTCCGACAGGTAATCGCCATGGGCCCGATGCCGTCGCCCTCGACGCAGGCGAGAATGGGGCGGTCCGCAACGTACCACCGGGCGCCTCTGATTTCGTTCGTCGCACCGCTCTCCCGCACGCTGACGTGGTGGCGTGTCATGACGTGCTTCCTCGAAGAACCGACTCACAGGGGATTCCACGCCGGAGTGGATGGGAGGAATGCGGCGGCATGGCAGCACCCGGCGGCTGAGCGAGGCGATGCCGTCGAGGTGATGTGCGCTCCGGCGACGTCTCACGCATAATCTCGCCCCAAGAGGCGATGCGTCCCCACTAGCAGAGAAAACATGGCACGACGAGGCGCAGTCGCGGCCGGTCATCCGCTGACCGTGCAGGCGGCCGAGGAGATACTGCTGGAGGGCGGCAACGCCTACGACGCCGCTCTTGCCGCGTTGTTGATGGCGTGTGTCGCCGAGCCCGTGCTGGCGTCGCTCGGCGGTGGCGGTTTTTTGCTCGCGCGCACGGCCGACGCCGGCAACATCCTGTTCGACTTCTTCGTGCAGACGCCGCGCCAGCCCGGGCGCGCGAGCGATCTCGATTTCGAGCCCATCGAGGTCGACTTTGGCAGCACCCGCCAGGAGTTCCATATCGGCTACGGCGCCATCGCGACGCCGGGCTGCGTTCGCGGCATGGCCGAAATACACCGGCGTCTCGGATCGATGCCCATGACCGAGATCGCGCGGCCGGCCGTTGACGCGGCGCGCACCGGTGTGGCGGTCGGTGAGTTTCAGGCGTCGATCTTCGCCGTCGTGGAGCCCATCTACATGCGGCACGCCTCCTCGCGCCGGTGTTTCGAGAGCGCCAAGCGCCCGGGGCGGGTGGTGGGCGCCGGCGACCGCCTGCGTTTTGCGGAGCTGGCCGACACGCTGGAAGTACTGGCGATAGAAGGGGCGGACCTGTTCCACCGGGGCGAGATCGCACGGATGATCGACAGCGAGGCGCGGAGCGGCGGCGGCTGCCTGCGCTACGACGATCTGGTTGGCTATGAAGTGGCGCTGCGAACGCCCCTCGAGATCGCCTACCGTGGCGTCAACGTCTTCACCAACCCGCCGCCCTCCGTGGGCGGCAGTCTGGTCGCCTTCGCGCTCGATCTGCTCGAGACGGAGCGCGTCGCCGCGCTGCGCTTCGGCTCCGCGGCGCACGTGGCCCTGCTGGCCGAGGTGATGGCGCTGACCAGCGCGGCACGCGTCGAGGCGATGGCCGGCGCGGAGCACGTCGCCCACGATGCGCGGGCGCTTTTCGACCCCGAGCGCCTGACGCGTTATCGGGCGGAGATGGCCGGTCGGGCCCGGGCCTTTCGCGGCACCACGCACATCAACACCATGGACGGCGCGGGCAACGTCGCTTCGCTCACAGTCTCCAACGGCGAAGGCTGCGGGCACATCGTCGGGGACACGGGCATCATGCTCAACAACATGCTCGGCGAGCAGGATCTCAACCCCGCCGGTTTTCACCGCTGGCACCCGGCCACGCGCTTGAGCTCGATGATGATGCCGAGCGTCGCCCGCTTCGCCGACGGCCGAGTGCTGGCGACGGGCTCGGGCGGGTCGAACCGAATCCGCACGGCGCTGTTGCAGCTGCTGGTCAATGTCATCGACTTCGGCATGGACATCGAGCAGGCGGTCACGAGCCCCCGGCTGCACTACGAGGACGAGGTGCTCTACGTCGAAGGCGGCTACCGGCGCGATGAGATGGAGACGCTGCGGGCGCGTTTTCCGCAGCAGCGCTTCTGGGAGGAGCTCAACATCTTTTTCGGGGGCGCGCACTCGCTGATGCGGACCGCGGGCGGCGCAATCAGCGGGATCGGCGATCCACGCCGCGGCGGCGAGTGCCGAATTCTCGGATGAGGGACAGATGGCAAAAGGTACCCACGACTACCTCGATGATCCACGCAACGCGGACATCCTGATCAATGTCAACGGCGAGCTCGTGCCGCGCGACGAGGCCAAGGTCTCCGTCTTCGACAGCGGTTTCGTGCTCGGCGACGGCGTCTGGGAAGGGCTGCGTGTGCACAACGGAAAGGTCGCCTTCCTCGATCACCACCTGGATCGGCTCTTCGAGGGTGCGAAAGCGATCGATCTCGACGTCGGGCTCGACCGGGAGGCGCTCTCCACGCGTATAGCAGACACCCTGTCCGCCAACGGCATGCGCGAAGGCGTGCACGTCCGGCTGATGGTCTCCCGCGGCGTGAAGTCGACGCCCTATCAGGATCCGCGCGTCACCGTCGGCGGCGCCACCGTGGTGATCATCGCCGAGCACAAGACGCCGCTGCGGGCGACGGCCGAGCAGGGCATCCGGCTGTTCACCGTCCACGTGCGCCGCGGCGCACCCGATGTGCTCGATCCGAAGCTCAACAGCCATTCCAAGCTCAACTGCATCCTGGCCTGCATCCAGGCGACCAAAGCGGGCTTCGACGAGGCGCTCATGCTCGATCCCCACGGTTTCGTCGCCACCTGCAACTCGACGCATTTCTTCGTCGTACGTGGCGGCGAGGTGTGGACGAGCACCGGCAGATACTGCTTGGCGGGTATCACCCGCGGCAATGTCATTGCGCTGTGCCGGGAGAACGGCATCGCCCTGTTCGAGAAGGACTTCAGTCTCACGGAGGTGTACGGCGCCGAGGAGGCGTTCGTGACCGGCACTTTCGCCGGCGTGGTGCCCGTTGTGGAGATCGACGGCCGCACCGTCGGCGACGGTGTTCGGGGTCCTGTGACATCGCGCCTGCAGCAGCTCTACCGCGCGCTGCTCGAGCGGGAGTGCCCGCCGGTATAGTCGTCGTGGAGCACCGTATCGCCATGTGGTCGGGTCCACGCAACATCTCCACCGCGATGATGCGCGCCTGGGAGAACCGTTCCGATACCGTGGTCTGGGACGAGCCTCTCTACGGACCGTATCTCCACGCGACGGGGCTCGACCATCCTGGCGCCGAGGAGGTCATGCGCGTCCAGGGGACCGACTGGCACCCCATCGTCGCGCGCATGACCGGGCCGATTCCCGACGGAAAGCTGATCTTCTATCAGAAGCACATGACGCATCACCTGTTGCCGTCGATGGACCGCGACTGGCTGTCGCGTCTCAGCAACTGCTTTCTCATCCGCGATCCGGCAGAGGTGTTGGCCTCGTATCGGAAGCGGCGCCCGAACGTGACCCTCGAGGATCTCGGCTTCCCACAGCAGTTGGAGATCTTCGACTACGTCACGGCACAGACCGGTCGTGTCCCGCCGGTGCTCGATGCACGAGACGTGCTCGAGGATCCCGGGGGTATGCTGGGGGCGTTGTGCGAACGGCTCGGCGTGCCGTTCACCTCACGCATGCTGAGCTGGCGGGCGGGTGCACGCCCGAGCGACGGCGTCTGGGGACGCTATTGGTACGAAGCCGTCGAGCGATCGACCGGCTTCGAGGCGTATCGACCGCGCCGCGTCGTCACGCCGACCGAGCTCGCGGACCTCGTCGACGCGGCCAGGGTCATCTACGAGAGCCTTCACGCCCATCGCCTGACCGCTCACTGACCAACGGCAGCGACGCGGAAAGCCGCGCGCGCCGCCGGCCGGCGGTGGTGGCCCCGCCACGGCGAGCCACCTTGCGTCCCGCAACGCGGGGCGCGGTTACAGACCCAGGCTGGGCATCGCCTGGCGCGTGTAGCCGGCGGGTACTTCGAGCAAATCGGGTGCGACGTCGGCACGCGTAACGCCCGTGAGCCACGCCTTGGTGCCCGTCTTGAGATCAGTCACGGCGACGGCGAGTCCCTCGACATGGCCGGTGCCGAAGGTGGGCAGCCCCGCCGCGGCCCCGCCGAGCACCGAGCCGATATGCGCGACCGTGCGTTCGGCGAAACGCTGCATCGCCGCCAGCGTCTGGCGATCGTCGCTGCCGACGTCGATGTCTGCCGGGGCGACAACGCACAGCTCCGTCAGCGGCTCGCCCTCTGTCGCCACCTGCCAGATTCGACAGCGGTAGCCGGCCACCTGCTCGGAGCGCGTCGTCGCGGTGGTGCTCGCCTCGGCGACCGGCTCCGGGGCGCTGGTGCCGATGCCGAAGCCTCCCAGCATTTCCTGGACCTGCGCCTGCTGCTCGGGCGGCAGCTTCTGCAACTGTTCTGCGAGCTGTTGCTGCAGAGCGCCCATGACGCTCTGCGCCTGGCCCGCAAGCTGAGCGATTTTTTGCTCGTCGATGACGAAAAAGCTTCGATTAGAGTGGTCGATCATGGTCACCGCATCGCTGGCGCGATCGTACAGCAGGTCGGTGCCGCGACCGTCCGCGTTCTGCACCGAGAGTTTGCCGTTCGCGACATAGACCTTCTGCGTGAGTGGGGGCACGTTGGCCTGCTCGACGCGGAAGTCGAGAATCGTGCCCGCGGTCGCGGGGCCTGCAAGTGACAGGAACAGAATCCACGCGGCGCCGTGCCGGGCTGCGTCATACATCGTGTTCATTCTCCACGGGGTGCCGTCGACTCCGGCGTTTCGAGTTGGCCCCCGATCAGCTTTCCTAGCTCATCGAGCGAGCTGAGCGGGGGAGAGCAGGCGAATCCCTCGCACACGTAGGCAATTGTATCCTGGCCCGGCGCCCGCGCGGCCAGCGCGCCGGGCAGGTCGTCCGCGTCGCGGGGGATGGCCAGGACCACCCGACGTGGCGCGTAGTCACGTTGACACAGGCCGACCCATGGGGCGAGGGCGTCGCGCTCGCCGCGCAGCACGATCGTCTGCGTCGGAAACAGGTACTCCTCGACGGCAACCAGCAACGAGCCGTGCGCGGACGGCAACCGGGCCATGCTGCTGGCCAGCGCTTTGAGCGTCCGCTCACCCGCCTCGAGATAACGGCGCTCGCCCAGTATGTGGCCCAGACGAATCAGCGTCGCCGCGGCGATGCCGTTGCCCGACGGAACCGCGTCGTCGGTGGTTGGCTTGTGTCGATGGAGCAGGCGCTCGTGATCGTTCGCGGTGAAGAAGAAGCCGCCACGATCGCTATCTTCGAAGTGGCTCAGCAGCGCCTCGGCGAGCTCCAGGGCGAAACCGAACTCGTCGCTGTGCCAGCGCGCCTGCACGAGCTCGATCAGGCCGTCGATCATCAGCACGTAATCGTCGAGATAGCCGTCGAGGTGCGCGCGGCCGGCGCGCGCGGTGGCTCTCAGCCTGCCGTCGTGCCACAGGCTCTCGCGAACGAACCTGACGGCGTTCGCCGCCGAGTCGACGAATTCGGGTCGCTGCAGATAGCGCCCGGCGCGCGCCATGCCGCGAATCATGATGCCGTTCCAGGCGGTGAGAATCTTGTCGTCGAGGCCGGGGCGAACGCGTTGATTGCGCTTTGCGAGCAGCTTGTCGCGCGCCGCCGCGAGCCGCGCCTCTGCTTGCGCCGCCGGGAGCCGTGTCTGCTCGGTAATCGCCGGCAGCGGCAGGCGGACGTTGAGATGCCATTTGCCCTCGAAGTTGGGTGCGCCCTCGAGCCCGAAGCGCAGCCGCACCAGCGCCAGCTCCTCCTCGGTCAGCGATGCGCGCAGCTCGTCCACCTCCCACACGTAGAACTTGCCTTCCTCGCCCTCGGAGTCGGCGTCGAGCGTGGAGTAGTAGCCGCCTGCGGGCGACTGCATCTCGCGCATCACCCACGCGCCGGTCTCGCAGGCGATTTCGCGCAGTCTGGCGTCACCCGTCGCCACGGCGGCGTCAGCATACAGAGCCAGCAGCTGCCCGTTGTCGTAGAGCATCTTCTCGAAGTGGGGAATCATCCAGCGCTCGTCCACCGA
>JBFEOO010000108.1:0-7761 GCA_041550555.1 Arenicellales bacterium
CGGGTGGAGACGCTGCGCCGCGATCCCGGCCGCGATCGCGCGCGTGCCGAAGCCATCGCGCCGCTGTGGCGGCGCTATCTGGACCACGGCTGCGATCGCTCCGCGGCGGGCGCCGACCCGGCGCTCGTCCGCTACCGGTGGCTCGTCGAGGAGCTGCGCGTGTCGCTGTTCGCCCAGCAGCTGGGCACCGCCGAGCCGGTCTCGATCACGCGCCTCGAGAACCAGTGGCGCACGATCGGTGACGCGGCGTCGTCCGCAGGGGATCACTGAGGGAGCTTGCCGTGGACGTGTGGATCGTACTCTCGAAGCTGTTGCCGCTGCTCGTGTACCCGTTCACCGTCTCGCTCGGGCTGTCGCTGCTCGCGTTGGTGCTGCTCTGGGCCGGAAAGCGCCGCGCCGGCATCGGTGCGCTGGCAGCGTCCATCGCCCTGGTGCTGGTGTGCTCTTCGCCGCAGCTCGCGTCGTGGCTCTATGCCCGACTCGAGCGCCAGTACCTCGCCGTGCCGGTGGAGCAGTCTCCCGAAGCCGATGCGATCGTGCTGCTCGGCGGGGGCATCGGCCCGCCGCTGCCGCCGCGCGCGGATGTCGACTTCAACGCGTCGGCCGACCGCGTCTGGCATGCCGCGCGGCTGTATCGCGCCAGCAAGGCGCCGAGCTTGATCGTCAGCGGGGGCAACGTGTTCCCGCAGCGCGCCGCCGAGCCGGAGGCCGTCTACACCGCGGCGCTGCTCGCGGACTGGGGCGTGGCACGCGAGCACATCATCATCGAAGCGGAGAGCCGCAACACCTTCGAGAACGCCCGGCGCACGCGGGCGATTCTCGAAGCACGCGGCATGGGCCGTATTCTGCTCGTCACCTCGGCGTTCCACATGCCGCGCGCCCTGGCGACCTTCCGCGCGGCCGGCATCGACGCTGTCCCCTCGCCCACCGATTTTCGCGTCGTGGCGTACGACGAGCCCGGCATCTTCGGCTGGCTACCGTCTTTAGAGGCCCTCGCGGCTACGACGACGGTCATCCAAGAGGTGCTCGGCCGCGCCGTCTATCGCCTGCGCGGCTGGCTCGGCTGAGCCACGGGCTCGAATCGGTGCCCCGCGAACGGGGCGGCGGAGCACTCAGCCCGCCCGGCGCAGGCAGCGCAGCTGCCAGTCGGCGCCGGCGACGACCAAGGCGACCACCGCGCCGGCATGGGGTTGCAGCTGCACGAGCTTCCACGGTACCCCGGCGGCCGGGGCGTGATCGTACAGCGTGAGCGAGGTGCGCGTCATGCGCTCGCAGAGCAGCACACTGTCGAGCGGGTAGCGGATGCCGACACCGCGCGCCTTGCCATAGGCCTCCTTTCGGGTCCAGCAGGCAAGGAAGGCGCGCTCCCGCTCGTGGGGTGGAAAGGCACGCAGGGCGGCAGCCTCCGGCGCCGCGAATTTACGCTCGGCGATCTCCGCATAGCTGACTTCACGCGGCAGGCACTCGACGTCGACGCCGAGCTCGCGTTCCCATGAGAACGCAAACACACCGATGTTCTGAGAATCCGATGCGTTGAACTGCAGCCGCGGGAGACCGTCGGCGGCCGCGAGCGCCGGCTTGCCGAGCGGCCCGTAGTCGAAGGCGATGTCGGATGGGGCGACGTCGAGGTACTCGCCGAGCAGGTGCCGCAGCCAGCCTCGGGCGCCTATGTAGCGCTGGCGGTGAATCTCGAAGCGCAGCCGCGCGGCGCGTCGGTGCTCGTGGACGTTGAGCGAGGCCGCGAAGCGCTCGCGTTGGGGCGGGGCGACATCGAGATCGGCCCACCAGATGTGCACCTCGTCGGCGCCGAGATCGGGACACCTCTCCTCGCGCAGCCACTGTGCCGCGGTATGGGCAAACATGGGGTCGCTTTTGCGTTGCTCAGCTGAAAATCACCGGGGCTCGCGCCCGAGCCCGGCGTCCCAGAAAAGAGGCGGGTCCGAGAACGCTTTCTCCGAAACTGCTGGTAGACCCGTTTTCTCCTCCAATTCTCCGCCGGTTGGCATGCCACCCCGTCTTGTTGCCGGCTGCAACCGCACCGTTCGATCGCACTGCCTGGTTGGCCAAGAGCGAGACGGGTCGGGAGGCGCCGCCCCGCGGTCGTCAGGCCGAGCATAGCCCCGCGGTGCGGGCTCTCGCAACGACGTTGCCGCCGCCGGTCGGCGCGCGCCGTCCGCTGCGCCCCGTTGCACGAGCGGCGGCTGGCGGCAGCGCGGTGGGCTGTCTAGAGTTTTGGGTAGCCCGCCACGAACAGCGCGGCTATGGAAAATGTGATGTGTTCAACCTGGTCCTTTTTTGCGCACGCTGAATCAGCGGGGCCCGCCGGTCGCCGGCCGCCTCGCGTCCAGCGTCGTGCCGACTCGGCGTAGGCGAAGGTCATGAGCGCCAGCCGAAGCGCCGCGTTGCCGCCCGAGCCAGGCGGCGAGCCGGAGGAGCCCGCGGTCCCGGAGCGGCCCGCCGCCCGCCCGGACGACGAGGGGAACGCCTATCAATCGATGCGCGCCTGGCTCGACGGCCAGACGCCCACCGAGGAGGTCGTGCTCAGCGCCGAGGACGGCTCCACCCCCGCGTCGTCGGTGGTGGATGGGGATGGCGACGAGCGGGACGGGCTGCCGAGGCGCGACGGCGATGCGAAGCGCGGCAAACGCCGCAAGCGTCGCGCTCGGCGCCAGCAGGTTGCAGTGGGTGCCGCAGCCAAGCAGCTGCTGGCCCACGTGCACAATGCCCGGGCATCGCTCGGTCCGCTGTGGCGCGAGAGCGGCGTGCGCCAGCAGCTGCTGGCGCGGTTTGCGTGGTTCGCGCAGCTCGAGCAACGCCTGCTTGCGCGCCGCGCTCCGCCGAGCGGCGACGTCGAACCGGTCGCCGAGCCCCAGGGGCTGCGGCGCCTCGTGCGGCACAATCGGCTGCTCTCGCTGCTCTGCGGCGCGCTGCTCGTGCTGGGCGTGCTGTACGGCGGCACCCGGCTTCTTGACGTCGGTCCGGGGCTCGACGACCCGTCCCAGCAAACAGTCCGGCCGAAGACCCGGGTCGCCGCCAAGCAAACGCCGAAGCCGGCCGAGCGCCCAGCATCGGCGTCGGAGCAGGCGCTCGACAGCGCACGCGCGGCGGCGCTGCAGGCGCTGTCCCACTGCGCCGTCGCCGGCGCGCAGCGGCAGCGCTTGCTGACGGCGCTCGACGGCCCGGGGACCGTTGGCGACGAGCAGTCGATGCTGGCGGCACGCGAGGTCGTCCGCTTCGTCGACAGCTATGACAAGGCCGGCATCGGCGAGCGGCTCGAAGCACTACGCGCAAGACGGCAGCGGCTGGTGGCCGCCGTGACCCCGCTGCTGGCCTTGCTGGACGAGCGCACCGAGTGGGCGGCCGCCGCGCGTCGCGAGCGCCTCGCTCAGCTGGCGGCGCTGCAGGCCCAATGGCGCGAGCTGCGGGAGCCGCAAGGTCGCGCCGAGGTCGACGACGTCGATCGCAGCATCGTCATGCGCGAGCGTGTCGCTGTGCTCGAAGCGGAGCTCGACGACGGACCGGTGGAGGACGACCTCGAGGCGCTGCGCGAGCACGTGCGCGACGTCCGCGGCGCAATTGCGGGTGGGGCGGACACCGCCGGTGCCGTGTCACGGGCGCCCGCCGGGCGGCACGAGTGGCTGCGCGACGTCGGCACGATGGGCAGCGACGATTTCGAGCAACGGGCGTATCGAATCGTCGATCAGGATCTCGCCGAGGCGGCGCAGGGCATGCACGAGCAGGCGTCACCGAAACTGCTGCGCTACCGGATCGAAGCCGCGCAGGCGCTGCTCGGCGACACACAGGCGATGCTGCGGGCGCTCGACGATGCGCCCCGCGCCGCGCTGGCCCGTCTCGACCGCGAGCAGCAGTCTGCCAACCAGCGCATCAACGACATCTACGGGAGCGACACGCCGCGGCAGTGGCTCGACTACGCGGGGTGTCTGTCCGACACCCTTCTGGGTCAGAGGTGATCGATCGCCGACGGCTGGCCGCTACACGCCGTGCGGCGTGCCGATAGCGTTCATCTGAGCCAGGGCGCGCTCTTCGACCGAGCTGTCGACGCCCTGCTGCTTGAGTTGCAGGATGCGGAACTGGAGCCCCTGGCGATCGTACAGCCGGCTCTCCCCCTCCGAGCGGAACTCCGCCACCAGCCCTTCGCCGGGCAGGTTGTACAACCCCGAGAACTCAACCTTGGGCAGGGCCATCGCTTTGTCCTCGGGGGTTCGCTACGCGCAGCTGACCGGCAGCGGCCGCTACGATAAGAACAGCTTGTACGCCGGATTGGCGGATTCTTCGCGGTAGGTGTAGCCGAGACTGTGCAGGAAGTCGTCGAAATCGCCTTTCTCGGCGGGCGGCACCTGAATGCCGCACAGCACGCGTCCGTAGTCCGTGCCGTGATTGCGGTAGTGAAACATGCTGATATTCCAGGTGGCACCCATGCGCTCGAGGAAGTTTAGCAGCGCGCCCGGGCGCTCGGGAAACTCGAAGTGGTAGATCATCTCGTTCTCGGCGTGGGGGGCGCGTCCGCCGACCATGTGACGCACGTGCAGCTTGGCCATCTCGTTGTCGGTGAGGTCCAGCGTCTGGTAGCCGCGCCGTGTCAGCTTGTGGATCAGACGCTCGATCTCGGCCCCGTCGTGGACCTGGATGCCGACGAAGACGTGGGCGTTGTCGGTGTCGGCGTAACGGTAGTTGAACTCCGTGACGGAGCGATTGCCGATCGTGGCGCAGAAGCGCCGGAAGCTGCCCGGGCGCTCGGGTATGGTGACGGCCAGGATGGCCTCGCGGCGCTCGCCGATCTCGGCGCGCTCGGACACGTGACGCAGACGGTCGAAGTTCATGTTGGCGCCGGACGTGATGGCCGCGAGCTCTGCTGCGCGGACGTGGGTCTGCTCCACGTATTTTTTTAACCCCGCGACGGCCAGCGCACCCGACGGCTCCATGACGGACCGGGTGTCCTCGAAGACGTCCTTGATGGCCGCGCAGATCTCGTCGGTGCTCACCAGGATGATCTCGTCGACGAAGCGCCGGGCGAGCCGGAACGTCTCCTTCCCGACCTGCTTCACGGCGACGCCGTCGGCGAACAGTCCGACCTCTTTCAGGGTGACCCGCCGTCCCGCCGCGAGGGAGCGGTGCATCGCCGCGGCATCGCTCGGCTCGACACCGATCACGCGCACGTCGGGTTGGATCTGCTTGACAAAGGCGGCAATGCCGGCGATCAGCCCACCGCCGCCCACCGGCACGAAAATCGCGTCCAGCTTCCCGTGGTGCTGCTTGAGTATCTCGAAACCGATGGTGCCGTTGCCTGCGATCACATCGGGGTCGTCGTAGGGGGGGATGAAGGTGAGCGCTTTGCGATGGCACAGCGCGGTGGCGTGGGCAAAAGCGCCGTCGTAGTTGTCGCCCACGAGCTTGACCTGGGCGCCGAGGGCTCGCACGGCGTTGATCTTTATGGCCGGCGTCGTCACGGGCATGACGATGGTGGCTCGGCAGCGCAGCCGCTGGGCGGCGAGCGCAACGCCTTGCGCATGGTTGCCGGCCGATGCCGCGACCACGCCGCGCTCGAGATTCTTCGCCGGCAGCTGCGACATCTTGTTGTAGGCGCCGCGCAGCTTGAACGAGAAGATGCGCTGCTCGTCCTCGCGCTTCAGCCACACGCGGTTGTGAAGCCGCCGGGAGAGGTTGGCGGCGTTATCGAGAGGCGTTTCCTCCGCCACGTCGTAGACGCGCGCGGTGAGGATCTTGCTCAGGTACTTCTCGGGCATCGGCTACGTGGGATCAAGTAGAATCGGGTCCTCGCCTGGCACGCTCAGCGGAGAGCAAGGACCATGGGCACCGACGCACGGAAAAAGGCCGCTGCCGAGGCGGCGCTCGATTATATCGAAATCGGCGACGTGATTGGGGTCGGAACGGGCTCGACGGTCAATCATTTCATCGACGCCCTGGCGCGCGTCAAGGGCAAGATCGACGGCACGGTCGCGAGCTCGGTGGCCACGGCCGAGCGTCTGCGCGGCCACGGCATCGCGGTGGTGGATCTCAACCGCGCCGGCACGCTGCCGCTCTACGTCGACGGCGCCGACGAGGTGACCCGCCACGGCCACATGATCAAGGGTGGCGGCGGCGCGCTCACCGGCGAGAAGATCGTCGCCGAGGCCAGCGCAAAGTTCGTCTGCATCGTCGATGAGAGCAAGCGCGTCGACGTGCTCGGCGCCTTTCCCGTACCCGTCGAGGTGATCCCCATGGCGCAGAGCCTGGTCGGCCGCGCGTTGGTCAGGCTCGGCGGAACGCCCGAGCTGCGCGAAGGCGTGCGCACCGACTACGGCAACGTCATCATCGACGTCCGCAACCTGGATCTGTCGAACCCGGTGGAGATGGAGCAGACGCTCAACCAGCTTGCCGGTCTGGTGACCAACGGCATCTTCGCGCGGCGCCCCGCGGACGTCGTGCTGGTCGGCACGGATACCGGCGTCGAGACCATCAGCTAGCCCTCGGGGTGCGGCGGCTCGAGCAGGGCCCCGGCGGCGATCTCTTTGAGCGCCTGGTAGGAGGGGTGCTTGCGCAGGCGCCCGCCGCGGTGGTCGACCAGGCCGTAGCCGGGGTTGATCAGCTGCCACCAGTAGACCCGCTCGACGAAGCCGCTCCGGTAGGCGATCTGGTAGTACTGCTTGAGGTAGAGCGCCTGGGTGCGCTCATCGACCGTGGAGCGCGGGTGGCCGGAGTTCGGTGTCCAGGGCTTGGTGTCGAGCAGCGGCCAGTTGGTCTCCGTGATCCACAGGCGGCGCCGACAGCGGTTGGCGAGCGAGACCATCGCGTAGATGAGCCGCAGCTTGCGCTCGAGGTCGAAGACACGGTACTGCCTGGAGAACGGCGAGCCGCGCCGGTTGACATAGAGCTGCGCGGCGCAGCCGTCGAGCCGGTAGCGGTGGCGATTGACGAGCGTGCGCAGCGTGACCAGCGGCTCGAAATCGATCACCGACGAGCCCAGCAGGCGCACCCCGGCATGATCCGCGCGCACCTGCTCGGCGACCTCGAGCAGGCGCAGGTACTCACCGCTGTGCGCCAGGCCCCACTTGCTGCGGTTGATGGCGTTGCCGATCTGGAAGTCGTGGGTGAGCTCCGCGAAGTGCGTGAACACCGCGTCGAGCGCGCGCGCCCAGCCCTCGGCATCGCGCACGCTGTCGCGGTTCTGCAGGATGTTGATGAGCAGACCGCGGTCGGCGAAGCGACGCGCGAAGTCGACATAGCGGCCGATGTCGCCGACGTCCCAGGCGGGCACCCGCAGCAGCAGCTGGCGTATGCCGAGGTCGTCGACCATCTCGACGATGGCATCGTCGTAGCGCCGGTCGGGCGAGACGCTGAGGCCCACGAACGACTCCGGCTGCGGGCGGTCGGCGCGGGCGCCCGGTCGCGCGTAGCGCCAGGCGACTGCGGGCGCCATGGCGAGCGTCGTTGCCGCGATGAGCAGGTACTCGCGAACGTTGTCGAGGCCGTGGTGGGGTTTGCGCCCGCTCGGCAGCTTGTACGGCTGATCGGAGTAGGGGTCCCACCAGGAGGTGTCGGGCTCGCTCATGGGATCAGTGTGCACGGCCCGCCACCGCCGCGTCCATAATTGGGCATACCATGCTGGTGCTGCGCAGCGTCTCCTGCCCCTACTGCGGGGAACCCTTCGAGATCGAGCTGGATCTGTCCGGCGGCTCGCAGGCGTTTGTCGAGGACTGCCGCGTCTGCTGCCGGCCCATCGAATTCGCCATGGAGGTCGAC
>JBFEOO010000109.1:0-7624 GCA_041550555.1 Arenicellales bacterium
AAACGCGTCGTTCACCGAGACGGTCGGGTTGCCGAAATGCTCGACCTGCTGCAGCACCGGGTCGGGTCGGCGGTTGGCAAACACATCGCCGCTCAGCAGCAGCAGCGGCAGACGGTTGGAGTGCGCCACGCCGGCCGCCGTCACCATGTTGGTCGCACCCGGACCGATGGAGCTCGTCACCGCCATGATCTGGCGACGACGCTTAGCCTTGGCATAGGCAATGGCGGCCAGCGCCATGGACTGCTCGTTCTGCCCCCTCCAGGTGGGCAGCTCGTCCTGCACCGCTTGCAGGGCTTCCGCGAGGCACGTGACGTTTCCGTGCCCGAAGATCCCGAATACGCCCGCGAACAACGGGATGCGCTCTGCGTCGATCTCGATGAACTGATTGCACAAGTAACGAACGAGGGCCTGCGCCATCGTCAGACGGACCGTCGCGCCGCTCATGGTGTGGCTCCTCCTAACAGGCGTTCTGGTTTGTGTCGCGCGGGAAATGATCATTGACAAATTTATAGCGAGGTCATCATTATTGCAACAAATCAATGACTTGCCGTCGTGCGACGCTAAACATAAGGAGGAGACCCATGATCCGCATCGCGGTGCTGGGCTGTGGGCGTATCGGACGCATGCATGCCGCCCATATCGCGGCTCACCCGAGGACCGAGCTGGCGGTCGTTTACGACGTGCACGCGCCCTCGAGCCAGGAGGTGGCGCAGGCCCATGGGGTGCGCGCAGCCGCAACCGCCGAGGAAGTTTTCGCTGCTTCGCACGTCGATGCCGTGCTCGTAGCCACCGCGACCGACACGCATGCCGATTACATCGAGATGGCGGTCGCGGCGCAAAAGCCCGTGCTGTGCGAGAAGCCGATCGATCTGAGCCTGGCGCGCGTCAACCGCTGCGCCGACGCGATCAAAGGAACCGACACGCCGGTACAGATCGGGTTCAACCGCCGCTTCGACCCCGGTCATCGCGCCGCGCGCACTGCCGCACGGGCCGGCGAGATCGGCGACCTCCATCAGGTCATCATAACGTCCCGCGACCCCGAGCTGCCCCCCCGCGCTTATCTCGAAGGGGCTGGTGGGCTGCTGCGCGACATGACCATCCACGACTTCGATCTCGCCCGCTACATGCTGGAAGAGGAACCGGAGGAGGTCTTCGCGATTGCCGACGCATTGATCGATCCGCAACTCGGCGCCGAGCTCGACGAGGTCGACAGCGCGATGATAATACTGCGAACGGCCGGCGGCACGCAGTGCCACATCAACAACTCGCGCACCGCCGTCTACGGTTACGACCAGCGGGTGGAGCTGCTCGGCACCCTGGGGATGCTGCTGAGCGACAACCGCAAGGCCCATGAAATGCGGCGCTTCTCTCCCGAGGCCACCGGTGTCGAAGCGCCTTACCTTTACTTCTTCATCGAGCGCTACCACGAAGCCTTCATGGCCGAGATCACCTCGTTCGTGGATTGCATCGAACGCGGCACTGCGCCGGAGGTCGGATTCGAGGATGGCCGGCGGGCGCTCATTCTCGCCGAGGCGGCCTACAGGTCACTGGCCGAGAAGCGGTTCGTGCACGTCGACGAGATCCAGTAACCGGCACACGGCCCGTGGCAGCGAAAAAGACCCTCGGCCTCGGCCTGATCGGCACAGGCTTCATGGGCAAGACCCACGTGTTTGGGTTTGCCACGGCAGCGCGGGTATTCGATCTGCCTTACGAGATCCGCTTCGAGTGCGTCGCGGATCAAACGCAGGCGCTGGCCAGCGCGGCACAGGCGAGCTTTGGGTTCAGGCGTGCGACGGGGGACTGGCGCACGCTGATCGACGACCCGGCCATCGATATCATCGACATCACGGCGCCCAATGCCCTGCACAAGGACATGGCGCTGGCCGCAATCGCCGCTGGCAAGCACGTCTATTGCGAGAAGCCGCTGGCGCCGAGGGCCCGCGACGCCGTCGAGATGGCGCAGGCCGCGGCGGCCTCCGGGCTGCGCACCCAGGTCGGCTTCAACTACCTGGCGAACCCGATGGTGCAGGTGGCGCGGCAGATGATCAGCGACGGCGCGATCGGCGAGATCCGCAGCTACCGCGGCATCCACGCAGAAGACTACAGGGCGATGCGCGAGAGTCCCTGGACCTGGCGCCACGACCCCGTGGGCGGCGGCGCCATGGCCGACCTGGGCAGCCACGCGCTGGCCACGGCAGAATTTCTGCTGGGGCCGATCAGCGACGTCTTCGGCGACAGCGTCACCGTCATCGGGCAACGTCCCGGGCCGAACGGCGAACCGGTGCCCGTGGAGGTGGACGACATAACGAGGGCACTGCTGCGCTTCGACAGCGGCGCGAGCGGCAGCATCGAAGCGAACTGGGTCGCCACGGGACGCAAGCTGCAGCACGACTTCGAGGTCTATGGCAGCACGGGCGCCCTCGCGCTATCGCAGGAACGCCTCAACGAGCTGCGCTTCTTCGATGCCACGGACAGACCCGGCCAACGCGGCTTTCGCACCATCCTCGCCGGACCCGAGCATGAGCCCTACGGCCGCTTCTGTGTGGCCCCCGGCCACCAGCTCGGGTTCAATGATCTCAAGGCCATCGAAATACACGGCTTTATCGAGGCCATCGCCGGCCTGCGCGAAGAGCCGTTCAACTTCAGCGCCGGGTCGAGGGTACAGCAGCTGGTGGAGGCCGTTCAGCTGTCGGCGGCACAAGGCCGCTGGCGCGCGAGCGCAAAATAAAGGAAGGGCGATCCCTCGCCCTTCCGAGCTCTTAGCCCCGTCCGGGCAGGCTACGGTGCGGCGGCGAGGACAACCACGCCGCCGCGCTGCCGTAGCTCGCAGCGAGCCGCCTGGCTACTGCGCCAGACAGGTACCGATGTTGTCTTTTACGCAGACGTCGAGGCCGGTGTAGATCGGATCGGCGACGCTCTTGCCTTCCTTGAGATCCTTCATGATGAACATGGCCTTGTAGCCCATCTCGAAGGGACGCTGTCCGACCTGGCCTTTCGACAGTCCGTCTTTGAGCTGCTCCATCTGCAT
The DNA here is from genome assembly GCA_041550555.1 of Arenicellales bacterium. Taxonomy (GTDB): domain Bacteria; phylum Pseudomonadota; class Gammaproteobacteria; order Arenicellales; family JBFEOO01; genus JBFEOO01. Next base: position 3,029 of record JBFEOO010000109.1, read on the forward strand.
GGGCAGCGTGTCCGCGACGATGATCGACAAATCGCCGGTGTCCATGCGGGCCTTGTAGGGGGCGACCGCCTGACGGTAAGCGTTGTCGTACCACTGCGTGAAGGCGCCGGTCGAGATGAACGCCGTCAAGTCCGTCTCCTTGGCGAGGACGTCGGTCATGCCCTGAACGGCCTTATTGCCATCGTCGTCGGTGATGAGCGGGCAGCCGCTCACCTCGGTCCAGCCATTCTGACCGCTCAGGGTCTCCCCGGGCGGCGTGGTGCCGGACATGCCGCCGAGCGTGTCGCGGATGCCCTGCAGCCGTTCATTGTGGTTGGCGGCCGCGGCGCCTCCGGTCTGCAGGCAGATGTTGCCGCCGCTCGGGTGCAGCTGCTGAGCAATCTTGGCGAGATTCACGCCGATGTCGTAGTTCTTGGTCCCGACGTAGGTGGCGCGAACGTCCTTGTCTTCATCGAGCACGTCGGAGTCCCAGGTCATGACGGGGATGCCCGCGCGCACCGCCGCTTTCAGCGCCTTTCCCATGGCCGGCGCATTCGACGGCGCGACCGCGATGCCGTCCACACCGCGGCTGATCAGATCCTGCACGATCTGGATCTGCTCCAGCTCGGTGTGCTCGCCGGGGCCGATGTACACGCACTCGACCTCCGCCAGCTCCTGTTCGGCCTTTCTGCAGCCATCGCGGGCGAGATCGAAGAACGGGTTGTTCATCGCCTTTGGAACGAGTGCGAACTGGTACTTCTCTGCTTGCGCGAGCCCCGGAACCGAAAGCAAAACGGCAAGCGCACACATCGACGTCAACGACTTTTTCATGCTGTCAACTCTCCTCTGCGGTTGGTGGTCGTCTTTCTCTATGGACTGCTCCCGGTGCCGCCGATGTGCATACGTCCACGGGCTACTGCGATCCTCGGTTACGTATACGCTCGAGCAGAACCGCGAGAATAATGAACAGGCCGACGAAGAACTGCTGCCACAGCGCGTCGATGCCTGCGAGCAGCAACGAATTGCGGATCAGCTCCATCAGGGCTGCACCGATGGGCGCCCCGACTGCATAGCCAATCCCCCCCATCAGGTTGGCACCGCCGATGACCGACGCAGCGATGACGTTGAGCTCGTAAGTCAATCCCAGCGCATTGGTGACCGAGCCGAACCAACCCACCATCAGAAATGCCGCCAGTCCCGCGCAGCAGGAGGACATGACATACACGGAGATAATCACTCGCTCCACGGGTATGGCGGTCAGCCTCGCCGCGTCCGGATTACCGCCGACCGCCATGATCCAGCGCCCCCACGTCGTGTAGCGGAACATCAGCGCAAAGAGGATCGTCAGCACGACGAGCACCCAGACGGGATTCGGAATACCGATGATGCTCTCGCCGCCGATCCATTCGAACAATTCCTGATCAGGACCGAACTCGTAGATCATCTTGTTGTTCGAGGCGACCATGGCAATGGAGCGCGCGATCGCGAGCATGCCCAAGGTAACGACGAAGGGCTGCAGTCTCAAATAAGCGATCAGCACGCCATTGATCACCCCGACGAGCGCCGCCACCCCCATGCAGGCGGCGAACCCGAGCCCGATCGAGTAACCCTCCTGCATCACCAGGCCCGCGACGATGCCGGTCAGACCCATCAGCGAGCCGACGGACAGATCGATTCCCGCCGTGATGATGACTGCGGTCATACCGAGCGCCATAATCCCGAAAAAAGCAAAGTTCCGAGTGACGTTGTACATGTTGCGCTCGGTCAGGAACACGTCGGAAACCACCGACATGATCAGGCCGATGCCCAGTATGGCGATCAGGACCCAGAAAGGCTGCGTACGAAACACCGCGGCGAAGGGAGTCGATTCCCGCTTCAGCGTGATCGACTCGTCGATGGCGGCGTGATCCCGCGATGTCGTTGTCTCCGTCATGCGTCTTCAATTGCTCCCGTTATGAGCCCTGTTATCTCTTCGGGGGAGGTATCGGCGATCGCTTTGTCGGCGCATTTGTTACCCCGGCGCAGCACGGCCACCCGGTCACACACATTGAAGACGTCCGGCATGCGATGGGAGATCAGCACGACCGCGTGGTTTGTGTCTTTCAGCCGTCGGATGAGATCCAGCACCTCGGCCACCTGACGTACCGAGATGGCCGCTGTCGGTTCGTCCATCAGCACGATCTTGGGGTCGCTCAAGCGCGTGCGGGCGATCGCCACGGCCTGGCGCTGACCGCCCGACATCTGCCGCACCAGATCACGCGGCCGGGTCTCCGATTTGAGCTGGGCGAAGAGTTCACCGGCCCGTTTGTACATCGCGCCATGGTCGAGGTACTTGATGGGGCCGAGCGACTTCTTGATCTCGCGCCCGAGAAACACGTTCGCAGCCGCCGACAGATTGTCACACAGCGCGAGATCCTGATAGACGATCTCGACCCCCTGCTTGCGCGCATCCAGCGGCTTCGCGAAGTGCACCTGCCGGCCGTCGAGCACGATGTTCCCCGAGGTCGGCGGATAGTTGCCGGCGATGATCTTCGCCAGCGTGGACTTGCCGGCGCCGTTGTCACCCATCAGCCCGACGGCTTCGCCGCGCTCTATCGTCAGATCGACACCGGACAGCGCGTGAATAGCACCAAAGTGCTTGGTGATGCCTTGCAGCTCGAGCACCGGCATGCCCCGCATTCCTCCTCTCTGCGCCGCACCCTCGAACCTGCGGGGCGTGCTTATATCGTCCAGATTAGACACGAGCGGCTTTCGATGTTCAAGACGATCGCCGAAATCCTCGACCTGCAGATTTCGTTGACTCAGCGATCCGGCTCGTTATGCTTGCCGGAATCGTGGCGGCCGGGACCCGGCCAGCCCGTCACAGGGGACAGCGATGATGGAAGGCAAGACACTCGAGACCAAGCCGCTGGGCGGCACAGCGCTCAGCGTGCCGGCGATCTGCTTCGGCACCAGCGCTCTCGGCGATATGCCCGACACCTATGGCTACGGCGTGAGCGAGGCGCAGGCGCTGGCGACGCTGCGCGCGATCTTTGCGAGCCCCGTCGGATTTCTCGACACCAGCCGCAACTACGGCTTCGGGCGCAGCGAACAGCGCATCGGTAAGGCGATTCGCGAACGGGGCGGATTGCCGGAGGGTTTCGTGCTGGCGACCAAGCTGGACCGGGACATGGAGACGGGAAAGTTCGATGCCGCCCGCGCACGCCATTCGTTCGAGCAAAGCCTCGAAGCGCTCGGCCTCGACCGTGTGCACATTCTCCATCTGCATGATCCCGAGTACGGCGCATCGCTCGACGAAATAACACGTCCCGGTGGAGCGCTCTCCGAGCTGTTCAAAATCAAGGAGGAAGGACTTGCGGATGCGGTCGGCCTTGCCGCGGGCCGGGTCGACATCATGACGCCGATACTGCGCGAGTGGGATTTCGATGTGCTGATCACCCACAACCGCTGCACGCTGATCAACAACAACGCCGATGCCATGATCGACCTCGCCAGGGCGCGAGGCATCGGTGTCCTGAATGCGGCGCCCTACGCCGGCGGCGCGCTGGCGAAAGGCACCGAAAGTTACCCGCGCTATGTTTATCAGCAGGCTTCTGACGACATGTTGGCGCCGGTGCGCCGGGTGGAGGAGATCTGTGCGCGCTATGACGTGCCGCCGGGTGCGGCGGCGCTGCAGTTCTCGATGCGCGATGAGCGGATCGCGGCGACCATCTGCGGTGTCAGCAAGCCCGAACGCGTCGCCGAGACCCTGGCGTGGGCGCACTGGTCGATTCCGGACACCGCCTGGCAGGAACTGCTGGCGCTGCCGCGCAGCGCCGAGGACCCGGAGGCTACGCGCGACTACAAGCCTGGCTAGCCGCTGTCCGCAGGTCTTTGGCCGAGCGCGGCATTTCGGCGCGCACCGATCGTTGCGACCGACATCGTCCTCGGCGACGTGCCAGGCCGAGCGGTCGGGTTCCGCCCTTTCCCCTTTTCACACCCAGCCGCCATCGACGATGTAGTTCTGCGCGGTGCACGCGGCGCTGTCGTCGGCCGCGAAGAACAGGACGACGCGGGCGATGTCCTCAGGGTACAGCTTGCGCTTGAGACATTGCCGGCTCATCAGCTCGGCCTCGCTGTCGGCATTGAGCCACAGGCTCTGCTGCCGCTCCGTCATGATCCACCCGGGCAGAATCGAGTTGACGCGAATGCCCTTGGGCCCGAGGTCGCGCGCCAGACTGCGGGTCAGACCGACGATGGCGGACTTCGCCGCCGAGTAGGCCGGCATCCCCCCCTGCCCCGCTATCCAGGTGGTGGAACCGAGATTGACGACGGCGCCGCCGCCCGCCTCGGCCATGGCGGGCGCGACGGCCTGGGTTGCGAAGAACTGATGACGGAGATTCACCGCCATGCGGTCGTCCCAGTAGTCGGCGGTGACGGCGTCCAGGCTGTGTCGCTCGTCATTGGCGGCATTATTGACCAGCACGCGGAAGGCTCCCTGAGCCTCCTCGGCGCGAGCGACGGCCGCGCGCAGCCGCTCGATGTCCCGCAGGTCGCATTCGATGAACAGCGGTGCGTGCCGGCCGTCGCCGGCAACCGAATCGACCAACGCCTCCGAGGCGTCCCGATCGACGTCAA
>JBFEOO010000110.1:0-7575 GCA_041550555.1 Arenicellales bacterium
CCCCCCCCCCCCCCGCCGCGGAACCGGCGCCGACGGGGTGCACGTAAAACGCGGTGGTCGGTATCGTGTCGGTCGCATTGCTCACCGCAATCAACAGCGCGCTCATGGGGATATACCGCGGGGCGCTCGCCGCCACCGATCGCAATGCGCGTACTTTCACCGCGGGAGAAAGCTTCTGCTCCGGGGGCTGACGCAGAGAGGCCGTGTCGACCGCCGTCGCCCGCGGGCACCGCGGCTGACACGGCAACGGGAGCCTTGACACACGTCAAAACATGATTTTGGCGCATACCTGTCATCCTTCGTAGTACCGGGTTCAGCAATGCCCTGCAGGGAGATCGCACGTCATGGCCGCAACCCTCAGCCCGGAGCGCCAACCCAGACTTCGCAAGACCGACCGCAAACGGTCCAGGAGTCTTGCTGCGAAGAAAGCCGGGAAATCAGGCAAGTAGCAAGTGCTAAGGAGAAGGGCTCGCTCAATCCGCATCGTCACCGCCTCGTGCGGCGAACGCTTGCTCTCGACGACTACGACGCCATACGCGAGATGAGGGACACCGCGGACGACCGCGCGGGCGGCGCCTGCACGGCGGAGCCGTTCCGGTCTCAGCTCGCTCGTTTTCCCGAGGGACGGATCTGCATCGAAGATCGCGGCAGGGTCGTCGCCGCCGCGCCGAGCCTGACCGTCGACTAAAAGAGCTACGGCGATTACCACAGCCACGACGGGATTACCGGCGGCGGCTATCTGACCACCCATGCCCCGACGGCGACACCCGCCACGGCGTGGACGTCTTCGTGCACACCGAACACCGCGGTTCGCGGCTCGGGCGACGCCTCTACGATGCGCGCAAGGAGCTGCATCTGCGCGGCGCGGTGGGCAATCTGCGCAACCGCCGCCTCGATCTCTGTCGGGTCGAACGGACCGGGCCGAAGGCCATCGTCTAGCGCTGCGGCGTCGGGCCCGCCAAGCCGTGCCCAGCCCAGCCACCCGGCCATCATCGAGACACGGAAGGCGCGGCCGGGCGTTACGGTGTCTGTGCTGGCATCGGGCACCCGGCGCTCGCTCGCGCCGTACCAACTCGGCTCGCGACGACCCACTCAGGGAAGCGTTAAGCAGTGAGTATCGCTTTTCATAACTATTACACGGGAACTTTCCGAGTAAAGTAATATTAAGTATTGCTCAACGATACTCCTGGAGGCGTCCATGGCCGAGGCCGAGCTGCTCGTCGCCACCCTGAAGCGGACCTTGAAGACGCGTGGACTGACCTACCGGGCCCTCGCCGATCGTCTGGGCGTAAGCGAGGCCACGGTCAAGCGCTGGTTCTCGACCCATTCCTTCACGCTCGAGCGCCTCGCCGACATCTGCGAGGCGGCGGGCACCAGCCTGGTTGACCTGGCCAAGGAGACGGACAGCCGGCTGAAGTCGCTGGATCAGCTCACCGAAGCGCAGGAAGAGACCCTGACCTCGGACGTCAAGCTGCTGCTGGTGGCGTTTCTGGTTGTCAACGGCTGGAAGTTCGACGACATCCTCGGCACCTATGACTTCACGGCTCCGGCTCTGGTGCGCTGCTTCGCCCGACTGGACCGGCTCAAGCTCATCGAGCTGCTACCCAACAATCACTATCACCTGCGGATCTCGCCGCGCTTCGCGTGGCGAAAGAACGGGCCCATACAGCGTTTCTTCGCGGAGAAGCTGCAGCAGGACTACCTCGACAGCGGCTTCTCGGGAGAGGACGAATCCATCGTCTTCCTCACCGGCTTTCTATCCCCAGCGTCTCGCACGCTTCTGATGAAGCGTTTCGAGGACCTCGCCAAGGAATTCAACGATCGCAATCGCGAAGACAGCCGCCGTGGCCCAGACGTTTCTCAGCTGACCGGCATGATCCTCGGCATGAGGCGCTGGCGCCCTCAGCTGTTCGACCGGCTGCGGCGCTCGCCGTGATCGCGCGCTCGCTCGCCCGGGCTGCGCCGGTGCGATCCGCGTCGTCTCGACCTGGTGCCGCTCGCGCGTTGGTTGGCGGATCGCCTGCTGCGACCCCGCCGCGCGGCCGCGGTGGCGGCTGGCCCGGTGGCCGGCGCGCGCAGAAGACCGCCCCCACGAACCCAGCGTCGGGGTGGATGCGGACCCCGGCATGCCACGCCGGAGACCCTTGGCGAGTCCGAGCCCTCTGAGCGACGCACGCCCGGGGAGCGCGCCACCTGACGAAAAGGCGGTTTATCACTACTGTCCCGTTAAAACGCGAACAGATTCGACTGGTTGTTCGAACCGAGCTGTTTTGAGAGAGTCTCGTTCATCGTAAGTGCCTGTTGCAGATTGATTTTTTCGAACGGTATAACCGAGCAGATCTGTAGCATCGTATACAGTGGAATTTCCAATGTGAGGCGCTTGCGAACGATGGCGATGAGGACGTAGAGGGACACGGCGATCCAGATTTGGGATTTGACCGCGTTTTCCGAGGTACCGTAAAAACGATTGATCCGAAGGTGCTGTTTGACCCACTTGAAGAAGAGCTCCACTTGCCAGCGGCTCTTGTAGAGCGCGCAGATGGTGAGCGCCGGAAGGGCCGTGGGGTTTCGTCAGGAACACCAGTATTTTGCCGGCCTCGGGATTCTTGAATCGGATACGGCGCAAATAGTGAGGGGAGTCCTGCTTAGTGTAGAAACCATCCAGCGCGAGGGTCTGATCGCAGATGATGCCGGTGGTGCGATCGGTGGGAGCGGAATACACCCGATGCGTATCCAGATTTGACTTGGCGCGGATGACGAAGAAGGCGGCGGCTTGATGCAGGGCATGCAAAGGCGCGAAGTCCACGTAAGCACGGTCCATCACATAGATAGCGCCCGCTTCGGGAGCCAACAGATCCAGGACGTTGACGTCGTGCAGCTTGCCGTCGGAGACATGAATGAAGCTCGGGATCGCCCCGCGCAGGTCAAGCAGCGTGTGCATGTTCACGGCTACCTTGGTGGTGCGGAACGGTGCCCAAGGAAACACCGACAGGCACAGGTCAATGTCGTCGAGTCCAGGGCGTAGACGGTATTGGTCAGCTCCAGCCCCAGATCTTCGTTGGCATACAGACGCCGCGCCTGGGCGATCAATCGCTGAGCGAAGTCGGCATAGATGCGCCAGTCGCGCCGCTCGTTGGCGTCGGCCAGGGTCGAGCGTCTGATCGGTTCGCGAAATCCCATGTGATAGAGCTTCGCCGCTTGGGCCGACAGACACGCCTCGATGTCGCGCAAGCTCTCGCGATAGGTCAGCTGAGCGAACGCCATCACCCGGTAGTGCTCGGTGCAGCGCAGGGTGCGAACCCGCTGGTCGGCGCCGAGACCGATCGGGCGGCGAAGGCGGAGATCCACGAGCACGTCATGGACGGCGGCGTCATGTCGATGCAGCGGGTCGGCACGCTCGAGGTGCCGCCGCGGGCGGCGACCGACCTCGAGCCCGGTGGCCTGCAGGTCATGCTGATGGGCCTCGACGGTCCGCTGGTCGAGGGCGAGACGTTCATCCTCTAGCTCAACTTCGCCCAAGCCGGCCCGGTCGGGGTCGAGGTCGCTGTCGGTGCGGTCGGCGCCAAGGAGCACCCGCACGCCACCACGCATCGCGTCGAGGGCGAACACGGCGAGCATGAGCGTGCCGAGCAACAGGAAATGCACGGCAGCAACGAGATGCAGGAACACGGCCATGGCGAGCACGGCGACGAGCACCAGATGGCCATGACGGAGACGGCCGGCGAGCTCGACATGTCGACGTCGAAGATGTCGGATCATCATCGTTTTCGCGTCGCCTTCGACGGCGACGGGATGCTGCCGCCGGTGAACGTCATGCACAGCTGGGTGCTGACGGTGACCGCGCCGGACGGCACCGCCGTCGAGGGTGCCGAGATAACGGTGGATGGCGGTATGCCGGCACACGGCCACGGCCTGCCGACGGCGCCCCGGGTGACCGAAGAGCTCGGCGACGGGCGCTATCGGGTCGAGGGCGTCAAGTTCAACATGCCCGGCCATTGGCAGGTCACCTTCGGGATCGCCGCCGGCCACCACACCGATTCGGCGACCTTCAACCTGATGCCGTGGACCGACGCCGAGCGCCGCACCATCGCCGGGCTCGGCCTCGCGACCCTGCCGTCGCTCACCGCCGACGCCTCGAACCCGGTGGGCGACGACGGCCGGGCGGTGGCGCTCGGCCACCGGCTGTTCTTCGATACCCGGTTGAGCGCCAACGGCGAGGTGTCGTGTGCCGCATGCCACCAACCTCCGCTCGGCTTTTCCGACGGCCGTCCGGTCGCCGAAGGGCTCGGCCGGACGGCGCGCAACGCCCCGACCATCATCGGCATCGCCTACAGCCGGTGGTTTTTCTGGGACGGCCGCAAGGACAGCCAGTGGTCGCAGGCGTTGGGGCCGCTGGAGAGCCTGATCGAGCACGGCACCACGCGTCTCGAGGTGGCCCGGCTGGTCGCTGCCGACGCCGACCATCGCCCATCGTACGAGAATCTGTTCGGCGCCTTGCCGGCGTTCCTCGACGACGACGGCGCGCCGCAGCGCGCCTCGCCCAACTCTGATGACGCGGCAGGCGCGGCGTGGGACACCTTGACCGCGGAGCAGCAAGACGCGGTGGACCAGGTGTTCGCCAACGTCGGCAAGGCGATCGCCGCCTATGAGCGGCGCATCATGCCGGGGGCTGGCCGATTCGATGACTACGTCGGCTGGCTGACCGGCGGCGAGGTGGGAGAGTCGCCGCTGAGCGCCGACGAGGTGGCCGGACTGCGCTTGTTCATCGGCCCGGCCAACTGCACGGAGTGCCACAACGGTCCGCGCTTCACCAACGACGACTTCCACAACACCGGGCTCGCGCCGCTCGACGGCGACACCAGCGACGGCCGGGCCAGCGGTGTCGGCCAGGCGCTCGCCGACCCGTTCAATTGCCTGGGCGACAACGGCGCGCCGGACGCGGCGGACTGTGCCGAGCTGCGCTTCGCCAAGACCGACGGCCCCGAGCTCCGCTTCGCCTTCAAGACCCCGACGCTCCGCCACCTGTCGATGACGGCGCCCTACGTGCGCGACGGCCGCTTCGCCACGCTCGCCGAGGTGCTCGACCACTACAACCGGGCGGCGCGCCCCGACGGCGTCGGCAGCGAGCTCAAGGTGCTAGACCTCGACGCCCGGGCCTTGGCCCAGCTCGAGGCGTTCCTCAGGACCCTCGACGCGCTGATCGACGCGCCGCCGCACCTGCTCGAGGCCCCTTAGCAGGCGGAATGCCGCTGACGCCCGACATCCAGCGCCGCATCGCCGCCGATTTCAGCGCCGACGACGCGGCAATCGTCCAGCGGATCGCGGCGCGTCGCGCCGCACACCCCGACATCTACTCGGACCGCATCGTCCGCTGCGCGCTTCATGTCGCGGCCGGCGATGCCGCCGTCCTCGACCGCGCCCTCGAACTTGCCGAGATCGACTGGCGCGACCTTATCGTCTGGGCCGAGTACGACAACGACTTCGACGACCGCAAGCGCGACCTGAACCAGCCGTTCGAGTGACGCTCGACGCCGTCAAACGGCGCCGAGGTCGAAGCGTCCGCGCTTGAACGGCACCGCGTCGGGGTCGACCTCGCCGTCAAGCTCGCGGGCGTAGCGATGGCCGTCGTAGACCGCGGCGGCAATGGTCGCGGGCGCCAGGCAGTCGCCGACGCGGGTGACCGAGCGAAGGCCGGTCTCGTCCAGCGCCAGCCGCCGCGCGGCGATAACCTGGGCGCAGCGTCTCAAGCGCGTCTTCGACATCGATATCGAGACCTGCACCGCCTGCGGCGGGGCGCTGCGCATCATCGCCTGCATCGACGATCCGGCGGTGATCGAGGAGGCCCTCACCCACCTCGATGCGAAGGCCAATGCCCTGCAGCAACCGCCGTCGCGGACGCCACCCCAGCGCGGAGTGTTCAACCAGGCCGGATCAGCCGACGACCACCACCGAAGGCTGCGACCCCGCCGCGCGGCCAGGGTGGCGGCGGGCCCGGTGGCCGGCGCGCGCAGAAGACCGCCCCCGCGAACCGCATCTTCGGGGTGGATGCGGACGCCACGATGCCACTGTGGAGACCCTTGGCGAGTCCGAGCCGTCTGCGCGACGCGCGCCGGGGGAGCGCGCCATTTGACGAAAAGGGGATTTATCCCTCCTATACGCGCAGCCATAACTTCGCAGATGCACGCTTCTGACCATACCCGCTCAGCCGTGTCGGCAACGCGCTGGTAACGCTAGCCGCCGCTCAGAGATGCTGCGGCGCAACAGCCACGATCGTAAAGGGCGTGCATCCCGCAGCCGCTCCCGAGCAGCGACTGCTGCCCCAGCGTGTCGAGGTGTATGCATTCGGAGCAAGCCCTGAAGCGACCAATAAAGAAATTAATATTAAAATTTCTCTTTCAAAAAAACTTGCCTCTTTTTTGATGGCGAAACTGCAGTTCCTCGATAATGATCCGCGTGCTCGGCAAACCCAGTTCTTGGAACTGGTGCGAGAGATCATTGACCGCCCGGCCAGTCCCGCACAGCATCACGGCGTAGTCGTCGAACCCAACGTCGTCCGCGATCTGTGCGGCGCTCAGCCGACCGCGCTCCCCGCTGGCCCAGATTGTCAGGTCGATGTAGGAATCAGAACGCTCGCATAGCTCCTGTATCTCCTCAGCATAGACGGCGTCATCGGGCTCACGCACGAGATAGTAGAACCAGATACGTCGGAAATCGATGTTGTGCTGCTCGAACTTGAGCATGCTGAGAAATGGGGTTACGCCTATGCCAAGGGCAATCCACACCAGGCGTCTATAGCCCGTAAAGCGCAGCGGTGAGAATCCGCCGAAAGGTCCATACAGATGAACGTCCTGGGGCGTGAGCGCTGAGACGGCGTGGTGCTTACCCTTGCGCCTGTGCAGCCAGTACTCCGGGTGATCCTCGCCGAGAGACAGGTATGACAGTCGCCGCGTGAAATCACCGACCTGTTGAATCGATAACTGAACATCGCGCTCCACCGGCGAGGAGGCGATGCTGAATGGATGCAGCTCTCCTTCCATGCCCTTGAAGCCGGGCACTCTGACCAGCACGAAAGCACCCGGGGAAAACATCATGCGTTCATCACGCGGAGTGAGGATCAGGTCAATGATGTTGCGGCCACGGGGCCGCACAGCGTTCACCATATAGCGGTGGTCCGGGCCGACTCGGCGGAACAGCAGCACATTGTAGGTCCAGGCGCCGGCGCCGGCGAGCAACATGATCACAAACCATGTGCGCAGAGGTTCGAAGTTGCGTATCGAGCCGGGCTCGATACTCGCATGGATGATCCCCGCGATGTAAAGGATTCCGACCAGACGGTGCAGCTTGAGCCATTTCTCATGACGAAGGTGGCGGTCATACGCTAACACCCCCAGAACAATCAGCAGATAGAACATGACGATGTCCAGCGACCGCTGCCCGGGCGACGAGAATGGCAACAGAACAAATGCCACCGATATGCCGTTGATCGCAGCGTCAGCGGCCAGTAGCGCAACGTGCACCCCCAGCAAGACTATCGACATCAGCCCGAGTCGACGGTGCCAGCGAACGGCTTCTCCC
>JBFEOO010000111.1:0-7186 GCA_041550555.1 Arenicellales bacterium
CGGCTAGCGCTCGCCGCGCCGGAACGGCACCAGCAGCGCCTGCGGGTAGGCGGCCCGCCGCGACATGATGACGAGCGCGACGATGCTCAAGAGATACGGCATCATCAGGTAGAACTGGTACGGCAACAGCGGCGTGGACGCCTGCTGGACGCGGATCTGCAGGGCGTCGAAGCCGGCGAAGAGCAGCGCGCCGAGCAGCGCCTTGCCGGGCTTCCACGAGGCGAAGATGACCAGCGCCACGCAGATCCAGCCGCGGCCGTTGATCATCTCGAAGTAGAACGCGTCGAACACGGACACCGTCAGAAACGCCCCGCCCACGGCCATCAGGCCGCTGCCCAGCGCCACCGCCGCCGTGCGCACGGCCAGCACGTCGATGCCCTGCGCCTCCACGGCCATGGGGTTCTCGCCCACCATCCTGAGCGCCAGCCCCGCCGGCGTCCGATACAGCACGTAAGCCACCAGCGGCACCAGCACGAAGGCCAGGTAGGTGAGCGGCGTCTGCGTGAACAGCGCCTCGCCGAGCAGCGGCAGCTCGGAGAGCACCGGCACCGCCCACGGCTTGAACGGCACGATCTTGGGCGGCGTCGTCACGTTCGGCAGCAGGATACGGAAGATGAAGTAGCTCAGGCTGGCCGCGAGCAGCGTGATGCCGATACCCGAGACGTGCTGCGACACCCCCAGATGGACGGTGAAGGCGGCATGGAGCAGCCCGAACAGCATGCCGCAGAGCGCGGCCACGGCCACCGCCGTCCACAGATCGCCGCCCTGGTACACCCACATCCAGGCGACCATGGCGCCGAACGTCATGATGCCCTCGATGCCGAGGTTGAGCACGCCGGCGCGCTCGCAGATGAGCTCGCCCAGGGTGCCGAAGATGAGCGGCGTCGCCATGCGCACCGTCGCCGCCCAGAAGCCCACCGTGACGAACATCTCGACGAGCTCCACCGCTAGCCCCTCCGTATGCGGAACTGCACCACGAGCCCGCTGACCAGCACCAGCAGCAGCGTCGTCGCCGTGATGACGTCGGCCAGATAGCTCGAGATGGACATGGCGCGGCTCATGGAGTCGGCGCCATTGTAGATGCCGGCGATGAACAGCGCCGCCGCCACCACGCCGAGCGGGTGCAGCCCGGCGAGCATCGCCACCGCGATCCCGGTGTAGCCGAAGCCGGGCGAGATGTCGGCGGTGAGGTAGCCCTTGGTGCCGCACACCTCGGTGACGCCGGCGCAGGCGGCGAGCCCGCCGGAGAGCAGCGCCGTGCGGATCACGGTGGCGTTGAGCGGAATGCCGGCGAAACGCGCGGCGCCCACGCCCAGCCCCACGGCGCGGATCTCGAAGCCCCAGCGCGTGAACCGCATCACCAGCCAGATGCCGAGCGCGGCCGCCACCGCGAAGACCAGCCCCGCGTGCAGGCGGGTCTTGGGCACGATCACGGGCAGCACCCCCTGCTCGACGATGGGCGCGGCCTGCGGCCAGCCGAGCGCCATCGGGTCCTTCCAGGGGCCGAACAGGAGATAGTCGACGAACAGCAGCATCACGAAGTTGAGCAGCAGCGTGGTCACCACCTCGTCCACCCGCAGGTGGGTCTTGAGCAGCGTGGGTACGAACAGCAGCAGCCCACCGGCCAGCGCCGCGCTGGCGAACAGCAGCGGCACCATGGCGGGCGACGGCAGCGCGACGGCGCCGGTGCCCACCCACGTCACCGCCAGGGCGCCGGCGTAGAGCTGCCCTTCGCCGCCGATGTTCCACAGCTTGGCCCGGAACGCCACGGCGGCGGCCAGGCCGGTGAAGATGAGCGGCGTTGCCCGGGTCAGCGTCTCGCTCAGCGCGAAACGCGAGCCGACGGCGCCCTTGATCAGCGCCCGGTACGCCTCGCCGACGCCGGCACCGGCCCACAGCACCAGCACGCTGCAGATGGCCAGCGCGGCGGCGATGGCCAAGAGCGGCGCCAGCAGCCGCAGCCAGTGCGGGATGCGCTCGCGCGGCTCAAAGCGCATTGCCCGCCTCGGTCTCGGTGCTGTGGCTGTGGCCGCTCATCATCAGGCCGAGCTCGGTCATGTCGAGCTCCTCCACCGGCCAGCCCGGCGAGAGCCGCCCGCGGTACATGACCGCGATGCGGTCGGCCACCGAGAGCAGCTCCTCGAGGTCCTCGGAGATGAGCAGAATGGCGGCGCCGCGCGCGCGCGCCTCGAAGAGCTGCTCGTGCACGTAGGCCGCCGCGCCGACATCGAGCCCGCGGGTGGGCTGGGCGGCGATGATCAGCCGCGGCTCGCGGGAGAGCACGCGCGCCAGGATCAGCTTCTGGATGTTGCCGCCCGAGAGGCTGCGCGCGAGCGTGCCCTCGCCGCCGCGCACGTCGAAGCGCCCGATGAGGCGGCGGACGTGCCCGGCGACGGCGCGGCGCCTGAGCCAGCCGTAGCGCTGGAAGCGCGGCTCGCGATAGCTCTCGAGGATCAGGTTGTCGGGCAGATCCATGTCGCCGACGATGCCCACCGCGTGGCGGTCCTCGGGGATGCGCCCTACGCCGAGCGCGGTCAGCCGCGCCGGCTCGAGCGGCCCGACGTGTTCGCCGAACAAGCGGATCTCGCCGGCGTCGGGCTGCATCAGACCGCCGAGCAGATCGGCGAGCGTCCGCTGGCCGTTGCCGGAGACGCCGGCGATGCCGAGGATCTCGTGGGCGCGGATGGCCAGGTCGACGTCGCGAATGGCGACCGCGCCGGGCGGCGCCGCGGCGACGTCCGCGAGCGCCAGCGCCACCGGGCCCGGCGCCAGCCGCTGGCGTTTCGGCGCGGGCACCTCGCGGCCCACCATGGCGGCGGCGAGCGTCTCGCGATCGGCGGCGGCGCGTCCGTACTCCCCCACCACGGCGCCCTGGCGCAGCACGACGATGCGGTCGGCGACGGCCAGCACCTCGGCGAGCTTGTGCGAGATGAAGATCACCGAGAGCCCCTGCTCGATCATGTGACGCAGGGTGGCGAACAGGCGCTCGGTTTCCTGGGGCGTGAGCACCGCGGTGGGCTCGTCGAGAATCAGGATGCGCACGTCGCGGTACAGCGCCTTGAGGATCTCCACGCGCTGCTGCTCGCCGACGCTGAGCGCGCCGACGCGGGCGTCGGCGTCGACGGCGAGGCCGAACTCGTCGGCCAGGCGTGCGAGCTTGCGGCGGGCGCCGCGGCGGTCCTGGCGCAGCCGCCACAGCGGCTCGGTGCCGAGCACGACGTTGTCGAGCACGCTCAGATTGGTGCCCAGCGTGAAGTGCTGGTGCACCATGCCGATGCCGGCCTCGAGGGCGGCGGCCGGCGAGCCGTGCGCGAGCGGCGTCCCGAAGGCCTCGATGGTGCCGCTGTCCGGCACGTAGTGGCCGAAGAGGATGTTCATGAGCGTGGTCTTGCCGGCGCCGTTCTCGCCGAGCAGCGACAGCACCTCGCCGCGCCGCAGGCTGAGATCGATGCCGTCGTTCGCCACCAGCCCGGCGAAGCGCTTGCTGACCCCGCGCACGCGCAGCACCACCTCGCCCGCGGACGGCGGTGCTGACGAATCGCTGGGCTGCAACGAAGAAGGGGGCGGATCCGGCGTCGACGACGTCGACATCGGATCGGCCCCCTCGCTGCCGGGCATCGACGGCGTCCGAATCAGCCTGAGCCTAACTCGTCACCGACGTGCGTCGCTCGGCGAATTCAGAACGTCGACTTGGGCTCGTCGTCGTTGATCGGAACCACGAACTCGCCCGAGAGAATCTTGGTGCGGGTCTGCTCGACGGCGGCTTTGGCCTCGGCGGGGATGCGGTTCTCGAACTCGTAGTACGGTGAGAGCGAGGCGCCGCCCTTGGCCATCATGGTCCACTCCTTGTAATCCTCGGCGGCGAAGTTGCCGGCCTTGACGCGCTCGATGACGTGGTTGAGCGCCGGTTCCATGTGCCACAGCGCCGACGCCACCACCACGTCGGTGCCGTTCTCCTGCTTGTTCATGTCGTTGACGTTGCCGAAGGCGATGATGCCCTTCTCCCGCGCGGCGTCGACGACCCCGGCACGCTCGGCGTAGAGCACGTCGACGCCGGCTTCCACCTGCGCGAAGGCAAACTCCTTGGCCTTCGGCGGGTCGTACCACGAGCCGATGAAGGAGATCTTGAACTGGATGTCGGGGTTGACCGAGCGGGCGCCCTCCATGAAGGCGTGGAACAGGCGGTTCACCTCGCCGATGGGATAGCCGCCCACCATGCCGATCTTGTTGCTCTTCGTCATGTGGCCGGCAATGATGCCCATCAGATAGCACGGCTCGTGAATCCAGTTGTCGAAGACGGCGAAGTTCTTGCCGTGCGGTCCGCCGGAGCTGCCGACAATCATCGCTACGTCGGGATAGTCGTCGGCCACCTTGCGGGCCTCGCGGCCGATGCCGAAGGTCTCGCCGACGATGAGATCGACGCCGCTCTCGGCATACTCGCGCATCACCCGCACGTAGTCGGTGTTGGGGATCTTCTCGGAGAAGGTGTACTCGATCTCGCCGGCGTCCTGCGCGGCCACCAGCGCCCGGTGCAGGGTGCCCACCCACTTCTGCTGGACGGGCACGGTGTAGATGCCCGCCACCTTGATCTTCGCCGCCTGGGCCGGCGTGAAAGCGAACAGCCCGGCGGTGAGCAGTAGCGCGGCGCCGCCGAGGGCGCGTCGAAGCGATCGAATCATCGGGGTCTCCTCACTAATCGGTGGGCGCCCGACCGGGTGGTTGACCACCGACCTGAACGGGTTCGGGCGCCTGGGGTTGATTTTCTCGATCTGCCCTCCTGAGGCGGGCGAAAGTGTAACCGATTTTCGGCGCAGGCGGGCAGCCGCCCCGGCTCAGCGGCGGGGTGCTGCTGTTGGTCACCGTGGCGCTGCTGCGCGCCCGGCTGTCGAACCATCTGCCGAGCGTCGGCTACCTGGTAGCCATGGACGACCTTCTTCTTCGCGCTGCAGATTGTCATGTGGTTCGGCATCACTGTCAGCGTGCTGTGTTTCTGGCTGTTCAGGCGTGACCGACTGACCCTCGCGCGGCGCATCAACAGGGCGGGGGCATTCCTCTATCCCCGGCCGGTGATCGGCGTGATGGCGACGATCTACATGCGGCTCGCCTGACGATCGTGCGCGGGGCGTCGCCGCCGACGTCCCGCCGCCATGGCGACCGCGCGCGTCGTCGTACCCGATACATCGACCGGGCAACGCCCCGGCGGCGCCGCGCCGACCCTCCGACCCTCCGACCGGGTGGGCGTGCCCAACCCGGGCCGCGATGCCGGTCCACGACCTCGACTAGCCGTCGCCGGCGTCGCTGCAGGCACATAGGCAGTGGGCGACCCGCGTTGGGCCGGCCGCCGGGGCGGGCTTGGGCGGCGGGCAGGTGCTCCGCCGCGGGCAGCGCCTCGCGAGGGCACGCGTTTTATTTCAGATTTGGTAGATTACCTGAGAAAAGTTAAATAAACTTATGAAATGATTGAGTTCAGGCTTTTTCGGTTGCGGGCGCTCTCGCACCCCTTCGAATCTCTGACGGCGTTGGTGCCTCGTGGAGACACCGCGCCCGGGGTGGCGCGGCCGCCCGCCGCCGTGGGCGCTCGGGCGTGCCGCGGCCTGGCTGTCGGCGGTGAGCGCCGCTCGCCAGGCGGGGCCACGCCGACCGGGCTGCCGCGCGCTGTGTCGGCAACGTCGACGGTGGTCGCCGGATCGCAGCGACAGCCGACGCGGCCGACCGACGGCCGCCGTCGACGGCGACGGCCGCCGGCCGGTCGTCGGGCATCGCCGCTTGCGTTGCCGGGCGCGGGCTCCCTCTTCTACACTTAGTCGTTTGGCGGCGGATTCGCCGCGAGTGATGACGCATGAGCAGCGACAAGCCGAAGAGCCGTCACATCGTCCTGAACTCCCACCCGACCGGGCACCAGAAGCCGGTCAAGCTGCACTGGGGGGCGCCGAGCGCGCGCGAGCGCGGGCCCGTCGTCGGCACGCTGGCCTCCGGCGGCCGCCGCAACGCCATCGGCGCGCATTCCGGCGCCTACGCGCTCTATCGCGCCATGGCCGTGGCGGCCGGCTCGCTGAGCCCCCTGCACCGGCCCGATCTGACCGACACCACGCCGGCCGAGGCCTTCGGCCCGCACCCGCAGTGGGCCGATCCCGACAAGATCGTCTCGCTCGACCCCTACGGGCACCTGATCAGCGAGCACTTCGCCGCCGAGATCGCGGCGGGGCTCGACATCCGGCCGACCATCGCGGTGACCCGCGCGCGCCTGACCATCGCCGAGCTCAAGCACGAGATCGGCGCGGGCCGTCTCAAGCCCGACGGGCGCATCCTGCTCGACACGGGCGAGGTCAACGTCACCAAGATCGCCGTCGAGCCGGTGTGGCACCTGCCGGGCATCGCGCGGCGGTTCGGCGTCGACGAGGGGGCGCTGCGCCACACGCTGTTCGAGCAGACCGGCGGGATGTTCTCCGAGCTCGTCACGCGCTCCGACCTCGAGGTGTTCCTGCCGCCCATCGGCGGGCTGACCATGTACATCTTCGGCAGCCTGGCGGGCCTGACCGACCCCGAGCGCAAGCTGGCCTGCCGCGTGCACGACGAGTGCAACGGCTCCGACGTCTTCGGCTCCGACATCTGCACGTGCCGGCCGTATCTCATTCACGGCATCGACGGCTGCATCAAGACCGCGCAGCAGGGCGGCACCGGGCTCATCGTCTACAACCGCAAGGAAGGCCGCGCGCTCGGCGAGGTCACCAAGTTCCTCGTCTACAACGCGCGCAAGCGCCAGCAGGGCGGCGACCGTGCGGCGGCCTACTTCGAGCGTACCGAGTGCGTGGCCGGCGTGCAGGACGTCCGCTTCCAGGAGCTCATGCCCGACCCGCTGCACTGGCTCGGCGTCACCCGCATCGACCGCTTCTACTCGATGAGCAATCTCAAGTACGACGCCATCGTGCAGCAGGGCATTACGGTCGGCGACCGCATACCCATCCCCGAGGAGATGATTCCGCTCGACGCCCGCGTGGAGATGGAAGCGAAGAAGGCGGCCGGCTACTTCACCAACGGCGCGGCGCCCGATAGCGAGCAGCTCGCCGCCACCCGCGGCCGCGGCCTCACCGACTATTGAGGAAGCCGAAAGCGGCTTGGTTCCGGTTTACGAAAAGCAAACTGGAACAGCGCCCAATTCCATATCGCCGGAATCGCAGCCGACCCC
>JBFEOO010000112.1:0-6964 GCA_041550555.1 Arenicellales bacterium
GGTGGCAGCTCGCGGCAGGGGGACCCGGTGCAGCGCCGACGCCACGCCCGGCAGCGCCCCCTGATTGGAATGCCGCGGGGAGGATTTCCGCCAGCGGTGGCATGGGAAGAGTCACTCGCTCGCCATCCGTTTGCCATGGCAGTCGGATAGACTGCGCTCTGCAGTCGGGGCCTGGTCTCGGCCGGCACCCCTTCCCCCATGCCGGGGCCCGGCGTCTGGCTGCCGTCAATGTTGCCATCATGGGTTTGGCCCGTCGATCTTCGACGGGCCTTTCTTTTGGGCGCCGGGTGCGCGCCGATCTGCCTGCCGATCTCTGGATTTTAGGGTCGACCACCGGCACGGCGCGCGAAGGCGAGCGCGGCGGCGCCAGCGACGTGGCGCGGCTAGGGCCCGAGCGCTGGCGTCAACGGCGCAGCAAGATAGCAGCCGAACTCCTTGGGAAAATCGATGCTGACGCGCGCGTGCACTTTGCCCTGCTTGTCGTAGAAACGCTGTCGGTCGGACACCGGGAACACGGCTTCGTGCCAAACGCCGGGGTGTATGTACAGCCCCTGGCTGCCGTCGAACCAGAACGTGACGAAATCCTCCGGCCCGGCATCGTCCCCCGGCGCGGCGAGCGGCGCGACAAAGGGTGCCCGATCGAGCGGGAAGAACAGCTGCCCGCCGTCGGGGTGATAGTTGGCGTGGTGCAGGTAGACCTGCTCGCGGTTGGGCGCGTCACCGGCAGCGCGCGGCGCGTTGGGCAGCTCGCTCCAGCCTAGCACGTACTCGTCGTTGACCGCGTTGTTGCGGCCATGCAGCGTCGTCCCGCACCATTCGAACTCGAACACCCCTTCGACGGTGCCCCCCTGGTCCCCTGTGCCGGGATCCACCGGACGCCAGCCCTGCGCGGGCCAGCGGACGATCTCGATTGCGCACTCTTCGGGCGCATCGACGAGCAGGCCGTAGCCGGCAAGGGTGTCCGCGGTCGCCCGGACCAGCCGCAGCGAATGCACGGCGGTGGCTTGGCTGTGGGCATCGACGGCCGCTGGCGGCATGGAGGGTTACCTCGACCTCACGCCCGCAGCACGGCGCGCACGCGCGCCGGCGTGAAGGGCATGTGGTGGAGCCGCTGTCCCGTCAGCGCATGAAACGCGTTGGCGACCGCCGGCGAGGCCGGCCGTCGTGAGCGCCAGCGCCACGACGAGCACAAGCGCGCCGATGCCGAGCAGCGTCTCGGCCATGGTGATTTTGAGCACGATGTAAGGGGTGTAACCGCAGGGCTCCCACGCCTCGAAGACGCTGGGTAGCCAACGCTCTACGGCAAGCCACGCCGGCAACCCGAGGTCCATGCTGCACTCGCCCTCGAGCCAGCGCCGCTCCACGGCGAGAGTTTGCCAGGACCGTTCCAGGAACCCGATCGTGACGATCACGGTGAGCAGATGCAAGACGACGCGCAGCGCTCGAATCGACCGTGTCGCGGCGCCGAGCATGCCGACGACGATGAAGCCGAGCACCCAGAGCCGCACGTGAATACACAGTACGCATGGTCCGTAGTCGAGGGCGTATTGGTAGTAGAGCGCGGCGGCCTCGAGAGTCAGGCCGAGCATCGCCAGCGCCAGCCAGTACCAGAGGCTGCTGCCGAATCTATCCAGCGTCTCGAGCATTACCTCGACGATTGTAGCGAGGAAAGAGCGCGGCGTGCCAGGCACGGCGGTGCCGCAATCGCCCCACCGCCGTGCCAGGCCGCTCGAGCCGTGTCGCCACACGCTGCAGGGCCGGGCGGATCACCAGGAAGCCGCGGTAGAGCAACTCGAGCGCCCGCTTCATAGCTGGCGCTCGAAAAAAACGGCCCAGCGGCGCGAACGCCGGCAGAGCGCTCCAAATCTCGATGAATGCGGCGGCACCCGAGACGAGCGTGCCGTCGCGCGTGCGCACATGCAGTCGAGCAAGCGCCTGGCGTTGCGACAGCCCGCGACCCAGCGCAGCCGTGTCCGCACCACGAGCATCTACCCAGTCGATGCCATCGCCACCTCGGCAATGGCGATAGGCGCCAATCTCTCGACGGCACAGCGGGCATGCCCCGTCGAAGAAAACAGTGGGACGGTGTCGGGCTGCGAGGTCGGGTGCGCGGCCATGACCATTGTTGCCGGTTGCCTGTAATGCCGGATTCATGGCAATAGGATAGCAGCGACAAATTATTTTGTATATATAAAATATAAACAATATCTATACAAAGGCCGCTTGTCGCGGCCTGTTACAGCTGTTTTTTCTCCAGGTTGCAGCAAATCCGGCTGGGTCGCAATCCAGAGAGACCCCATACGTGGCACGTCTCTGTAACACAAAGTGGCACGACAGCCGCCGGGGGCGAACGAGCGTGCAGGCGTCTCCACGCTGCCCGCGAGTGCGGCATCGACGGCCGGATGCAACCCCCCAGCAACGCCGCGATTGCGAATCCACCGGGCCCGATGTGGGCGCTCTCGTCGGCTTCGCCGCCCGCTTCGGTCGACGTTGTCTACTCGTTCGATGTCGTGTGAGGGGTTAAAGCGCTCGAGCTCGGGCGCGGTGCCGGCCTGACGGAGGTCGCGACGAGTCGATCCGGCAGTGCGCTGGCCTCGATCAGGTTGCGGAGGGCGAGTTTTGCTCTCTAACCGGTGCAGCGTCGGGAAAGTGCCCGCGGCGCTAGTCCGGCTGCAGGAGTACGCCGGCGGCCCCGAGCAGACCGAGCAGAATAGCGTAGCGGGCGCCCTTGCCGATGCCCGTGAGGATGAGGAACACCGGGAACGGTACGCGCATCACCCCGGCTATGAAGGTCAACGCATCGCCCCCTATCGGAAGCCACGCGAACAACAGCGACCACACGCCGAAGCGTTGGAACCAGCGCTGGGAACGCCGCAGCATCTCCGTACGAAAGGGAAACCAGCTGCGGTTCTCGAAATGCAGCAAGAAGCGGCCGAGCAACCAGTTCAAAGCGGCGCCCAGCGTGTTGCCCGCGCTCGCCCAGGCCCACAAGGCGAGCGGATCATGGCCCGCCGCCGCCAGTCCGGCAAGCAGCACTTCCGAGTAGGCGGGCAGCACCGTTGCGGCAAGGAAGGCAACGCCGAACAGCGCGAGATAGGCCTCCATCTAACCCGGCCCCGAACGCGGGTGCGCGATGCGCGGGCGATGCCGGCGGCGCCTGGCGCCGGGCCGGTCCGCAAGGCGTAGCGAGGGCCGGCGGGCGTCGGCATGCGGCTGCGGCCGCGGCGGCACGATGCGGTGCTGCTGGCCCGTTTTCGATCCCGCGCGATCGCAATCGCGTCCGCCGGCCTCTAGCTCGTCAATCGGGCGAACGAGGCCGCCGCGCCATCTGTCTGGCCTCGATAGCGGCAGGTTGCACCGCTTTCGCAGTCGAGCACCCACGCGCCGGATGCCGTGTCTCATTGGCAGGTCGCTCCTCGGCTCGGTGTGCTACCCGACACCGCGTGCCGCTCCGTGAGCAGCGCCGCGGCGGCGGCAACCGCGGCACGGCGCCCAGCGGCCAATGCCGTGAGCGCGCGATCTGCCGCGCGAGGTGTCGTCGATAACCATCGGCTCGAGTCACACGTGTGTGCTGTCGCGGCGAAGCGTCGTCTCGCCGACCTTGGCGTAGGGGCGAAAGCGACGCGGTGCCTGCCCGCGCGGGGCAAATGCGTGATAATGGAGGCGGCGGGGAGACGCATCCAACAGAGAGCATACGCGATCTTTTTCAGGGGAATCCACAGGGCGATTCGGCAACGTCGTGGCGCGGCAGGCGCGCCGGCGCGGCCGCGCGCCGGGCGACCTGCGCTGTCCCGCGTGTCGTGAAAGACGCCGACTGCGTGCGTTTCCTGCAGTGGGCGTTGCCTGAGCTCGATTTGCGCTGGCAGGGTGTCCGTCGGGTGCGGCGGCAGGTGTGCAAGCGTCTACGGCGACGACTCGACGAGCTGCGCTTGGACGATCTCGCGCAGTATCGAGTGCTGCTCGGGCGATCGCCGCAGGAGTGGTCTCGGCTCGACGCCATGTGTCGGATCAGCGTCTCGCGTTTCTACCGGGATCGGGAAGTTTTCGAGCGTCTCGAAAAGGAGTTGCTGCCGCGCCTGCTCAACCAGGCGGCGAGGGGGGGGACGCTGCCGCTGCGGTTGTGGAGCGTCGGCTGCGCCAGCGGCGAGGAGCCCTACACGCTCGCCCTGATGTGGGCGTTCGGCGTCTCGGCATCGCGCGACGCTGTCGAGATCATCGCCACCGACGCCGATGCGCAGCTGCTGCAGCGCGCCCGCCGCGGCTGCTATCCGTCGAGCAGTCTGCGTGAGCTGCCCGAGGCGTGGCGGCGTGCCTTCACGCGCTGCGGCCACGAATGGTGTCTCGCCGCGGCGTACCGGACGCCGGTGAGTTTTCTGCAGCAGGATATCCGTGAGCAGCTGCCGGACGGGTCATTCGACCTCATTCTTTGCCGCAACGTGGTGTTCACGTACTTCGCGCGCGCGGTTCAGATCCGAATCGCCCGGCGGCTGGCCGAAGCGCTGGTGCCCGGTGGTCTGCTGCTGTTGGGTGCGCGCGAGACGCTGCCCGAGGCGATTCCGACGCTGTGTGCGGAGCGTGCCTGGCTGCATCGACGGCGAGCGTCGTAGCGCAACAGGCGTCGGGCGCGGGACGACAGGCGCTTTTTGCCCGCCCTGGACGGATAATGGCCAATGGGATCATCGCCTGCCGCGTCGGTGAGGAGCATCCGTGAAAGCAGCCGTGTGCCGTGAATTCGGTCAGCCGCTCGTCATCGAGGACGTGGCGCTCGCCGCGCCCGGCCCGGGCGAGGTGCAGGTCAAGGTCGCCGCCTGCGCAATCTGTCACAGCGATATTCTTTTCTGGGAGGGC
This sequence comes from Arenicellales bacterium, assembly GCA_041550555.1. Taxonomy (GTDB): domain Bacteria; phylum Pseudomonadota; class Gammaproteobacteria; order Arenicellales; family JBFEOO01; genus JBFEOO01. Next base: position 4,849 of record JBFEOO010000112.1, read on the forward strand.
GCGTGGGGCGGTGTGCTGCCCGCGGTTTACGGCCATGAGGCTGCGGGCGTCGTCGAGGCGGTGGGAGCGGGTGTGTCGAACCTTGGGCTTGGCGATCGCGTCTTGGTAACGCTGATCCGGTCGTGCGGCCGCTGTCACTATTGCGCGCAAGGCGATCCGGTCCGCTGCGAAGCACGCTTTGCTCTCGACGAGCGCAGTCCGCTCAGCGGCGCGGATGGACGCTCCATCACCCAGGGTTTGCGCACGGGCGCCTTCGCAGAGGCGGTGACGGTGCACGCTTCGCAGCTGGCGCGCCTCGACGTGGACGTGCCGCTCGACTCGGCCGCTCTGTTGAGCTGCGGGGTGATCACCGGCTTCGGGGCCGTGGTGAACACGGCGGATTTTCGGGCCGGCAGCAGCGCCGTCGTCATCGGTACCGGCGGCGTCGGACTCAATGCCGTTCAGGGCGCGGCCGTGGCCGGCGCTGTCAGCGTGATTGCACTCGATGTCTCGGATACCAAGCTCGACGCCGCGCGGCGATTCGGTGCCACCCACTCGGTCAACGTCGGCAGGAGCGATGCGCGGTCGATCGTTCTGGGCCTGACGTCGGGACGCGGGGCAGACTACGTGTTTGTCACGGTCGGGGCGAAGGCGGCAATCGAGCAGGGATTCCGGCTGTTGCGCAAGGGCGGTGCGCTCGTCATCGTCGGCATGACGCCGGACGACGTGATGATCGAGTTCGACGCCTGCACGCTCGCCGGGGCGGAGCAGCGCATACTCGGCAGCAAGATGGGTTCGACCCGGCTGGCGATGGACATTCCCCGCTACATCGCGCTCTACCGGCAGGGGCGACTCAAGCTCGACGAACTGATCTCCGGGCGCTACCCCCTCGAGCGCATCAACGACGCGATCGCCGACGTCAGGCGCGGCGACGTCCTGCGCAACGTCATCGTGTTCTGAGCGCCTCCGCGGGGCTTCTCCAGGCCGCGCCGACTGCTCGCGGCACGCGGGCGCAATCAACCTCGTTGCGCCCTTGTCCGGGATCGGGCGCTCATGGCGTGTCTGCCGAGAACGCTCGCGGCCCGCTTCGCGTCCCCTCCCGCCTCGTCGACGTCAGTACCGCATCAGGGCCTTGACAGACGTCTCCAGCTGACGGGCCGCGGTGCTCAGGACTCTGTCGACGAAACGCCGTCGACCCTTTCGCACCTGTTGGATGAACTCGAACATGCGCCACCCTGATCGCTCCAGTCCATGGTGTTCGCAGAAGTAGTCTCGGGCCCGGCGGCGCTCCCCCGCGAGGAAACGCGGAAGCGCGGCCTCGAGGTCAGCCTCGTCGTCGAAGAAGTCGCCCGTTGCGTCGTTGATGTAATGCCAGCCCCCGACGATGTTTCGATTCATCAGGACGGGCATGTCCAGGCACAAGGCTTCTGCGACGACGCGCGGCGAGGCGTCGAAGATATTTGGAACGAGCAAGTAGCGCGCTTTGTTCAGCTCCTGCAGAAACGCGTACCAGGGCAGTTGCGGACGAACGGTGACGTTGCGCGATGCGGGCACGTCGCGGCTGTCCGCTCGTCCGATCAACACCATTTTCAAGCCGAATTTGTTGCAGATGACGTCGACACACTCCCTGGCCAACGACCAATTGCGACAGAACTCGTTCCACGCGCCCGGAAGACAGACATAAGCGAAGTCGTAGACCTTCTCGTCGCGCAGTGAAATGCTGTCGACCCGGCGCGGGGTAATTCGACGATAGTCCACGAAATCCGAGACGTTGAGGAGAATTCGCGGCACCTCCACAGGCAGATAGTCGTCGGGCTCGCGGAAGCCGTGAAGCCAGCCGACGCAGCGGTCGCGGTAGTGGTCGAAGAACGCGAACTCTCTCGTGAGCCGCGAGTCATAGGGATTGACGATTCGTTGCGGAAAGTTCTGATATGCGGATACGCCGACGATCTTGTAACCGTTGTCGAGAAACGCATCGAGCGTTTCCTGCTGGGCGCGGTTCTGGGGCGGTCCCTTCACTGCGATCAGCTTATCGGCAATGGGCCGCTCGTACTGGGCGATGTTGGCGAGAGGCCAGGGGCAGGAGGGGACCTTTCTGAGCGTCATCCGCCAGAAATCGCCCAGCATGCGGTACACC
>JBFEOO010000113.1:0-6882 GCA_041550555.1 Arenicellales bacterium
CGGCCGCGGCATGACGGTCGCCATCGTCGCGCTGCTGCTGGTCGTCGGGCTGGTGATCGTGCGCCGCGGCATGCGGCCGCGGGGCACGTGACGCGCGCCGCGAGGAGTAGCGAACAGTGACCGCCTACATCGTTCGCCGGCTGCTGCTGATGATCCCGACGCTGTTCGCGATCATGGTCATCAATTTTGTCGTCATCCACGTGGCGCCGGGCGGTCCGGTGGAGCAGATCATCGCCCAGATCACCGGCGAGGGCGCCGACATCACCGAGCGCGTCACGCGCACCGGTACCGGCGAGACGCTCCAGCAGGGCGCCCAGCGCGCCGCCGCCGTCGAGGGCGTCAGCAGCAAGTACCGCGGGGCGCAGGGGCTCGACCCGGAGTTCATCGCCGAGCTGGAGCAGCGCTTCGGCTTCGACAAGCCGCTCCACGAGCGTTTCGCCGGCATGATGCGCAACTACCTCGTGTTCGACTTCGGCGACAGCTTCTTCCGCGACCGCTCGGTGGTCGATCTGGTGTTCGACAAGATGCCGGTGTCGATCTCGCTCGGGCTGTGGACGACGCTGCTCGTGTATCTCATCTCGATCCCGCTCGGCATCGCCAAGGCCGTGCGCGACGGCAGCCGCTTCGACATCTGGACCAGCGTCGCGGTGATCATCGGCACCGCCATCCCGAGCTTTCTCTTCGCCGTTTTCCTGCTCGTGCTGTTCGCCGGCGGCAGCTACCTCGACTGGTTCCCGCTCGGCGGGCTGGTATCCGAGGATTGGCAGACACTCTCGTGGCCGGCGCGCATCGCCGACTATTTCTGGCACATCGCCCTGCCGGTTCTCGCCATGACCATCGGCGGCTTCGCCACGCTCACTATGCTGACGAAGAACTCGTTCCTCGACCAGATTCACCAGCAGTACGTGCTGACGGCGCGCTCGAAGGGCCTCTCCGAGCGGCGCGTGCTCTACGGGCACGTGTTCCGCAACGCCATGCTGATCGTCATAGCGGGCTTTCCCGGCGCCTTCGTCAGCATCCTGTTCACCGGCTCGCTGCTGATCGAGATCATCTTCTCGCTCGACGGCCTCGGCCTGCTCGGCTTCGAGGCGGCGTTCAACCGCGACTACCCGGTGATGTTCGCGACGCTGTACTTCTTCTCCCTGCTCGGCCTGCTGATGAACCTGATCGGCGACATCACCTACACCATCGTCGATCCGCGCATCGACTTCGAGGCGCGCGAGGTCTGAGATGACGGACATCGCCACGGCAGCGCCGCGTCACACCTTCGCCGGCATGAGCGTCTCGCCGCTCACGCGCCGGCGCATTGACAACTTCAAGGCCAACCGGCGCGGCTACTGGTCGCTGTGGCTGTTTCTCGCGCTGTTCGTGGTCACCCTGTTCGCCGAGCTGGTGGCCAACGACAAGCCGTTCCTCGTCTACTACCAGGGCCACATGTACACGCCGGTCTTCACCGCCTATCCGGAGACCACCTTCGGCGGCGAGTTCGAGACCGAGGCCGACTACCGCGACCCGTTCGTCGCGGCGCTGATCGAGCGCGACGGCTGGATGCTCTGGCCCGTCATCCGCTACAACCACCGCACGGTTGCCTGGGACCTGCCGGTGCCGGCGCCGTCGCCGCCCGGCGCGGAGCACTGGCTGGGCACCGACGACCAGGCCCGCGACGTGCTGGCGCGCGTCATCTACGGCTTCCGCATCTCGGTGCTGTTCGGCTTCACGCTCACCGTCATCAGCGCCGTGATCGGCGTCGCGGCGGGCGCCGTGCAGGGCTACTTCGGCGGCTGGACGGACCTGCTCTTCCAGCGCTTCATCGAGGTGTGGTCGGGTCTGCCCACGCTGTATCTGCTGATCATTCTGGCCAGCGTCGTGGAGCCCAACTTCTGGTGGCTGCTCGGCCTGCTGCTGCTGTTCAGCTGGATGGGCTTCGTCGGCGTGGTGCGCGCTGAGTTCCTGCGCGCGCGGAACTTCGAGTACGTGCGTGCGGCGCGGGCGCTCGGCGTTGCCGACGGCGTGATCATGTTCCGTCACGTGCTGCCCAACGCGATGGTGGCGACCATCACCTTCATGCCCTTCATTCTCGCCGGGTCGGTCACCGTGCTCACGTCGCTCGATTTTCTCGGCATCGGCCTGCCGCCGGGCTCGGCGTCGCTCGGCGAGGTGCTCGCCCAGGGCAAGGCGAATCTGCAGGCGCCGTGGCTCGGCCTCACCGGCTTCTTCGTCATCGCGCTGATGCTGAGCCTGCTGATATTCGTCGGCGAGGCGGTGCGCGACGCCTTCGACCCGCGCAAGGCGCTGGCGTGAGCGGCCCGCACCCCGGCGGCGAAGCCCCGAGCCGGCCGCCCGCGGCGAGCGGGCCGCTGCTGGTCATGGAGGACCTCTCCGTCACCTTCTCGACGCCCGGCCGCGACGTCGAGGCGGTGCGCAACGTCTCGCTCACCCTCGATCGCGGCGAGACGCTGGCGCTGGTCGGGGAGAGCGGCTCCGGGAAATCGGTCACCGCGCTCTCCATACTGCAGCTGCTGCCCTACCCGACGGCACGCCACCCGAGCGGCAGCATCCGCTTCCACGGCAGCGAGCTCATCGGCGCCGATCGGGCGACCCTCGCCCGCGTGCGCGGCGACGGCATCGGCATGATCTTCCAGGAGCCGATGACCTCGCTCAACCCGCTGCACACGGTGGCCAAGCAGATCGGCGAGACCTTGATTTTGCACAAGAGCATGTCACCCGCGCAGGCGCGCGAGCGCACCCTCGAGCTGCTCAATCTGGTCAGCATCAAGGAACCCGAGAAGCGGCTGGGCGCCTATCCGCACCAGCTCTCGGGGGGACAGCGCCAGCGCGTGATGATCGCCATGGCGCTCGCCAACGAGCCGGACATCCTCATCGCCGACGAGCCGACCACAGCGCTCGACGTCACCATCCAGGCGCAGATCCTGAAGCTGCTCGAGGAGCTGCAGGCGCGGCTGCACATGGCCATGCTCCTGATCACCCACGATCTGGGCATCGTCGAGCGGGTGGCGGATCGCGTCGCGGTGATGAAGGAGGGACGCATCGTCGAGGCGGGACCGACCGCGCAGCTTTTCGCGCATCCGCACCAGGCCTACACCAAGATGCTGATCGAGGCGGAGCCCTCCGGCAAGCCCCCCAGCGCCGCGGCCGACGCGCCCGAGGTCCTGCGCGGCGAGCACGTGCGCGTGTGGTTCCCGATCCGCAAGGGCGTGCTGCGACGTGTCGTCGACCACGTCAAGGCGGCCGACGACATCAGCATGAGCATTCGTGAGGGGCACACCGTGGGGGTGGTCGGCGAGAGCGGCTCGGGCAAGACCACCCTCGCGCTGGCGCTGCTGCGGCTGATCTCGAGCCGGGGGGCCATCCACTTCGGCGGACGCGACATTCAGGGCTTGCACAGCAAGGCTCTCAAACCGCTGCGCCAGGACATGCAGATCGTCTTCCAGGATCCCTACGGCAGCCTGAGCCCGCGGCTGTCCATCGGACAGATCGTCGAGGAGGGACTTCTCGCCCACGGCCTGGGCACAGCCGAGGAGCGCGAAGCGCGCGTCATCGCCGCGCTCGAGGAGGTGGGTCTCGACCCCGATAGCCGCCACCGCTATCCGCACGAGTTCTCCGGCGGCCAGCGCCAGCGCGTCGCCATCGCCCGCGCCGTGATACTCAAGCCCAGGCTCGTCGTGCTCGACGAACCCACCTCCGCGCTGGACCGCTCGGTGCAGGCGCAGATCGTCGAGCTGCTGCGCGCCCTGCAGGCGAGCCACCGGCTGGCCTACCTGTTCATCAGCCACGATTTGAAGGTCGTGCGCGCGCTCGCCGACCAGCTCATCGTGCTGCGCGGCGGCAAGGTCGTCGAACAGGGCCCGGCGGCGCAGATCTTCGAGCAGCCGCGCGAGCCGTACACCCGCGCGCTCATGAGCGCCGCCTTCGAGCTGAAGGTGACCGAAGAGCAGGTCCTCCAGCAGTAGCCTGCCAGAGGGGGGCTGCCCGACGCCGCACACGGCCGGCGCGGCACGGACCCCCTGCGCGAGGCGCCGGCGCGCCGCCGCCGACTCCCCGCCCATCGACGCCGCCGCACGGTTCGCCGGAAGCGCGTTTGACAACGGCGCTGCGCCTGCGACACTTTGTAAAGTATGGTGATCCGTTTCCGCCGAGCGACGGCGCCGCTACCGTGTGAACGATCTCGATGACGATCTCCGCATGACCCCACCGCCAAGCTGCTCGACACGACACCGTGTGCCCGGAACCCGCGCGCGCCGGCGCGGCGAGACCCGCAGCGGGTTGAGTGCAGCGACGATGGGAGCGCTCGCGCTGCTCTGGCAGGCGATGGCCGTTGCGCAGCAGCAGGCGCCGGCCGCCGAGCCGGAGCCCGGGCGGATCAGCACGGAGCAGCAGCGCGCGGCCTCGCAGACCATCGACAGGCTCATACAGGAGCGGGCGCGCATCGAGGGCGAGGTGCTGCGCGACGAACGCCGCGTGGAGCGCGAGCTGCAGCGCCCCGATCGCGAGCTCGCCCGCACCGAGGCCGAGCAGACGCGGGCGCTGCAGGAAGCCCAGCGCGCCGAGTCGGGGTTCGCCCAACGTCTGGAATGGGAGCGACTGCGCATGGAGCAGGAGCGACTGCGCGAGCAGCGCGAGCGCGAGCGCGCCATGCGCGAGCGCCTCTGAGCACACCGGGCGGCGTCGCCGTCGCGCGCCCGCACACGCCAAACGGGCCATCGCCGGGCGGCGACCTTCGGTCCGCGGGCTAGCCACCCTGGTCATTTCGACCGCTCACCCGAAATCGGTTGCGATACACTGCTGCGGCTCCGGCCACGGCACGCCGCCGCGTGCGCTACGCCGAACTCCGCAGAGGAACCGCTGACCGACATGATCCGACAGCGCCGCTCCCTGATCACCGTGCTCCTCGCGTGCACTACGCTCGCCGCGACGGTGTCCTCGGCCGACGGTACCGAGACGCAGGGCGAGCAGGTCGACTCCGCCATCGACGAGGCCACCGAGGCAGTGGGCAAGATGTGGCACGGCGCGAAGGACGCCGTGTCGAGCACCGTCGAGAAGACCGCCGAAACCTCGGAGAAAGCCTGGGAAGCCACCAAGCGCAACACGGCCAGGGCGGTCGACGCCACCGCCGAGACCTCGGAGAAAGCCTGGGAAGCCACCAAGCGCACCACGTCCAGGGCGCTCGACGCCACCGTCGAGACCTCGGAGAAGGCCTGGGAGGCCACCAAGCGCGGGACCACTGACGCGGTCGACGCCACCGCCGAGACGTCGGAGCGGGCGTGGGAGGCCACCAAGGACGCCACGTCGAGAACGGCGGCCAAGACGCGCGATGTCGCCGAACGGGGATGGGACGCCACCCGGGACGCCGCCGCCACCCTCGGCGCCAAAGCCGGCGAGGGCTACGAAAAGACCAAAGAAACGGTCGGCGCCTCCCCGAGCGGCGATCACGGCGCAGGGGAACCGCCCGTCGACGAGATCGTCGTACCGCCGTTGGCCCGCGACGGCGCCAGGCCGGCGCCGCTGCCGGACTAGTCTCCGCGACGCCAGCCGGCGGGCGGCCGGCGACAGGGCACCGCTCGGGCAGCCGCAGGGCAGCCCCCCTGCCGCAAGCAGATCCTCCGCGCGGGCCGGGCTATCCGAGCTGCTTCGAAAGCAGCGCGCGCATCTCCTTGATCTCGCGCCGCTTCTCGGCGTCCACCTGCGGGTACTCGAGCCCGAGCCGCTTCAGCGTCTCGACCACGATATGGGCGACGCGCCAGCGCATGTAGGGCTTGTCGTCGGCCGGGATGGCGTACCACGGCGCCCATGGCGCCGACGTCTCGCGCAGCGCCTCACCGAACGCCTGCTGGTAATCGTCCCAGTGGTCGCGCTCGGCGACGTCGGCGGCGGAGAATTTCCAGTTCTTGTGCGGCTCGTCGATGCGGGCCAGGAAGCGCCGCAGCTGTTCGTCCTTCGACACGTTGAGCCAGAACTTGATGACCACGGTCCCGTTGCGCGCCAGGTGCTGCTCGAAGCTGCGGATGGACTCGAAGCGATGCTGCCAGAGCCGCTCGCGATCGATTGCCTCGGGCAGGCGCTGGGCGTCGAGATAGGCCGGGTGCACCCGCACCGCCAGCACCTCCTCGTAGTAGCTGCGATTGAAGATGCCGATGCGGCCGCGCTCCGGCAGACGTATCGCGCAGCGCCACAGAAAGTCGTGATCGAGCTCGAGCTCCGAGGGGCGCTTGAACGAGAACACCTGACAGCCGGCCGGATTGACCCCGCTCATCACGGCGCGGATGGTGCTGTCCTTGCCGGCGGCGTCGAGCGCCTGGAACACGAGCAGGACGGCGTGGCGGTCGTGCGCGTAGAGGATGCGTTGCAGCTCGCTGAGCTCCTCGATACAGTCGGCGAGCCGCGCCTTGAGCTGCTTCTTGCCAGCCGCGTCCTCGGGCGGGGCGCAGCGCGCACGCGGGGCATCGAACGTGCCGTCGAAGGGAACGATCTCGGGCGTCACCACCGCTTCGAACATTGCAGACTCCTGATCACCAACGCACTGGAGCGGCGTCCCAGCATTCCCAAATCGGCTTACTTCAGCTCGGCCTTATCGTGCATGACCTCTGACCGCACACGCCAGCGGCACGGCGAGATCGCCGGAGAGCCCAAGTCATACCCGCAATCGGAACGTGGCCCCCATCCCTGCGCTCGCTTCACCGGTAAGCGAAGGGTACAAATTAACGCGGATATATCGCCTCGGATCACCGCTGTCAGAAGTGGTGCCCGGCTCTCGACAACTTTCTGTCAGCGCAACCCAAGCCAGACAGGCCGTTTTAGCCCGCCGTTTTGGCCAAAAAACGCGGCATCCGGGGGGCCGCCGAAACCACCGATCCTGCTCGCCGC
>JBFEOO010000114.1:0-6767 GCA_041550555.1 Arenicellales bacterium
ACCCTACTACGCGGCGCAGGCGCAGGAGATCGAGCTATTCGAGGCCGCCTATCGGAATCGCATTCCGGTGCTGCTCAAAGGGCCTACCGGTTGCGGCAAGACGCGCTTCATGGAGTACATGGCCTGGCGGCTGGGTCGGCCCCTGATAACGGTCGCCTGCCATGACGATCTGACCGCAGCGGATCTGGTCGGCCGTTACCTCATCGTCGGCGGTGAGACGTCCTGGGTGGACGGACCGCTGAGCCGCGCCGTGCGGGCTGGCGGAATCTGCTACCTGGACGAAGTCGTCGAGGCGCGCAAGGACACCACGGTCGTCATTCATCCGCTCGGCGATGATCGGCGGCTGCTGCCGATAGAGAAGACCGGGGAGCTGCTGCAGGCGCCGCCGGAATTCTGTCTCGCCATCTCCTACAACCCCGGCTACCAGAGCGTGCTCAAAGATCTCAAGCAGAGCACGCGTCAGCGGTTCGTCGCCATCGAGTTCGACTATCCGGAACCCGAACTCGAGACGGTCATCGTGATGCGCGAGGCCGGCTTGTCCAAAGCGACCGCAGCGGCCCTCGTCAAGTACGCTGCGATGACGCGTAACCTGAAAGGCAGCGGACTGGAGGAGGGTGCCAGCACGCGGCTCCTCGTGCATGCCGGGAAGCTGATCGCTGCGGGGCTCGCGCCCGAGGCGGCGTGCCGCGGGGCGATCGCCGAGGTGCTCACCGACGACCCGGAAATGCTGACGGCGGTCAACGAGCTCGGCGCTGCGGTCTTCTGATGGCGCACGCATGAAGCGACGCTTGCGGGCCGGGCGGCCGCCGCGGCCTGGCCGAGTCGACCCCGATCGCGGTCGCGGTCAGCCGCCGCTCGATGCCGCGACGCTGGAGGAACGTCTCGACGCGCTGCTCGACGCGGTGCTGTCGTCGCGGCGTACGGCCGCGCGCCCAGCGCTGGCGCTCGCCGCCTTCAGCCGGGCTCAGCAGGAGTTCGCCCTGCACTGGGCATCCGTCATTGCCAAGACCAACTCCGAGATGGCGTTTCAGTTCGTAACGCACGTCCCGGCCGCGTTCGAGCGCATGCGCCTCGCCGACGTGCAGGCGTGGGTCATCCGGGCGATGGACGTCTACGACCGCCAGGGCCTGTACCCGGGCAGCGCCGCGTTCCGCGACGTGGAGGCGTTTGTCGAGCACAGGGCCGTCTCCGAGCATGCGGTGGCATTCGATGACGTGGCCGGCATCCTCGAGCACTTCCTCAGGGGACTCTCGGGCCGCGACCTCAAGCTCGAGCCGGCGGACACCTGGTTCACGGACACCGAAACGCTGTTCGTGCCCGGGACGGTCAACCGCTTTGCCGATCGGGTGCTCAACTTTCAGCTCTACAAGGCGATCGTCGTCCATCTTTGGGCACAGACGTGGTTTGGGACGTTCTCCGCGCACGCCGCGGCGCCAACGCTTGCGCGGCTTGCGCAGCGCTACGACGATCCGCTGCTGGCCACTCGATTGTTCGATGCTCTGGAGACGATTCGCCTCGACGCCTGCATTGAGCGCGAGCTCAAAGGCCTCGCTCGGCAGATGCGCGCCCTGCAGCAGCGGGTGGGCGAGTTGGCGTATCCGGGCCGATGGGCGGAACAGATCGAGATTCTTCGACGGCCCGAGGCCACTGCGGTAGACACACGCCGGGCGCTGGGCGCGCTTTACGGCCTCGGGGTCTTGCCCGAACGGCGCTGCTATCAGGGCGAGATGCAGCCGGAGCGCGCCGAGTCGGTCGTCGAGGCCCGTTTGGCGCGCGAGAGGCGGTCGTTGCAGACGGCGCTCGCGCGACTGGCCGACGACGTGCGGGCGGAGCGCGGCGAGCCCACCCCGGGCCCCGGCGAGAGTCCACCCGTCTTCGCGATCGAGCCGCGGGAGGACGAAGATGGGGCGTCGGCGTTCTTGCTCACCCTCGACGGCGAGCCGGTCACGCCCCCCGAGCAGGTCAGCCGGCTGCTCGCGTCGATTCTCCAAGATGTCGACGACATTCCCGAGGACTACCTGGTGGCGGCGGGGGACGACGGGTACGCGCGTGAGCTACCGCGGCCGCGTGACGCCGAAGACCAATCGCGGGGACCCCACAGTGAGGACGGCGCGTTGCTCTACGACGAGTGGGACTACCGGCGCCAGCACTATCGCAAGAACTGGTGCGTGTTGCGCGAGCTCGACATGCACCCGGCGGACGAACCCTTCGTCGAACATACGCTCGAGAAGTACAGCGGTCTCACCGCGGGTATTCGGAAGACGTTCGAAGCGCTGCGCGGAGAGGACCGACTGCTAAAGAGACAAGCCGAAGGGGACGACATCGATCTCGATGCGGTCGTGGACGCCTACGGCGATATGTCCACCGGATTGGAGATGACTGACCGACTGTTCGTCAGGCGTCGCAAGGTGGAGCGTGACATGGCGGTGGTGTTCATGGTCGACGTCAGCGGTTCGACGAAGGGGTGGATCAACGATGCTGAGCGCGAGAGCCTCGTTCTGCTTTGTGAGGCGCTCGAGATCCTCGGCGACCGCTACGCGATCTACGGCTTCTCGGGCATGACCCGAAAGCGCTGCGAGCTCTACCACGTCAAGCATATCGACGAGCCCTACACGAGCACGGTACGTGCGCGCATCGCCGGTATCACGCCCAAAGACTATACCCGGATGGGCGTCATCATCCGTCATCTGACCGGACTGCTCACGAAGATCGATGCCCGCACCAAGCTGCTCGTGACGCTCTCCGACGGCAAACCCGACGACTACGACGGCTATCGGGGCGAGTACGGCATCGAGGACACGCGCCAGGCGCTGATCGAGGCAAAGCATGTCGGTATTCACCCATTCTGCATCACCATCGACTCGGAAGCCCACGAGTACCTCCCGCACATGTACGGCGCCGTCAACTACACGGTGATCGACGACGTCCGCCGACTGCCTCTTCGTGTCTCCGAGATCTACCGCAGACTGACCAGCTGAGTCGCCGTCGATGCGGCAAAGAATCCAGCGATGAGCACACCACCCGGAGCGATGTTGGCAGATCTGATCGACTTCATCTCGGTCGTGCCGGAGGCAGGGACGGGAGACTCCCGTGAGCAGCGCGAGCGCGATCGACGCATCGGTGTGGAGCTATCGCACCTCGCCGCCCGGCCAGTGGCGCAGCTCCGGGCCTGGCTCGGCCGCGTTGCCCCCGATCGGCCGCTGCTCGGCAGTCAGTTCGTCCACGCCCGGCGGCTAACCACGTCGGTGCTGATCGTGCTGGGCGGGGCCCTGGGATGGGTCACGGCGATGGCGGTGTTTCACTACGACGGTAGCCGACCCATCAACGTCGTGCATGCGCTGGCGCTCTTCGTCGGCGCGCAGCTGCTGCTGTTGGCCGCCACCATCGTGCTGGCGCTGCCGGGACGCCGCGCCTTCACGGGCAGCGTGCAGGCGGCGTTGTCGGTGCTGAGCCCGGGACGTCTCGGCCGTTGGCTGATGGCGCGACTGCATCCGCGAATGCGGGAGCGACTGGCAGGCATGCTCGGCGAGCAAGCGGGCTCGCCGCCTGCAGGGTTGATCGGCAAGTGGCAGGTGCTGCTGTGGTCCCAGGTTGTGGCCGTGGCCTTCAATTCCGCTGCCGTGGTCACGTTCCTGTACTTGGTCGTCTCCACGGATCTGGCATTCGCTTGGAGCACGACTCTCGGCCTTGACGCCGAGTCGTTTGGCTCGCTTGCCCATGCGCTCGCGGCGCCGTGGCGGTCGTGGTTGCCCGACGCGGTGCCGAGCGCCGAACTCGTCGCTGCGACCCGTTTCTATCGTCTCGATGAAGGTCTCCTGCCTGACCACGGGGCGACTCTCGGCTCGCATCCGGCAACCCTGGGCGACTGGTGGCCCTTTCTTGCCGCGTCCATGCTGTGCTATGGCCTGGCCCCGAGACTGGCGCTGCTGATCGTGGCCGGCTGGCGGCTGCGGGCAGCGCTTTCGCGCGCGTTTCTCGCGACGCCCGGCGCGGCAGCGCTGCTCGAGCGCATGAACACGCCTTTCGTCGCGACGCAGGCGACGCAAGGCGAACCTGCACCGACCATGGACCAAACACCCTCCGCGATCGCGGGGGGGCGTCCGTCGGCAGGCGATCGCGCGTTCGTGATCGAGTGGGCGGGTATCGGGTTGTCGCAGGAACGCGTTGCGGAGTCGCTGCGCGCGATGGGTGTCTCATTGGCCGGGTATGCCCACGCCGGCGGCAGCCGCGCCCCGCGCGAGGACGAGCACATGCTGCAACGGCTTGGCGGCGAACTCGATGGCGCCGTTGCCGTGCTCCTGGTAGTCAAGGCCTGGGAGCCGCCGATGCTTGAGATCGTTGATTTCGTCCGGGCGGTGCGTGCCGCCCGCGGCCGCCACGGGGCAATAGTGGTGGTCCCCGTGGAGCTGGCCAACGACAATGCACCGGCCGACGCCGCGCCGCCTAGTCTGTCGGTATGGCGCGCAGCGCTCCACGCGGCGGGAGACGCGTCGGTGAGTGTCGCAACGTGGTCGGAGCTGAAGCGGCGGTGACACCGATATTCGCCGTCGTCGGCCATCCCAACAAGGGTAAGAGCAGCATTGTCGCCACGCTCGCCGAGGACGAGTCCGTGCGCATCTCACCCGAGCCCGGAACGACGGAGCGCTGTCGTCGTTACCCGATGCGGGTCGACGGCGAGACCCTGTACACACTCGTCGACACGCCCGGTTTTCAGCGGGCCCGTCGGGTGCTGGCCTGGCTGCGCGAGCACGAGACGACCGCAGCGGAACGGCCCGCGATCGTGCGTCGGTTCGCCGTTGCGCATCGGGATGACGCGGTTTTTCGCAACGAGTGCGAGCTGCTGGAGCCCGTGTTGGCCGGAGCCGGTATTCTTTACGTCGTTGATGGGTCGCGACCTTACGGGGCAGAGTACGAGGCCGAAATGGAGATTTTGCGTTGGACGGGCCAGCCTGCGATGGGCCTGATCAACATGATCGGCCCCGGCGATTTCGTCGAGCAGTGGACGACCGCGCTCGGGCAGTATTTCGGCATCGTTCGTCGTTTCGACGCGCTCACAGCAGAGTTCGACCGACGCATCGAGCTGTTGCGGGCGTTCGGTCAGCTAAAGCCCGAGTGGCACGAGAATCTAGAACGGGCCGTCGGTGGCCTGCTCGCGGATCGTCGCCAACGCAACCGGCGGGCGGCGCTCGCTCTGGCCGAGATGCTCATCGACGTGTTGGCACTGCGCGTCAGCAAGCGGGTGTCGAGTGATGCGGATGTGGATTCACTCAAGCGGCCTTTGCTGACGCACTATCAGGCGCGTCTGCGGGAGCGCGAGCGGGGCTGCTGGTCGGCGGTCGAGCATATCTACGGACATTACCGGTTGAAGCGGCGTGCCACCGAGCTGGAAGGTGTCGAAGGCGATCTGTTTTCTGCCTCGACGTGGTCGCTGTTCGGGTTGACACGCCGGCAGCTGCTGGCGAGCGGAGCGCTCGGCGGGGCGGCGGTCGGCGGTGGAGTGGACGCGCTGACTGGAGGTGCGTCGCTGCTGCTAGGTGCCGGCATCGGTGCGCTCGTCGGCGGGGCGTCGGCGTGGTACTCCTACCAGCGCATTGCCAAGACCCGGGTGTTCGGCCTGCCGCTGGGTGGTGTCGAGCTGCAGGTTGGTCCCATGACCAGTCGCAACCTTCCGTACGTCATCCTCGGTCGGGCGCTGTTCCACCACGCCGTCGTCAGTCGCCGCAGCCACGCGAGCCGCGATCGACTCGACCTTGAGCGGATGGCAGTGGCGGCCGGTGCCCGGCATCTAGATGCCGAGGCGCGCAAGGGCCTTGAAGGGTTGTTCGCGCGCGTTCGGCGCGGGGGGCGCAGTGCGGTCAGCGCCCGCGAGTTCGGGCAGGTTTTGGAGCCGCTGCTGGGCAATGAGCGCGACCGTTACCGTTGATCGGGACCGCGTTGACGATACAACATGTTGGGGATAACCTGCGGCGCCGATCCCTAGATGTTGTGGTCGACGTGCTTGAGCCTGCAGCGTACCAATCCACCGTGCCGCGCGGGCGCACGGGGGCGTTGCCGGTTGACGGCGGTCGGCGGTCGGTGGGCGCCTGGTGCCTGCGCGGCGTACGTCCGAGCTTTCGACCGGGGCTTCTGACCAGACAATCAATACCAATTCGAACAGCTAATTCGAACAGCTAAGGAGCAGACAGGGGCATGAAGGCAGTCAGCGCAACAACTCTAACAACGGAGTCCGCGGAGATCCCGCTTCAGCCGGCATCGCTCGACATTTGGGACAAGAAGTACCGGCTCAAGACCAAGGGCGGTGAGGTGATCGACCGGGACATGGAGGCGACCTATCGGCGCGTCGCTCGGTCGCTGGCGGACGTCGAGCAAACGCCTGCCAAACGTGAGGAGTGGTTCGAGCGCTTTCTGTGGGCCCTTCGTCACGGCGCGATCCCAGCGGGCCGCATCATGTCGAACGCCGGCGCCCAAGATCACAAGCCGGCCACCAGCACGATCAACTGCACGGTTTCCGGCATCATCGCCGATTCGATGGACGGTATTCTGAGCTCCGTTTATGAGGCGGGTCTCACGCTCAAAGCGGGATGCGGCATCGGCTACGAGTTCTCTACCCTCCGCCCCAAAGGGGCATTTGTCAGTGGCGCCGGGGCTTACACCTCCGGCGCCCTGTCTTTTATGGATATCTTCGACGCCATGTGTTTCACGGTGTCGTCGGCCGGCGGCCGGCGCGGTGCGCAGATGGGCACCTTCGACATCAGCCACCCCGACAT
>JBFEOO010000115.1:0-6765 GCA_041550555.1 Arenicellales bacterium
CTCGCCGCTCTCCCCGACGTCGAGATCGATGAACTTCGCGCCCAACGACTCGATCTCCTCCTTGACCTGCGGCCGGACGTCGTAGGCGAATATCCGCGCCCCGAGCCGCTTGGCGGTCGCGATCGCCTGCAGCCCGGCAACCCCCGCTCCGAGCACCACCACGCGCGCCGGCTTCGAGGAGCCGGCCGCGGTCATCATGAGCGGAAAGAAGCGCCCGTACAGGTGCCCGGCTTCGACCACCGCCCGGTAGCCGGCGACGCCGGCCTGGGAGGACAGGGCGTCCATGTTCTGGGCGCGGGAGATACGCGGGATAAGCTCCATGGCGACGGCGTCCACGCCGGCGCCGGCGAGCGCCCTGAGCTGCGCGTCGTCGCCGCAGACGTCGATGAAGCTGGCCAGCACAGCGCCCCGTTTCATCGCCGCGATCTCCGCCTCGGTCGGCCCGACGACCTTGAAGACGATGTCGGCCCCGAGGGCGCGGGCGCTGTCGCCGGCCTCGGCACCGGCCTCGCGGTAGTCCTCGTCGGTGAAGCTCGACGCCTCTCCCGCGCCGCTCTCGACCACGACGTCGAGACCCTTGCCCTTGATGCGTTTGACGGTGTCCGGCGTCGCCGCCACACGCGCCTCGCCCGACGCGGTCTCCTTGGGGATACCGACAATCATGCTCATGCGATGCCGCCTGTTCGTTGTTGTGCGTTCGGAGGGAAACGCTGTCAAAAAACCGCCGCATTTTCCGATATTTCCCTCAGCGCCGCAACAGAGGCCGCCGGGGACGGGAGCGCGGTCCCCGGCCGTCGGCACGCACGCTCCTCGCTCACGCGTCGTGCCGCAACGCGGCGCTCCGCCGTGCGCGCGGCCCCGCGAAAGCGTTTGATTCTGCTATCCTTGCGCCGCCCGCTCGGGCCACGAATCACACTGAGCGGACCCGCCTGCCGGGTCCGCCACGGATCAGAGCACATGGAGCAGCTGAACGAACTGCGCGAGACGGTCGCCGATCTCGCGGCCCGCATCGACGCCCTTCGGGGGTATCTTTGACTTCGACCACAAGCAGCAGAAGCTCGCGGAGATAACGGCCGAGCTCGAGCAGCCCGACGTGTGGAGCGACCCGCAGCGGGCGCAGGAGCTCGGGCGAGAGCGGGCGCGGCTCGAGGAGACGGTCGGCACCCTCGAGCGGCTCGGCGCGGCGGTGGGGGAGGCCGGCGAGCTCCTGGAGCTGGCCGCCGAGGAGGCCGACGAGGAGGCCGCCGCCGCCCTGGCGACGGACATCGCCGATGCGACGCGGGAGGTCGAGCGGCTCGAGTTCCGCCGCATGTTCGCGGGCGAGATGGACTCCCACAACGCCTTCGTCGACATCCAGGCGGGCGCCGGCGGCGCGGAGGCGCAGGACTGGGCCAACATGCTGCTGCGCATGTACCTGCGCTGGGCCGATGCCGAGGGTTTCGAGACCGAGCTGATCGAGGTCTCCGAAGGCGAGGTGGCCGGCATCAAGAGCGCCACCGTCAAGGTGGTGGGCGACTACGCCTACGGGCGCCTGCGCACGGAGACGGGAATTCATCGGCTGGTGCGCAAGTCGCCGTTCGATGCCGGCAACCGCCGCCACACCTCGTTCGCGTCGGTGTACGCCTATCCGGAGATCGACGACAGCGTGGAGATCGAGATCAATCCCGCGGAGCTGCGCGTCGACACGTATCGGGCGAGCGGCGCGGGCGGCCAGCACGTCAACCGTACCGACTCGGCCGTGCGCATCACGCACCTGCCGACGGGCATCGTGGTTCAGTGCCAGAACGACCGCTCGCAGCATCGCAACCGGGCCGAGGCCATGGCCATGCTCAGGGCGCGGCTCTACGAGGCGGAGATGCAGGAGCGCCGCGCCGAGCAGCAGCAGCTCGAGGAGTCCAAGTCGGACATCGGCTGGGGCCACCAGATCCGCTCGTACGTGCTGGACCAGTCGCGCATCAAGGACCTGCGCACCGGGGTCGAGACAGGCAACCCGCAGGCCGTGCTCGACGGCGACCTGAACCCCTTCATCGAGGCCAGCCTGAAGGCGGGGCTGTAGCGCCGCGGTGGGCTTGTGGGCTGTCGTCGCGATATCGAAAGGAAACGCTCCAACGCAAAAGTGCCCTGTTAAGATTGCGTTGCGCACTTTTCGTGATGGGTTGCCAGTTGTGAGTGTGCTCGTTATCGGTTCGCCGTGCGGGCAGGTCGGTGACAACCTGTTTACGACTCCGAGATCTCGCTCATGAAATATCTCTACATCGCCGGGATGGAGCACAGCGGCACCACCCTGCTGAATCATCTGTTGTGCCAGGGGTCGGAAGTGCTTGGACTTGGCGAAGTGGCGTCGTTTTTTTCCACAGAGCACATGACTCAGTACATGGCAAGGTGGGGCAGTTATCCGGATGTTCGACTGTGCTCTTGCGGTGATGAGTGGGAGCGCTGTCGGTTCTGGAAGGCTCTCGCCGGACTCAACGGTCTGTGTTCGACGCAGGCGCTGGCAACGAAGTATACGCATCTGGTTCAACACGTTTTGAGTGAATACAAGCAGATAAAGCTTATTGTCGACTCGTCGAAAAGTCGCGTCGTTGTGAGGCGCCTGCTAGATAACCTGGATGAGATCGGCATAGCGAAGACTGATTTTTCAGTGTTGCACATGGCTAAAGATGTGCGCGGCTTTTCGGCATCGGTGTCTCGCCGACAGGACCAGCCGTCGACGCTGCTAGGTAATATCAGAACGTACAACTGGTGGCTGCACGAAAATCGGAAATTCTCGGAGCTGGCGGCTGAGCCGGAGATTGACTATCACTTTGTTCTCTACGAAAAGCTTTGCGAAGAGCCACAAGCCTGCGTGACGCAGATCTTGAACGCCTGCGGTGTTGATTTCCCTGGCGAGGTCGACGTCAGCCACAACTCTTCACATATCGCAATGGGAAATAAAGATTTTGCTATCAGGAATCGTGATCGAATCAGGTATGATTCCGCTTGGTATTTGGACGACAGCGTCAACTTGGCGTACCTTGTTCACGCGAAGGCGCGATCGTTCAATAAGACGCTGTACTCCGCATCGATATGCTAATCGTTGTTCCCGTTCGTGCAGCGACAGATGAAAATCAAAGCTCTGCAATACCCCTGCTTGAGGACGAGCCCGACGGGCAAGCGCAAGAGTGAACTGGCGAGCACATGAACACCGCTGACGACAACGAGCAGATCCGGCAGCGCCGCGACAAGCTCGCACAGCTGCGCGAGCAGGGCCAGGCGTATCCGAACGACTTTCGCCGCGACGCCCTGGCGGGTACGCTGCACGCGGCCTACGGCAATCGCGAGACCGAAGAACTCGAGGACGACGCCGTGCAGGTGAGCGTGGCGGGGCGGCTGATGTCGAAGCGGGTCATGGGGCGCGCGAGCTTCGCCCACATCCAGGATGTCTCCGGGCGGCTGCAGCTGTTCGTGCAGCGCGATGCGCTGCCCGAGGGCGTCTACAACGAGGTGTTCAAGAAGCTCGACGTCGGCGACATCGTCGGCGCCGCGGGCGTGCTGTTCAAGACCAGGACGGGCGAGCTCAGCGTGCGCGTGAGCGACGTGCGCCCGCTCGCCAAGTCGCTGCGGCCGTTGCCGGAGAAGTTCCACGGCCTGGCCGATCAGGAGATCCGCTATCGCCAGCGCTACCTCGACCTGATTGCCAACGAGACCTCGCGCGAGACGTTCCGGCTGCGCTCGGCCATCAGCCAGTTCATCCGACGCTTCTTGACCGGGCGCGACTACCTCGAGGTCGAGACGCCGATGATGCAGGCCATCCCCGGCGGCGCCCTGGCACGGCCGTTCCAGACCTATCACAACGCGCTCGGCATGGATCTCTACCTGCGCATCGCCCCGGAGCTCTATCTCAAGCGCCTGGTGGTGGGCGGCTTCGAGCGGGTGTTCGAGATCAACCGCAACTTCAGGAACGAGGGCGTCAGCACGCAGCACAACCCCGAGTTCACCATGCTCGAGTTCTACCAGGCCTACGCCGACTACCGCGATCTGATGGACCTCACCGAGGACATGCTGCGCGAGATGGCGAAGACCGTGTTGGGCACCACCGAGGTCGTCTACCAGGGGCGCCGCTACGATCTCGGCGAGCCGTTCCGGCGGCTGAGCGTGGCGGAGGCAATCCTCGAGCACAATGCCGACATCGCCGCGAACGATCTGTGGGACCGCGAGCGGCTGTGTGAGATTGCCGAGCGGCTCGAGATTCCCGTGCGGGCCGACTACGGGCCCGGCAAGCTGCAGATCGAGATCTTCGAGCGCACCGTCGAGGACCATCTCATGGAGCCGGTGTTCATCACCGGCTACCCGACGGAGGTCTCGCCGCTCTCGCGCTGCAACGACGACGACCCGCGCGTCACCGACCGCTTCGAGCTGTTCATCGCCGGGCTCGAGGTGGCCAACGGCTTCTCCGAGCTCAACGATCCCGACGACCAGGCCGAGCGCTTCCGCCGCCAGGTCGACGCCAAGGAGGCGGGTGACCTCGAGGCCATGCACTTCGACGCCGACTACATCCGCGCGCTCGAGTACGGGCTGCCGCCGACGGCCGGGGAAGGCGTCGGCATCGACAGGCTCGTTATGCTTTTCACCGACAGTCCCTCGATCCGCGACGTGCTGTTGTTCCCGCACATGCGGCCGGAGGGCTGAGCGGGGCGCCTCGCCGCTCAATCGCCGCACCGTCGCCGTCCATGATCCGCCCCCTCGAGCTCTTCATCGGGCTGCGCTACACGCGCGCCAAGCGGCGCAACCATTTCATCTCGTTCATATCGGGCACCTCGATGCTCGGCATCACCATCGGCGTGTGGGCGCTGATCACCGTGCTGTCGATCATGAACGGCTTCGAGCGCGAGCTGCGCGAGCGCATCCTGGTGGTCGCCTCGCACGTGACGGTGGGCGGCGCAGGCGGCTGGCTGGCCGACTGGAAAGGGGTCGCCGAGCAGGTGGCGCGGCACCCCAACGTCATTGCCGAGGCGCCCTACATCTTGGGCCAGGCCATGCTGACGCGTGCCGGCGTCGTCAGCGGCGCCCTGGTGCGCGGCATCGACCCCGAGCTCGAGTCGGGCGTGTCGCCCATCGGCGGCGAGATGGTGCAGGGCGCTCTGACAAATCTCGTGCCGGGCGAGTGGGGCATCGTGCTCGGCGACGATCTGGCGCGCTCGCTGGGCGCGGGCATCGGCACCAAGGTGACCTTGGTGGCGCCCAAGGGGCAGGTGACCCCGGCGGGGCTGCTGCCCCGGCTGAGGCGCTTCACGGTGGTGGGCATCTTCGATCTGCACATGTACGAGTACGACAGCGGTCTGGCGCTGATCCATATCGAGGACGCCGCCCGTCTGCTGCAGAGCGACGAACAGGTGAGCGGAATTCGGCTGCTGCTCGACGACGTCTTTCGCGCGCCGCTGGTGAACCGCGAGCTCCGGGCCATGCTCGCACCGGGGCTGCTGGTCAGCGACTGGACGCGCGAGCACGCCAACTTTTTTCGGGCGCTGAAGATCGAGAAGCGCGTGATGTTCATCATCCTGCTGTTGATCGTCGCGGTGGCAGCGTTCAACATCGTCTCGACGCTGGTCATGGTGGTGACCGACAAGCAGGCCGACATCGCCATTCTGCGCACACTCGGCTTGAGCCCGCGCAGCGTCATGGGCGTGTTCGTCGTCCAGGGCACCGTGATCGGGGTGGTCGGCACGCTGCTCGGCGGTATCTCCGGCGTGCTCACGGCCGTCAACGTCGAGACGCTGATACCGGCCATCGAACGGCTGCTCGACACCCAGTTCTTTCCCGACGACATCTACGTGATCAGCGATTTTCCCGCCGAGATGCGCTGGCCCGACGTCGTCAAGATCACCGGGGCGTCGTTTCTGATGAGCCTGGTGGCGACGCTGTACCCGGCTTGGCGCGCCTCGCGCACCCAGCCGGCCGAGGCGTTGCGCTACGAGTGATGGACGCCGTGCTGCGCTGCCAGGGGCTCGCCAAGACCTTCGTGCAGGGGAAGCTGCGCGTCCCCGTGCTGTCGCGCATCGACCTCAAGATCGAGCGCGGGGAGCAGGTCGCTATCGTCGGCGCCTCGGGCGCCGGCAAGAGCACCCTGCTGCATCTGCTCGGCGGCCTCGACACACCGAGCGCCGGCACCGTGGAGATCGCCGGCCGCGACCTCGCAGCGCTGGGCGAGGCCGAGCGCGGGCGGCTGCGCAACGAGACGCTCGGCTTCGTCTACCAGTTCCATCACCTGCTGCCCGAGTTCAGCGCCGTCGAGAACGTGGCGATGCCGCTTCTGATACGGCGGATCGCCGGGGAGCAGGCCATGGCCAAGGCGGCGGCGATACTCGAGCGCGTCGGCCTCGGCCAGCGCCTGGCGCACAAGCCGGGCGAGCTCTCGGGCGGCGAGCGTCAGCGGGCGGCGGTCGCCCGCGCGCTGGTCACCGAGCCGTTGTGCGTGCTCGCCGACGAGCCCACCGGCAATCTCGATCGCCGCACCGCCGGCGGCGTGTTCGATCTCATGCGCGAGCTCAATCGGGAGCTGGGCACGAGCCTCGTCATCGTCACGCACGACATGGCTATCGCCGAGCAGATGCAGCGCGTTCTGCGTATCGAGGACGGTCGTCTCGTTCCGGACTGAGCCGCAAAGCCGCGGCGGGTCAACGCGGTCATCTTGCTCGTCTGAGCAGGCACGTTTCGGCTCGGTGTTGACTGCGGATCGCGGTTGCGCGGCTTCACCAACGTGAGCATTCGCACAGACATCGCGAACGC
>JBFEOO010000116.1:0-6715 GCA_041550555.1 Arenicellales bacterium
ACGACCCGCTGGCGTCTGTGGCCCATGACGTTGCTCCGGCGATTCTGGGATACTCTCGGTGCCGTTCGCCGGCGCTCCGCTGGCGATAGCGACGGCCCGAGGCGCCCGCGTGTCGCCAACGCCTCCCGGGTGCCCAGCCGTTAAGCCAACGCGACGCCTATACAAGCTCACTGACGCGATGGCCGCACATCGCTGCACCATCGGTGCTCAGCTGTGATGATGCCACAGCTGCCGAAGAGGATCGCCAACGCCCTGCAGGCGGCGGCCGCGGAAAATGACCGACCGAGGCGGTGGCGACAGCGTGCCGGAGAAATGTGCTAACGTCCGGCACGCGGCGCGCGTTGAAATACAACGCATCCACCGCAGCACCAACAGTTCGGTCGACGCGAGCCAGCCGCCATGTTCCGCGCGGCGCGGCTCACAGGATACCCAAAGGGGCGTGTCTCGTGGTCGACGCCATCCGCCAGCTGGCCAAGATCGATGCGCATCATCATCTGTGGGATCTGGACCACAATGTCTACCCGTGGCTGCAAGGTCCGGCGCAGCCGCGCATGTACGGCAATTACGACGCCATACGCCGCAACTATCTTATCGAGGATTTTCGGCGCGACATCCTCCCGCACAACGTGGTCAAGTCCGTTCACGTTCAGGCGAACTGGGACCCTGCGGATCCCGTCGGCGAGACACGTTGGGTGCAAAGCGTGGCCGACGCACACGGCTTTCCGCACGCCATCGTCGCGCACGCGGATCTCCAAGGCGAGGATGTCGAAGCGGTGCTCGAGGCGCACTGCGAGGCGCCGAATCTGCGCGGCATACGCCAGATCATCGGCCACACCGATGACCCCCTGCTCGAGCGCAGCGACCGCCCCGCGCTGCCCGGCAATCCGGCGTGGGCGCGCGGCTACGGGCTGCTCGCCCGCTACGGGCTGTCATTCGATCTGCAGGCGTTTCCGACACAGATGGCGGCGGTGGCCGATGTCGCGGCGCGTCACCCGGACGTTCCATTGATCGTCTGCCACACCGGCTTTCCGTGGGACCGCACCCAAAACGGCGTCGCCGCATGGCGCAGCGGAATGCGCAGGCTCGCCGCCCTGCCCCGCAGCTACGCCAAGCTGAGCGGCCCCGGCATGGTGATGCCCGACTGGACGGTGGAGACATTCGGGCCTTTCGTTCACGAAACCATTGAGCTGTTCGGCCCCGAGCGCTGCATGTTCGCGAGCAACGTGCCGCCCGATGCCCTGCACAGGAGCTACGACCAGATCTACGCAGCCTTCTACCAATGGGCATCGCGCTACAGCCCCGACGAGCAGCGGGCGCTGTTCTACACGACTGCGGCACGCGCCTACCGCATCTAACAGGTCTCGGACAGCAGCATCGCGAGTACGCACCATGGGACGACTGAGCGGCAAACGCGTTCTCATCACCGGCGCAGCCAACGGCATCGGCCGCGCCACGGCGCGACTGTTCGCCGCCGAAGGGGCCCGGCTCTCATTGTTCGACATCAGTGTCGACACCGGTGAGGCGCTCGCCCGCGAGCTGCGTGAAGGGGGCGCCGAGGCCACCTTCCTCGCTGTCGACGTCGGCGACCCCGACGCCATGGCGGCAGGCGTAGGGCGCAGCGCGGAGCGCTTGGGCGGCCTCGACGTGATCTACAACAACGCCGGCGGCGCGACGGCGCGCGACGGCCGGGTGACCGACATCGATCTCGACGAGTTCTGGCGGGCCGTGCGCACCGATCTCTTCGGGACCTTCCTCGGCTGTCGCTTCGGCATACCGCATCTGGTTGCGGCGGGCGGCGGGTCCATCATCAACACCTCGTCCATCCGCGCCATGATCGGCACCGCCGGCGCCGACGCCTACAGCGCGGCCAAAGGGGGCGTGATCGCATTGACGCGAGCGCTGGCACTCGATTGGGCCCATGCGAACATCCGCGTCAACGCCATCGCACCGGGAGTCGTGCTGAGCGCGCGCGTGCGCGCCATGCTGCGCGAAGACGACCCGATAAACGCCAAGACGCCGCTGGGAGCGAGCGAGCCCGAGGACGTTTCCCCGCTGGCGCTCTACCTCGCCAGCGACGAGTCGCGGCGGGTCACCGGCGCGATTCTGCCCATGGACGGCGGCGCGAGCGCCGTGTAGCTAAGGCCCCCGCGACCGCGCTATCGTACGCCGCCTGCCGAGCGAGCGGCAAAAGCGTCTCGGCGCGCCGCCGTCGTCGTTGCAGCGCACCGCGTCGTAACCAATGAGACGCTGCGAGGACGGCGGCAGGACATCGACGACATCAATCGACAACGTCAAAGGGAGAGGAGCTCAACGTGACGAACGATACACTTTTCTCGGTCGAGGACGACATCGTGCTCGTCTCGGGCGGCAGTCGGGGCATCGGCCGCGCCATCGCCGCCGGATTCGCCGAACGCGGCGCCCGCGTGATCATCACGGGCCGTGACGAGTCCAGCCTCAAGGACACGGCCCGGGCGATCTCCACCGCAGGGCGCGAGGTGACCGCCGTGCGCTGCGACGTCGCCGATGCGGACTCGATCCGTAATGCAGTCGAGAGCGTGCTCGACGAGCACGGGCATGTCGATACGCTGATCAACGTCGCCGGCGTCAACAAGCGCTTGCCGGCCGAGAACTACACGCCGGAGGAATACGACTTCATTGTCGACATCAATCTGCGCGGCGCGTTTCTCATGTCGCAGGAGGTGGGCCGGCACATGATCGCGCGCCGCAAGGGAGCGCAGATCAACATCGACTCGCTCAACACCTACGCGCCCTTGAAACAGGTGCTTCCCTACGCCATGAGCAAGGCCGGCATGCTGATGATGATCCGCGGACTGGCCCTGGAGTGGGGCAAGTGCGGCATCCGCGTCAACGGCATCGCGCCGGGGTTCATCCTGACGGATCTCACCCGCAAGCTCTGGTCGGACGCCACCATGCAGGCATGGGGCCGGGAGAACACGCCGCTCGAGCGGCTGGGCCAGGTCGAGGACCTGGTCGGCGCCGCGATCTACTTGGCCTCGCCCGCCTCCGCTTTCATGACGGGGCAGACGCTGCGCGTCGACGGCGGCATCTCGGCCGGTATCGCCTGGCCGATCGAGAAGGCCGTCCTGTAAACCGAGACACCCCCGGCCGGCCGGGGCTCGGCAGCGCGGGCCCCGGCCGCCGACGCCGGCCCGCCGCCCTGCGGGATCGCGCAACGTCCGCCGGCCGCGTCGCGCCGGCTGGCGTCGGCGGCGCCCGTCCTGCTCGTGCACTCGCTCGTGACGCGTTGCCGCCGGCGCGCTTGCGTTGCGCCGCCCGCGTTGATTGCGTGCGGGGAATTAATTTGCTAGCTTATTATTAGCTAAACAACTAAATTCCCGTGACGTCATGCAGCGAGAGAACCTGGAACGCAACTTCGGCTTCATTCTGAACGACGTTGCCCGTCTGTTGCGGACGACATACGACCGCCGCATCCGGTCGCTGGCCCTGACCCGTTCGCAGTGGTGGGTGCTCACGCATCTGTTCCGCAACGACGGCATCACGCAGTCGGAGCTTGCGCAGATACTGGAGATCGAGAAACCCACGCTCGGTCGACTGCTGGATCGACTCGAGGCCAACGGCTGGATCCGCCGGCAGATCGACGGCAGCGATCGCCGCGCCAAGCGCGTCTGGCTTACCGACGAGGTCGAGCCGGTGATGAAGGTAATGCGCAACATCGCCGCCGAGGTGAGAAGCGATGCGCTTGCCGGGCTGTCCGCTGCCGAGCAGGAACGTTTCGTCGACACGTTGTTGACCATCAAGAACAACTTGGCCAACATCAACGAGCGACCGTCGCGCGCGCTGCACGAGGGGACGAGGAGCAATGGCCGCCGGAGCGCCGCGTAAGAGGCGCATTCTGCGCGTCGTGCTGCTGTTCGTGGTGCCGTTGGGCAGCGCGGCGGTCGGTCTGTATTTCTATATGCAGACGGGTCGTTTCGTCGTCACCGAAAATGCCTACGTCAAGGCCAACATCGTCGCCATCAGCGCCGACGTTTCCGGGCGGGTGGTTTGGGTCGGCGCCATCGACAACACACCCGTGCACGCCGGGCAGTCGCTCTTCCGGATCGACCCCCGCCCCTTCGAGCTCGCCGTCGAGGAAGCCGCCGCCCAGATGGAGGTGGTGCGCACCGAGATCGAAGCCCTGCGGGCCGACTATCGGGAAGCGCTGGCGGAGGCCTCGGCCGCCGAGGAGCAGGTGCACTTCCTCGAGCTCCAGTTCAAGCGTCAGGATCGATTGCGCCGGCGCGGCATCGCCAGCGAGGAGCGCTTCGACCAGGCCAGCTACGACCTCGCCGCGGCACGCAAGCGACTGCGGGTCGTCCGCGAACGCATCCAGCAGGATCTGGCCAGCCTGGCCGGCGATGCGGACCTGCCCGTGGAGCGACACCCGCGCTACCAGCGCGCCCTGGCGCTGCGCGAACGCGCTGCCATCGACCTCGAACACACCGAGATCGTCACACCGGCCGACGGTATCGTCAGCAACATGCGGCTGCAGGTCGGCGAATACGTGGAGACCGGCGAGCCGGTGTTCAGCCTCATCGAGGCCGGCAGAATCTGGGTCGAGGCCAATCTCAAGGAGACGCAGCTCACCCACGTCGAAGAAGGGCAGTCGGTGGCACTTGTGGTCGACGCTTATCCCGATCGTCAGCTGCAGGCGCGGGTCGGCGCCATCGCGCCGGCCACCGGCGCGGAATTCGCCCTGCTGCCGCCGCAGAACGCGACCGGCAACTGGGTCAAGGTGGTGCAGCGCGTCCCCGTCGTCATCGAGATCGAGGGAGCGCCAGACGACACCGCTCTGCGGGCGGGCATGACGGCCACGGTGCGTATCGACACGCGGCATCGCCGCCGGCTGCCCATGCTCGTAGAGCATCTGGTGAGCCGCGGCTCGCAGCGAACCGTGCGCTACGAGTAGCACGCGCGCCGTCGCCAGCGGCGCTCACGATCCGCGGAGGACCCCGCCGACACCCCATGAAGATCTCCGACAGGATGGGCCGCCTTGGCACCGAGACCGCCTTCGACGTGCTGGCGAGAGCCGACGCGCTGGCCCGCGCCGGGCGCGACATCATCAATCTCGGCATCGGCCAGCCGGACTTCCAGACGCCCGAGCACATCGTCGAGGCCGCGGTTCGGGCCCTGCGCGACGGTCATCACGGCTACATGCCGTCACCCGGGATCCGCGAGCTGCGTGAAGCGGTGTGCGCCGACCTCTGGCAGCGTCGCGGCGTCGAGGTGGATCCTTCGCGCGTCGTCGTCGTCCCCGGCGGCAAAGTGACGATGTTCTTCGCCATCCTGATGTTCGGTGAGCCGGGCGCCGAGATCCTCTACCCCAATCCCGGTTTCCCCATCTACGAATCGGCCATCAACTTCTCGGGGGCGAAAGCCGTGCCCATACCGCTGCTCGAGAGCGCGGATTTCTCTTTCGATGCCGAGGCGGTGCTCGATCTCATTACACCGAATACCCGCCTGCTCATCGTCAACTCGCCCGCCAATCCGACCGGCGGCACCGTTCCCCGCGAGCAGATGGACGCGCTCGTGCGCGGACTCGAAGATCACGCCCACGTCGCCGTGCTGAGCGACGAGATCTACTCGCGGATGACATACGACGGGCGTCCCCACGTCTCGTTGCTGGGTTACCCGGAGCTCAGCGACCGCCTGATACTGCTCGACGGCTGGAGCAAGACCTACGCGATGACCGGCTGGCGCCTCGGATACGGCGTCTGGCCCCCAGCGCTGATCGAGGGCGCAACGCGGCTGGCGGTCAACTGCCACTCGTGCGTCAACGCCGCGACGCAGTACGCGGGCATTGCCGCGCTCGAAGGGCCACAGGACAGCGTCGACGCAATGGTGGCCGCATTCGACGAGCGGCGGCGGGTGATCGTCGAGGGCCTCAACCGGCTATCGGGCTTCAGGTGCCGGCACCCGGGCGGGGCGTTCTACGTCTTCCCCAACATCGCCGACACCGGAATGGATGCGCGAACCGCACAGGACCGCCTGCTCGAGGAGGCCGGCGTCGCATCGCTGGCAGGCACCAGCTTCGGCGCGTTCGGGGAAGGCTACCTGCGCTTTTCGTACGCCAACAGCGTGGAGAACATCCGCACGGCGCTTGCCCGCATCAGCGAACTGCTAGCGTAAGCGGTACACCCCGCTCGCCCGTGGTCGGCGCCACGCCCGCTGCAAAGGCATGCTCGAAGGACTGCGCCCGCCACCGCGCCGCCGGCGACCTGACGGAACGGCGCCGGCGACCTAGCCCGCCATGGTCAGTCCGCCCGAAACGCTGATCACCTGGCCGGTGATGTAGTCGGCGTCGTCGCTGGCCAGAAAGGCCACCACGCCGGGCATGTCGGCGGGCTGGCCCAGACGCTTCATCGGGATCGCGCGTTTGAGCGCTGCGTAGATCTTCTCGCCGTCGGCGCCGTGCTGGAGCATGCCCTCGAGCAGAGGCGTCTCGGTGGGACCGGGGCAGACGACGTTAAGGCACACGCCGACGCGCGCCAGCTCTCGCGCGACCGTCTTGGTGAAGGAGATGACGCCCCCCTTGCAGGCGGCGTACACGGCCTGCGTCGACGAGCCGACGCGGGCCGCGTCGGACGAGATGTTGATCACCTTGCCCCCCTCGCGCTCAACCATGCCGGGAAGCACGACGTGATGCATGTTCAACATTCCGCGCAAGTTGACGTCGATGACCCGCTCCCACAGA
>JBFEOO010000117.1:0-6360 GCA_041550555.1 Arenicellales bacterium
CCCCGACTGGGGCGCCCAACCGGCGGGCAGAGCCGGCCCCGGGCGGGCGCCGCTGTGCGGCTGCCCGGGCACGTAGACGAGTAATGCGTGTTAGGCACAATCACCGGCAAGGTTTGACCGTGCGCCGCGCCGCAGCGGCACTCGCGCTGTCGCTGATGGCCGGGCCGAGCCTCGCTGGCTGGGAAAAAGGCCTGGCCGCCCACGAGGCGGGTGACTACGCCACGGCCATGACCGAGTTCCGGATGCTCGCCGAGGGGGGCGACTTAAGCGCCGCCTACAACATCGGCGTGATGTACTACTTCGGCGACGGGGTGCCCAAAGACTACCGCGAGGCACACAAGTGGTACCTCAAGGCCGCCGAGGAGGGATTCGCGCCGGCGCAGCACAATTTGGGCTACATGTACCGTACCGGCGAGGGCGCGGCACGCGATTACAGCAAGGCGGTGCTGTGGCTGCGTCTGGCGGCCGAGCAAGGACTGGCCGAGGCGCAGCACCTGCTCGGCGTGTCCTACGACAGCGGTCAGGGCTGCGAGCAAGATCACGCCGAGGCAGCACGCTGGTACCGGCGCGCCGCCGAGCAAGGCTATCTCGAGTCTCAGAACAACCTCGCCATGATGTACACCAAGGGTCAGGGCGTCGAGCTCGATTACGTCGAGGCCGTCCGCTGGTATCGCCATGCGGCCGAGCGCGGCTATCACATGGCGCAGAACAATCTCGGCGTCATGTACTCGCAGGGCCAGGGCGTGGAGAAGAACTACATCGAAGCGTATGTTTGGTACGAGCTGGCTTCCATTTCGGCTGCTTATGAGCCGGCGATCAACAACCGCGACAAGCTGGTCAAGATGATGGCCCCCGAGGAGCTCGCCACCGCCGAGGAGCTGGTGGCCGAGCGCTTCGAACGGATCTACGCGCTGCACGTCAACTGATGGGTGTCGTCGCGCCCGACCGTCCACCATGGGTCTTACGCTGACATCCCCCGCCTTTGCCGACGGTGGCGAGATCCCTCGCGTGCACACGTGCGAGGGGGAGGACACCTCACCACCGCTGCAGTGGCAGGGCGCGCCATCGGGCACCCGCAGCTTTGCGCTCATCGTGGACGATCCGGACGCACCCGACCCGGCCGCGCCCAAAATGACCTGGGTGCACTGGGTGCTCTACAACCTCCCCGCGCATACCGCGGCCCTCGCCGCCGCCGTGGCGGCGCTGCCAAACGGCACCGGCGAAGGCTTGAACGACTGGGGGCGCCCCGGCTACGGCGGGCCATGCCCGCCCATCGGCCGTCACCGCTACTTCCACAAGCTCTATGCGCTCGACACGCTGCTGCCGGATCTCGGTAACCCGACCAAGGCCCAGCTGGAGGCGGCCATGGCCGGTCACGTGCTCGGCGAGGCGACTCTCGTCGGCACGTACCGTAAAGGTGACTGAGCACCGCGTGCTTCAACCCGGGCCCGTCGGGCGCACGGCGTAGCGAAATCCGTCGTCGCCCCGTCGCCGCGTGAATCCGACCCCACTCGAGGCTGAGCTGATTCCGGCGCCATGACGCGGGAGCTGCTCTTTCGACTCGCCGCCGACGCGGTGCTCATCGTCCATGCGGCCATCGTCGCGTTCATCGTCTTCGGCCAGGCGCTGGTGCTACTGGGGGCGACCCGCGGCTGGGCCTGGGTGCGCAACTTCTGGTTTCGGCTGACACACCTGCTCGCCATGGCGATCGTCGCTTTGCAGTCCTGGGTCGGCGTGCTCTGTCCGCTGACCCACTGGGAGAATCGCCTGCGCGAACGCGCCGGTGAGGCACCTTACGCCGGCGCCTTCATCGAGGACTGGCTACACCGATTGATCTTCTTCGACGCCGAGCCGTGGGTGTTCACACTCGCCTATTCGCTGTTCGCCGGGATCGTCGCCCTGACCTGGATCATCGCACCGCCGAGGCGCTAGGCGGGCTCGAGCACACGCCGCAGCACGTGACGCCGGTTACGCGTGTAGGGCCGCACCTCGCCCGGCCAGCGACCCTGGTCCACCGCGTGCGCCCACTCGGCGCTGACCAGCACGTCGGGGCTGTCGAGCTCGTAGACTGCGCTGTACCTGGGCTCGCCCTCGATCACGATGCTGCGACGCTCACCGCCGATGACCATGGTCAGAGGCTCGGCCACGAGGCGCGCCACGGACACGACCCCGGGCACTGTCTTCAGCAGTGGGACGTGCTCGCGGTCGTAGACCTCGTTGAACAGATCCTCCCGCTCCGGGTCGACGTCCATGCTCGCGACAAAAACGTACTTGGTGCGAAATGTCATCGTGCACTCTCCTGGATTTTGAGGTGATGGCCGCGCCCGTCTCGCGCCGGGGTTCGGCAGACGACGTTCGGCGAGGAGGCGATGTGCCGGGAGCGCACGGCCCCGAGCACGCGGCGCACGCTCGTGCCGCACTGCGCTGCGTAGCCGCTGCGCTGTCCGCCTCGACAAGCCGCTCGTCGCATCGCTATGCTACGCGAAAACACTCCGCCGTTCCGAGCCCGATGGACGTGACCGAATGAAGCAAATCGATCAGAACCGCATCGATCTGGCCGCCAGCCTGCGCTGGGCAGCGCGGCTCGGTCTCAACGAGGGCGTCGACAACCACTTCTCCCTGGCCGTCCCGGATGAGGACGGCGTCAACCGCGGCAACCGCTTCCTGATCAACCCCTACGGCTGGCACTGGTCGGAAATCACCGCCTCGTCGCTCGTGCTGTGCGACATCAAGGGCAAGGTTCTGGAGGGCGAGAACCGCGTCGAGGAGACCGCTTTCTTCATTCACAGCCGGGTGCACCGCAACGTGCCCGAAGCGATCTGTGTCATGCACACGCACATGCCGTACGCGACCGCTCTCACCCTGCTCGAGGGCGGCCGGCTCGAGATGTGCGAGCAGAACGCGCTCGGGTTCTTCGGCCGTGTCGCGTATGACGACGCTTACGACGGCCTCGCGCTCGACTGCGACGAGGGTGACCGCCTGGCGCGGGTAATGGGCACGAACAACGTGCTCTTCATGGCGAGCCACGGCATAATGGTCGCCGGCCGCAGCGTGCAGGACGCCTTCAACGACCTCTATTATCTGGAGCGTGCAGCCATGTTCCAAGTACTGGCGCGCTCCACCGGCAAGCGGCTGCGCCGGCTGCCGGAGAGCGTTCTGCAAAAAGCACAGCAGCAATTTGCCGCCGAGCTGCCGAAAGTCGCGGAGCGGCACTTCACCGCGCTCAGGCGCATTCTCGACCGGGACGAACCCGAGTACCGCCGCTGACGCGTTCGACGTGTGCCGAGCGCTGCGGTGGCTGGCCTGTCGTCGCCGTCGCCTCTGGTGCGCCAGTCTCTAAAAGGAGCAAAACCATGGCCAACACCGCATTAGTCGTTCATCTCGACATCGACGCCGACAAATTCGACGAGTTCGTCTCCATCGCCCGTACCCACGGCGCCCGCTCCATAGAGCTCGAAGAGGGGTGTCTGCGCTTCGACGTCCTGGTACCCCAGGCGCCCGCGAACCACGTCATTCTGGTGGAGGTCTACACGGACGAGGCGGCGCTCACGGCCCATTGGGAATCGCCGCACATGGAGCAGTACCTCGACAAAGTCCAGGACATGATCACGAGCCGCCTGCGCTATCAGTGCACGCTCTGAACGCGGCCGCTGCGGCGCGGCCCGCCGCGCCCTAGACGGTGCTGCCCGGCTCGGCGTCGCTCGAGCGGCGCGCTGTGTCGACGGCCACGGGCCCGTGTCGAGCGGCGCCGTGCGCTGCAGCGCGGGCCGGGAGCGAGGGTCGCCCCGCACTCGGGAATGGATTCGCGCTTGGCAGGTTGCGCTCGCGTCGGCGACCGTCGTCGTTTCGCTGCAGCGTCGAGCGCGTCGCGCCATCGCGCACTGTAGCGGACTACGGCAGCGTCGCCCGTCCGCCGTCGACGACGTAGGTCTGCCCGCTGATGAAGCTGGCCTTGTCCGAGAGCAGAAACAGCGTGGCATCGGCAATGTTCTGTGGCGTTCCGACGCGCTTGAGGAAAGCCTCCTCGCGCATCCTCTCTTTCACCGAGGCGGCCATTTCCGCCGTCATGTCCGTCTCGACGAGGCCGGGGGCCACCGTGTTGACGCGGACCGCCGGACCGAACGCCTCGGCGCAGCTGCGCGCGAAGCCGATGACGGCGGCCTTCGAGGCACTGTAGGCGATCATCCGACCGCGCGCGCGCAGCCCGGCGATGGAGGCAATACACACGATGCGCCCGTCGCCGCGGGCGATCATCCCATCCTTGACGGCCATCACCGGCAAGAACGTGCCGTCGACGTTGACACGCATCAGCCGCTGCCATTCGGCGAACTCGAGCGCCGTGTGCTCCTGCATGCTCGCCACACCCGCGCTGGTGACCAGCATGTCGACCGGTCCGAGGACGGCTTCGACGTCGGCCACCATGCGTGCGACCGCCGCCGGGTCGGAGACGTCGGCGCAAAAGGCCCGGCTCGAGCCGCCGCCGGCGCGCACGGTCTCGCAGGTCGCCTCGGCGGCCGCCTCGTCACGGGCGTAGTTCACGGCCACGCGGGCGCCCGCCCGCCCCAGCGCCTCGCACACCGCGCGGCCGATGCCGCGCGAGCCTCCCGTCACCAGGGCCACCTTGCCGGCAAATGTTTGATCGCCCATGTCGTCCACCTCCTCGCTCTGTGTTCAATCGCGCGGGACGCGGCGCGTCTTCTGCCACCGCTCGGCCGCATTATAGGAAATCTGCACGGCGAGTACGCACGCGACCGAGCGGCTACCGGGGCCAACCGGACCGCTCGGCGGCGCCGGCGTTTTCGTGAGCGCTCGGCCCGGCGCAGCGCTCCCGCGGTCGCTGGCCGCTGACTGTCACCGGCTGATGCACGCTGGCCATCGCCCGCGCCATCCCCGATGATGGTCGCTGGCGAGAGGGTGCCGGCCGGGGACAGGGCGTACGACCGGCACCCCGCACGAGGGCGTGCGCGCGCCCGCTCGTGCGTTACCGCAACCTCGCGCGGGGAGATGCGACGACGACATGAGTGAACGACTCGCTCAGAAAACGGTGTTCATCACGGCGGCGGGCCAGGGTATCGGCCGCGCCTCGGCCCTCGCCATGGCGCGGGAAGGTGCGCGCGTGCACGCCACGGACATCGACGAGCAGGCTCTCGTCACGCTGGCCGCCGAGCACGACGCCATCGAGACCTCCGTGCTGGATGTGCGCGATGCCGCGGCCATCGAGCGTTGCGCGGCGAGCATCGGCTCCGTCGATGTGCTGTTCAACTGCGCGGGCTTCGTGCATCACGGCAGCCTGCTCGATTGCGGCGAGGCGGACTGGGATCGCTCGTTCGATCTCAATGTCAAGTCCATGTATCGAACGATTCGAGCGTTTCTCCCGGCAATGCTCGAAGCGGGCGGCGGCTCGATCGTGAACATGGCGTCGGTAGCCTCGAGCGTGAAAGGGGTGGCAATGCGCTGCGCCTATGGGGCATCGAAAGCGGCGGTCATCGGTCTCACCAAGTCGGTCGCCGCGGATTTCGTCACGCGAGGCATCCGCTGCAACGCGATATGCCCGGGCACCGTGCAGTCGCCGTCGCTCGACGAGCGGATGGCCGCCCAGGGCGACTACGAGACGGTGCGCGCGCAGTTCATCGCACGCCAACCGATGGGCCGGTTGGGCACGGCAGAGGAGATCGCGGCGCTCGTGGTCTATCTGGCTGGCGACGAGTCGGCCTACACGACGGGGCAGATTCACATCATCGACGGCGGCTGGATCGGCTGACGATGCCCGCCGACCGCGGCGGGAGACGCTGTGCCGGGGTGCTATGATACGCGCCCGCAGCCGGCGGACCCCCGCACGGTCATCGCGCCGACAACGATCTCATCGACGACGGGAGGAGACCCTATGAAGCTGTTGCGCTACGGTGCCAAGGGCGCCGAGAAGCCTGCGCTGCTCGACCGTGACGGCCACATCCGTGATCTGTCGGGCACGGTGGCCGACATCGACGGCGCCGCCCTCGCCCCCGCCGAGCTGTCCCGCCTGGCGGCGCTCGACGTCGCGGCCCTACCGAAGGTCGACGGCAGCCCACGACTCGGACCCTGTGTCGCCAACATCGGCAAGCTGGTCTGCATCGGCCTGAACTACGCCGACCACGCCAAGGAGTCGGGAGCCGCGGTTCCGGAAGAGCCCGTGATCTTCATGAAAGCAACGAGCTCCATCTGCGGGCCTAACGATCCGATAGAGATTCCGCGTGGCTCCGAGAAGACCGACTGGGAGGTCGAGCTCGGCGTCGTGATCGGACGCCATGCCAAGTACGTCGAGGAGCGCGACGCGCTCGATTACGTGGCCGGCTACTGCGTCGTCAACGATGTCTCCGAACG
>JBFEOO010000118.1:0-6356 GCA_041550555.1 Arenicellales bacterium
ATCATGGGACGTGTGCTCGAGGAGATGGGCTACACGGTCGAGTACCAGCAGGCCGACTACATCGCCCAGTTCGCCGGTCTCGAGTCGGGCGATCTGCACGTGGCCATGGAGATGTGGGAGACCACGGGGAAGCAGGCCATGGACGAGAGCCTCAAGACCGGCAAGACCGTCGACCTCGGCGAGACCGGCATGCAGGCCATCGAGGAATGGTGGTATCCCGTCTACATGAAGGAGAAGTGTCCGGGTCTACCCGACTGGACGGCGCTCAACGACTGTGCCGAGGCGTTCTCGACGCCGGAGACGGCGCCCAAGGGGCGCTACCTCGGCGGGCCGGTGACCTGGGCCGGCTTCGACGACGAGCGTGCGGAAGCCCTCGGGCTCAACTACGAGGTGGTGCACGCGGGCACTGACGCCGCGCTGTTCGCCGAGATTCAGTCGGCGTACGAGCGCCAGGCGCCGATTCTGGCGTGGGTGTACACGCCGCACTGGGCGCCAATCAAATTCAAGGGCGAATGGGTCAACTTCCCGCGTTACACCGAGGAGTGCTACAGCGATCCCAAGTGGGGCATGAACCCTGACATGGCCTACGACTGCGGCAAGCCGCGCGGCTGGATCAAGAAAGTCGGCTGGAAGGGTGGCGAGGACAAGTGGCCGTGCGCCTACCAGGCGGTGCGCAACTTCACCATCACCAATCAGTCAATGGGTGAGATGGTCGGCATGGTCGATCTCGACGGGCGCGAGGTGGACGATGTCGTCGAGGAGTGGATCAAGAACAACGAGAACGTTTGGAAGGCGTGGACGCAGTGTAGCTGAGTCCCCGAGCCGGGTACGGCACAGCGGCGGCTCGGGCGGACGCGGAGATCGCCGACGCCCGAGTCGCCCACCGGACATGGCGCCGGCGCGCCGTGCTCGCCGGTGCGCCGCCCGCCGGTGCCGACCAACACCGTCGCAGCCAGAGACCTGAGCGCGCGTGTCCGATTCGGCGTCTGCTGCCGCCCGCAAGGGCGCATCAAAGATCGCCTGCCAGGGCGTGTGGAAGCTGTTCGGGGCCGACGCCGAGCGGCTTCTCCACGGTCGCGACCGCCATCCCACCGCCGCCGATCTCGCCGGGGCGGGGGTCATTGCCGCGGTGTGCGACGCGAATTTCGAAGTCGTCGAGGGCGAGATCTTCGTCATCATGGGTCTGTCCGGCTCGGGCAAGTCGACCCTGGTGCGATGCATGTCGAGGCTGATCGAGCCCACCGCCGGACAGGTCATGTTCGACGGCCACGATCTGCTGTCGGCCACCGAGCAGGAGCTGATCGAGCTCCGCCGCCACAAGATGGGCATGGTCTTCCAGCACTTCGCGCTGCTGCCCCATCTGACCGTATTGCGCAACGTCGCGTTTCCCCTCGAAGTGCAGGGCGTGGCACGCCCGACGCGTGAGGCGCGGGCGCGCGAGATCATCGAGCTCGTCGGGCTCAAGGGCCGCGAGAGCTACTACCCGCGCGAGCTTTCCGGGGGCCAGCAGCAGCGCGTCGGCATCGCCCGCTCGCTCGCGGTGGAGCCGGACATCTGGTTTCTGGACGAGCCGTTCTCCGCCCTGGATCCCCTGATTCGCAGGGAGATGCAGGACGAGTTTCTGCGCCTGCAGAACCTGCTCCACAAGACGATCGTGTTCATCACGCACGACTTCGACGAGGCGATTCGCCTCGCCGACCGAATCGCCATCATGCAGGATGGGTACATCATCCAGATCGGCACGCCGGAGCAACTGGTGCTCAGCCCCGCGACGGACTACGTGGCCGAGTTCACGCGTGACATCCCTCGCGCCAAGGTGCTGTCTGCCGGGGCGATCATGACGCCGGACGCGGAGGTCGGGTCGACGGCGCTGCGGGTTGCTGCCGACCGCAAGATCGGCGATCTCGCCCAGACGCTGCTCGATGCCGAGGCGGACGCAGCGGTGATCGACGCCGATGGCCGGGTCATCGGCAGGCTTTCCCGTGCGGCGGTGCTCGATGTGCTGGTGAGCCGCAGCGACGGCGCATGAGTGCGGTCGTCACCGTCGCCGCCGGCGCGCGGCCCCGTGCGCAGCCCTGGTTGCTGGCATGGGGTGCGCTGCTGCTCGCGGTGCTCGCCGTGTCTGTGTTCGAGGCCGCGTGGCCGTGGGCGGTAACGTACCCCCGGGAGTGGTACGTGCCCCTGCGCTACTGGATCAGTGACTTCATGAAGTGGCTCGTCAACGACTTCGATCTGGGGTTGTTCACGTTCAAGGAGCTCACCCGCTCGATAGCGTGGCTGTTGAACTGGCCGCTGGCGGCAGCCGATGGACTGCTGGCTTCGGGATTCAGCATTGCCCTCGGTTCAGGCACGGTGCTGACCGTGCCCAGGCTGTCGTGGCTGGCGGTGGCCGTGGCCTTCGCCCTGCTCGGCCACGCGGTCGGCGGTCTCCGGCTTGCCGCGTTGGTCGGTGGCTGCTTCCTCTACCTGGCGGTGTTCGGCCAGTGGGACAGTGCCATGGTCACGCTCGCCTCGATCGTGATCGCCGTTCCCATCGGCGTGGTCCTGGGCGTTGCCATTGGCATCGTGGCGTTCCGCAGCCGCGCCGCCGAGCGCTTGATCACGCCGTTGCTCGATCTCATGCAGACGGTGCCGGTGTTCGCGTATCTGGTGCCGGTGCTGTTTCTGTTCGGATTCGGTCCGGTCGCGGCCATGGTCGCGACCATCATTTATGCGACGCCGCCGATGGTGCGCTGCACCCTGCTCGCCCTGCGGCAGGTTGCCACGGAGGTCGTCGAGTTCGGACGCATGGTCGGCTGCTCGCGCTCGCAGCTGCTTTTCAAAGTGCAGATTCCCTCGGCGCGGGCGACGCTGATGGTCGGTGTCAATCAGGTCATCATGATGTCGCTAAACATGGTCATCATTGCGTCGATGATAGGCGCCGGCGGT
This sequence comes from Arenicellales bacterium, assembly GCA_041550555.1. Classification (GTDB taxonomy): domain Bacteria; phylum Pseudomonadota; class Gammaproteobacteria; order Arenicellales; family JBFEOO01; genus JBFEOO01. Next base: position 2,929 of record JBFEOO010000118.1, read on the forward strand.
CTGGGCTTCGACGTGCTGACCTCGCTCAAGCGTCTGCAGATCGGCGCGGGCGTCGAGGCTGGGCTTGCCATCACGCTGCTGGCCATCGCCCTCGACCGGTTGAGCCAGGGGTTCGCCAGTCGCCCGCCGCCCGAGCACCGGGCCCTCGCGCCCGGACTGCTGCGCCGTCATCCGTACACCGCGGCGGCGCTCGGTCTGATCGTCGCGACGACGCTGCTCGGCCCCGTGCTGCCCTGGCTGCAGTCGTGGCCGACACACCTCGAGGCGACCACGGGTCCGTTGTGGAACGACCTCGTGTCGTGGATCAACGTCAATTTCTTCGACGAGCTCGACGCCGTGAAGTCCTGGCTGCTGCTCAACGTGCTGATTCCGCTCAAGCGCTTCCTGCTGGTGTTACCGTGGGTCGGGGTCGTCGCCATGGTGGCGCTTGCGGGTCTGCAGCTCGGCGGCTGGCGGCTGGCGGTCGGCACCGGCGCGCTCGCATTGTTCATGGCGGTGACGGGGAACTGGGAAAAATCGATGATCTCCGTGTATCTCTGCGGAATTTCCGTGGTGATCGCCTGCGCCATCGGCATCCCCCTCGGCATTGTGTCGGCACGCCATCCGCGGGTGCATCGCGTCATGCGCGTGGTCGTCGACACGCTGCAGACGCTTCCCTCGTTCGTGTATCTTATTCCGGTGGTGATGCTGTTCCGGGTCGGTGATTTCTCGGCGATGCTCGCCGTCGTCGCCTACGCGTTGGCGCCGGCGATACGCTACACGGACCACGGCATACGTCATGTGCCGGCGTCGCTCGTCGAGGCCGCTACCGCATCGGGGTGCTCGCGCCGGCAGCTGCTGTGGAAGGTGCAGCTCCCCGTCGCGTTGCCGGAGATCATGCTCGGTGTGAATCAGGTCATCATGATGGCGCTCGCCATGCTCGTCATTACGGCGCTGGTCGGCACCCGCGATCTCGGTCAGGAGGTCTACATCGCACTGACCAAGGCGGATACCGGACGCGGCATCGTGGCGGGGCTCTGCGTTGCCTGCATCGCAATGATCTCCGATAGGCTGATTGGGGCGTGGGCGCGCGGGCGGAAGCGCGCCCTGGGGCTGGCCTGAGGCGCGCGCGCGATCCCGAGCGATGACCGATCAGAGCCTGATGAACGATGCCCTGCGCAGGGTGGAGGCGCTCGGCTGCTGGTCCGGCCGGGTGCGACCCGAGCCGCTCGGCGGCGGTATCACCAACGCGAATTTCACCGTCGAAGACGGCGGCCGCAAGTTCTTCGTGCGCGTTGGCAGTGACATTCCCGAGCACGGCGTGATGCGCTTCAACGAGGTGGCGGCGAGCCGGGCGGCGCACGCCGCCGGCATCTCGCCCGCCGTCGTGCATACCGAGCCGGGTGCGATGGTGATGCATTTCATCGAGGGTCGCACTCTCGACGAAGCGGACGTGCGCGACCCGCGGCACCTCGAGCGCATCGTGCCGTTGGTACGACGGTGTCACCAGGAGATTCCGCGACATTTCCGCGGCCCCGCGCTGATCTTCTGGGTGTTCCAGGTGGTGCGCGATTACGCCGCGACGCTGCGCGAGGCCGAGAGCCCGCGGGTGGACGCGTTGCCGCGGCTCGTCGCTATGGCGGAAGCGCTCGAGCGGGCGGTCGGCCCGGTTCGTCTGGTCTTCGGACACAACGATTTGCTGGCGGCCAACCTCATCGATGACGGCGAGCGGCTCTGGCTCGTCGACTGGGACTACGCGGGCTTCAACAGCCCGTTGTTCGACCTCGGCGGACTCGCCTCGAACAACCAGCTGAGCGACGCGCAGCAGCAGTGGCTTCTGGAGCAATACTTCGAGCGGCCGCTCGACGGCGAGCTGACGCGGCGTTACGCCGCCATGAAGTGCGCATCGCTGCTGCGCGAGAGTATGTGGAGCATGGTCTCGGAGATCTATTCCCGGCTCGATTTCGACTACGCCGCCTACACCGAGGAAAACCTGCGTCGCTTCGAGCAGGCGTGGGAGGCGTTTCAGCAGCTGTGAGTCTGCCCACCCAGGCGCGCGTGGTGATCGTGGGCGGCGGCATCGTCGGCTGCTCGACGGCGTACCATCTGGCGAAACTCGGCTGGAAGGACGTGCTCGTGCTGGAGCGCCATCGGCTGAGCGCGGGCAGCACGTGGCACGCCGCCGGCCTCGTCGGTCAGCTCAGGAGTCAGGCCGGGATTACCCAGCTGCTCGGCCACTCCGTCGCGCTCTACGACAGCCTCGAAGCCGAAACCGGGCTGGCCACGGGGTGGAAGATGAACGGTGGTCTGAGGCTCGCCTGCAACGCCGAGCGCATGGTGGAGCTCGAGCGCCAGGCCACCACCGCGCGCAGCTTCGGGCTCGACATGCACATCCTGACGCCGCGCGAGGCGCAGGCGCTGTGGCCGCCGATGAGCATCGACGACGTCGTCGGCGCGGCGTTCCTGCCCACCGATGGTCAGGCGAGCCCGTCGGACATCACGCAGGCGCTGGCGCGCGGGGCGCGCATGCACGGGGCCACGCTGATCGAGGAGTGCGGGGTGAGCGGTGTTGAGGTCCGCGACGGGCGCGTTACCGGCGTCGTGACGGACCGCGGTCTGGTCGCCTGCGAGATCGTCGTCAACTGCTGCGGGCAGTGGGCGCGGGAGTTCGGTCTCTGCGCCGGCGTGAACGTGCCGCTGGTCTCGGTGCAGCACCAGTACATGGTGACCGAGCCGATCGACGGCGTATCTCCCGATTTGCCGACGCTGCGTGATCCCGATCGCCTCACCTACTACAAGGAGGAGGTGGGCGGGCTGGTGATGGGGGGCTACGAGCGCGACCCGCTGCCCTGGGCGGTCGACGGCTTTCCAGAAGGCTTTGCGTTCACCCTGCTCGACCCCGATTGGGACCACTTCGAGCCGCTCATGACGCTGGCCCTGCCACGTGTGCCGGGGCTGGCAACCGCCGGCGTCAAAGAGCTCATCAACGGTCCCGAGAGCTTCACGCCGGACGGCAACTTCATTCTCGGCGAGGCGCCGGAGGTGAGCGGCTTCTTCGTCGGCGCGGGTTTCAACGCTTTCGGCATCGCCTCCGCCGGCGGTGCCGGCCGTGCGCTCGCCGAGTGGATTGTCGGCGGCGAGCCGCCCTACGACCTGTGGGCGGTTGACATTCGGCGCTTCGGCGCCCCCCACAGGGACGTACGCTGGGTACGTGCCCGTACCCTCGAGATGTACGGCAAGCATTACACGATGGCGTGGCCGTTCGAGGAGCACGACAGCGCTCGTCCGGCGCGGCGCTCGCCCCTCTACCCGCTGCTCGCCGCCTCCGGCGCGTGCTTCGGCGAGAAGATGGGCTGGGAGCGGCCGAACTGGTTCGCGCCTGACGGCGTCGCGCCTCGCGACGCGTACTCCTTTGGGCGTCAGAACTGGTTCGAGCACGTCGGCGCCGA
>JBFEOO010000119.1:0-6353 GCA_041550555.1 Arenicellales bacterium
TGATGCAAGCGCACTCCCCGGCGGCATAGAAGCCGACGACCGGCGTCCCGTCCGCATCAGCGATGACCTGACCGTCCGCCGTCGCCGGAATGCCGCCCATGCTGTAGTGGGCGGTAGGTTGGATGGGCGCAGGCGCGTCGATGATATCCACTCCGGCGACCTCGATATTCATCGCGTTGGCCGCTTTGACTGCGAGCTCGCTCAAGGAAGGGTCGTCGTCAAGATTTATCGCCACGGCGTCGTTATTCTGGCTCATGTTCGCGACGATGCTGCCTCGAGCCCTTAGCCTCCGAACTGCCGCAACCGCACGGTTCCCCGTAACAACCACACGATAGTCCCCTTCATTGGGAATCCACTTCTGAATGAGATTTGGATAGAAGGACTGATTGTCGTTCAAATCCAGGAATGCGGTGAGCTCGTCACGCGTCCTGATCAATCGGATGTCCCTACCTTTTCTGCCGGCTGCCGGCTTCAAAATCAGCGGAAACTCGAGTTCGCTGATATGACGACGCACTTGCTTCTTGGCAAAGAACAGACGTGTGTCGACGAATGGCAGTGCAGCGGCCGATAGGACGACGCCCATTCGGAACTTGGTGTAGACTGGGTACCCTGTGGCGAGAACTTCGTCGACAATGACCTTTCCCAGCGAATGATGCAAGTGGCGCGCGAACGGGACCATCTCATGGTAGATTGAAGTCCGATTGACACCCGCCCTGCTAAAGCCTCGAAACAAGAAGGCGTCGATTGCTTCCGTATCGAGACCATCGGGCAAATGATAGACCACGCTACTTTTTTCGATTTTCGCGCGGATCCTGTTAGCCCTGAAGATAGCCGACCGAACATTTCGGGACTTAGCGGCATCAGCGAGCAGTTGGTCGTTGTATCCATTCGGCACGCCGACGATGGCGATATGATAGTTCGTCATTTCTGCAGCTGAGCGAACCACCGCTGTTTGGGGTGGAAGTCTGCGCCGCGCCTGATCCTATATAGGCAGCAGCACAAACGAATCTTACCAGCAGCGTTGACAACAGTGTGCGTTCGCCGATGAGCAAGGGACCTTCGGAAAGTCGAGAAACCCCATTTCTATCGCCGCTACGGCACCCAGGCTCCGCCACCGAGATTCACTCTATCCCCATGACCTTGGAGAATTGCGCAGACTTTTCCGTTCACGGGAACCCCTTGCCCTAATGCTGGAGGTCGGACTTTTGGTCTAAGTGCTCGTTGTAACGATGTTTTATTGATCCACTGCAGCGCATTTAGCGGTAAGTCGCCGCAAATCAGGCTGATGGTCGATCTAGCGTGAACAATCATCCAATTGGTTACGCGTAGCCCGGCGCCAAATAACTGTTACAGCATGTATCGCCGTGTATGCTTTTTTCGATCTTGAGCTTGTCGTGGACAGTCATAGTCGCCCCTGATTATGCACATATTCACGATGTCGCGAGCAAGCGAGTTGTACCAAATGGACGAGGTCTCGACCTGGGACCTTCTGTTTATGGGGTCTGTGCACGGTTGACGCCTAGCAACGATTCTTCAAATATCGCTGCGCCCCTAGTCCAAGTCACTCGTGTCGGTATCGAGCTTCGTTCGCGACCGTTCGAGATTGCGCCCTGAGAGATCGCTATGCGGCGGCATCTCTCAGCCAATTGAAATCAAAGCATCCAACACCCCATCCGGCTGCTCGGAGAGCAGCGCATGACCGCTTCCTTTCAGCGTTGTGATTCGGCAACCCGCGACATTGGCGGCGATGTTTCGTGCTCCCCGCGGCGGCGTCATGATGTCTTTCTCACCGAGAATCAATAGCGCCGGGCACGTCACGGCCGCGGCGCGCTCGGCGCCGTCGCGATAGGCGTTGCAGGCATTCAAATCGGCGTGGATGACGCCGGGCGCGGCGCGCTCGAGCAGCCGCAGCGTGCCGCCCACCATCCACATGCCTGGGGTCTCGTTGCCGCCGAGCTGGGCGTGGCGGCTGTAGCCCCAGACGGTGAGCATGTCGACGGCGGCGTGGTCGTTGGCCTCGGCGCTGCCGAGCAAAACGTCGTTCACGGCCATCGGAACGGCCGTTCCGATCATGACCAGCGCCCGGGTGCGCTCCGGATAGCGCGCGGCCACCTCGAGCGCCACCAGCGAGCCCATGCTGTGGCCGACGAGCGCCGCGCGCTCGATACCGGCCGCGTCGAGGGCCCGCACCAGCCAGTCGGCCATCGCTTCGATCGACGGCAGCGGCGGGCCCGGCGACCTGCCGTGCCCCGGCAGGTCCACCGCCAGCACGTTGCGGCCGTGGCGCGCGAAGTAACGCGCCGGCAGCGTCCACACGGTGTGGTCCATGCCCGCACCGTGGACGAACACGACCGAGTCCTGCGCCGGGTCCAGCGCCTTGGCCGCCGTGAAGGCGTAGGCAGCCCGACCGTCGACGGTGAGCTCCACGACGGCGCCGATCAGCCCTTCTGCGACGCGCGCAGCGCCCGGCCGAGGTCCTCGACGAGGTCGTCAGCGTCCTCGAGCCCCACCGACACCCGCACGAGGCCCTCGGAGATGCCCGCCGCCTCCAGCGCCTCGGCATCCATCCTGTGGTGGGTGGTGCTGGCGGGGTGGATCACCAGCGACTTGGCGTCGCCGACATTGGCCAGATGCGAGAACAGCTCGAGCGCCTCGATGAGCTTCTGCCCGGCCTGGCGGCCGCCCTTGACGCCGAAGCTGAACACGGCGCCACAGCCCTTCGGCAGCAGGCGCTTGGCCAGCGCGTGGTCGGGGTGATCGGCGACCTCCGGGTAGCTGACCCAGTCGACCGCCTCGTGAGCGCACAGGTACTCGACGATGCGGCGCGTGTTGGCCACGTGCCGCTCCATGCGCAGCGGCAGCGTCTCGACCCCCTGCAGAATGTGGAAGGCGGTCGTCGGGCTCATGCAGGCGCCGAAGTCCCGCGCGCCCTCCTTGCGGGCGCGGGTGATGAACGCGGCGGGGCCGAACTCCTCGACGAAATCGAGCCCGTGGAAGCCCCCGTACGGCTCGGTGAGGGTCGGAAACTTGCCCGACGCCTCCCAGTCGAAGGTGCCGCCGTCGACCAGCACGCCGCCGATGACGATGCCGTGACCGCTCAGGAACTTAGTCGCCGAGTGAAACACGAGATCGGCGCCGAGCTCGAAGGGCCTGCACAGATAGGGGGTCGTGAAGGTGGAGTCGATCAACAGCGGCAGACCGTGCTCGTGGGCGACGTCCGCCACCGCCGGGATGTCGACCACCTCGCAGCGTGGGTTGCCCACCGTCTCGCCGAACAGCAGGCGCGTCTCGGGACGGATGGCGCGGCGGAACGCGTCGGGGTCGCGCGGGTCGACGAACGTCGTCTCGATGCCGAAGCGCGGCAGCGTGTAGGCGAGCAGGTTGTGCGAGCCGCCGTAGATCGACTGGGAGGAGACGATATGGGCGCCCGCGCCCATCAGCGTCGCGATGGCCAGATGCAGCGCGGCCTGACCGCTGGCGGTGGCAATCGCGCCCACGCCGCCCTCGAGCGCCGCGACGCGCTCCTCGAGCACCGCGTTGGTCGGGTTGGAAATGCGCGAGTAGACGTGCCCGGTGCGCTCGATATTGAAGATGGAGGCGGCGTGGTCGGCGTCGCGGAAGACGTACGACGCCGTCTGGTAGATGGGCGTGGCGCGCGCCCGCGTCGCCGGGTCGGGGTGCTGCCCGGCGTGCAGCGTCAGCGTGTCGAAACGGATGTACTTCGGTCCGGCCATCTTTTCCGGCGCGCGATCGCGCCTCTGGAGGTTGCTAACGCTCGGCCGGCGCGTCCGCCGAGTCGAGAGCGGTGGGCCCGCGAGAGCGGCGCCCCGACACGTCCGTCAGCCGCCGTGGACGGCGAGCGGATGCGGCGCCGCCAGCCGAGCGCCGAGCCCTCACACCTGCTCGAGCCCCTGGCGCAGGTCCTCGATGAGATCCTCGGCGTCCTCGAGCCCCACCGAAAGCCGCACCAGACCGTCGGTGATGCCCACGCGCTGCCGCTCGGCCTCGTCGACGTCGGCATGGGTCATGGTCACCGGGTGCGTCACCAGCGACTCGACCGAGCCGAGGTTCTCGGCGAGGCTCCACAGCCTGACCGAGTCCATGAGCTTCTTCCCAGCCGCCACGCCGCCTTTGACCTCGAACCACAGCATGGCGCCGAAGCCCGTCGCCTGGCTCTTCGCGAGTGCGTGCTGCGGGAACGATTCGAGGCCGGGATAACAGACCCGCTCCACCTTCGGATGGGGCTCCAGAAAACGGGCCACCGCCATGGCGTTGGCGGACTGCCGGTCCATGCGCACCGACAGCGTCTTGCAGCCCTGCAGCGTCAGCCATGCCACCTGCGGCGAGACGATGGTGCCGGTCGCGTTCTGGATGAAACGCACGGCTCCGTCCTGCTCCGTGGTGCGGCTCACCACCGCGCCGCCGACGGTGGCGTTGTGGCCGTCGAAGTACTTGGTGGTGCTGTGCACGGCGAAGTCGGCGCCCAGGTCGAGCACCCGTTGGTAGTAGGGTGTCAGAAAGGTATTGTCCACCGCGTGCAGGATGCCGCGGGCGCGCGCGATCTCGGAGATGGCCGCGACGTCGGTGAGCTTGAGCGTCGGGTTGGCCGGGGTCTCGGTCAGGATCACGCGCGTCGCGTCGGTGATGCTGTCCTCGACGGCCTGGGGGCTCGAGGTGTCCGCGAAGGTGAAGCGCACCCCGAAACGCGACAGCACCTTGGTGCACAGCCGGTAGGTGCCGCCGTAGGCGACGTCGGAGACGATGGCATGCTCGCCGGCGTTTAGAAATGCGAGCATGACGGCATTCACCGCCGCCATGCCTGTCGAGAAGCAGGCGCAGTCCGCGCCGCCCTCGAGCGTCGCCAGCTTCTTCTCGAGCGCGCGCACGGTGGGGTTGCCCGAGCGCGTGTACGAGTATCCTTTCTCCAGATACTTGTCGACCGACTCCTGAACGAACGTCGTCGTCTGGTAAATGGGCGTCAGAATCGATCCGGTGACGGGATCGGGCTCGACGCCGGCGTGGATCTGCTGGGTGGCGAAGCGCATAGCGAAGGTGTCCGTCCGCTGTGTCGGAGCGGCGATTGTGGCCAATGGCACGATGGCGGTCAAACGGCGCGGCCGGTCCCGCTTTACAGCCGGCTCGACGATGCACTACCGTAGCCGGACATACGGGCGCCGGCCCCGGCACATTTGGCTTTGGCCCCCTGCATCGCCCACCGCAAACACATCACACAGATCACACATCGGGGAGAGCGACGTGAGCGAGGAGCGTCGAATCAATGCCGTGGCCGTCCTGGGCAGCGGCACCATGGGATCCGGTATCGCCGCGGCCTGCGCCCAGACCGGCTGCCGCGTCCTGCTGCTCGACGTGAGCCGGGATCTCGCGGATCAAGCCGTCGAACGCATGCAGAGCGGACGCTCACCGGCGCTCGAGGATGCCGACAAGGCCGAGCTGATCACCACGGGAAGCTTCGACGGCGATATCGCCGCGCTGGCCGACTACGATTGGATCTGCGAGGCGATTGTCGAGGATCTCGGCGCCAAACGCGCCTTGTTCGAGCGCATCGAAGCGGCACGGCGGGACGGCTCAGTGATGTCTACCAACACCAGCGGCATCCCCCTGCGCGCCATATCCGAGGGTATGCCCCAGCGCCTGCGGCGGGACATCGCCGTGACGCACTTCTTCAATCCAGTCAAGGTCATGCGGCTCGTCGAGCTGGTGCCCGGCGTCGACACCACCGCGGACGTCATGCGGGCGCTGGCGCACTTCTGCGCGGATCGCCTCGGCAAGGGGGTGGTGCACGCCAAGGACACCGTCAATTTCATCGGCAACCGCATCGGCTGCTTCTGGATGCTCGCCGGCCTGCACAAAGGCCGCTCTGCGCGCGCCCGGGGCCTGACCGTCGAGAGGATCGATGCCCTGTTGGGCGCGCCGGTCGGTCTGCCGCCGACGGGATTGTACGGGCTGATCGACCTGGTCGGTCTCGACGTCATGGACCTGGTCGTCAGGAACCTGCAGGAGAACCTGCCGACCGACGACATCGGCCGCCAATTTGCGACGCTGCCCCCTGAGGAGCAGGCGATGCTCGAGCGCGGCCAGCTCGGCCGCAAGACCGGCGGCGGCTTCTACCGCCTTACCAAGCGAGACGACGGCAGCCGCCTCAAGGAGGTGTTCGAGCTCGACAGCGGCGGCTGGCGGGAGGCCGCCGCGGTCAGCCTCGACCCCCGCCACGGCGACCTCGCCGGCCTCGTCTTCGCCGACGACGCCGAGGGCCGCTTCGCCTGGGAGCTGATGGCGGCCACCCTCGGCTACGCCGCCGACCTGGTGCCGGAGATCGCCGACGACATCGTCAA
>JBFEOO010000120.1:0-6198 GCA_041550555.1 Arenicellales bacterium
GGATCGCTCGATCCGCGAGCTCGAGCGCATCCGCGACGACAATCTCGTCGGGCTGCTGCGCGCCTTGAGGCGGACCGGCTGGGGGGCCGGCGCAACGCTGAACGCCCACGACCTACGTTTGGTCGCCGAGCCGCCCTCTACCCAAGGCCCGCTCGAGACGGTGCACCGCCAAGTGCCGCAGAGCTGGACCGACTACAACGGTCACATGAACGAGGCGAACTATCTCGAGGTGTTCTCGCAGGCGACCGACAGGTTCATGACGCTGATCGGGGCCGACGCGGCGTACGTAGCGTCGGGCTTCAGCTACTTCACCGTCGAGACACACCTCAGACACCTCGACGAGGTGGCGGCGGGAGACCGCATCCGCGTGACGACACAGGTGCTCGAGGCAACGGGCAGGAAGATGCACCTCTTCCACCGCCTCGAGACGGCGCACGGCGCCCTCGCGGCAACCGGCGAGCACATGCTCATTCACGTGAGCCTCGAGTCGCGCTCGGCATGCGCGCCGGCGGCAGCGGTTGCCAGGAAGCTTTCCGAGTACGCCAGCCGTCATGCCGGGCTGCCACGTCCGCCGGACGCCGGTCGCGCAATCGGGCCGAGGAGGTAACGCATGCAGTTTGGATTGACCGCAGAGCAGGAGATGATCGTTACCACCGTGCGTTCCTTCGTCGAGAAGGAAATCTACCCGCACGAGCAGCGCGTCGAGAGCACCGGCGAGGTGCCCGAGGAGATCGCCGAGGAGATCACGCGCAAGACCATCGAGCTCGGCTTCTACGCCTGCAACTTCCCCGAAGAGGTGGGCGGGGCCGGCCTCGGCCATCTCGAGCTCGCGCTGGTCGAGCGCGAGCTCGGCCGCGGCGCCATGGCGCTCACCCATTTCTTCGGCCGGCCGCAGAACATCCTCATGGCCTGCTCCGGCGAGCAGCGCGAACGCTACCTCTTTCCCGCCATCCGCGGGGAGAAGCGCGATGCGCTCGCCATCACCGAGCCCGGCGCCGGCTCGGACGTTCGCGCCATGAAGACGTTTGCGCGGCGAGACGGCGGCGACTGGGTGATCAACGGCAGCAAGCACTTCATCTCCGGTGCTCGACACGCCGACTTCGTCATCGTCTTTGTCGCCACCGGCGAGGATCACACACCAAAAGGCCCGAAGCGACGCATCACGGCGTTTCTGATCGATCGGGGCACGCCGGGCTTCATCATCCGTGACGGCTACCACTGCGTTTCCCATCGCGGCTACGAGAATTCGATCCTCGATTTCGACGACTGCCGCGTCGCGGACACGCAGATTCTCGGCGCGGTGGACGGCGGCTTTACCGTGATGAACGAGTGGCTCTACGCCACCCGTCTCACCGTCGCCGCCATGTGCGTCGGTCGTGCGCGCCGCGCCTTCGATTACGCCCTCGCGCACGCCGCCGAGCGCGAGCAGTTCGGCCAGAAGATCGGCAGGTTCCAGGGCATAAGCTTTCGACTGGCGGACATGGTCACGGAGATCGACGCCGCCGACTATCTGACGCTTGCCGCGGCCAGCCGACTCGACCACCAGCTGCCCGCACAGCGCGAGATTGCCTCGGCGAAGCTCTATGCTTCCGAGATGCTCGCCCGGGTGACCGACGCGGCGATTCAGATCCATGGCGGCATGGGGCTCATGAGCGATCTGCCGTTGGAGCGCTTCTGGCGCGATGCCCGCGTCGAGCGCATCTGGGACGGCACCTCCGAGATCCAGCGCCACATCATCGGCCGCGAGCTGCTGCGACCGCTCGGAGCCTGATTTGCACCGCGACCTCTCGCGTCTGCTTCGCCCGCGCAGCGTCGCCGTGATCGGCGGCGGCGCGTGGGGGCGCGCCGTCGTCGAGCAGTCCCGGAAGATGGGTTTCAGCGGCGCCATCTGGCCGGTCTACCCCAAAGCCGCGGAATTGGGCGGGCTGCCCTGCCTGCCGAGTCTCGTCGCGCTGCCCGGTGCGCCGGACGCCGCCTTCGTGGGGGTAAACCGCCATGCGACGCTCGACGTCGTCGCCGAGCTTCGTGAGATGGGCGCGGGCGGCGCGGTGTGTTTCGCGTCCGGTTTCCGCGAGGCGCAGGCCGAGGACGCGGGGGGGTCCGGTCTCGAGGAGCGGCTGCTCGCCGCGGCGGGCGACATGCCAATCCTCGGCCCCAACTGTTATGGCTTCATCAACTATCTCGACGGCGCGCTGCTCTGGCCCGACCAGCACGGAGGCCAGCGCGAAGAGACGGGCGTTGCCATCGTCACCCAGTCGTCCAACATCGCGCTGAACCTCACCATGCAGCGCCGCGCCGTGCCCCTCGCCTATGTCGTGACGGCAGGCAACCAGGCGCAGACCGGCATCGCCGCGATCGCTCTGGCCTTGCTCGACGATCCGCGGGTGACGGCGCTCGGTCTGCACATCGAGGGCTTCGGGGCGCTGCGCGATTTCGAAGCGCTCGCCGCGCGGGCGCGGCTGCTGGCAAAGCCCGTGGTCGCGCTCAAGGTCGGCCGTTCCGATGAAGCGCGGCTGGCCACGTTGTCGCACACCGCTTCGCTGGCAGGCCACGAGGCGGGCGCCGGGGCGTTTCTACAGCGTCTCGGCATAGCCTGCGTCGCGTCGCTGCCCGAGCTGCTCGAGACGCTCAAGCTGCTGCACGCCTACGGCAGGCTGCCCTCGAAGCGCATCGCCTCACTGAGCTGTTCGGGAGGCGAAGCGAGCCTCGTCGCGGACACCGCCGTCGGGCGCGACCTCAGCTTTCCGGCACTCGATGCCGGTCAGCGGCAGCAGCTGCGCGCCGTGCTGGGGCCGATGGTGGCGCTCGCCAATCCGCTCGACTACCACACGTACATCTGGCGCGACGCCTCGGCCATGACCCGCACCATCGTCGCGATGATGGGCTCTCGGGTGGCGCTGACACTGCTCATTCTCGACTTTCCCCGCCGCGACCGCTGCCAGGATGCCGAGTGGGGCGTCGCGACGCAGGCAGCCTTCGCGGCGCGGGCGGCAACGAGCGGCAACATTGCCGTCGTCGCCAGCCTCCCTGAGAACATGCCCGAGGACACGGCTCGGCAGATGCTGCGCGCCGGGATCGTTCCGCTGTTCGGCCTCGGCGAGGCGCTCGCCGCCGTCGAAGCGGCGGCGAGCGTGTGGTGCACGCCCGAGGCGCCGCCGGTGCTGCTGGCGGCACCCACCGGCACACCGCGCCTGCTCGGCGAAGCCGAGGCGAAGTCGCGTCTCGCGCAGCACGGCGTGGCCATACCCCGCGGCCGCCACGTCACGGGCCCGCAGGCCGCGGCCGCAGCGGCGGCGGAGATCGGCTTTCCGGTGGCGCTCAAGGCGCAGGGCATCCCCCACAAGAGCGACGCCGGCGGCGTCGCGCTCGGTCTGAGCAGCGCGCAAGCGGTCGCGGCGGCGGCCCGCGCGATGCCCGCGACGTCATACCTCGTCGAGGAGTTGATCACCGACGGCGTCGCGGAGCTGCTCATCGGCGCCGTTCGCGATCCCGCCCACGGCTTCGTGCTGACGTTGGCGGCGGGCGGCGTGCTGACGGAGCTGATCGAGGATCGCCAGGCACTGCTGATCCCGGCGACGGCGGCGATGGTGAGCGATGCGCTGGCGCGGCTGCGCATCGCGCGCCTGCTCGACGGCTTGCGCGGCAGGCCGGCCGCCGACCGCCCGGCCATCGTCGCAGCGGTCATGGCGCTGCAGGACTATGTCGCGACACACTCGGCGACGCTCGAGGAGATAGAGATCAACCCACTCATCTGCGGCCCGCATCGCGCGGTGGCCGCCGATGCGCTGCTGCGATGCAGGGAGTGAGCATGAGCGCTGACCCGATCAGGACTCGACGCGAGGGCGGTATTCTTCAACTGATCCTCGACCGCCCAAAGGCGAACGCCATCGACCTCAAGACCAGCCGGAGCATGGGCGACGTCTTCACGACATTCCGTGACGACCCCGCGCTGCGCGTCGCGATCATCACCGGCGCTGGCAGCAAATTCTTCTCTGCGGGCTGGGATCTCAAGGCGGCTGCCGCGGGTGAAGCCGTCGACGGCGACTACGGGGCTGGCGGATTCGGCGGCCTTCAGGAGCTGCGCGACCTGAACAAGCCCGTCATCGCGGCCGTGAACGGCATCGCCTGCGGTGGTGGGCTCGAGCTCGCGCTCTCCGCCGACCTCATTCTCGCCGCCGACCACGCCACCTTCGCGCTGCCGGAGATCCGCTCGGGCACGGTCGCGGATGCGGCGTCGATCAAGCTCCCCAAGCGCATCCCCTATCACATCGCCATGGAGCTGCTGCTCACCGGGCGCTGGTTCGAAGCGCACGAGGCGCATCGCTGGGGCCTGGTCAACGAGATCGTCGCCGCGGATCGACTCATGGCGCGCGTCTGGGAGCTGGCGCGGACGCTCGAGTCGGGTCCCCCGCTGGTCCACGCCGCTATCAAGGAAATCGTGCGGGATGCCGAGGACTCCAAATTTCAGGACGCCATCAACCGCATCACCAAACGCCAGCTGCGCACCGTCGATGTGCTGTACTCGTCCGAGGACCAGCGCGAGGGCGCGCGCGCCTTTGCCGAGAAACGCGAGCCCGTCTGGAAAGGGCGCTGAGACCCTCGCAGCTGCGTCGCGGCCGCGGGTCGTTCCGCCGCCCGGAGTCGTCGGCTCGGCACAGCGCGGCGGCGTCACGTCGGCCCGGCAACGGTGCGGCGTGGCCGTGGGGGCGGGCACAGGGACCACGCACGCAGTGCCGAAAAAGGACCCCCGAGCGCGGCGACGGCCGCGGTCGCCGATGGGCGGCCGCGGACGCCGTCGCGCTGCCGGCCGGGCCGCACGACTACCGTGCAACCCGCTCCTCGGGGCCTTGCATCCTCACGTGATGTGGGCGCCGGTCGTCTCCACATACGTGGCATACAGCGATTGACTGCCCGTCATGAACAATAGATTTCGCTTCGAGCCGCCAAAGCAGACATTGGAGATGATCTCGGGCATCTCGATGATGCCTATGCGCTCCCCGTTCGGAGCGAAGATGTGCACACCGTCATAGCCGTCGCCGACCCAGCCGGCGCTCGACCAGACATTGCCGTCTTCGTCACAGCGAATCCCATCGGCGAACCCGGCCCGCCCTTCGTAGGTCATGTCGGCGAAGGTGCGCGGATTGGACAGCTTCGTGCCATCCGCCGAAACGTCGAACTGCCAGATGATGTTGATCGCGTCCGCGTAATGCGACTTGCCGGTGTCCGCGACGTACAGCGTCTTGTAGTCGGGTGAGAAGCAGAGCCCGTTCGGCTTGAAGGGCTCGTCGGCCACCTTGGTGAGCGTTCCGTTCGTATCGAGCCGATAGATGGCTTCTTTCTGAATGGGTTGGGGGGAGCCGGTGTTCTCGCGGCGGCCTTCGTAGTTCATCAACCCACCGTAGCCCGGATCGGTGAACCAGATGGCGCCATCATTTGGATGCACGACCGCGTCGTTGGGTGCATTGAGCGGCTTGCCGTCCGGCGTGGAATCGACCAACACCTCCCGCCTGCCGTCGTAGCCGTAGCGCACCACCGCATGGTTGCCGTGCTCACAGGCGATTTGACGACCCTGAAAGTCGAACGTGTTGCCGTTGCTGTTTCCGGAAGGGGAGCGGAAGCGGCGCGCGACGTGACCGTCCTCTTCGATCCAGCGCAGCTGCTCGTCGCTGGGAATATCGCTCCACAGCAGATAGCGTCCGACACCGTTCCAGGCGGGTCCCTCCGCCCAGAGCGTACCGCGGTACATGCGCAGTATTGGCGCATTACCGAGCTTGTATTTGAACCTCGGGTCCAACGGCTTCACCGTTGGAGTCGGGTAGCGAACCGGCTCGTCGGGCCAGATCTCGAAGTTGCGGGCGAACGCGTCGCGCGACATGGTGGTGATGGCCGCTGTCGCGGCGACCGCTCCCAAGAATCCGCGCCGGGTCATCCCCCGAAACAGCTGCCGCTCCCAGGCCTTTTCGTCCTCCTCGGAGTCGATGCGGGGCCCTGGCAGGGTTGGCGCGAGATCGACGAACTTCGGCTGCTTGAATCGCTCTTCCATCGTCATGTCTCCATCAGCTGAGAGATTGAGGAGCGGGTCGCGCTGCGCCCTGGGCTCAAGAGCACATCTACCTGAACCATCACCGCACGGGGCGCTGGCGTCCAGTCCATTTGTTGTCGCTGCTCGGCTCGTCTGACGCGAGCCGTTCGTTCATA
>JBFEOO010000121.1:0-6008 GCA_041550555.1 Arenicellales bacterium
CGAGTGCGCCGACGGTGCCGAATCCATAGCTGTCGGCGGAGCCCTTGATGGCGTGGCCGAGCGTCGCGATACGCTCGAAGTCGCGGCGCTCCAGGGCGGCCTCGATCTCGACGGCATCCCGGCGCAGTGCTGCGAAGAGGCTCGGCACGAGATCGACCAAGTCCCGATCGATGCAAACGATGCTCCCGTTACGGTCGTCCCGCATGGCGGCTCAGCCCGTGCGCGCGCTGCCGCCCCGGCCGTACTGCTCCAGGGCCTGCAGCAGGGTGTGCTTGCGTATCGGTTTGCCCAGATGGCCGTCGCAGCCGGCATCGAGACTCGCCTGAATCTCCTCCTTCAGCACACCGGCGGTAAGTGCCAGCACCGGCGTCCGCGCGCGCTGCTGCCTCTGCTCCCACCGGCGTATCTCCCGCGTCGCTGCGCAGCCATCCATGATCGGCATCTGGTTGTCCATGAGAACGACATCGAAGCGGGACTCTTTGAACTTGTCTAGAGCGTCGCGCCCGTTCTCGGCCGTCTCCAGCCGACAGGGTGTGTCCTTCAGAAACGCTGCCACGAGCTGTCGTATCTCGGCGCGATCCTCGACCAACAGCACGCGCAGCGCGCGCTCGGTGAGCGGAGTCGGCGGCGCGGCCTCGCTGGGCGTATCCGGTGCCGTCGCTTGGTCGTTATCGACAGGTTCGGCGACGTCGAACTGGGCGGTGAAGAAAAAAGTGCTGCCCCGGCCGGTCTCGCTGACGACCCACATGCGGCCATCCATGGCTTCGACGAGCTGACGACAGATGGCGAGGCCGAGTCCCGAACCGCTGTACTTGCCCTCCACGGCGGCGTCGCCGCGGTTGTATATCGCGAAGATTTCCTTCTGCTTGGATTTCGATATGCCGATGCCGGTGTCCATCACGGAGAACAGCAGCTTACCGGGTCGCGGCGACCGCCGGTCGCGTCGCACGCGTATCTCGATGCGGCCGCGCTCGGTGAATTTCGTGGCATTGCTGAGGAGGTTGGTGAGCACCTGCCGCAGCCGGTTGGCGTCACCGATCAGGGTTTCGTCGACGTCGGGGCCGAACACGCAATGTAGCGACAGCGCCTTGGCCTCGGCCGCGGAGCGCATCATTTCCATCGTCTCGCGAACCAGCCTGCGCAGCGGAAACGCGACGTGATCGAGATCGAGCTTGGCGGCTTCGATCTTGGAGAGATCGATCACGTCGTTGACCAGCGCCATGAGCTGCTCGCCGGCGGTGTTGAACGAGTGCATCCAGCGCAGCTGCTGCTCGTTGAGCTCGGTCTCCGCCAGCAGATCCGTCATGCCGATCATGGTCGTCATCAACGTACGGATCTCATGGCTGATGCTGGCAAGAAAATTACTTTTGGCGCGGCTGGCCATCTCCGCGACGTCCTTGGCCCGCGTCAGCTCCTGCTCCGTGCGCTTGTATTTGCCGATGTCGATGCTGCTGATCTGTATCGCCGTCTTGCCCTGCCAGTTGACGAGTCGCTCTGTGTTCTCGAGCAGGAGCTCGCTACCATCTTTGCGCAACGCGCGGCACTCGTAGCGGGCGGGCGCCGCGGCGCCCGCGAAACGCGCCGTGTGATAGGCGCTCAGTCGACTGCGCTCTTTGGGAGGAAACAGCGGATCGAGCGAGAACTGCAGACCGAGCAGATCGTCGGTCGAGGAGTGGCCGAGCATCTTGGCAAAGGCGGTGTTGGCGAACAGCAATCGCCAATCCTTGACGATGAAGATGCCCTGCGACGAATTCTCGATCAGCTCTTTGTTCTGCGCTTCGTTCTGCCGCCATCGCTCCGCCGCACGCCGCTGCGCCGTGACGTCGAGAAACGTCACCACACAGCCGACGACCTCGGCGTCGCGCACAATCGGACGCGCCCAGTACTCCGCCGGGAAGAAGCTGCCGTCGGCGCGCCAGAGCACCTCACTGTCGACCTGGATGTCGCGTCCACGACGAAACGCCCTGAAGATGCGACATTGCTCGTGGGGATACTCGGAGCCGTCGGCGTGGGTATGATGGATGAGCGCATGCATTGGCTTGCCCACGAGCTCGCCGGGTTCGGCGTAGCCGAGGGCATGGGCGCAGGCGGCATTGGCGAACGTGCAGTTGCCGTCCCGGTCCAGGGCGTAGAGAGGGAGGGCCGTGCCGTCGAGCACGAGATGCGCGTAGACGCTGTCGAGTTCGCGCGCGTTGGGTCCGGGCGCCTCCGTGGCGTCCTGCGCGGACGCGCCGTGCACTTTGTCGATCAAGGCAACCGGATTCACGACGTCGAGACCCTCGCCAGCGGGTCGCGGCCGGCGCCGGGGAACCCGGTCACACGAGGCCGGTGCGCACGACCGAAGCCGTCTGCGCCGCTGCGCCGGCTGTGGTTGTCGGCAAAGCCCCTCATCGCCGGATGTTCTTCCAACGGGCTCCTCACTGCGGTCCCTCCATGAGGACCCGATCACGCACGTAGCGGTCGTCAGCGGCTGTGACCCGCGGGATGACTTGGCGCAGCCGGCAGCCGGTGCCGCTATTGGTAAGTCTAGTCAAGGCCCCGCCGAGCGCCACCCGGCGCATCGCGGTTCGCAGCGCTGTTCTAGCGCCGGTCGCGTTCGTCACCTTTGAGCCGGGCCCGGGCGGCGCCGGTTTTGGCCTGGCCGCCCGACGCGTGTTAGACGAAGTGGACGACTCGGAATATAATCGCCTGAATGAAAACGGGAATTCAGGACCGACCGGTGCAGGACGTCGAGGGGCTGCTGCGCGCCCACGGCATCAACGCGACGACGCAGCGGCTGCAGATCGCGCGCGTGCTTTTCGGCCGACGTGCGCATCTCTCGGCGGAGCAGATCTACGAGCTGGTCGCCGAGAGCGGCGCCCGGGTGTCCAAGGCCACGGTCTACAACACGCTGAGCCTGTTCGTCGCGAACCGCCTGCTGCGGCCGGTGACGGTCGATCCGACGAAAGTGTTCTACGACCCGAACACCTCCGCCCATCATCATTTCTACGACAGTCAGTCGGGCGAGCTTCTCGACATCGATGCCGAGGCCATCCACATCACGGGCCTGCCGGACCCGCCGCCAGGCAAGGAGCTGGACGGCATCGAGGTGATCGTTCGTCTGCGTGAGCGCGGCTGACGCCTCGTGTCTTGGTTCTGCCAGCGACAATGCCGGTGTAGCTCAGTCGGTAGAGCAACTGATTCGTAATCAGTAGGTCGGAGGTTCGAATCCTCTCGCCGGCACCATTGGTCAAATGACCCACAGCGTACAATTTGACCGGCGTTGAATGCACACGCCGTTCGCGGATCGGCGGCGCCCGTGGTCGATTTCGAATAATTGATGCCGATGTTGCTGTCCCAGGTCGAGGGGTAGGGTCAAATCTCGACGCTGCTGCACACCAACGAGACCGGGCGCGGATGGCGCCCGTGCAAGTCGGTTGGAACCGTGGGGCGCGGCCGCGTGACACGCTAGGTCGCGATGTTCCGAGCCGTCTGACCAATCCTCGCTGACGGGGCCGCGGTATAGATCAGCCGCCTCCTCTCATGTCCACAACAACCTCGGGCAACTCGCCGCACGACAGTCTGGTAAAGAGGCGATTCTGCGAATGTTTAGAGCAGTTCACGGTCATTCGCAGGCGGAAGCTTTCTTTCAGCCGATGTCTCAACGGTTCCCATGCTGCGGCTGATCAGGCGGCGACGTTAGACGACCGAGGTTCTTGGTAAGACGGCCTCGCGGTGTGACCGCCCGCTTCGCTCGCGCCATTTGGCACGTCCGCCGGCGCTTGCACTGGAAAGTTCACTCGGTGCTGACAAGACAAAACACGACATGGCGCGGCTGTCCACCTATACTGGCGGCGTCGCAACATGCAGGTCGGCTCGAGAGGATCAGCCGCGCATGCGTGCGGTGATTTTCACGGGCAGCAGTCCGTGTGGGTCACCAACCCACGATCTGGATGAAAGGGCGCGTGCAAGTAGTCGCGTCCACGGCTTGGTAGGAGGACTGACACATGCAAGCTGTCAAGGAGTTGCTCAAGACATCGCTCGAGGAGCTGGAGAAGGTCCTGCGGTCTCGCACCGTCGTCGGTGAACCGATGGTCATCGAGGGCAACACCATAATTCCTCTCTCGAGCGTGGGCTTCGGGTTTGGGGCGGGCGGCGGCTCCGGCCCGGCGCCCAAGCCGGCAACCGGCGAGGGCACGGGAGCCGGCACCGGCGGCGGCGGGGGTATCAAGCCGATCGCGGTGATCATCGTCAACAAGGACGGCGTTCGCGTCGAGAGCATCAAAGGCGGCTCAGCCAGCGCGCTCGAGGCGCTCGGCAGCGCCATCGGCAAGGCAGTCGAGGGAAGAACGAGAAGACCCGCGGAGGAGTAGCTCGTGGGCACGACCATCGCGGTCGTCCTCCTCGGCGCCGTTGCGCTCGTCCTCTTCACCCCGGTTGAGGTGGCGTTCCGCTGCGAGCGGCGGCCCTCTCTTCGCTGTCATTTCCGTCTAAGAATGCTCAACGGTCTCATCAGCAAGGAGATCGAGTCGGAGAGGCGGGACGCCGAGCGAGCGGCTGCGCCCGTCGCCAAGGACAAGCGGGGAGGTCGCCGAGGCAGAAGTCGGCGCCCCGCGCACGTCACGGCGATGCTGACGACGCGCGGCTTTCCGAGCGGTGTGGTCCGGCTCGTCGGACGGCTCGTGCACGCGTTTCGCGTCCCGGACTTCCATGTTTGGCTGCGCGTCGGGCTCGACGACCCCGCGGACACCGGGCTGCTGAGCGCCTGGCTCATGCCGGCGGCGGCATACCTGCAGGCACAGCAGCCGGGGCGGTGGGACGTCGCCCCCGTGTTCGTCACGCGCACACTGGCCTTCGCGGCGCGAGGCCGAATCAGCGTGACGCCGGCGAGGCTGCTGTGGCCGGTGCTCGCCTTCGGCTTTTCGCCGAGCACGGTGCGGGGGCTGATTGCGCTGCGCACGGGGCGGGCGCGGTGAGATCGTTCGAGCAATCGCATACGCTGAACGTGGGCGACGTGACGCTCACGGTCGTCGAACGCACGGTGATCGAGCAGCACCGGTACGAGAACGGGTTCGTGCTGGTGGCGCGCAAGACGCCCGATTCGGTGCTCATCGAGACGACCGAAGGCCCGCCGCAGCGCGTCCGACTGCCGCCGTCGTAGTGGTTCTCGCGAGAGAGGTGGCGTCGGAGAAGCACCGAAACGGCTGCCCGGACGAGGCGCGGCGGCGCGCGCTCGTCCAGAGTCCGTTTTCGAGGTCGAATGCCGCCGACCGGCTGTGCGTCGAATGGCTCGTCTGTCGCCCGTCGTTTCGGCGGACAGCGGATTGCAGGCAACCAGCCCGCCCCGGCGTGTGCGCGGAAGTCGCCAGCGGTCCGCGCGGGCAATCGAAGGCCATGACATTCGCCCACCGACCGATCGTCGCCGGATTCACAATGGCGGGCTCGCTCCGGCGGCCGGCGACGAGCATGCTGCTTCGATAGCCGGCCGCTGCCCTGTGTTGCGCAGTGAGCCGTCGTGCCGACCGGGCCGCCAATCGGGGCCGGGTCGATGAGCCAGCGCGGTCGCATGCGAGGGCAGGGCCAGGGAGAGAATGCAAATCGACATCCCTGTCACGGGAGGCTGACATGAAGAGCTTTGCGCAGGTGCTGGATCTGAAGAACGACCCCGAGATCATCGCAAAGTATGAGGACTACCACCGCAATGCCTGGCCAGAGGTTCTAGAGGCCCTCACGGACATCGGCATCGAGCGCATGGAGATCTTCCGCGTCGGCAATCATCTGTTCATGTACTACACGGCGCCGGACGATTTCGAGCCGGCCCGCGACTTCCAGCGGTACACGGAGAGGGCGCCGCGCGCGGCCGAGTGGAACGCGCTGATGGCGACGTTCCAGAAGAAAGTGCTCGAGGCGGGGCCGGACGACTGGTGGACCCCCGGGAAGCGGGTGTTCGACACACAGTGGTTCTGACGCATCGGGGACGGGCGTCGCGCACTGTCTGAGGGCGTCGTGCGCGCACGGCGTTGCGGCAG
>JBFEOO010000122.1:0-5957 GCA_041550555.1 Arenicellales bacterium
CGCAGTGGCTACTATGCCTGGCGAGGTCGCCGCGAGCATCCGAGCGCCCGTGAGCGCCGCCGCAGAGAGCTGGATCGGCGAGTGCACCAGGCGTTTACCGCCCGCAAGGGTCAATCGGGGTCGCCCGGGTTGACCCGGGATCTGCGCGATCAGGGCCATCGATACAACCGCAAGACGGTAGCCGCCAGCCTGCGACGGCAGGGGCTGCGGGCGAAGGCGGCGAAGACGTTCAAGGCGACGACCAACTCGCGCCACCACCTCCCTGTGGCGCCGAACCGGCTCGAGCAGGATTTCACCGCTGTTGCGCCCAACCCGAAGTGGGTCGGCGACATCACCTATCTGTGGACCGACGAGGGTTGGTTGTACCTGGCGGTGCTGATCGATCTGTATGCACGGCGCGTCGTCGGTTGGGCCATGGCCGAGCGGATGAAGGCGAGCCTCGTCTGCGACGCCCTGCAGATGGCGCTGTGGCGACGTCATCGGCCCCGCGGTGTCATCGTGCATACCGATCGGGGCAGCCAATACTGTTCGGCCCAGTATCAGGATCTGCTGAGCCAGAACGGGCTGGTGTGCAGCATGAGCGCCAAGGGCGATTGCTACGACAACGCCTGTGCCGAGAGTTTCTTCCATACGCTGAAGGTCGAAGCCATCCACGGGGAGCATTTCGCCACGCGGGAACACATGCGGCAAACCGTTTTCGAGTACATCGAGGTGGACTACAATCGAACCCGCCGACACAGCGCCAACGGCTACATCAGCCCCATGGCGTTCGAGGCACAACGAGTCGCTTAACGCCGTGTCCGTTGTTGCTGGGCAAGATCACTCGACGCTCCGCTCGTCACGCTGGACGCCCGCCTCGCCAGGGCACACGGCCACCACGTGCGGATCGAGTGCCTCGGCTCCACGGACCCCCCGGCGGGGGTGGCGCCCGACGCCGCCACCGAGCCCCCGCTCTGAGAGCGCCCGTCCGGAGAGGACGGAGAGGACTACCGCGGACCAGATTCCGCCCGATGCTCTCGAGCTTGCGCATCGGATCCAGAGTGCCGCGCGACCTCGTGCGATCGATCTCGCAGGAGACGGTTCCAGGAACCGCGTTCGCAGCGCACGCGGTGTCACCGCACGGCGATGCGGTGGTGGGAGCGGGTGCGGTGGCCCGGGTCGAAGACAGTGAGGCCGATCTTGTGGAGGTCCACAACCAGGGGGAGCCGCGGGTCTCCGGCGATCGCGGTCCAGGCATCGCGCATGCCGCGGGACCATTCGATGTCGTCGAAGACGAGCAGCGCGGGGGCGCGGAGGTGGGGGGCGATCTGGTCTAGGTAGCCGAGCGTGGCGGGGCCGTCGTGGTGGCCGTCTACGAAGACGTGGTCGAACGGCCCGTGGCGCTCCAGGACGCCCTGGAGCACGGCCGAGAAGGGGCCCGCCACGCACTCCACGTCGCCGAGTCCTAGTTCGGTCAGGTGCCTGCGCGCCGCGTCCGCTCTGTCGGGCTGGCCCTCGACGCTGACTAGTGTGCCGCTGCCCGAGAGACGCATGGCTGCGGCCTGGTAGGCCGCCGAGATCCCCATGTTGGTGCCCATCTCCAGACAGGCGGCTGGGCGGAGCTCGCGAATCAGCCGGAACAGCAGCAGGCACCACTCCGGGGACTTGCTCCCCGCGCGGCACGCCTCCCCGACGGTGATCTCGCGAACGACCGGCCCGCGGCCCTCGGGGACGAGTTCCCGGTCCGGAAGCGGCTGGGTGGAGCGGTTCGCCCGGCGCCGCAGCGCCTCTATCCGATCGATCCACTCCCGCTCTTCCGGCGTGAGCGCCGGTCGGAGGGTGCCGCGGAGCGCGCGGGCCAGGGGAGCCGCCAGCGGGTGGTCCACCGCCTCCAGCCGGTCCACCCGCTCGGCGCTGCGGGTGATCCGGTCGAGCCGCCGGCCGATCAGGCGGAGGAGCGCTCCCGGGTCTTTCACCGCACCGCTCCCCTGGGTGCCGGGCGCGGCCCGGTAAAGGAGCGGGATCGCGTCTGCCGGATCGGTCGCTGTTGCCGCATTTGGCGCACATGCTGGCACAGATCGGCGCCGGGTACAAACAAGACGCTCGCCGACAAGACTAAGGTGCTTGAACCGGTCTTACACTCCCGCTAATTAGGAAGGATAAACACCCTTTTCGTCAGATGGCACGTTCCCCCGGCGTGCATTGCTCGGACGGCTCGGACTCGCCAATGGTCACTGGAGTGGCATCGCGGCGTCCGCATCTACCCCGACGATGGGTTCGTGGGGGCGGCCTTCTCCGCGCGCTGGCCACCAGGGCAGTCGCCACCCTGGCCGCGCGCCGCGCGTCACTGCCGTCGATGGAAGTCCCGCCGGCGGGAAGCTGTCCTGCGCGGCGGCTGGCGCCCTAATCCCCTGACGGGTGTTTCTCACGCCACTCCCTGGCCAACCGCTGTGCCTTGGCGAGCTGGGCGGGCGTCATTTGCGTAGCGAGGGTGTCGCGTATCCCGCCCGCCGCCTCGCTGCCCCGCGCGGCGGCGAGGTTGAACCACATATGCGCCTGCACGTAGTCCTGCGGCACGCCCCGGCCGGCGGCGTACATCACCCCGAGGTTGTTCTGCGCGACGGCATTCCCCTGCTCGGCCGCCTTGCGGAACCAGCGAACGGCCTCCTCGTAGTCCTGCAGCACGCCCTGGCCGTTGGCGTACACCCCCCGATGGTGGTCTGCGCGAAGGCATCCCCCTGCTCGGCCCGCGGCAACCACTCGCGGAAAGCGGTGGCGTAATCGCCACGTAGGTATGCTTCATAGCCCGTCCGAAGATCAGCCGCGCCCGGCGCGCTCAGCACGGCTAACAGCGGGAGAAGCAGCAGATGGCGTTTCATCTTATAACGCCCTCTCTCTACGCATAGCGCGCGACTCGCGGCGGCGTAGGATAAAGGCGCCGCTACTTGTCTATCTCCCGGACAAGCGCGGCAGCGGCGTGGGCTATATTCTACAGCGAATTCTGCGTGCACCAGTTAGTGAGCCAGAGCGCCAGCGATTCAGAGCCGAGAGCGTTGCCTAAGTCGGCGTACTTGTCGGGATCGATATCGTAGGGATCGCGCTCGTAATTGCGCCCAGTGAGATACCCAAACACCCACGCTACAACAGTTTCACCGGCCTTTACCATTGCGAGCCGCACCGACTCGTCGCCTCGATTGAAGTGCGCGTTTCGCGCTCGCAGCGCGGCAACAACCTCGCCGCACGATCTGGGACCGAAGAAATTCGCGTTATAGCCCTGCGCCGCACCCGGCGCACAGAGCACAGCCAGTCGCGGAAGAAGAGGCGGGCAGCGGTTCGCTTTCATGGCGGCTTTCCCCGGAAAGGGACAGGCATCATCAACATACCGGCAGCCCGGCACCGCACCTTGAGCTGAGTCAGCTCAGCGCGGCGCACCAGTTTCCCAGCGCCTGCAGCTCGCGCGATCTGCCGGCCCAGACGTGCGTTTTGGCCCTCTCAGCGTACTCGTATGCCCAACGGACGATCATCAGACTCGATTGGAGGTGGTGGTCCAGGCCGCGTCGGCCGAACGCCCGTGCCATTGTCTCGCCATGCTCACGATTGCGGAGCGCCCAGCGTGACAGGTGCGGTTCGGTTGCCAGTAGATCTTTCTTGCTGTTGTTACACGCGGCGTGGGCAAGGACGACGTTGTGGCCGAGAGCGGTCGGGTAGCGTACCCACGGGATGAAGTGGTCAACGTCCGCCCTGTGGCGCCAAGGGCGTTGCGACAGTAGAAGCACCTGCCGCCCTGCTCCTCGCGCAGCACTGGTTTGTATGCATCGAGACGGTTCCCCTCGGAGCCGAACAGAAACTCCGCCAGGTCGGCGCTCTGCCCGAGCAGCGCCTGATTCCCAACCTCGTTTTGGATCCACCGAACCCAAGCACCCTGGACGAGATTGATGACGAGGCCGTGGAACGCTCGGAAACAATACGTGACCCCCGGCTTGAGCGTGATCGATGCGGGTGACGTGCTCTGCTCGTAGAGGAACGCCTGCTGCTCTCCGGCGATGGTCTGCAGCTTCCACAGCGGCATGCTTCGGACGACGGTTCTCACCCCCCGTCTCAGCCGTGCCCAGTCTCTCGACTGGCTAGTGGCCCGAGCAAGCGATCCCGCACTTTCGCTCCGCGCCTCCGCTATCTGCCGGAGAATTGCTGCCTGCTTGCCGGTGTTCTGCTTCAGCAACAGCCTCTGCGGATTGCCGTTCGCGGAGGGATAAGGCACTGCCTGCCGCCAGTAGCAGCGGATGAACTTCTCGGCAATATCATCCAGCGCCAGCTCCAGCGGCTGACCGCTGTCGTCGCCTTTCTCGACGCTCAGGTCCGCAAGCGCGACAAGCAATGCGTACTTGTACGTCGCCGTAAAGGATCCTTCTTCGAGAAGCCGCTGGATATCGGTCAGGAACCGGACCTGCTCGGCGGCGGACGGCGGGCGACAGGTCACGGCCCAACCCAGTATTTCGCTTTGTCCGGAAAGATCCAGCGCACACCACCGCGCGGATCGTCGCTGTCGTCCAGATAGCGGGGAATCAGGTGAATGTGCAGGTGCATCACCGTCTGCCCGGCGGCCATCCCGTCGTTGATGCCGATGTTGTAGCCGTCCGGCGAGTGCTCCGCATCCAAGCCGGCCCGCGCCCGGTGCAACGCCGCCCAGAGCGCGGCCTGCTCCTCTTCGGTCGCCTCGAAGAACGACGCAATGTGTCGTTTCGGGATCACCAGCGTGTGCCCGAGGCTGACCGGGTAGCGGTCACGCATGATCAGCGTCAGAGCGCCTTGCTCAAGCATACGATGCTCCGAAAGGGAGCAGAAACGACACGTCGACATGGCTTCGTCAACAGGCGGTTGTCGAACGAGATCCTACCATCGGAAGAGGACATCCACTACCGTCGTCAGCACCCCTGCCGCTCACGGCGGCGGGGCGGTGTCGAGCGTCGGGCAGCAGTGCCGGATGTGCTCCCTGAGCCACGCCCACTGCCTGCCGAAGAGCAGCCTCAGGCACTCTTCCTTCGCCGCGTGCTTCGGCATGCACTGCGCGGCCTCGCGAACGCCGACGGTCTTTGCAGCCCCGCACGCGCCCACGGGATTGCTCACCACGATGCGATTCTTCCCGCCGGCGGTCTTCATCACCCCCCCGGTGCGGGGCGGCATGCGAAAGACCTGCAGACGCGCCACGATCTGCGCGTGGGCCGAGGCGGGCTTCGGCGGCTCCGACCGTCGGACCCTCATCGGAAACTCTCCTAATCGACCCACTCGTCCTCAGGTGTCGGTCATGTCCGTGTCCTCGCCCCGCCTGCTGACTGACGCCAGCACGGTCACGCGGGGGGCCTGTGACCGACCGACGCTTTAGCAGCACTTGTGAATCGCCCTGCAAGTTGTCGCTTAACTCGGCGATGTCCGGGCATGAAAAAACCCGCTCAGCTTGCGCCAAAGCGGGTTTCCCGAATGCTGTCCGCTTTAGCTGTACTTGTTACGCGCCCGCAAGCTGAAAATCAAATCGCCGGTTCCCATACTCGGCCTTAATACGCAAGACCTTCACAGACGGACGTGCGGGAACGACGGAGTCATTGATGTTCGCGGCCACGAATCGCCCGCTGCTGTGGACGATTGATGAGGCGGCGAGGAGGCTCCGTGTTTCCTCGCGCACGGTGCGCCGGATGCTGAACCCGGGGGATCTGCCCAAGGTGCGCGTGCGCGGCGCAGTACGAATACCCGTCCAGGCCGTCCGAGAGTGGATGACACGTCAACTGAAGTGCGCATAATGATCTCTACGCGGGACCAGGCGTTTCCACCGCGGACCTTCGAAGAAACTATGCTCTACTACCTGAAGTCGAAGAAGGGGATTGGAAGCATTGATTAACAGGCCGATGAAAAATGGTCGGAAATTGACCTGACCGATGGGCGATGAAAGTTTTTTTGATCAGCCGAGGTCGTAGTTGCTGTTGACG
>JBFEOO010000123.1:0-5928 GCA_041550555.1 Arenicellales bacterium
GAGGTGGAAAAACGAGCTTAACTTATTGTTTTTATTGGTCGGGGTGAGAGGATTTGAACCTCCGGCCCCTGCCTCCCGAAGGCAGTGCTCTACCAGGCTGAGCTACACCCCGATCGTGCTAGCAGAAGATGTCTCGCCGAAATCGTTCAGACGTATGTCAATCCTTTTTGGTTGATCCTTTCTCAGTCGGGATCGTACAGCGCGCGCTTCGTATCCAAGACACTGCTCGGCACGAATCCGAAATCTAACAGGCCCGGTCTACCACGAAGTCGGCGAGGTCCAGCAGCGCCTGTTTGGCGGGCGAGTCGGGAATGCCGGACAGTGCGCCGTGGGCCAGCTCGACCTGCTCGCGAGCGCGTCGAAAAGTGTACGCAAGTGCACCCGTCGATTCAATCGTCGCCAACACCTCCGTCACGTGCTCACGACCGCCTTCCTTGATCACGCCGCGGAGGAACTCGCGCTGCGCGGGCGTGGCTTCCACGAGCGCCTGTATCAGCGGAAGAGTGGGTTTGCCCTCCGCAAGATCGTCGCCGACATTCTTTCCGATATCGTCACTGCGAGCACTGTAGTCGAGAACATCGTCGACGAGCTGAAATGCGGTGCCGAAGTGCAGGCCGTAGCGGGCCACGGCTTTTTCTGTCGCCGTGTCCTGCTCGGTGATGACGGCGCCGAGCTGAGCCGCGGCCTCGAACAGCGTCGCGGTCTTGCGGCGGATGGTTTCGAGATACTGCCGCTCGCTGACGTCGGGCGAGTGGCAGTTCAACAGCTGCATGACTTCGCCTTCGGCGATCCGGTTGGTAGCTCGGGCCATGACCTCCATGACCCGCATGTTGCCGGCGTCCACCATCATCTCGAATGAGCGGGAGTAGAGGAAATCGCCGACCAGCACGCTGGCCTGATTACCCCAAATATCGTTGGCTGTTGCCTGGCCGCGACGCAGCGCCGAGCCGTCGACAACGTCATCATGCAACAGCGTCGCCGTGTGAATGAACTCGATGGCGGCGGCGAGCAGTATGTGGGCGTCGCCCTGATAGCCGAGGGCCTTGGCGCTGATGAGCAGGGCGAGGGGCCGAATGCGTTTGCCGCCGCCGTGAATGATGTGGTTGCCCAGCTGGCGGATGAGGGCTACGTCCGAGGTCAGCCTGGTTTCGACGCAGCGGTTGACGGCCCGCATGTCGTCCTCGACCAGCGACGTGATGCGGGCAAGCTCGGCGCGGGTCTGATCGGCGATGGACAGGCTGGGGGCTTCCATGGAGGAAGCCGGGCGACTTGGCGGCACCATGCGGCGTAAGGTTCCCTGCGTTCGCGGCTGTTTGGGGGTGTCGGGGTGCGGGGCGTATATTAGATGCTCAGGCTTTCGGCTGCTACCAGGACCTTCTCGCGCTTAATTGCCGTTTGACCTGTC
The DNA here is from genome assembly GCA_041550555.1 of Arenicellales bacterium. Lineage (GTDB taxonomy): Bacteria > Pseudomonadota > Gammaproteobacteria > Arenicellales > JBFEOO01 > JBFEOO01. Next base: position 1,406 of record JBFEOO010000123.1, read on the forward strand.
ATCCCCCTCAGGCTAAACTCACGCGTTGTCATTTTACTCGCATCGGGGCTCTGAACGAAGTCCCCGACCGCGCTTTTTCCCCCGGAGAGATATAGTGATGTACGCGGTGATCGAAAGCGGCGGCAAGCAGTACCGCGTGTCGATCGGCGAGCGGGTTCGCGTCGAATCGCTGGCGGTCGAGCCGGGCGCCACGGTCGAGCTCGACAAGGTGCTCGCGATCGCCGACGATGACAACGTCCAGATCGGGACGCCCCACCTTGCGGACACAACGGTCAAGGCCACGGTAGTCGGCCACGGGCGCGGCGAGAAGATCCGCGTCTTCAAGATGAAGCGGCGCAAGAATTACCGCCGCACCCTGGGGCACCGGCAGAACTTCACCGAGCTCGAGATCACGGCCATCGGCGACGTAGCGGCGCCCGCCGCGTCACCGGCGCAGGCTGCGCACGAGCCGGACGAGCCGGCGCCGGCGGCACCGGACGCCGCTGGGGAATCCGCCGCGACGCAGGACGAGTAAGGTACGGGTTTCGGAGAAATCGACAGATGGCACACAAAAAAGCAGGCGGCAGCTCGCGCAACGGGCGCGACTCGATCTCCAAGCGACTTGGCGTGAAGCGTTACGCCGGGGAGCAGGTGCTGGCCGGGAATATCATCGTTCGCCAGCGGGGCAGCACTTTCCATCCCGGTCGCAACGTGGGTATGGGCAAGGACTACACGCTGTTCGCCAAGGCGTCGGGGCGCGTGGAATTTGCCGTCAAGGGCCCGCTGCAGAAGAAGACGGTCAGCGTCGTAGCCGAATAGCTGCTCCCCCGGCGGGAGCGCAAACGAACGTCGAGACCCTGCTTTGGCGACGAAGCAGGGTCTCTTGCGTTGTGCGCGGGGGGCGGCTGGCCGACAATGTTCCCGGGGCCGGGGCACATCGATCCATAGCCATGAAGTTTGTCGACGAAGCGGAGATCGTGGTGCAGGCGGGCGATGGCGGCTCGGGCTGCCTGAGCTTTCGTCGCGAGAAGTTCATCCCCAAGGGCGGCCCCGACGGCGGTGACGGCGGTCGGGGCGGCGGCGTCTATCTGGTGGCGGTGGACGGCCTCAACACATTGGTGGACTTCCGACACGCGCGTTCCTTCAGGGCCGGGCGCGGTCGGCACGGGGAGGGCAACAATCGTACCGGGCGCAGTGGCGATGACCGCCACGTCGATGTGCCGGTGGGTACCGTGGTGACGGACGCCGATACCGGTGAGCTGATTGGCGATCTTGCGGTGGCCGGCGCCCGCATGCTGGTGGCGGCGGGAGGTGCCGGCGGCGCCGGGAACGCGCGCTTCAAGTCCAGTGTCAACCGCGCGCCGCGGCGCACGACACCGGGCACCGCCGGTGAACGCCGCCGGCTGCACCTCGAGCTGCGGCTGCTCGCCGACGTCGGTCTGCTGGGGCTGCCCAATGCCGGCAAATCCACGCTGCTCGGCCGTGTCTCCGCGGCGCGGCCCAGGGTCGCCGACTACCCCTTCACCACGCTCTACCCGCAGCTCGGGGTGGTCGCCGTCGACGAGGGACGCAGCTTCGTCATCGCCGATATTCCGGGGCTCATCGCCGGCGCCGCCGACGGCGCCGGACTGGGCACTCGGTTCCTGAGACACCTGCGGCGCACGCGTTTGCTGCTGCATCTGGTGGACATCGCACCGCTCGATCCGGAAGCGGATCCCGCCGCCAGCGTCGGCGAGATCGAACGCGAGCTGCGTCGTTCCGGTGCCGCGCTCGCAAAGCAGCCGCGATGGCTGGTGCTCAGCAAAGCCGATCTCGTTTCGGAAGAAGAGCTCGACCGGCGTCGCGATCAGCTGCTGCGGCGGACCGGCTGGCGTGGGCCGGTGTACGCGGTCTCCGCCGTCACGGGCCAGGGCTGCGACGCACTCATGCGGGAAGTCATGAGCTTCCTCGAGGCGCACAATGCCGGGCACGGGGAGATGGCGTCTTGAACGCGCCCCGCGTCGTTGCCGGTCGACGCTGGGTGGTCAAGGTCGGCAGTGCGCTGCTGACCGACACCGAGGTGGGTCTCAACGCAGACAATATCCGCCGTTGGGTAGAGCAGGTCGTGACGCTGCGCGAGCAGGGGTTCAGCGTCGTGCTGGTGTCATCGGGCTCCATCGCCGAAGGCATGCAGCGTCTCGGCTGGCGCGTGCGTCCGCACGAGGTCCACAAGCTGCAGGCGGCGGCGGCAGTGGGTCAAATGGGGCTGGTGCAGCTCTACGAGTCGGTGTTCCAAAAGTACGGTGTGCACACGGCGCAGGTGCTGCTCACCCATGCCGATCTCGCTCACCGCGTCCGCTACCTGAACGCACGGACGACCCTGCGCACGCTGCTGGCGCTGGGCGTGGTGCCGGTGGTCAATGAAAACGACACCGTGGTCACCGAGGAGATCCGCTTCGGCGACAACGATACGCTGGCCGCGCTGGTGACGAACCTGGTGGAAGCCGAGCTGCTGGTCATTCTCACCGACCAGGACGGTCTTTACGACCGTGATCCGCGATTACACCGCGACGCGCTGCTCATCCCGCAGGCCGAGGCAGGGGATCCGCGGCTCGACGCGATGGCGGGCGCCGGCTCCGCAATGGGACGTGGCGGCATGGTGACGAAACTCCGCGCGGCGGAGAAGGCGTCACGCTCGGGCGCGGCCACGGTGATCACCTCGGGGCGCGAGCGCGACGTGCTGCTCCGGCTGGGCGCCGGAGAACGCCTCGGCACGCTGCTGACGCCGGCAACGGGGCGGTTGGTGGCGCGCAAGCAGTGGCTGGCGGGTCAGCTCAAGGTGCGCGGACGTGTCGTGCTCGACGAAGGTGCCGTGCGGGTGCTGCGCGAGTCAGGGCGCAGCCTGTTGCCCGTGGGCGTGACGGCGGTGCACGGGGCGTTCTCGCGCGGCGAGCTGGTCGCCTGCACGAACGCCGAGGGACGCGAGATCGCCCGCGGTCTGGTGAACTACAGCTCGGACGAGAGCGCCCGCATTATCGGTCAGCCGAGCCACCGCATCGAGGCGATTCTGGGCTACGTCGATGAGCCGGAGCTCATCCACCGGGACAACATGGTCGTGCTGTGAGATAGCCGCGCTGCCGGGGTGCCCCGCGCGCTCGCGCTCAGGCGTTCGCTGCGAGCTGCTTGAGTCGCGCGTTGAGGCGGCTCTTCAGCCGCGCTGCACGGCGCGCGTGGTGCAGCCCTTTGCGAGCCGCCTGATCGAGCCGTGAGCACGTCACTCGGTAGGCCTGCTCGGCCTCCTCGCGGTTACCGGCCTGCGCGGACTTCAAGAAACGTTTGACCGAGGTGCGCATCGCCGAGCGCTGACTCATGTTCTGCAAGCGACGCTTGACGTTCTGTCGAGCGCACTTGCGCGCCTGGGGGGAATTCGCCAACAGAGACTCCTTTCGATATCGTTGTAAACAGAAGCAAACCGCGGAAGTCTCCGTATTTTTTCGCACGTTGTCAAGGCAGCGCGCGGGCTCCGCCGCCGCAGCGCTCGCATCGGTGGCATCCCCTCGATCCCGAACTTCATACCGGACTAATTGATCTCCCGCCGCGGCAGCCCTGCTGCCGGGAGAGCCGGGAATAGGGCACAATTCCGGGTCCGCCGTGCCAGCCGCGAGACCGTTTCTGCCCAGACGCCCGGTGTCCGAGAAGCTGCTCAAGTCGACCCTGGTGGTCAGCGCCATGACGTTGCTCTCGCGCATCAGCGGGCTCGTGCGTGACGTTGCCCTGGCGCATGTGGTCGGCAGCGGGCTCGTCGCCGACGCTTTTTTCGTTGCCTTTCGCATCCCTAACTTCCTGCGGCGGATTTTCGGCGAGGGTGCGTTTGCCGTGGCCTTCGTGCCGGTGTTCAGCGAGTTTCGCGCCAAGCGCACGCCGGAGCAGACGCGCGCTTTCGTCGATCTGATGGCGGGGCGCTTGGGCGCCATACTCGTCGTGCTTACGCTGGCGGGGGTGGCGGCGGCGCCGGCGGTGGTCACCGTGGTGGCGCCAGGCTTTCTGAAAGACGCGGACAAATTCCAGACCACCGTCGACGCGCTGCGCATCACGTTTCCCTATCTGTTGTTCATCTCGCTGGTGGCGATGGCTGGCGGCGTGCTGAACGGCTGCGGCCGCTTCGCTGCGCCTGCCGCGACGCCGGTGCTCTTGAACCTGTCGATGATCGCCGCGGTCCTCTGGCTGGTGCCGGCGATGGACAACGGCGCCGTGGCGCTGGCCACCGGCGTCTTCGTGGCGGGTGTCGCCCAGCTGCTTTTCCAGCTGCCGTTTCTCAAGCGCGAGGGGCTGTTGCCCCGCCCGCGCTGGCGGCGGTCGGCGGCGACACAGGCACCCGACGCAGAGGGCGTGACGCGGGTATTCAAGCTCATGCTGCCGGCGTTGTTCGGAACCTCGGTCGCGCAGATAAACCTGCTGGTCAATACGCTGCTGGCGTCGTTTCTGGTCACCGGCAGCGTGTCCTGGCTGTACTACGCCGATCGTCTGATGGAGTTCCCGCTGGGCGTGTTCGGCATCGCGCTGGC
>JBFEOO010000124.1:0-5864 GCA_041550555.1 Arenicellales bacterium
CGGCATCTGGGGGGGGCTGTGGAGCCTGCCCGAGTGCGATCCCGGCGCCGATGTCGGTGTCTGGAGCGTCGAGCGCTTCGGGCTCGAGATCGAGCCGCAGACGCCGTGGCACGAGGTGCGCCACGTCTTCAGTCACTTCAGGCTGGACATCAGGCCGGTGCCGGCCCGGCTGCGGGCCAGCGTCCCGGTCGTGATGGAGACGGCGCAGACGGTCTGGTATAACCCCGCGGAGCCCGACGCGCGGGGCCTGGCCGCGCCGGTGAAGCGGTTGCTCGAGAAGCTTGAGGTGGGGTCATGACCAGAACGGTGCACTGCGTGAAGCTCGGCCGCGAAGCCGAAGGCCTGGATTTTCAGCCCTGGCCGGGAGAGCTCGGCAAACGCATTTTCGAGAGCGTCTCCAAAGAAGCGTGGCAGGAGTGGCTGCGGCTGCAGACCATGCTCATCAACGAGAAGCAGCTCAAGCTCATCGACCCGGCGCACAAAGCGTACCTGGCCGAGCAGATGGAGAAGCACTTCTTCGGAGAGGGCGCCGACCGGCCCGAAGGCTACGTGCCGCCGGAGCGCTGACCGACGGCGGCTGTCGGCTGACGGCACGGGGCACGCACAGCTCACATGCGCAAGGGACGCTGGCTTTTCGTCGGGCTGGTGGCCGCCGTGGTCGCGGCGCTGGCCTGGACGGGCGCCGAGCGGTTTCGCGAATTGGCGGACAAGCCGGTGCGCGGCCCCGCCGGGGGTGCGGTGCCGGTGGAGGTGGCCGCCGTCGAGCGCGGCCCCATCACACTGCGTCGCACCTTCACCGGCACGCTCGACCCGAGGGCCGAGCTCGCGGTTGCGCCGAAGCTGAGCGGCCGCGTCGAGCAGCTGAGCGTGGAGCTTGCCGACACCGTCGAGCGCGGTCAGTCCGTGGCCAAGCTCGACGACGACGAGTACGTGCAGGCGGTGGTGCAGGCGCAGGCGGAGTTCGTCGTGGCGCAGGCCAATCTGGCGGAGGCGGAGAGTCTGGTCGGCATCGCCGAACGCGAGCTGCAGCGGGTCGCCAAGCTCTCCGAGCGCGGCGTGGCCTCGGACTCCCAGCGCGACACCGCGCTGGCGGACCAGCTCGCGCGGCAGGCCCGCGTCGAGGTCACCCGAGCCCAGCTCGCGCGCGCCCAGGCCGCACTCGAAACCGCGCGCATTCGCCTCGGCTACACGACGGTGACCGCGAGCTGGCGGGGCGGCAACGATCAGCGCGTGGTGGCCGAGCGCTTCGTGGACGAGGGCGACACCGTCGCCGCCAACGCGCCGCTGCTGCGCATCGTCGAGATCGACCCGATCACCGCGGTGTTCTTCGTCACCGAGCGCGACTACAGCCTGCTGCGTCCCGGCCAACGGGTCGCGCTGCACACGGACGCCTACGCCGGCGAGGTGTTCGAGGGACACATCGCGCGCATCGCGCCGGTGTTTCGTGAGAGCACCCGCCAGGCGCGGGTGGAGGTCGACGTCGACAATCCGGGTCTGCTCCTCAAGCCCGGCATGTTCGTCCGCGCCACCGCGGTGCTGGAGCGGCGCGACGACGCCACCGTGATACCCGAGCAGGCGCTGGTGCGTCGCGACGGGCGCGACGGCGTGTTCGCCGTGGCCGACGACGGCAGGTCGGTGTCGTGGCGGGAGGTCGAGGTGGGGATCCGCGAGGGCGATCGCGTCCAGGTCCGCGGCGACGGGTTGACGGCGCAGGTGGTGACGCTGGGCCAGCAGCTGCTCGACGACGGCTCGGCAATCAGCGTCGCCGCCCGCGCGTCGAGTGCCGCGCCGTGAACATCGCTCGCGCCAGCGTACGCCGCCCCGTGTTCACCTCGATGGTGACGCTGATGGTGGTCGTGCTCGGCGCGGTGGCGCTGACGCGGCTGCAGATCGATCTGCTGCCGAGCATCGAGCTGCCCACCGTCACCGTCCGCACCGAGTACGAGGGCGCCGATCCCGTCGTCATGGAGCGCCTCGTCACCCAGATCGTCGAGGAGATCGTGGCCACCGTGCCGGGGGTGGTGGAGATGACGTCGCAGTCCTACGAGGGCAACAGCCGGCTGCGCGTCAGCTTCGCCTGGGGCACGGACATCGACAAGGCGGCGTTGGACGTGCAGGCCACCATCGAGGACGAGATCAGCGAGCTCCCCGACGAGGTGGGCCGGCCACGGGTGAGCAAGTTCGACGTCGACAGCTTTCCCGTCGTGATCCTGGGCATCTCCAGCAGGCTCGACCCGGTCGAGCTGACCCAGCTCGTCGAGGACCAGATCCGCTACCGCTTCGCGCGCATCCCCGGCGTCGCCCAGGTGGACCCGTGGGGCGGGTACAACCGCGAGGTGCGCGTCGAGCTCGACCCGGCACGCATCAACGCGCTGGGCCTGCCGCTCGACGATGTGCTCGACGCCATCCGCAACGCGAACCTCGATCTGCCGGCCGGCAAGATCGAGGAGGGCCGCTACGAGGTCACGCTGCGCGCGCCGTCGGTGTTTCTCGACCTCGATCAGATCCGCGCCACCGTGATCTCCCGGCGCGGCGGCTCGGTGGTGACCTTGCGTCAGATCGCCCGTGTGAAGGACACCTACGAGAAGCTCTCGCGGCTGATCCGTGTCAACGGCGAGCGCGGTCTGCGCGTGGGCATCCGCAAGCAGGCCCACGAAAACACCGTGGAGGTCGCGCGTCGCGTGCTGGCGGAGGTGGAGACCGTGAACAAGCAGTTTCCGCAGCTGCGCATCGTTCCGGTCATCAACCAGGGCAATTTCATCGAGCGGGCCATCGCCAACGTGGCGCGCTCGGTGCTCTACGGCGGCTCGCTGGCGCTGCTGGTGCTGCTGTTCTTTCTCCGTGATCTGCGCAGCACCGCGATCATTGCGCTGGCGATCCCGATCTCGGTGGGGGCGACCTTCGCGCTGCTGTACTTCGGCGGCTTCACCCTCAATCTGATGACGCTGGGCGGTCTTGCGCTCGGCGTCGGCATGATGGTGGACAGCTCGGTCGTGGTGCTCGAGAACATCTTTCGGCGCCGGCAGGAGCTCGGCGCCGGGCCGGTGGCCGCGGCGGTGGACGGTACCCGCGAGGTCGGTCCCGCCGTGGTCGCGGGCACCATCACCACGCTGGTGATATTTCTGCCGCTGATCTTCGTGAGAGGCCTGTCGGGCGTGCTGTTCAAGGAGCTCGCCTACGTCATCATGTTCTCGCTGTCCTGCTCGCTGCTGGTCTCGTTGAGCCTGGTGCCCATGCTGGGTTCGCGGCTGCTCGCCGTCTCCGCGGCGGCGCCGTCGGCAGGCTGGGGAGACCGGCTCTCGGCGCGGGCCGGCGCGGGATTCGCGGCGCTCGAGAACGGCTACCGGGATTTGCTGGGCGCGGTGCTGCGAATGCGCTGGCCGGTGGTGTTCGGCTCGGGCGCCCTGTTCGCGGCAAGCCTGCTGTTGATTCCTTATCTAGGCACCGAGTTCCTGCCGCCCAGCGACGAGGGGGAGGTGCGCGTCATCGGGCAGTTCGAGGTCGGCACGCGCATGGATCTCATCGACAGGCAGACGCGCCGGATGGAGAGCGTGATCGCCGCGGCGGTGCCCGAAGCGGTGTCCTCGGTGGTCAGCATCACGCCCTCCGGTAGCCGTGGGAACGCCGCGGCGCAAGGCGAGATCCGCGTGTCGCTGGCGCCCGCCGAGGCGCGCCGGCGATCGAACAGCGAGATCGCCCGCGACCTGCGGCGGCGCTTCGAGCAGGAGGGCATCCCGGGCGCCACGATCCGCGTGCGCGCGCCCCAGGGCCAGTTCCTGCTCGAGCGTCTGCTGGCGAGCGTCGAAGGCGTTACCGTGGAGGTGCGCGGCTTCGACCTCGACACCCTCGATCTGTTGGCGCGCCGCGTCGCCGACGCCATCGAGGACGTCGACGGTGTCACGGATGTGGCGTTGGGCCGCGAGGCGGGCGTGCCGCAGCGGGTGCTTCATGTCGACCGCGACAAGGTCGCCGATCTCGGCTTGAGCGTGCGCGACGTCACCGGCGTCATCGAGACCGCCGTTGCCGGCTCCACCGCGGGCGAGTACCGCGTCCAGGGCAACTCCTACCGCATCCTGGTGCAGCTGGAGGACGCGGAGAAGCGTTCCCTGGACGAGATCCTCGACCTCACCCTGCGAACCCCCGACGGCGAGCTGGTCGTGCTGCGCAACCTGGTTTCCGCGCAGCAGGGCACCGGGCCGGTCACCATCGAGCGCAAGGATCAGCAGCGACTGCATACGGTGACGGCCAACGTCGCCGGGCGGGACCTCGGCTCGGTCGCCGCGGAGGTGCAGCAGCGCCTCGACCGCGTCCCGCGGCCGACCGGCTACGACCTGATCGTGGCCGGCAACTTCGAGGAGCAGCAGAAGGCGTTTCGGGAGCTGCTCGTGTCGCTGGTGCTCGCACTGCTGCTCGTGTACATGGTGCTCGCTTCGCAGTACGAGTCGCTGCGCGACCCGCTGGTGGTGATGCTCTCGGTGCCGCTCGCCGCCATCGGCGTGGTGCTGACGCTGTTCCTGACCGAGACGACGCTCAACCTGCAGTCCGCCATCGGCTGCATCATGCTCGGCGGCATCGTCGTCAACAACGCCATCCTGCTGGTCGACCAGGCCGGGCAGCTGCGCCGCGACGGCATGGCCACCCGCGCCGCCGTGGCCGAAGCGGGGAGGCGGCGACTGCGCCCCGTGCTGATGACGACGTTGACGACGATTCTCGCGCTGCTGCCGCTGGCGCTGGGCATCGGCGAAGGCGCCGACGCGCAGGCGCCGCTGGCCCGCGCCGTTGTCGGCGGCCTCGCGGCGTCGACCCTGATCACGCTGGTGCTGGTGCCGGCGGTGTACTCGCTGTTCCACGGCGAGGGCGGCGAGCGGAGCGCCGGCGTTGCCGACGAAGCGGTCGCGACGTGACGGCGCGACGTGCGTGACCCACCGTGTCGTCCGGGGAAGCGAGGCAGGCGGAACCCAAGCGTTCGACGCGCCCTCGCCGCCGATCGGCGACGCGCAGCGAACGGGTCTGGCCGCTCTGCAGCAACGCGTCGATGATCCGCGCCTCGACGGCCAAGCGGCGGGCCGGCGCTCAACCGCCGCGCATGGGGTGCACGACGAGTCGGCCGCGACCTCGGCAATTAGAATTTCCCGGTGATCCCTCCACAAACGGGTCAACCGTGTGCGACAATTCGCGCAGCCGGCGGCGTCGGAGGGGTGGCCGGAGCACGGCGGTGCCGGGCACCCGAAAGGAATCCAAAAGTCGTTATACTCTCGCCCCCAATGGCCAGGTAGCTCAGTCGGTAGAGCAGGGGACTGAAAATCCCCGTGTCGGCAGTTCGATTCTGTCCCTGGCCACCTTTTAGTCGTATAGTTCAGGAAACTATAAACATAAGCCTTTTCTAATACGCTTCGCGCACTTTTGGCGCATCTGTTGTGGGCTCATACTCCTTGAAATGCAGGGTTTTGAACGCCCGCAGTTCATGGACGACACCCCAACGACAGCAGCGGACGTAGCACCAGCAACGTCGCTCACAGAGCGCAAGATCTGCGTGCGAGCCGGCTTCCAATCACGACCCCTCCTCCCCCCTGGCGTAGGCCACTCATCTTGTTGAAAGACACCGAAGCTAGGCGGGCTGATGATCACCGCCGATCATGACCCGCTGCGGATTACGTTTTCTCGAAACAAGAATTCAGTTGCGCGTTTTCCGGGAGGGGTCGACATTCGGCGCCGATTCACACTCTGGCGTCTCGAGCGAGGGCAATTGACACTCAGTCGTGACTGGGCAGCGTCTCAGCGGGCAGCCTGTGGGGCTGTAGAGCGTGTCCCGCCGCTGTCGCCACCGTCGCGCCGCGGCGTTTTCCGGCAAGTTTCGAGGCCAG
>JBFEOO010000125.1:0-5843 GCA_041550555.1 Arenicellales bacterium
CTGCCGGCCGCGGTCGCTCCCCGACTCGTCATCCCCGCTACCGGAACGCCTCGCGGCGCGCCGGCGGCGGACCCGCTGTCCCGGCAGCTCGCCGCCACAGCGGGCGTCTGTTGCCGCTGACCAACGGATTCAGAGCCGACTCCTCACGCCGGCACGGCGCTCGAGACACGTGCCGAGACCGCCCGGCGCCGCGCCGGGGCCCGGGCAGGCGGTCAGCGCGGAGGATGCGCGCGGATGGCGGCTTCGTTGAGCTCGGTGCCCCAGCCCGGGGCGGTCGGCAGCAGCAGATGCCCGTCTTCGATACGGGGCGGATCGGTCACGAGATCGTCCTTCCACGGCACGTCGTCGATGTCGATCTCCATGATGCGGAAATTGGGGATGGCCGCGCAGAAGTGCGCGCTCATGAGCGTCGAGAGATGACCGTAGAAGTTGTGCGGCGCCACGTTGATCTCGTACGCCTCGGCCATCGCCGCAATCTTGAACGACTCCCAGATCCCGTTCCACGGGACATCGACGATGGCGACGTCGACGGCGTGGTGCTCGAGAAAGGGCCGGAAACCGCGCCTGCCGAACAGCGACTCGCAGGAGGCGACGGGCGTGCGCAGCGAGCGACGGATGTGCGCGAGCGCGGGCGCGTCGTAGCTGTCGATCTCGAACCACATCAGGCCGAGCGCGTCCAGGGCACGGGCGACGGTCAGAAAACCTTCCGTCTTGAAGTTGAAGTTGAGGTCGAGCAGGATGTCGACGCCCTGGCCGGCCCCTTCCCGGAATGCACCGATCAACCCGCGCAGTCCCTCGATGGTGCGGCGATCCGGGTTGAGCTCCGGCCAGCCCGATGACAGAGCGAAGCCCGGCATGTACAGCCGCGGCTCGCCGTCGAGCATCACGATGTTGGTCTTGAGCGCCGTGAACCCCCCCTCGCGGACCCGGGCTCCGAGCGTGCGCACGTCGTCGAGCGAGGTGAGCGGCGGTCCCTCGAGAAATCGTGCCGGCGCACCCACGCGATAGGTGCCGCAGTGCGACCAGTACAGGCGCAGGCGCTGGCGTACCGGCCCACCGAGCAGCCGATAGACGGGGACCCCGAGCGCCTTGCCCTTGATATCGAGCAGCGCATTCTCGACGGCCGCAATGGCCTGCGCGATCATGCCGCCCGGTGCCTGGCGGGTGACCGCATAGAGTCTCTGGGTGACCCGCTCGTGGGCCAGCGCGTCCTCTCCGATCACGCTCGCGAGCAGTTTCTCGACGACGCCGGACAGGCCTTTACTGCCGTACGACTCGTTGAACTCGCTGATTCCCGTGACGCCCGCGTCCGTCATCAGCTTCAGGAACGAGAAATTGCGCCAGCCGGCGTCACAATGCAGCGTCTCGCAGCCTACGATCTTCATCTTTTCCGAATCGTCGAGCACGGACCGTCACTTGTCGGTCAGGTAGGTGAGTGGCAGCGCCGTCTTGTACTGCACCTGCTTGAGCGCGAAGCTCGACTTGATGCTTGCGATACTTTCGATGCGCGTGAGGTGATCGAGCAGGAAGCGCTGGTAGGCGGCGATGTCGGGCACCACCACGCGCAGCAGATAATCGAACTCGCCCGTCATCAGATAGGCCTCCATGACCTCGGGTCGGGCGAGCACCGCCTTCTCGAAGTGCTCGAGACGTTTCTCCGCCTGCTTCTCGAGCGTGACCATCGCGAACACGTTGACGGGTAGCCCGATAGCCTCCGGCTCGAGCAGCGTGACGTACTTGCGGATGACGCCGCCGCTCTCGAGCGCGCGCACCCGCCGCCAGCAGGGCGACGGCGACAGGCCGACTCGTGAGGCCAGCTCCGCGTTGGCGATGCGGGCGTCATCCTGAATGATGTCGAGGATGCGCCGGTCGAGTGTGTCCCAGTGATGCACGGTTACGATCCTGTCGCTGTTGAAACGCCTTCGCGCAAGAGGCCCCACTTGAGCAACGATGTTTCTTATTGAACGCTATCCGGGGCATATTTGGAAGCACATTGCGGCCAGTTCGCCCTAAACTACCCAATATGGCCGACTCCGCCGTTCTCCATACCTCGCCAGCCGCCGCAGACCGTGCCCCGGGATTCGCGCCCGATCGTTTCGCGCTGCTGCGCGCCATCGAGCGCAAGGTACTGTGGCTATCGACCTGGACCATTCACCACGCCAACCACGTCCGCCCCAATGTCGACGGGCTCAAGGTCGGCGGCCACCAGGCGTCGAGTGCATCGGTGGCGACTCTGATGACGGCGCTGTACTTCGCCGTGCTCCGGCCGCACGACCGGGTGGCCGTCAAGCCCCACGCGAGCCCGGCATTCCACGCCATCGAGTATCTCTTCGGCCGGCAGTCGCGCGCCAATCTCGAAGGGTTTCGGGCCATGGGCGGAGCGCAGTCCTATCCATCGCGCACCAAGGACACCGAGGACGTCGACTTCTCGACGGGGTCGGTCGGTCTCGGCGTGGCGATGACGGCCTTCGCGAGCCTCGTGCAGGACTACCTCGACGCCAAGCAATGGCTGCCCCCCGGAAGCGAGCGCGGGCGCATGGTGGCGTTGGTCGGCGACGCCGAGCTCGACGAAGGCAACGTCTTCGAGGCGCTGCTCGAGGCCTGGAAGCATCGCCTGCGCAATCTGTGGTGGGTCATCGACTACAACCGTCAGAGCCTCGATGCCGTCATCTCCGACCGCCTGTTCGGCCGTTTCGAGCAGCTGTTCACCAACATGGGCTGGCGCGTGGTCACGATCAAGTACGGCAAGCGCCTGCGGCGTGCTTTCGAGCAGCCCGGCGGCGATGCGCTCAGGCAATGGATTGACGACTGCTCCAACGATCTCTACTCGGCGCTCGTGTTCAAGGGCGGTGCCGCCTGGCGCAATCATCTGCTGCGCGACATCGGTACCGTAAGCGGTGTACGGGCGCTGCTCGATGAGCATGACGACGACCACCTCCACGCTCTCATGACCAACCTGGGCGGTCACGACATGGAGAGCGTCGTCGAGGCCTTCGAGAGCGTCGAGGACGATCTGCCGACCTGCTTCATCGCCTACACGATCAAGGGATACCGACTGCCCTTCGCCGGCCACAAGGACAACCACGCCGGGCTCATGAACCCCGAGCAGATGGCGGTCTTCAAGCAACAGATGGGCGTCTCCGATGGCGACGAATGGGAGCCGCTGGCGGGTCTCGACGTCGACGCCGACACCATGCGGGCCTTTCTTGCCGAGGTGCCCTTCACGCGCGGAGGCGAGCGCCGGCGAAAGGCGGCGCCCGTGGCCGTGCCGGCGCAGCTGCCAAGCCCGGCCGGGGCCCGACTCTCCACCCAGGAGGGATTCGGCCGCCTGCTGGCAGCCATCGCCCGCGACCGCGGCGAGCTCGGCGCCCGGGTCGTGACGACGTCGCCCGATGTCACCGTCTCCACCAACCTCGGCGGCTGGGTCAATCGCAAAGGTATATTCGATCGCCAGGGCCACCACGACTCCTTTGCCGCCGAGGAGGTCGCCTCCATGCAGCGCTGGGAGACGTCGCCGCAAGGCCAGCACATCGAGCTCGGCATCGCCGAGAACAATCTGTTCCTGCTGCTGGGCGCGCTCGGGCTGTCGCATTCGCTGTTCGGCGTGCGCCTGCTGCCCGTGGGCACTGTGTACGACCCCTTCATCGAACGCGGCCTCGATGCGCTCAACTACGCCTGCTACCAGGACGCCCGCTTTCTGCTCGTGGCGACCCCCTCGGGCATATCGCTCGCGCCGGAGGGCGGTGCGCACCAGTCCATCACCACGCCCATGATAGGCATGGCCAAACCCGGCCTGTCGGCATTCGAGCCCGCCTTCGTCGACGAGCTGGCCGTGATCATGCGCTGGGCCTTCGAGCACATGCAGCGTCACGAGGCGATCACCGACAGCGATGACGGGCTCGATGACGCCGCGGGCGGCTCCAGCTACCTGCGACTGAGCACCCGGGCAATCGACCAACCCGAGCGCGCCATGACCGACGAGCTGGCCGAGGCCATCATCAAGGGCGGCTACTGGATCAGGAAACCGGAGCCCGAGACCCGGATCGTCATCGTCTATGCCGGCGCCGTGGCGCCCGAGGCGCTGCGCGCCCACGCGGTGGTCGCGGAAGATTTCCCCGATGCCGCGGTGCTGGCCGTCACCTCGGCGGACCGACTCTACCGGGGCTGGCAGCGCCTGCTGCGCGGCAACGGTCACGCCCCGCGGCGGACCTCCCACGTCCAGGGGCTGCTGGCGGAGGTTGCGGCGGACGCCCGGCTCGTGACGGTCATCGACGCCCATCCGGCGACGCTGAGCTGGATCGGCGCCGTGTGCGGTCAGCGCGTCTACCCACTCGGCGTCGACGGTTTCGGGCAATCCGGCAACCTCGTCGACCTCTACCGTCACCACGGCATCGACGCCGACGCCATCGTCGCGGCCTGCGCAGCTGCCTGTCTCGAGACCTAGGCGACCATCGCAACCTTGGACGGCAATATGGACGAAAGCGCCCGGCGCGCCGCGGAACGTGCCAGCCCGCTGGCGGCGAAGATGGCCCAGCAGGCGGGCATCGACCTCGGGGTAATCGACGGCAGCGGCGTCGGCGGACGCGTGATGGCCGCCGACGTGTTGCGCCATCTCGCGCCATCCCTCGGGACAGGCCCCTCCGAAAACGCAGCGTCGGCGACCGAGGCGACGGTGGGCGGTCGCTCTCGCGCGGGCCGCGTTGCGACGAGCGCGCGCTGTCCCGCCGACGAGCTGCTCAGCCTGCAGCGTGTGCTCAATGACGCGCTTGGCGCACAAGCAGCGGTGAGTCTCGACGCTATCCTGATGAAGGTGGCGGCGGCCGCGCTCGCCCGCGTGCCGGCGCTCGGTGACACGCCGCGTGCCCCTCGATCCTCGCCCGACGGCTCCCTCAACATCGGTATCGTCGTGACGCGCGAGCGTGGCCCGTCGATGGCCGCTGTGGGCGATGCCGAACGTCTCGGTGTCGCCGAGCTGGCGCGAACGGTCGCTGCGCTGCGAGACGGTGCCGAGAGCGGTGGATTGCTCGGCGTCCCGCCGCCGCTCACGCTCAGCCCGCCGAGCGCGCGCGTCGCGCGCGGCGAGTTGCTCGCCGCCTTTCCCGAGATCGGCGCGCTGCTGACGGTGTCGATGCCCGACACCGCCGCGGCCGGGTCGTCGGAAGCGGTGTTGCAATGCACCTTGGATGTGGACGAGCATGCGATGTCGGCGTCGCACGCGACGCGCTTTCTCGAGGAGTTCGTGCGCTTCAGCGAGAACCCGCGGCACCTCGTGCTGTAGCATCCGTCTGCGATGGCCGCGCCAGGCGCGGGGGCGTAAAGAAGCACGGCGCCAGCAGCGGTTCCCGTCAAAATCGGTTCCGACCCCCCCTTATATCCTTTCCGATGCCGTTCCTGGCGGAGTATCCCGAGGCAGCCCGCCGCTAGCGCGGACGGACTCCCGCTCACGGCAGCGAGCCTGCTATCCTTGCGCTCCCCGCCCACGTGGCCGCGAGACGGCACGCCACGCTTCTGAGACGACTGCCGGAGGGACCCGCCATGGCCCAGTTTGGTTTCGGACAAGCCGTGCCCCGCACGGAGGATCCGCGTTTGCTGACCGGCCACGGCCACTACCTCGACGACATCGCACCGCCTGACCTCGCCCACGGCGTCTTCCTGCGCTCCTCGTATGCGCACGCTGTGATCAACGCCATCGACACCCGCGCGGCGGAGGTCATGCCCGGGGTGCTGGCGGTATACACCGGCGCGGACTGGCAGCACTCCGGTTACGGCACGATACCGCTGCGGCCCCCTCTGAAGAACCGCGACGGCTCACCCATCGTCCAGCCGCCCTACCCGGCCTTGGC
>JBFEOO010000126.1:0-5520 GCA_041550555.1 Arenicellales bacterium
ACGGCGGCGGGACCCGGAAGCGATGCCAGCGAGCGGCGTGGGCACACGAGGCGCTCCGCGCTAGGCGGCCGAGGCCCGCACGCCGGCAGCGTCGGCACCCGCGGCCATTTCGGTCAGGTAGGCGAGCGCGGCGGCCACGCCCCCCGCACGGTGCGGAACGCCCGCTACAGCGAGTCCCATCTCCACTCCGCTCAGCGTGCCCGCCAGCGTCAGGTCGTTGAAATCACCCAGATGGCCGATGCGGAACACGCGGCCCTTGAGCCGGCCGAGCCCCGTACCGAGCGACATGTCGAACGCGGCCAGGACGCGGGCGCGGAAGGCGTCGGCATCGTGGCCTTCCGGCATGAGGACCGCGGTGAGCGAGCTCGAGTACTCGGCCGGATCGCGGCACAGCACCTCGAGCCCCCAGGCGCGCACCGCGCGGCGCGTCGCCTCGGCATGGCGATCGTGACGTGCAAATACCTGCTCGAGACCCTCCTCGTGGAGAAGCTTCAGCGCGACGCGCAGCCCGTACAGCAGATTGGTGGCCGGCGTGTAGGGGAAGAACCCCACCGCATTGTTGCTGAGCATCTCCTCCCAACGCCAGTACGAGCGCGCGAAGCCGGCGTGCTCGCTCGCCGCGCGGGCTTTCGCGCTGACGGCGTTGAATCCCAGACCCGGCGGCAGCATGAGCCCCTTCTGCGAGCAGGAGACGGTGACGTCGACCTCCCACTCGTCCATGCGGTAGTCGATCGACGCCAGCGAGGAGATGGTGTCGACCATCAGCAGAGCGGGGTGCGCCGTTCGGTTCATCGCAGCGCGGATCTCGCCAATGCGGCTCACCACCCCCGTCGACGTCTCGTTGTGAACGACCATCACGGCCTTGATGCGGTGCCCGGTGTCCTCGCTCAGTCGCTGCTCGACGACCGTCGGATCGGCGCCGCTGCGCCAGTCGCCCGGAACGACCTCGACGTCCAGGCCCAGCTTGACCGCCATCTGCTGCCACAGCACGGCGAAGTGTCCGGTCTCGAACATCAGCACGCGATCGCCCGGCGCGAGCGTATTGACGATGGCGGCTTCCCACGCCCCCGTACCCGAGCTCGGAAACATCACCACGTCGCCGGAGGTCTTGAACACCGGCTTCAGACCGTCGAGGAGCTCGCGCGCGAGTCGCGCGAACGCCGGCCCGCGGTGGTCGATGGTGGGTGCCGCCATGGCGCGCAACACCGGCTCCGGCACGTTGGTGGGACCCGGAATCTGCAGGAAATGCCGTCCGCTTCGATATGACATCGCTCCGTTCACCTCTTCGTGCCGGTCGCCGGGGGTGTCTGCCCAGGGGGTGCGGCCCCGAGCCCGCCAGCGCCGTGCAGCAACCGGACGCGCAGCGAGGACGCGATACCGCATCGCGAGTATAAACAATGCCCCGCGGCAGTGTCAGGTGAGCCGCCGGCGACGACCGGACGGTTGGCCTCGTCGGGCCCGTGTGCCAGAATCATCCCCAATCGACGGCCCGCTGCACACGGCTCAGCGGCACCGTCGGCGCTCATGGCGCGCCTCACCGGGCGCGCCTGTTGTTTCGAGGATCCGCGATGGCGAAGAACACGCTCTACGACAAGGTCTGGGATGCCCATATCGTCACCCGGCTGCCGACGGGACAGTACCAGCTCTTCATCGGCCTTCATCTCGTGCACGAGGTCACCACACCGCAGGCCTGCGACATGCTGCGCGAACGCGGGCTGCGCGTCGCCTACCCCGAGCGAACCGTCGGCACGATGGATCACATCATTCCGACCGACTCGCGCGAGAGGCCCTACGCCGACGCCCAGGCCGAGGCGATGATGGCCGCGCTCGAGCGCAACACGCGCGAGTTCGGCATCCCGCTGCTCGACTACGGCTCCGGTCGGCAGGGTATCGTGCACGTCATCGGCCCCGAGCTCGGCCTCGTGCATCCCGGGATGACCGTCGCCTGCGGCGACTCGCACACGGCGACCCACGGCGCCTTCGGCACCCTGGCCTTCGGCATCGGCACCTCACAGGTGCGGGACGTCCTCGCCACCCAGTGCCTGAGCATCGCGCCGCTCAAGGTGCGACGCATCGAGGTCGGGGGCACCCTCGGCACCGGCGTGACGGCCAAGGACGTCATCCTGCACATCATTCACGAGCTGGGCGTGCAGGGCGGGATCGGCTACGCCTACGAGTACGCCGGCGCGGTCTTCGAGACAATGAGCATGGAAGGCCGCATGACGGTTTGCAACATGTCCATCGAAGGCGGCGCGCGCGCCGGCTACGTCAATCCCGACCAGACCACCTTCGACTATCTCGCCGGCCGCGAGTACGCCCCCAAGGGTGACGCCTGGGAGCGGGCGCTGCGCCACTGGCAATCGGTGGCGTCGGGCGCGGACGCCGAGTACGACGACGTCGTCGAGCTCAGCGGCGGCGACATCGAGCCGCGCGTCACGTGGGGCGTCAACCCCGGGCAGAGCGTCGCCGTGGGCGAGCCGCTGCCCGATCCGGCTTTGCTGCCGGCCGGCGAGCGCGAGACCGCCGAGCTCGCTTACGCGCACATGAAGCTCGAACCCGGCCAGCGCATGACCGACCTGGCCATCGACGTCGCCTTCATCGGCAGCTGCACCAACTCGCGCATCAGCGACCTGCGCGCCGCCGCCGAGATCGCCAAGGGACGCCGGGTCGCGCCGGGCGTCAAGGCGCTGGTGGTGCCGGGCTCGCAGCAGGTGCTCAAGCAGGCCCGCGAGGAGGGCCTCGACCGCATCTTCACCGATGCCGACTTCGAGTGGCGCGATGCCGGCTGCTCCATGTGCCTCGGCATGAACCCCGACAAGCTCGTCGGCGACCAGATCTGCGCAAGCACCAGCAACCGAAACTTCATCGGTCGCCAGGGCAGTCCCACCGGGCGCACGCTGCTCATGTCTCCGGCCATGGCTGCCGCCGCCGCCGTCGAAGGTCGGGTGATAGACGTTCGGGGCCTGGACTGAACCGCAGCGACGCTGGAGACTGCCTACGATGACCGAAACACGCATTCGCACCATCGACGGCCGGGCGCTCGCCATCCGCGGCGACGACATCGACACCGACCGCATCATTCCCGCCCGTTTTCTCAAGGAAATCACCTTCGAGAACATGGGCAAGTATGTCTTTCACGACGTCCGCTTCGATGAGAGCGGCGGCCGCAAACCGCACCCGTTCAACGAGGCGGCCAACGAAGGCGCCTGCCTGCTGTTCGTCAACGCCAACTTCGGCTGCGGCTCGAGCCGCGAGCACGCGCCGCAGGCCCTGTATCGTTGGGGCATCCGCGCCATCGTCGGTGTGTCGTTCGGCGAGATCTTCGCAGGCAATTCCGAGATGCTCGGCATGCCCACAGCGACGGCGAGCGCCGAGACGATAGCGGCCCTGCAGGACGCCGCCGAGACAGCGCCCGCCACCGAGTGGACCCTGAGCCTCGAGTCGATGACGGTGTCGGGCGGTGGACTCGAGCTGCCCGTGCATCTCGCCGAGAACCGCCGCAAGGCGCTGCTCGAAGGGTACTGGGACAGCACGGCGACGCTGGTGACCAATGCTGCGCTCGTGGAGCAGGTGGCAGCGCGGCTGCCTTACATGCACGGCTACGACTGAGACGGCGACGTCGACGGCATGTTCGATGGCTCGGCCCGGTAACCGACGCGGGCCGGGGGGCGGTGGCGGCATCGCCCATGGCGCGCGGGGAGAGCTCACAGCCAGGGGACGCACCGGCGATGTTGAAGATCCTCGGTAGAAAGAACTCTTCCAACGTGCAGAAAGTGCTGTGGGCCTGCCACGAGCTCGGCGTCACGTTCGAGCGCGAGGACGTGGGGGGCCCGTTCGGACGCAATCAGGAGCCCGAGTACCTGGCGCTCAACCCCAACGCGCGCGTGCCGACCATCATCGACGACGGCTTCGTGCTCTGGGAGTCCAACGCCATCGTGCGCTATCTGGCCATGAAGCACGGCGGGGCGCTGCTGCCGGGCGAGCTGCGCGAGCGCGCCCTCGCCGAGCAGTGGATGGACTGGCAGCAGACGGCGGTCAATCCCGCCATCACCCCGGTGTTCTGGGGTCTCGTCCGCACCCCACCCGCGGAACGCGACGTGCAGGCCATCGCCAGGGCGCGCGATGCGCTCGAGGCCAGCATGATCATCCTCGATGCGCGCCTCGGCGCGAGCGAATACGTCGCCGGCCCGCGTTTCAGCATGGGCGACATCCCCCTTGGCATCATGGTCTACCGTTGGTACGAGATGGACATACCTCGCCAGCCGCTCTCGCATCTCAAGCGCTGGTACGACCTGCTCGCCGCGCGCCGCGGATTCCAGCAACACGTCATGATCGGGCTGACGTGACGACAGCGCCGCCGCGCGCTACGCCGGCGTCCGGGGCCCCGCTGCGCGCGCGGCCAGCGGCCGTCGCGCCGTGAGCATCGGCTTTATCGGCCTGGGCGCCATGGGCGGCCCCATGGCGGCCAATCTCGCCAAGGCCGGCCACCCGTTGACGGTGCACGACGCGGCCGGCACGACCGAGCGGGCACCGCCCGGCGCCGTAGCCGCCGCATCGACCGCCGCCGTCGCGCGCGCGGCGGAGACGGTCTTCGTCTGCGTGCCCGACGCGACCGCCAGCCGGCTGGTGGCGAGCACCATCGCCAGCACACCCGACCGCGTCACCAACCTCGTCGTCGATCTTTCGACCATCGGCATCAAGGCGGCGCAGGCGATGGCGCAGCTGCTCGCCGAGGCCGCCATCGTCTACGCCGACTGTCCGGTCAGCGGCGGACGCGCGGGCGCCGTCGCCGGCACCATCACCGCCATCTGGGCCGGCCCGGCGGCGCCGCTCGAGCGGCTGCGGCCGGTGCTCGACGCCTTCACGGGCAATGTCTTCCACGTCGGGGTCCGACCGGGCCAGGGCCAGGCGATGAAGCTCCTCAACAACTACCTCTCGGCGACCGCCATGGCCGCCACCTCAGAGGCGCTGGTATTCGGCCTGTCACAGGGCCTCGCCCTGGAGACCATGCTGGCGGTGCTCAACGTGTCCACGGGACGCAACACGGCAACCAGCGACAAGTTTCCGCGCCGCGTCGTCACCGGCAGCTACGACGCCGGTTTCCGCTCGGCGCTGATGGCCAAGGACCTCGCACTGTACACCGAGGCGGTGCGCGAGGCCGGAACGCCGCACACGCTGGGCACCGCCGTCGACGCCCAGTGGCAGCGGGTGGTCGAGCTGCTGCCCGACAGCGACATCACGGAAATATTCAGACTGCTGCGCGAGGACGGCGGCGGGCGCTAACGCCGTCGCCGCGTCCCGGCACCGTGCGCCGCGGCACTGCATGCGATAGCGGACCGGAGACGATGCGGATCGCACCCGAGATCGGCTTCGCGCTGATGTCGATGAGCTTTCTCGGTGTCAGCGACTTTCTCTACAAGCTGGGCCAACGCTGGCCGCTGCGGGGCGGCGCCTTCATGCTCCTGCAGAACACGGCATTCGTCCCCACGGCGCTTGCCGTGGCCGTCGCGCGCGAGGAGC
>JBFEOO010000127.1:0-5456 GCA_041550555.1 Arenicellales bacterium
AGTGGACCGAGAGAAAAGGCGCAGAGGGTATCCGCAGCTACTGGGCCGATCACAATCGCATCGGCCTGGACGGCAAGCCCACCGGCATATCGGACGCGCGAGCGACGCGAAAGCCGTAAGGGCTCAGCGGCGACGCCGTCGTGCAGGCGTTTCGCCGCCGACCCCCCGCGTGTGCTGCTACGCCGCCGCGCGTTTAGTGGTCTTCTTGTGACTCGCTGTCTTCTTCTTCGCCATTTTCTTCTTCGTCACTTTCTTCTTCGTCACTTTTTTCTTGGCGACTTTCTTCGTGGTGGGCGTCGCGGCGGCAGCGCCTGCCGCCGGCGCAGGCGTGCCGCCCGCGGGCTTCTTCTTGGCAACGGGCGCGGCGCCTTCTTTGTGCCACTGCCGCTCGAGCTTGGCCAGGACGCCTTCGATACCGCTCGACCTCTTCACGTAGTCCTTGGCATGTCGGAGGTGATCGCGCACCGTCGCGAGCCGCTCTCGCACAGCGCGGGCCTCGGCGCGTACCTCATCGAGCGTCGCCCTGAATTTTTCGGCCTGCCGGTGTGCGGCAGCGGACCCCTTCTCGGCAAGGCTCGCCTCGGCGGCGCCGAGCTGTTCCCTGAGCTTCTTCGATCGGGTGCCGAGCCGGGTCACCTGCGCCGTGAGTTTCTTGCGCTCCTTCTCTAGAGCGGCGTGGGTGCGCGCAGCGGCCGCGAGGTACTCCTTGCGTGCCGTCTGGAACGCCTTTTCGGTCGAGGTCAGCAGGTCGATCGTCATGAGTCTCTCCACGGGCTCGGTGCAGGGAGACGAAGTATAGCGGCTCGCCGCGAAATGCACGATGTTATCGTCGACTCGATGCGCACGGACCGCTCGCGCTCGGAACATCATCAAGACGCGACGGCGTGCCCGTGAACGGCCGAACCATCGCCCGGAGCGGGTGATGGTCTTCCCCGCTGCGGCACCACGCGCACGGACGCGATTGCCTGCCCGGCGGCAGTCGCTTTCGGTGAATCAGTCGCTGCGCGATGGACGGCCGCCGCTCTGGCGCAAGCGTTGCTTGAGGTTGGTGAGGCGCTTGGTGGATCCCCGGCGTTTGACTGCGATGGCAAGCGCTTTCGGCTGGGCGATGACGACCACCAGACGCCTGCCGCGGGTGACGGCCGTGTACAGCAGATTGCGCTCGAGCAACGTGTAGTGCTGGCTCGCCAGCGGTATCACCACGGCCGGGTACTCCGACCCCTGACTCTTATGTATGGTCGTCGCGTAGGCCAGGGCGAGCTCGTCCAGGTCGCTGCTCTCGTAGGTCACGCGCCGCCCGTCGAAGGCAATCACCACCGTCGCCTCGTCGCTGTCGATATCGACGATGTGGCCGATGTCCCCGTTGAAGACCTCCTTGTCGTAGTTGTTGACCGTTTGGAGGACCTTGTCGCCCGGCGCGAAAGTCGAGCCGAAGCGCTCGAGACGTGGCTCGGCGCGCGGGTTGAGCAGCTGCTGAAGATCGATGTTGAGCGAAAGGGTACCCAGGCTGCCCCGATTCATGGGGGTGAGCACCTGGATGTCGCGAACGGGATGTAAAGCGAACCGCTGCGGTATTCGCTGTGTGACGACATGGAGCAGTTTGTCGCGAATCGCCTCGGGTGTCTCGGCGGGGATCACGTAGAAATCGCACT
Source organism: Arenicellales bacterium (assembly GCA_041550555.1). Taxonomy (GTDB): domain Bacteria; phylum Pseudomonadota; class Gammaproteobacteria; order Arenicellales; family JBFEOO01; genus JBFEOO01. Next base: position 1,653 of record JBFEOO010000127.1, read on the forward strand.
CGGGCAGCGCTTCATCGGCCCGCTCCGGCATCAACCCCTGGTTGATGCGATGGGCATTGACGATGATGCGCGAGCTGGCGGCCTGGCGGAAGATCTCCGTGAGCCGCACCGTCGGGATGGCGCCGGAATCGATGATGTCGGCGAGCACCGCTCCGGGCCCCACCGACGGTAGCTGATCGACGTCGCCCACCAGCAGCACGGCGGCATTGTCGGGCAAGGCCCGCAGCAGCTGGTTCATCAGCACCACATCGACCATCGACACTTCGTCGACAACCACCAGGGCAGTGTCGAGGGGGTGCTGCTGGTCCCGTTTGAAGCCCATCACATGGGGATCGAACTCGAGCAGACGATGGATGGTCTTGGCGTCGCCGCCGGTGGACTCGGCCAGGCGTTTGGCGGCCCGCCCCGTCGGCGCACAGAGCGTCACCGCGACCCGCTTTGCGCCGAGAATGCGAAGGATGCTGTTGATGACGGTGGTCTTGCCGACGCCGGGCCCGCCGGTAATGGCGGTGACCTTGCCGGCGACGGCAGTCGCCACGGCAGCGCGCTGCGACGCCGACAGCTGCAGGCCCGTGTTCGACTCGACCCATGGGATCGCTTTGTCGGTATCGATGGCTTCCCACGCCGGCGCGCCGCGGCACAGCCGCGCCAGGTGTTGTGCCACGCCGCGCTCGGAGAGGAACAGGGGGGTGAGAAATATCGCCGGCGCTCCCTCGACGTCCTCGGCGACCAGATTCTCGGCGGCGAGCTCTGCCTCGATCGCCTGCTCGATGACGGCGGCGGGAATCTCGAGCAGCTGCACCGCGTGCTCGATGAGAGCTTCGCGGAGCGCCGCGCAATGGCCTTCGCCGGCAATCTGCTGCAGCACGTGCCGCACGCCCGCACGTGCCCGGAGCAAACTGTCGCTGGCGACGCCTAGCCGCTGTGCGATGATGTCCGCGCTGCGAAAACCGATGCCGTGGACGTCGAGCGCCAGGCAGTACGGGTTCTCGCGCACGCGCTCGATTGCGTGCTCACCGTAGGTTTTATAGATGCGAACTGCCCGCGCCGTCCCCACGCCGTGCGACTGCAGAAACACCATGATATCGCGAACCGCTTTCTGTTCCGCCCATGCCTTTTTGACGCCGTCGCGACGCTTTGGCCCGATCCCTTCCAGCTCCAGCAGCCGATCGGGCTCATGCTCGATGACTTCGAATACTGCTTCGCCGAAGGCACTGACCAGCTTGCGGGCAAAGTGAGCGCCGATGCCCTTCACCATACCCGAGGCGAGGTATTTCTCGATGCCCTCGAGCGTGGTCGGCGGTACCACGCGAAGCTGCTCGGCCTTGAACTGCAAACCGTGCTGACGGTCGTTGACCCATGCGCCCTGGCACTCGATGTACTCGCCCGGGGTCACGCTCGCGGCGCTCCCGACGACCGTGGCCAGCTCTCGCTGGCCTTTGACCTTGACGCGCAGCACGCAAAAACCGCTTTCCTCGCTGTGAAACGTGACGCGGTCGATGGAGCCCTGAAGGCGCTCGCCGGCTGCCCTCGCGTGAGGGGGGCGGCTCGAAACACGGCTCCTGGCTCGCATGGCGGTTCGTCGTCGAAGGTGAACGAGCCGTTTATGCCACGTTGCGCTGCCGTACGCAAAAATGGGCCCCCGCCAGGGTCGCGGGAGCGGTGCGCCGGGAGCAGCGCCGGGTGCCCTCCGAGCGCCGGGCGCGTTGCCTGGGCGGGGGGGTCAGATCAGTGATCTGTCTCGTAGCTTTGCAATGAGCGAGCGGGTCAGCGACTGGACCACGTCCTCGATGGAGCGGGGGTCGAGGATCTCGGATTGGAAAGACCAGACGAGCTTCTCGGTGTCCATATCGTAGAGATTATTTTCGAGGAGCACCGACAGTCTGCTCTGCACATTGGGATCGACACGCCCTGTCGATTTTCTGCACTTGTACTGCTCCCACAGACGGGCGCAGATTTCGTCCTCTCGCTCGACTTTCTCGCCCCCTGGGCGAAATTGCTTCTCCTCGACGCGTGCCAGCCGGCTGACGAAAACGGCGTCCATGGAGCGGTCCTGCAGCGCCGCGAAGACGTTCGTTTTGGAGATCTCGACGGTGGGCGCCATGATGTCCAGGCTGGAGACGGCCGTGATGCCGTTCTCCGCTAGCGCCTCGGACAAGGTGGTTTCCAGCAAGCGCCGGTCGTCCGGATCGTCCGTGAACCCGATGATGAGCACACCGTCGAGAGCGGTGTGGGTCGCGAGGTACTGGTTGTCGACGTAGACGGTTTGCAGCCGGGTGTTCGTCGAAGCGCAAGCCGCAAGCATTGCGACGACGATCACTGTTAGGGCGAGCTGCAAAGGTGCTTTCATGTCGTTCGGTCCCTGCTCCCTGCCGCCGAAGCGTGTACCGCCAAGTGTAGGGGGCGAGCGGTGCCCGTCAAGCTGTGCGGTGTGGCGTTCGCGCGGTCGAGTGGCGAAAACACGATGGCTTGCTGAGCCTGGCGTCGGAAAACGGGTCAGGAAGATCGCTCGGTCTCGACGTGCGAGCCGGTGCCGGCGAGGCCGACGACACTATAGGCCGGGACGGGCCGCTTCATGCCCTTGATGGTGATCTCGCCGAGCGATTCGACCTCGACCGCCGCTTCTACTGTAGAGAAGGTGCGCTGACTGATGAGCACCTGCTCGTGACGGGCGAAATCGCAGAGCCGCGCGGCGAGGTTGGCCACCGGACCGGTAGCGCTGTACTCGATGCGTCCCTCGAAGCCGACCTTGCCGATCGTCGCGTAGCCCGTCGCAACGCCGAAGCCGACGCCAAGCTCGTGGCCGCGCCTCGCCCACTGAGGCGCAAGTTCCTGCGCCCGGGTGCGCATAGCCATGGCCATGCGCACCGCGCGCAGCTCGTGATCGGGGCACGGCAGCGGGTCGTTGAACAGTGCCATGACGCTGTCGCCGACGAAGCGCTCGATGGTGCCCTCGAAACGGAACACCTCCTCGCCCATGGCCGCGTAGTAGTCGCGCAGCACGTCCATGATTTCCTCGGGCTCGGCGCTCTCGGAGAATGCCGTGAAACCGCGCAGGTCGCAGAACACCACGCTGATCTCGCGCCGGTGCCCTTCGAGCAGCTCATCGCCGCCCCGAGAGACGATCAGCTCGGCAAGCTGCGGTGAGAAGAACCGTTTAAGCCGCCCGACCCGTTCGAGCTCGTCGACCTGCTCGGCCACTCGACGCTCGAGAGTCTGATTCCAGTCGGCGAGCTGACGGCGCTGCTCGCTCACCTGATCGTGCAGCTCCTTGATGCGCAGCATCGACTTGACGCGGGCGACGAGGGCGGCGTGATCGACCGGTTTGGTCAGGTACTCGTCGGCGCCCGCGTCGAGTCCCTCCACGATGTCTCGTGAGGCGGTCTTGGCAGTGACGAGGATGATCGGCATGAACGGCAGGGAGGAGTCGGCTTTCAGCTCCCGACACACCGTTAGTCCGTCGATCTTGGGCATCATGATGTCGAGAAGGATCAGATCGGGCAGGCTGCTGCGGGCGGCGGCAAGCGCCTGCTCGCCGTCGTGGGCGGTCAGCACGTGATAGCCGTTGGCGACGAGCCGTGTCTCGAGTATCTCGACGTTCGCCGCATTGTCGTCGACGACGAGGATGGTAGGCGGGATGCGCATCGTCGAGCGTAGCGGTATGCTCAGCCGAGCAGTTCGCGGACCTTGGCGAGCAGGGCGCGCGGGCTGTAGGGCTTGGTGACGTAGGCGTCGCAGCCGGCCGCGAACGCCTTGGCGTCGTCCCCGCTCAGCGCGAACGAGGTCACGGCGACAATCGGCGTG
>JBFEOO010000128.1:0-5305 GCA_041550555.1 Arenicellales bacterium
ATGATGATCGCGCTGTAGGTCAACGCATCGAATACCAGGCGCAGCACACCCCTCACTCGCTGCAGCGCCAATGCGGCCATCGTCCCCATGAGCGTCGCCAGCACGGCCGTGCACGAGGCGATGATCAGACTGTTGGCCAGCGCCTCCATCATGAACGGATTCGTAAACGCTCTGCCGAACCACTGCGTCGAACAGCATACGAAGTCGGATGCGTGACGACCCGCGTTGAACGCAAACACCACGATCAGCGCGATGGGCGCGTAGAGAAAGAGGTAAATGGCCGCTGCGTAGGCGTGCATGCGCGCTAGGTGAGCACCATGTCGCGTTGCGTGCGATTTCGCGCAACCATGGCCAGATAGGCCGCGATGGCAAGCAGCATGATCACCACCAGCGCCACCGCGATCGCGGATCCAAAGGGCCAGTTGCGCGACTGCAGGAACAGGTCGACCAGCGCATTACCGACGAAGAAGACCTTGCCGCCACCCAGTATGGCCGGGATCAGAAATTCGCCCATCAGCAGAATGAAGACGAGAAGCGATCCCGTCACCACCCCCGGCATGGACAGCGGTAAGGTCACTTGCAGAAAGGTTCTGAAGCGATTTGCGCCGAGATCACCGGAGGCCTCCAGCAGCCGCTTGTCGAGCTTCTCGAGACTCACGTAAATGGGAAAGATCATGAGCGGCAGGTAGCCGTAGACGATTCCGACCAGCACCGCAAAGGGCGTGTTGATCAGCCGCACGTCGGAGACGCCGACAGCGTCGAGCAGAGCAGGAATGCCGCGGCTGCCGAGGATGAAAATCCAGGCGTAGGTGCGAATTAGAAAGCTCGTCCAGAATGGAATGATGACGAGTGTGAGCAGCAGCGGTTTCGCCCGCTCGCCGGCGCGAGTAGCAAGAAAATAGGCGAACGGATAAGCAATGATGAGGCAGCACAGCGTCCCCGCAGGCGCCAGCACGAGCGTGTTGGTGAAGGCCTTCAGGCGGGCGCCCAGGTTGGCGTAATGCGCGAGCGTGAAAGCGGGCTCGTACCCGCCCGCCGGCCCGCGCTCGCCGAAGCTGAACACCACGATGACGACGAGGGGCATGACGAGCAGAAGCAGAAACCACAGGGTGGTGGGCAACAGAAGCATTGCCGTCACGCGCCCTGTGGCAGGCCTGCTCGCGCCCCTCATCGCCATCGTGGCAGTCCTGCCTCGGGCTCAGGCCGCCTTGAAGCGCGCCAGCAGCTCCGCCCGCAAGGGGCTGGTCAGCGTTGCCGCGGCGCCGAACTCCAAGGGCGCGAGCAGCTCGGCTGCCGGGTACATGATGGGGTCATTGAGCAGCTCGGGCGGCAGCAATGCGTCGGTGCGCATGTCGCTGCTCGGATAGCCATGGGCCTTTACCTCGTCGGCGTTGACGGCGGGATCGAGCAGAAAATTGATCAGCGCGTAGGCCGCCTCACGGTGCGGTGCATCCTTCGGAATGGCGTAGAAATCGCTCCAGATCTCGCCGCCTTCGCGCCCCAGCACGTAAGCCATCTCCGGCATGTCGCGGTTCAGCTGCAGGCCGTCCCCGGTCCAGCACATGGACATCCAAGCATCCCCGCTGCGCATCGACGGCTGATAGTCGCTGTTGATTGCGAACAGGTGTGGCTTCGCCTTGAGGAGCAGCTCTTCGGCGTCGGCCAGCTCCTTGGGGTCGACGGAATTGAACGAGTAGCCGAAGTACTTCAGCGCATTGCCAATCGTGGTCAGCTGGTAGTCGTGAACCATGGTGCGGCCGCTGGCGGACGTCATCGTCAGATCCCAGAATTCCTTCCACGAGGTCGGATTGCCGGTGATGTGCTTGGTGTTGACGACGTAGCCGGTCGTCCCCCAGTTCTTCGGGACCGCGTAAACGGTGCCGTCGACGATCCCCGGCTCGATGAACCGCTGGTGATAGGCCTCACGGACGAAATTGGGGAGCTTCGCGAGGTCGAGCGGCTCGATCAGGCCGAGCTCGACATACGTCGTGATCGTGTAGTTGGTTGGCACGAACACGTCCCATCCGCTGCCTCCGGCCTGCAGCTTGGCGAGCATCTCTTCGTTGGATCCGAACACGTTGACCTGAACGCGGGCCCCCGTCTGGTCAGCGAACTTGTCGAAGTTTGCCGGATCGTGATAGTTGGGCCACGTCGCCAGCGCAGCGCGGTCGCCGATTTCCGCCGCATACGCTTTGTGGCCCAACAAGAGCTCCGGCATGTTTGCCGCCATGACGGCGGTGGCCGTACCGAGCCCGGTCAAGCCGAGAAAATCCCGCCGGGAAATCGAGCCGGCGCGGTAGCGGCGAAGAAGTTTCATGAACTCTCTGCGGTCGATCGTCTTCATCTGCTGCCTCCTAAGGAACAATGTCGTCGGACGCCGCGCCCCGTGCGCGGCTCTGCGACGTTACGAATAGAGCAACTGCTCGATACCGGTCGCCGGAGCGCGGATCAGTCGTCACTGAGGGCGAGTCCTGCATCCTGTCCCCACCCGAGCACCACCGAGTCCCCCGGGCCCAGCCCGGCGCCGACGGCCTGCGACGTCTTGCCGGCCCGCACCAGGACCTCACCCAAATCGTCGGTGCTGACCCGGAACTCGGTCTGGTCGCCGAGATAGATCCGGTTGTGAACGCGTCCGGCAAAGGAAACGCCGCCGTCTACATCGAGCTCCCGGGACGCCGGGCGCAGCCCGATCACTTCCGGCCGCAGGGCGATGACGGCTCTGCTCGATTTACTCAGCCTCTCGCCGTTCGCCGAATAGGGCGCGCTGAGCGCCAGGCCCGACGGCAGCTGCACCGTGGCACCGTGCGGACCGGCTTCGACGACCTCTCCTTCGAAAAAGTTCGTCTCCCCGACGAAATCGGCGACGTAGCGGCTCGCGGGCGCATCGTAGAGCTCGCGGGGAGTCCCCGATTGCGCGATGCGCCCTTCGCGCATGACGCTGATGTGATCGCTCATCGACAACGCTTCTTCCTGGTCGTGGGTCACCAGAATGAAGGTGATGCCGACCTCCCGTTGCAGGCTCTGCAACTCCATCTGCATCTCACGTCGAAGCTTGCGATCCAGGGCCGCAAGAGGCTCATCGAGCAGCAAGCACGTCGGGCGATTGATCAGCGCACGCGCCAGCGCGACCCGCTGCTGCTGGCCACCGGAGAGCTCCCACACGCGGCGCTGCTCGAAACCGGGCAGCCTCACCAGCTCGAGCGCCTCGGCGACGCTGCGGTCGATCTCGGACACCGAGGGGCGCGGGCGCCGCTGCCTCAGCCCGTAGCCCACGTTGCCAGCCACGCTCAGGTGCGGAAACAGCGCGTAGTGCTGGAACACCATGTTGACAGGACGACGATGGGGCGGCGTGCCGACCACCGAGCGTCCGCCGATGCGCAAGTCGCCTTCGCTGGGCTGCTCGAAGCCGGCGATCATCCGCAGCGACGTCGTCTTGCCGCAGCCCGACGGCCCCAGCAGCGAGTGAAACGCGCCGTGTCCCACCACGAGATCGACACGGTCCACGGCCAGCACCGGGCCGTAGCGCTTGGAGACGCCGAGAAACTCGATGTCTGCTTTCGACGGCGGCTCGCCCGCACTGGCAATGTTGTCAAGATCAAGCACGGACCGATGCTATCTCCTCCTGGCATCCGCCGACACCCACACGACATGCGGGCGCTTCGAGCGCCGAACACGGCGTCCCGAAGCCCAAAACGCATTCGCAGCACGGGCGCCGCGCGCCGGCGAGGGACGACCCGAGCCTTCGGCCGGCAACGGCGACATCGATAAGCGGCGGAACCACCTTCCAAGACACGGTGTAGCATACAGTCGAACCCCAAGTGAAGCCCCCGCGGTCGGGGGTCGCCGGTTTGTTCCGACTTTCGACTGCGAGCGATCCGCTGCGGCATTCTTGAGCGCCGCGCGGAGCACCCGCCGCTGCTGCGCGGTAGTCATCGATCCGCGGTCGGCGGATCGCAAATACGGCTCGATACCGGTATGATCTGCTGACACATCGAGCAGGGCCGGCACCGGGAACGCAGGCCGGCATGGCGGGCCAGGTGAACGTGCGCGGCCAGCCCCCAACAGTGCGCCCGTTCGCTTCGCTGCTCCGGCCGGGCGAGACGGACACATGGCCCGCCAGGGTCGGGCTGACGCGTTCCACCAGCAAGGGGTCACCACCATGCGAATCCAGCGAGTCGATTACTTTCACACAACGGTCGGCGACGAGCCGGGCAGCGCTTACAAGCTGCTCTCCTGGCTCTCCGAGATGGGCATCAATCTACTGGCATTTACCGGGGTGCCGTTTGGCCCGCTGAGCACCCAGCTGACTATCTTTCCCGAGGACACCAAGAGAATGCAGACCGAGGCGAAGAAGGCCCAGATGCAGCTGGACGGACCCCATCCCGCGCTGCTGGTCCAGGGCGACGACAAGCTGGGCGCCCTGGCCGAGATTCACGAGAAGCTCTACGACGCTCAGGTTCACGTGTCCGCCTCGAGTGGCGTTGCCGACGGGCAAGGCGGCTACGGCTACATCATCTATGTTCGCCCCGAGGAAGTCGAAAGAGCGGCAGCGGCGCTGCAGATCTAATCATTCGCCCGACAGCGGGCGCTCGCCGATCACCGTGGTCCGGTGCAGATAGCGATCCTCTTCGTAGTCGGTAACTGCATAGTGCATGGTACAGCGGTTGTCCCAGATCACCAGATCGTGCGGGGCCCATTGGTGGCGGTAAATGAGCTCGGGCTGGGTACAGTGCCGGTAGAGAAGTTCGAGAAGGGCCCGGCTTTCGGCGGGCTCGAGCCCGAGCACATGCGACGTGTTGCCGGGGTTCACGAAAAGGCACCGGCGACCCGTCTCGGGGTGGGTGCGCACCACGGGGTGATCGCAGGCATTGTGACCCTCGAGATCTTGCGCCGCGATGCGTTCGTGGGCGAAACCCTGGGTCGTGTTGACGGCGAAATCGTGCCAAGCCCGCAGCGAGCCCAGGAACTGCTGCATCGGCCTCGACAGCCGCTCGTAGGCGAGATACATGTTGCAGAACAGCGTGTCGCCACCCACACGGGGTAGCTCGATGGCGTAGAGCAGTGATGCCATGGCCGGCCGGCGCCGAAAAGAGACGTCCGAGTGCCAGTAGTTCCCCGCCCGCGTGCGGCCCTGCGGCACGCCCTCGATCACCTTGTTCGAGACCCGGAAGATCGGCCGGTAGCCGGGCAACAGATATTTGTCGACCGTCTCCTGGAGCTGCTCGCGTTCGCCGAACAGCTCCCCGAAGCGACGGCTGAAGGCGATGTGCTGCGCCGGCGTCAGGTGCTGGTCGCGCACCACGAG
>JBFEOO010000129.1:0-5301 GCA_041550555.1 Arenicellales bacterium
GCTGTCGCCGCCCAGCAGCACGGCGATTCGAGGCTCGGGAAGCGCTGACAGGCGCGGACGCCAGGCGGCGGCCGCGGCCTCGATGCGCCGGCGGGTGACGCCGTGCAGCGTGAGGGTGTTGTGCACCACGTTGCGATGGGGTGGCACGCGGTACTGGGGCGTCGTGATAGTGAGATCGCTGAGCTGCGGGGGGATCCATGTGCGACCCAGGAACACGAGCTTGGTGCGGCCGCCGGATTGGTCTCTTATCCAACGGCATATCGGCTCGTTGCGCAGGCCGGCGGAGACGACGATCTCGGGCCACGGCGGGCAGAGCGGATCGGAGCGCGAGACGTCGATGCCGGTGCGACTAACGCCACGCGCGAGATTGACCAGGAATCCCCGACGCCGGTAAGCGAGGCGCTTTACGTCGTAACGCCAGCCGAACCGACGTTGGAGCTCGTCGGCAAGCGCCAGTATCTGGGTGTTCTCGCCGGCCCGGTAGGAACGCACGGCCCACACGGTCACCGGGGCGCTGTTGTGCTCGCTCTGGCCCTGTGTGATCATAACTTGGCGCACCAAGACGTGTGGAAAATGGTGGATTCCGGCAACATTACAACGGTTCTCATGGATCTGATCCAGCCTTTCGCCGGAGAGGGCCCGTCGATCACCATCGATGCCGATCTGGTGGACGAGCTGGGTCTGACTTCGCTGCAGGTGATGGAGTTCATCGAGACCGTGGAAGACCGTTACGATATCTCGTACCCGTTGAACGAGCTGGCGGACGTCCGCACCTTGCGCGATCTCTCGCGGGGCATCGAGCGGCAGCTGCGGCAATGAGTCTGTTTACCAAGTTCGCATCACTGGCCCAGGTGCGCGCGAGCCTCTCCGAAGCCGGCGTCAACCCCGTCGGTGTGCCCATCGAGAAAGTGCTGTCTCCGACGCGCGGTATGATCGGCGGCCGCGAAGTCATCCTGGCCGGTACCAACAACTATTTGGGTCTGACCTTCGATCCCGCGTGCATCGAGGCGTCGCGCGCCGCAGCGCTTGCCTGCGGGACCGGCACCACCGGCTCGCGCATGGCGAACGGCACGTATGCCGGGCATCTGGCTCTCGAGCGCGCCATCGCGGAGTTTTTCGACGTCGCCCATGCGATTGTTTTCACCACCGGCTATCAGGCCAATGTGGGCACCATTGCGACATTGGCAGGACCGGGAGAGGTGCTGCTGCTCGATGCCGATTCCCACGCCAGCATCTACGACGCCGCCAAGCTCAGCGGTGCCGAGGTATACCGCTTCAAGCACAACGATCCCGACGACCTGTCGAGACGCCTTGGCAGGCTTGCGGGTCGCGCCGCCGACACCCTTGTCGTCGTCGAGGGCATCTACAGCATGCTGGGCGATCGTTCTCCGCTCGCCGAGATCGTGGCGGTCACGCGTGAGCAGGGGGCCTGGCTGCTGGTCGACGAGGCACACTCGATGGGCGTGCTGGGTGCGGGCGGGCGCGGTCTGGCGGAGGAGGTCGGTGTGGAAGCGCAGATCGATTTCATCACCGGCACGTTCTCCAAGAGTCTGGGCGCCATCGGCGGCTACTGCGTCAGTCGCCACCCGGAGCTCGAGCTGGTGCGCGCAGCGGCGCGCGCCTACGTGTTCACGGCATCGCCGACGCCCGCCACCATCGCGTCGACGCACAAGGCACTAGAGACCATCCGCCAGCGCCCTGCGTTACGCGAACAGCTGTGGTGCAATGCGCGCCGCATGTATGCGGGCGTGAAAGCGCTCGGTTTGAGAGTGGGACCGGAGCCATCGCCCGTTGTCGCGACGCTGTTCGACGATCGGCAGCAGGCGCTGGCAGCCTGGCGGGAGCTGCTCGCGCGAGGGGTATACGTGAACCTGGTGGTCCCCCCCGCCGCTCCGCTGAGCCTGCTGCGCTGCAGCCTCAGTGCGGCGCACAGCGAGCAGCAGGTGGATGCCATGATCGAGGCGTACGCGCAAATGGCGGCGGCGCTGCACATCGGCAGCTCGGCGCGCACCGTCGCCGCGAGCGCGGCGCGGGCCTGAGCGGCGGGTGCAGCCGCTGCGCCGCGCCGCTCCGTTCGGGCGGCTGCGCTCAACGTCGCCCCACCTCTATGGGCTCACCATCACGACACTGGGTGTGTTGGTGCTGTGCCCCGATGCGCTGCTCGTGCGTCTTATCGAAGACGAAGGCGGCAACGTATGGTCGATCACGCTGTGGCGCGGTGTGCTGACCGGGACGGCTCTGTTCGCACTCTACCGGGCCTTCGGGGGCCCCACCGGGCTCGCGGGTGCCGTGCACCTCGATCGCTGGGTGTTTATCGCAGCGCTGCTGATCGCCTTTCAGGCGGTGTGCTTCGTCGTCGCGCTGACGTTGACGTCGGTGGCCAACACCCTGCTCATCGTCGCCACGGCGCCGTTGTTCGCCGCAAGCTTCTCCTGGCTGTTTCTCGGCGAGCGTTCGCCCCCGCGCACTTGGATCGCCACTGTCGCGGCACTGGTCGGCATAGGGGTCATCGTCAGCAACGATGTCGGGCAGGCGGGCTCCCTGGGGGGAGATCTGGCCGCGCTGGGGACGGCCGCGGGACTGGGGGCCGCACTCGTCGTGGTCAGGTACCGGCGCGCCGTCAACATGATTCCGTCGACGGCGCTCGGCAAGCTGATCTCGGGCCTGGCGGTGGCGCCCTTGGCGGAGCCCTTCTCGATGAGCGCTACCGGCTTTGGTCTGATGATCCTCCTCGGTCTCGTGCTGTTACCGATCTCGTTTGGACTGCTCACGCTCGGACCGCGCTATCTGCCGGCGCCAGAGGTCAGCCTGCTCATGCTGCTGGAGACGGTTCTGGCGCCGGTCCTCGTCTGGCAGCTTCTCGGCGAACGACCTTCGAATGCGGCGCTGTTCGGTGGTGTGCTGGTCATTGCGGCCCTGGTCGGCCACGCGGCGCTCGGTCTGCGCAGCGTGGCTGGGCAAGCGCGATGAGCTCCAGTGCCGCGAACGGTCCGGCATCTTCGGGGGCGGTCGCCCCGTTAGGGGAGGTGCGGCTCCTCGGCGGCGTCGATCTCCATCGCGCAGTCATCGAGGAGCGGGTGCTGCAAGCCCGTTCGCATGTGTGGATTGCGACGGCCGACCTCAAGGACATGCACGTGCGCGCGGGTCGGCGCTTCCAACCGGTGCTCGCGCTGTTCGATGTCATGGCCGCCCGCGGGGTGAGCTTTCGCATCGTGCACAGCGCGCTGCCGTCGCGGTACTTCCGCCGCACCCTGGAGCGCTATGAGCGGCTCACGGGTGGCGCCCTCGAGCTGCAGGTCTGTCCGCGCAGCCACTGGAAGATGGTGATCGTCGACGGACGTTTCGGTTACTGTGGCTCCGCCAACTTCACCGGCGCTGGTCTCGGCGCCAAGGCCCCGCACAAGCGCAACCTCGAGCTCGGTGTGGTGTCGGAGGCGGCCGGCTTCGTGCGCAACCTCGAGGTCGAGTTCGATCGTTTCTGGATCGGTGAGCACTGCGACCAGTGCCGGCTGAGGTCCATATGCCCCGATCCCGTGCGCTGAGCCGGGAGGTGCCGTGAGCACTGCCGCGGGACGGCGCGTGGCGCTCGTCACCGGCGCGAGCGGCGCTATCGGCGAGGCAATCGCGACGGGCATCGCCAGCGCGCCCCATCACGAGGTGGTGTTGTTGTGCCGCGATGAGCGCCGCGCCCGGGACTGCGTTCGCCGCGTGCGCGAGCGGTCCGCGAACGAGGTGATCCGCTACGAGCTTGCCGATTTGTCCTCGGCGACCGGCGTCGCGGCGCTCGCCGGGCGCTGGCGAGGACCGCTGAACGTGATCGTCAACAATGCGGCGGCGGCGCCGCGGCGCCGCGTCGAGACTGCCGAGGGGCTCGAGCTGCAGTTCGCGACCAACGTCATGGGGTATGTCTGGATGATGCGCTATTTCGCGGACATCCTTCTCGCGAGCGCGCCGGCGCGGGTCGTCAACGTGGCGAGCTACTGGGCGGGTGATCTCGATATCGACGACCTGCAGTTCGTCCGGCGCCGCTACGACAACGGTGTCGCCTACCGCCAGTCGAAGCAGGCTGACCGCATGCTGTCCGTCGCCTTCGCGCAGCGGTGGCGGGATCGCCATGTCACGGTCAATGCATGCCACCCCGGTGACGTGGCCTCGACGCTGAGCGCCGATCTGGGCTTCTCCGGCCACCAGACCCCGGCGCAGGCTGCCGAGACGCCCGTATGGCTCGCCACAGGAACGACCGGTGGTGAACGCAGCGGCGGCTACTTCAGTCAGCGTCGCGAGGAGCGCTGCCGCTTCGGCGTCGACGCCGGGGCCGTGGAACGTCTCTTCGAAGCCTGCGCGCGATTCTGAGTCCATGGCACCGACACGCCGCATGCTTTGGGGCGTCCTTACCGGTGTGGGCCTGGCTCGAATGACACGCGTGCCGTCATCAATCGTGCTCGCAGTGGCACTGTCGACCGTATCGGGCGAGGCCGCCGCTGACGACCCTCCGCCAATCGCCCCGCCGCTCGCCGATGTTCATCTGCACCTGAACTGGGATCAGCTGGAGGTCGTCGACACCGCCCAAGCGCTGCGGCGTCTCGAGCGCAACGGCGTCGTGCTGGGCGTCGTGTCGAGCACGCCGCCCGTGTTGGCGGCGCGGCTGGCCGAGGCGTCGGGCGGCTGGGTGATCCCGATGTTCATGCCGTATCTCGAGCCGGTCCGCAAGCGCGACTGGTTTCTCGATGAGCGCGTGCTGCCGGCGGCGCGCGCGGCGCTCGCCTCGGGCGTCTACCGCGGCCTCGGGGAGATGCACCTGATCGTCGGTTTTGCGCCGTCGCTCGAGACCCACAACGAGGTGATCGATGGCATGCTCGCGCTCGCCGTGGAGTTCGACGTGCCTGCGAGCATCCACGCCGAGGCGTCCAGCTACCGGTACTTCGAGCCTTTGTGCCGACGTCACGCGAAGGCGCGCATCGTCTGGGCGCATGCCGGCGGCGTCCTGCCGCCCGGGCAGGTGGCGAGAGTGATGCGGGCCTGCCCCAACGTGTGGGTGGACCTATCGGCCCGCGACCCGATGCGCTACGGCAAGGTGCACCCCATTACCGAGCGGACCGGTGGGTTGACAGGGCCCTGGCGGGATTTCGTGATTGCGTTTCAGGATCGCGTGATGGTGGGCTCCGATCCGTTCTTCCGGGAGTCGCTGAACAGCTGGGACGGACCCAACACCGGCTGGAACTACCTCGACACGCTGACGGCGTTTCACCGCGCCTGGATCGATCGGCTGCCGGACGACGTCGCCCGCAAGATACGGCTCGA
>JBFEOO010000130.1:0-5292 GCA_041550555.1 Arenicellales bacterium
GACGGCCGTCAGCGGGTCGGCAAGCGGCTCGCCCTGGGGCTGCGCCACACGTACGCGCATTACCGGCGGCAGCCCGACTTCGGCGAGCTGTGGCAAACGCAGCGGTGGAAAAACCGGGCTCGGCATGCGAATCGACTCCTTCGGCAGATCGCGACGTGCCGATCGCATGGATCGGCTCCGGATCGGGAATGCTAATCCGATACTGCGCCGCCTGTCACCGCCGTCGTGGAGCGCGTGCGTTCGCGGCCCAGCGCACCGAACACGTCGTCGAGATGGGCGAAGATCAGCGCGAAATGATCTTGATCGGGAAACAACGCCAGTGAGCAGCCCGGCAGCGCTTCGGCCATCGTCCGGGCCATGGCGACCGGCACGTGGGCATCCGCCTCGCCGTGCCACAGCAGAATCGGGCGGAACGCGACGTCCCGTAGACGAAAACCCCACGGACGCGCATAGATACGGGAGTCGTGCACCACCCCGCGGGTGCCCTGCCGAAAGGCCTCGAGCAGCGAATGCGCGTAGGCCCGAGCCGGATCCGGAGCGCCGGTCATGTGGACAAAGCGCCGCGACACTCGCGTGAGCCACCGCTCGAGGTCGGCGGGGTCGTCGAGACGGCCTCGATGTCGGGCCATCAGAAGCCACCACAGCGGGTGGAGCAGCCACGACGCCCGCAGCGCCATGTGGAACTGCAATCTGTTCAGCGCCGTCATGCCACGCACGCCGTACTCCGCCAGCGGTCCGAGGCCGGCCACCAGGGCGCACGCCGTGAGACGCTCGGGAATGCGATAGGCACAGGCCAATGCATACGGCGCACCGCCCGATACCCCCGCCACCGCGAAACGCCCGATACCGAGGGTATCGGCCAAAACGGCAACGCACCCGGGCCAGTCGAGCAGCAGCCGCCGTGGATCATAGTCCGAGTAGCCCATGCCCGGGCGGTCGACCGTAATGAGGCGCACGCCGGCGCGCCGCGCGGCAGCGTCGGCGAGCTGACCCTCGAGGCGCGAGCCCGGGTGACCGTGAAAGTGCACGACAGGAGCGCCCGCGGGGTGCCCGTACTCGGCCCAAGCCAAGCGTCGGCCGCTCGGCAACCGCAGCCGTCGGCCGGCGCCGGGCGCCATCGCCCCGCTCGTCACGCCGAGCCCACCGGCCTGGCGCACGGCGTCCCTCACCTGCCCTCACCCGCAGCCGGCGCAGCGTCGCTGCGGCTGCTCAGTCGCGAAAGTTGACGAATTGCAGCGGCATGTCGATGTTGGCGTCACGCAGCATGCCGATTACCTGCTGCAGATCGTCGCGCTTCTTGCCGCTCACGCGAATCTTGTCGCCTTGGATTGCCGCCTGCACCTTGAGCTTGGTC
Organism: Arenicellales bacterium; assembly: GCA_041550555.1. Classification (GTDB taxonomy): domain Bacteria; phylum Pseudomonadota; class Gammaproteobacteria; order Arenicellales; family JBFEOO01; genus JBFEOO01. The sequence continues at coordinate 1,355 of JBFEOO010000130.1, forward strand.
TCTTTGATCATCTTGACCATCTTGCGCGCCAGCTCCGCCTCGAACCCCTGGCGCACGGTGACCAGCTGGCGTGCCTCCTGCCCAGCGATCTCCGGCTTCGCCACTGCCAGACACGCTATGTCGACCCCCCGCTTGACGAGCTTGCTCTGCAGAATGTCCAGCATCTGCTTGAGCTGAAATTCCGACTCGGAGCGCATCATGATGCGCTCTTCTTCGAGCTCGAAGCTCGAACGGGTGCCCTTGAAATCGAATCGCGTGCTCACCTCGCGGTTGGCCTGGTCGACGGCGTTCGTCACCTCGTGACGATCCACCTCGGAAACCACGTCAAACGACGGCATCGCAAATCACCTCTGCCTCTTGCCTCAGCTGATCGCCGAGCGCGCAGTATATCGCGCCCTCGGAGCCGCCGGGAGAACGCGCCCGCGCGCGCGCACGGAGCGAGAGCACCGCTACCGAGCCTGTTCTCGCCAAAGAACACTTGTCAGAGAACAGGGTCGATCCGCTTTGCACACTGAATCCAGACTGGACCGCGTTCTCTGTCCCAGGGAATCCGGTGCCTTGGTTTTCTGCTTCGACCCTCCGGCGACATTGTCCGCACACCGGCCGCAACGGCGCACTGGCGGCGGGGCGTTCGCCACCCCCCGGCGCGAGCGGTCGTGCGTTGTAGCGCGTTAACTGGTATCCTAGCGGTGTTCAATCGGGCAAACGTGCACCGCCTGGCCTCGCGGCGGCAGCGTCGTGCCGCTTCAGGCCTCCCGTCTTCGTGCTATTGAATGGAGTCTGATGCTCGCTGGAGTCAATAGCACATCCCGCAATGAGGTTTCCGATGACAGACACCGACCTTTCGGCCGACGCACCGGACTGGGCTAATCTTTTCGAAGTCGAATCCGTCGAGAAGACCAGCGCAACCCAGGATAGCGACGGCATCCCGTGGCACCGCTATGTGCTGACGGACGGCACTACCAAGATCACGGGGCAGCGGCGCGGCACGCTGCGAGAGGTCAGCGCCCATGCCGACGACTGCGTCAAAAAGCTCAACTTGCGGCGCCTCGGCAAGGCGACGCTCGCCTCTTCGGCGCCCGGCCGGCGCAGCAACGCCGCCGCGAAGTCCCGCTAGGGCTCCGGCACCGTCCTCGTTGTCCGGCCGGCGGCGACTCCGCCGCGGTGAAGGGACTGATTCAGCTGATCGGCATTTTCGGCGCCGCCGCCTGCCTCACTGGAGGCGTAGCACTGTTGCGCCGCACTCGCGGCGAGCGGGGCTGGCTGCGCGCGTTGCCCTGGCTGTACATCGCGTGCGGTCTGATCATCATTGCCGTGCTGGTAGCCGCCAAGAAGGCCGGCTCGTTGTGAGCGCCGCCGCACGCAGCGGCCGCAGCGCTCGCCGGGGACTCGGCCGACGGCCGCGCCCCGCCGACGGCGCACCCCGGCCGATGCCGCAAGCACCACGTTGAAGCTCGACGCGATTCTGCAACCGGTATCGCTCGCGGAGATGGCCGGCGAGGCGAGGCGGCTCGATGCAATGGGCTTCGACGGCGTGTGGTCGTTCGAGACCTGTCGCGATCCGTTCCTGCCGCTGCTGCAGGTAGCGCTCGCGAGCCGGCGGCTCAGCTTCGGACCCAATATCGCGGTGGCCTTCGCCCGCAGTCCCTTCTCGATGGCAATGACGGCGTGGGACCTGCACAGAGAGAGCGGCGGCCGACTGATCCTCGGGCTGGGCACGCAGGTCCGCGCCCACGTCGAGCGACGTTTTTCGATGCCGTTCGACCGGCCGGCCGCGCGCATCACCGACTACGTTCGTTGCATGCGTGCGATCTGGGAAACGTTCCAAACCGGCGCTCGGCCCGACTACGAAGGACCTTTCTACCGCTTCCAGCTCATCAACGATTTCTTCAACCCGGGCCCCATCGACCAGCCGCCGATACCCGTATACATCGCCGGCGTCAATCCGCGCATGGCGAAGGCCGCCGGTGCGGTGGCGGACGGCTTCTGCGTCCACGTCATGCACTCGCCCGCGTACCTTCGCGAGATCATTCGCCCGGCCATTGAGGAAGGCGCTCGCACCGGCGGCCGTTCCGCGGGGGATATCACGCTCTCCGCCATGCTTTTCGTCGTCCGCGGGGACACGCCCGCGCGCCGCGCCGAGTCCGAGAAGGCGCTGCGCCGGCAGATCGCGTTCTACGCGTCAACGCCCAGCTACCGCGGCTTCCTCGAGTACCACGGACACGGCGCGACCGGCGAGCGCTTGAGCGCGCTCATGCGCCAGCGCAAGCTCGAAGAGATGCCAGCGCTGATCGGCGACGACCTGCTCGCCGCGGTCGCCGTGTCCGAAGCGGATGGCGATATCGCCGAGCAGATCCGTACCCGGTATGACGACCATCTCGTCCAGCGCGTGTGTCTCTACGAGCCGGTTCCTGCCGATGCCGACATCGAGCAGTGGCGGCAGTTCACGATGCGGGTGAAAGAGCGGTAGCGGCGCAATCGCACGACGGCCCCCCGAACCGAGCTCGACTACGCGTTGACTGCTGCCGTGCGGGGTCCATCACGGCACGGCAAGCCAATCGCAGGCTCCTCGCCCCGGCGCCGAGATAAAGCACGGACAGCCATCTCTCGCCGCGGGACTTGGTCTCCCCGCGCAAGGTGTTGCCGCGACCAGATCAGCGTCGCTCAGGTTCCGATGCCAAACAGCGATGTGATGCGACGCTCGTCGAGCAAGGCGTGCATCGCCGCGTCATCCGGCCGCGGTCCGACACGCCCGGCGGCGTCGAGCACCTTCGGCAGCAGGTCCATGTCGCCGACGCTCACCAGGAACAGCTCCCGGCGCGCCAGCACCCAGCTCACGGCGAGGTCGATGTCGGCCGGGTCCTCGAGCGGCTGATACCAGGTCGCCCGATTCGGCGGCGTTGTCGCCCAAGGACCTCGGGCGAGGGCTTTGATGGTCTGGACCGCCGTCCCGCGCTCTTTGCACAGGCGTACCACTTCCTCGAAATCGTCGTTGTAACGCTCGTTCTGGGCCATGGCGAAATTGTAGGGCATGAGCACCGAGTCGAAGTCGAACTGCGCCAGGCTCCGCTTGTGCATCGCCGCTATCGTCCAGCCGTGACCGGTAACGCCGATGAATCTAACGAGGCCTTGCTCGCGCGCCTCGACCAGCGCCCTGAGCGCGCCGTGCTCGCCGAACACGGTGTCCCATTCAGCGGGATGATAGAGTGCGTGCAGCTGGATCAGATCCACGCTCTCCACCTGCAGTCGCTCGAGGGAGCGATGCAGCTGCTCGCGCGCGCCGGTGTAGGTGCGCTGATCGGTCTTGGTGGCAAGGAAGAACGCATCGCGGTGCGAGCGCATCCATGGCCCGATGCGCAGCTCCGCGTCACCGTAGCGCGGTGCGGTGTCGATGTGATTGACGCCGAACTCGAGCAGCACATCCAGAGTTCGGTCTGCCTCGGCCTGCGTCGCCTCTTTGAGCGCCGCGGCACCGAAGATCACCGCCGCGCTCATGTGGCCGGTGCGCCCAAAGGGTCGCGTCTCGATCATCCTGGGTTCCTCCCTTGTCGTCATCGGCGCGCGGAGCGCCGCGCCGCCGCCTCCCTAAACGCTACCACAGATCCGCTGCGGGAGCGCATTGCGCGAGCGGGCCACCGCCGCCCTGCGCGGCCAACCGGGGAACGCCGACGAGACGGGTCCCCCGCGGCTGCGGGACGGCGCCGCCGGGCGCCTCTCGGATGGTCGCCGTCGCACACGTCCTCGCGGGCGCGCCTGCGCGCCGGGCGTTCACTGCAGAAGCCACGCGCCCCAGTCGTTGGGGTGCAACCGTGCCTCGCTGGGCAGGTCGTTGTTGACGGAAATCTCGGGGCTGTCGTCCGACCACATGTAGCGCACGGCATTACGTGTGCCACCGCGATTGCCGAAGATCACACCGACGTCGCCGTGGAGCACGCGGC
>JBFEOO010000131.1:0-4901 GCA_041550555.1 Arenicellales bacterium
CTGCGAGGCGCCGTCGATCTGTGTCTCCTCGAAGAGCACCTCGAGCGTGAGGATGCCCTCGAACAGGCTCTCGATGGTGAGCTCGCCACGCTGATCGTCGACGGTGAGCCCGGCGTCGACGGGCCGGATCTGCCGAACGCTGACGCGGTCGGCGGGGTAGCGGATCTTGAGGCGCACCTCGACGGGAAAGTAGCCGTCGAGGAAGCGCTGGAAGAAGGGGCCGGCCACGAGGCGGTAGATGCCGCGGTCGGTGCTCGCGAGCACGCGGTTCTGGCTCTTGAGGCACACCAGCGTGGCGGCGCCCACGTCCTCGAGCTGAACCGTGGGACCCTCCACCCAGGCCTTGGCGACGTTCTCGACGTGGACGAGCTCGAGCTCCCGTGTGGTGTGCTCGCGGAAGACGATTTGCAGCGCGCGAATCGCCGGGAGGTTGCGGTGGCACTGATAGTTGTCGACCCAGCCCTCGGCCAATGCGGCAGGCGTGATCGTCAGCTGCTTGCCATAGAAGAGAATCGGGCCGTCGGGGCGCTCGGTGAGCCGCCTGTACTCGCCGTCGTTGATATCGTCGACGTTCTGCCCCCATGAGACCAGGGCAAGCGGCAGCAGCGCGAACGGCAGCCAGCGCGAGCGACGGGTGCGGGGAGACAAGACAGCGGGCTTTAGCTGCGCAGCAGCCGTTGGATGCGGTCCAGGGCCTCGTCCAGTGTCGCCATGTCGGTGGCGTAGGACAGCCGCAGGTGGCCGGGGCCGCCGAACGCCGAGCCGGGCACCAACGCCACCTCGGCGGCGTCGAGCAGGTACTCCGCCAGCGCCACGTCGTCGGTGACGTCGCCGAGCCGGTCGATGACGGCGCTGAAGTCGGGGAAGGCGTAGAAGGTGCCCTGCGAATTGAGGCAGCGCACGTCGTCGATCTCGTTCAGGCGCGCAACGACGCGGTCGTGGCGCGCTCTGAAAGCGTCAATCATCGGCCGCATGCAGCTCTGGTCGCCGGCCAGCGCCACGGTAGCGGCGGCCTGGGCGATGGAGGTCGGGTTCGAGGTGCTCTGCGACTGGATCTTGCGCATTGCCGCCATCACCGGCGTTGGGCCGGCGGCGTAGCCGATGCGCCAGCCGGTCATGGCGTAGGCCTTGGAGACGCCGTTGACGACGATGGTCCGCTCGTAGAGCTGCGGGCAGGCGTTGACGATGTTGCAGAACGGCTCGGACGACCACAAGATGTGTTCGTAGATGTCGTCGGTGACGATTGCCACCTCGGGGTGGCGTGCCAGCACCTCGCCAAGGGCCGTCAGTTCGGCGCGGGAGTAGACGGCGCCCGAGGGGTTGCAGGGGCTGTTGAGGATCAGCAGTCGCGTGCGTTCGGTCACGGCTCGCTCGAGCTGCTCGGGCGTGATCTTGAAATCCTGCTGGATGCGGGCACGGACGATCACCGGGGTGCCGCCGGCCAGGGTCACCATGTCGGGGTAGGAGACCCAGTATGGTGCCGGGATGATCACCTCGTCTTTTTGATTAATTAAAGATAACAACACATTGAATATACTATGTTTTGCTCCGGAAGACACTACGATCTGCTCGGGCGCGTAGACAAGATCGTTGTCGCGCTTGAGCTTGGTCGCGACGGCTGCCTTGAGCTCCGGCGTACCGTCGGCGGCCGTGTACTTGGTGAAGCCCTGCTCGATGGCCGTGATCGCCGCGGCCTTGATGTGTTCCGGCGTGTCGAAGTCGGGCTCGCCGGCGCCGAGACCGATGACGTCGCGACCGGCGGCGCGCAGCTCGCGGGCCCGCGTCGAGACGGCAATGGTGGGGGAGGGCTTGATGGCGCGGGCGCGCTCGGAGAGCGTGAGTTGGCTCACGGTTCGATTACCTGTCCTGTTGGGCGGCTCCGCCGCAGGGGAGTTCGGGTAGTATAGGAAGCCCCGTAGTGTGTTCGGCACGCGCCAGCTTGGCAAGATGCGTCAGTTCCGATTGAAGAGCCCCTTCGAGCCCGCCGGCGATCAGCCCGGGGCGATCGAGGCGCTGCTCGATGGCCTGCAGAGCGGCGAGGCGTTCCAGACGCTGCTCGGCGTCACCGGCTCCGGCAAGACGTTTACCATGGCCAACGTCATCGCACGCCTGAACCGCCCGACGCTGATCCTCGCGCCCAACAAGACGCTCGCCGCCCAGCTCTATGCCGAGATGCGCGATTTCTTCCCGCAAAACGCCGTCGAGTACTTCGTCTCCTACTACGACTACTACCAGCCCGAGGCGTATGTGCCGAGCACGGATACCTACATCGAAAAAGACGCGACCATCAACGAGCATATCGACCAGATGCGCCTCTCGGCGACGAAGGCCCTGCTCGAACGCGAGGACACCGTTATCGTTGCGACGGTCTCGGCCATCTACGGCCTGGGCGACCCGGTGGCCTACCACGGGATGATCCTGCACCTGCGGGAGGGCGGTATCCTGGATCAGCGCGAGCTCCTGCGCCGGCTCGCCGAGCTGCAGTACACGCGCAACGAGGTCGAGCTGCGGCGGGGCAGCTTTCGCGTGCGCGGCGACGTCATCGACATTTTCCCGGCTGAGTCGGAGCGCCAGGCAATTCGCCTTGAGCTGTTCGGCGACGAGATCGAGCGGCTGGTGCTGTTCGATCCCCTCACCGGCGAGGTCGACGAGCGCATCACCCGCACCACCATCTATCCGAAGTCGCACTACGTAACGGCGCGCGAGACGGTGCTCAAGGCCATCGAGGCTATCAAGGATGAGCTGCGCCAGCGCCTCGGTCATCTGCGCGAGGCCGGCAAGCTGGTGGAAGCGCAGCGCCTCGAGCAGCGCACGCTCTACGATCTCGAAATGATGCAGGAGCTCGGCTACTGCAACGGTATCGAGAACTACTCCCGCTACCTCTCGGGTCGGTCGCCGGGCGAGCCACCGCCGACCCTCATCGACTACCTCCCCCGCGACGCTCTGCTGTTCATCGACGAGAGCCATGTCACGGTGCCGCAGCTCGGCGGTATGTACCGCGGCGACCGCTCCCGCAAGGAGACACTGGTGGAGTTCGGTTTTCGCCTGCCGTCCGCGCTCGACAACCGGCCGCTCAGGTTCGACGAGTTCGAGCGCCTGATGCCGCAGACGATCTTCGTCTCAGCGACGCCCGGCCCCTACGAGCAGGAGCGCTGCCCCGCGGTAATCGATCAGGTGGTGCGTCCGACCGGCCTCGTGGACCCCGAAGTGGAGGTGCGGCCGGTAGCGACGCAGGTCGACGATCTGCTCTCGGAAATCCGGCTGCGCGCCGAGTGCGGCGAGCGCGTGCTGGTGACCACGCTCACCAAGCGCATGGCCGAGGACCTGACGGACTATCTTCACGACCACGACGTGCGAGTCCGCTACCTGCATTCGGACATCGACACGGTGGAGCGGGTGGAGATCATACGCGACCTGCGCGCCGGGCGCTTCGATGTGCTCGTCGGCATCAATCTGCTGCGCGAAGGTTTGGACCTCCCGGAGGTGTCGCTGGTCGCCATCCTCGACGCCGACAAGGAAGGTTTTCTGCGCTCGACGCGCTCGCTGATACAAACCATCGGGCGGGCGGCCCGCAACATCCGCGGCAAGGCCATTCTCTACGCCGACAACACCACCGACTCGATGCGCCGGGCGCTCGAGGAGACCGACCGGCGGCGCGACAAGCAGGTGGCCTACAACGCCGCGCACGGCATCACACCGAAGGGCGTCGAGAAGGCCGTCAAGGACATCATCGACGGTGTCGGCGAGCGGTCCGGCAAACGGGCGCGCTACCGTGAGCGCGGCGCGCTGGCCGCGGCCGAGCCGTCGGCCGAGTACGAGGCGCTCAACCCCGAATCGCTGGTGCCGCTGCTCAAGAAGCTCGAGAAGCAGATGTACGACCACGCCCGCAATCTCGAGTTCGAGGAGGCAGCCCGCGTGCGTGACAAGATCCGGGGGCTCAAGGCGGGCACCTTCGGCGTCGTCGAGGGCGGCAAGCGCTGAGCGAGCGCGGTGTGGCCGTCGATTGTCCGATAGTCTGCAAATGTGCTACTTTGAGAGGCTCCTAGGCGCGTAGCTCAGTGGTAGAGCACTACCTTGACATGGTAGTGGTCGGTGGTTCGACTCCACTCGCGCCTACCAGATAAAAACCTTGTGGTACAGGGTCTTTCAGAGCGTTACCCGAAACCCGGCCTCGGTGCCGGGTTTTGCGTAATTGTCCCGCGCGTGCAGGGCGGTTCTAGCGGGAAGCGGCCGGTGCTAGCATCGATGATGTCTGCACATTGAAGCCGCTGCTGGCAATACTAAAGAACGAGATGCACAACGAGAGGTCCAGCCTCCGCCCGGCGCGCGTATGTATCTGTAGCACGGTACACCAGCCGCTCAATCTGGAGAGCTGGCTTCGCTACCACCTGGCCATCGGCATCGCGCACATTTATCTGTACTTCGATCGCGGCAGCGCCGACGATATCGAGCTGGCCAGATCGTTCGGCAGTCGGGTGACCGTTTCGGCATCGCTGCTCAGCGGCGTGCCAGTTCGATCGATGCAAATGCTCAATGTGCGCGATGCAATCGCCATCGCGCGGCGGGAGTTCGACTGGCTCCTCCACATCGATGACGACGAGCTTTTCCATGTTCGCCGTGGGAACCTCGACGACGTGTTTACCGGCGTTGGCGACGCCGTGTGTCAGCTCCACTTCGAGAATCTCGAGGTCGTCAGAACCAAGGACTCCCTGGCCCGGTACGACTATTTCAAAGACGAACGCTATTTCAAGCGGCGCCAGAACGGTCCTCCCTTTCTGTCGTATTGGAATGGAAAGTCCGCAGGAAATCTGCGCTCGTCTCGACTGCGGCCTCACGGACCGCACTATTTCAGATGCGGGCGATTCAGGCGTTCGGTGATCATGGAGAAACGCGACGCTGTC
>JBFEOO010000132.1:0-4828 GCA_041550555.1 Arenicellales bacterium
CTGGCGATGAACTGGTCGATCCTACGGGTCGTCGTCTTACCGATGCGCTTGATCAGAAACCAGCGCGCGAAGCCGCCGGGCCCGAGCTGCTCCCATCGCGTACGCAGACTCACTGCCATGGCTTGTGTTCCCTGCGATTGTGGAGTAGCCGCAATCGGCGGGCCGGACAATGCCCGCACCGCGCGGTCCCATCGATCTTGGGCGAACCGCTAGCATACAGGGCGGCGCAGCGGCGGAACAAGAGGTCCGCCGCAGGGCAGCGACCGTCAGTAATTCAAACGGCCATCCGTCCGTCGCTCTCGACCCCGGCGATGATTCCGCTCACGATACGCACCAACGCCGCCGAGACCTGCCGTGACGCAACACCGCCTATGGCGCGCCGACCCGACCGAGAATTGGCATTTCGGACACGTCGGCGATTCTCGAAGAGCGGCGGCGCCCGCTCGCTGCCGCGCGACAGCTACAATCTCGGTGCGAGCCGCGGCGCCGGCGGCAGGCGTCGTTGCTGCCCGGCCGCGCGGCGTCGAATTCATCGAGTACCCACGCGACGATAGATCGCACCCGGACCCCGGGCAGCACGAAGAGACGACAGCCTAAACTAATGAGTACAGACACCGCGAACAGCTCGGTACGGCCGCGCGCGCCCAATCAGTTCGCGCTGCTCGGCGCGCGGCGCTTCCTGCCGCTGTTCATCACACAGTTCTTCGGCGCGTTCAACGACAATCTCTTCAAGAACGCCCTGGTCATTCTGATCACCTTCGTCGTCGCCGAGGAAGCAGGCCTGAACGCTCAGGTGATGGTGACGGCGGCGGCGGGCATCTTCATTCTGCCGTTCTTTCTTTTCTCGGCAACCGCCGGCCAGCTGGCCGACAAGTTCGACAAAGCACGACTCATTCGCTGGACCAAGCTCGCCGAGATCGCCATCATGATGCTGGCCGCGCTCGGCTTTGCGCTCAAGAGCGTCCCGTTCCTGATGGCCGTGCTGTTTCTGATGGGCACACAGTCGACGTTCTTCGGGCCGCTCAAGTACAGCATTCTGCCCGAGCAGCTGGACGAGAACGAGCTTATCGGCGGCAACGCGCTGATACAGGGCGCGACCTTCGTCGCCATCCTGCTCGGCACCCTCCTAGGTGGGTTGCTGGTGCTGGAGCGCGGCGGGATCACCATGGTCAGCGTCCTGGTCGTCGCCATGGCTGTGTGCGGCTGGCTGGCGAGCCGCTACATCCCGGCGCTGGCAGCGAGCAATCCGCGCCTCGTCGTGGACAACAATTTCGCGCGTCAGACCTGGCGCATCCTCGCCCACACCGCCCAGCGCCGCGAAATCTTCCTGTGCATTCTGGGTCTGTCCTGGTTCTGGTTCGTCGGCGCGACATACCTCTCCCAGGCACCAACCTTCGTCAAGGACACCCTTGGCGGCGACCAGCAGGTCGTAACCCTGTTTCTCACGGTGTTTTCGGTCGGCATCGCGCTCGGCTCGCTCATGTGCAACCGGCTGCTCAAAGGCGAGGTGCACGCGACCTATGTGCCGCTCGGCGCCCTTGGCATGAGCATTTTCTCGATAGACCTGTTCTTCGCCAGCGGCAACGCCGTAATTGCCGACGGCACCGAGCTCGTGGGCGTGGCAGTCTTCCTGCAGTCACCCGCCAACTGGCGTGTGATGGCGGATCTGCTGCTGCTGGCGGTGTCGGGAGGCCTGTACATCGTACCGCTCAACGCGCTGCTGCAGCGACTCAGCGAGCCGGAGCACCGGGCGCGCAACATCGCCGGCAACAACGTCATGGGCGCTTTGTTCATGGTGCTATCGTCGGTCATCACCGTCGTGCTGCTCGGTTTGGGCGCCACGGTGCCCGAAGTGCTGCTGGTCGTGGCCGTCGCCAACACGGCGGTGGCGTTCTACATCACACGCCTGCTACCGGGGGCGCTGGCCAAAGCCGCCATCGCTTGGTTACTCGACACTTGCTTCAGGGTCGAGGTCAATGGCCTGGAGCACTATCGCCGTGCCGGCGAAAAAGTGCTGATTGTGGCCAATCACACGTCATTCCTCGACGCGGCGCTGCTGGCCGCGTTCGTTCCCGACAACCTCACGTTCGCCATTAACAGCAATGTCGCCAAGAACCGCATCGTGCGATTCTTCACACAACTCGCTCAAACCTATCCCATCGATCCGGCGAATCCCTATGCGATGCGATCTTTGATCGCGTGCGTCAACAGTCTCAACAAAACGGTGATATTTCCCGAAGGCCGCATCACCGTCACGGGTGCTTTGATGAAGGTCTACGAGGGGCCGGGCATGGTCGCCGACAAGTCTGGCGCCATGGTATTGCCAGTGCGCATAGACGGGGCCCAGTACAGCTACTTCTCGAGACTCAGAGGAAAGGTGCGGCTCAGATGGTTTCCCCGAGTGCGCGTGCAGTTCATGCCGCCGCGCCGCCTCGAAGTTCCACCGACGCTCAAGGGCCGTCGCCGCCGGCAGCGAGCCGGGGAGATGCTCTACGACGTCATGACCGACATGATTTTCCAGAGCAGCGACTGCCGGCGCACGCTGTTCCAGTCACTGCTCGACGCCCGCGCGACGCACGGAGGCGGACATCATGCCTTCGAGGACATCGAGCGCAAGCCGCTGTCTTACCGCAGGCTCACCTTTGCCTGTTTCGCACTGGGGCGGGCGCTGGCGCGGCACACCGCGCCCGGCGAGCGCGTCGGCGTGCTGCTGCCCAACGCGATAGCCAACGCGGTCACTTTCCTGGGACTGCAGGCTTTTGCCCGCGTGCCGGCGATGCTCAATTTCTCGACCGGCAGCCGCGCGGTGGTGTCAGGGTGCCGCTCGGCGGTGCTCAGGACCGTCTACAGCTCGCGACGCTTCGTCGACGTCGCCAAGCTTGGCGACATGGTGACCGCCCTCGGGGAAGCGGGCGTCCGCGTGGTGTATCTCGAGGATGTGCGCCAGCGGCTCACGCTGCTCGACAAGCTCTCGGGCGTAGCCGGACTGCTTGCTCCGGGGCTGGCCTACGTCGTCGCCGCCCGGTCCCGCGATCCCGACGCCGAGGCGGTCGTTTTGTTCACGTCGGGCACAGAGGGCGCGCCCAAGGGCGTAGCGCTCAGCCACGTCAACATTCAGGCGAACCGCTATCAGGTGTCGTCGCGCATCGACTTCGGCCCGACGGACATCGTGTTCAATGCGCTGCCCATGTTTCACTCCTTCGGCCTGACCTGCGGCACCATTCTCCCGACGCTCTCCGGCATCAAGGTGTTCCTCTATCCCTCGCCTCTGCACTACCGCATCGTGCCGACGCTCGCCTACGACACGAATGCCACGCTCATGTTCGGCACCGACACCTTTCTCGCCGGCTACGCGCGGTTTGCGCACCCGTATGACTTCTACAGCATGCGCTACGTGTTCGCCGGTGCCGAGAAAGTCAAGGCCGAGACGCAACGCGTCTGGAGCGAACGCTTCGGCTGTCGCATCTTCGAAGGCTATGGTGCCACCGAAACTGCGCCGGTACTCGCCATGAACTCACCCATGCAGAGCCGACCCGGCTCGGTCGGCCGTCTGATGCCGGGCGTGGAACATCGTCTCGACGCACTTCCCGGCGTGGAGGCGGGCGGCAAGCTCGTCGTCCGTGGGCCGAACGTGATGAAGGGTTATCTGACCCTCGACGAGCCGGGCGTCGTCAAACCGCCGTCCGAGGGCTGGTACGACACGGGCGACATCGTCGACATCGATGAAGACGGTTTTGTGTACATCAAAGGTCGCGCCAAACGTTTTGCCAAGATCGGCGGCGAGATGGTGTCGCTGCCCGCCGTCGAAGAGCTCGCAGAAGCACTGTGGCCGGGCTATCGACACGCGGCTGTAACGTTGCCCGATCCGCGCAAGGGTGAGCAGCTGGTGCTGCTCACCGACTGCCAGTCGGCCACGCGCGAGGCGTTTGCTGCCTACGGCAAAGCGCAGGGCGCAGCGGAGATCTCACTGCCGAGGACGCTGGTGGTGGTCGACGAGATACCGCTGCTCGGCACCGGCAAGACCGACTACCGCTCGGCGCAGGCGTTAGCCGAGGGGCGACGCTGAACGGCGGGGCGGCGCCTTCGCAGATCGCTCTCGGCCGACTTTCCCAGATACCCGCCGAGGGCGACGAGCGCCGGACTCCGGCGTGGTCGATAGCAGTCGCCGACCCGCCGGGCGCACCCCCCCGCCCCCCGCACGACGCTTTATCGGTCGAAACCTACCGTCTATCTGGACGCCCTGGCGCCAATCTGGTACATAGAACCCCTGCGGGTGACTCGGGTTCGACAAGCGTCGGCCGATCGCAGGGGGATATCGCCGTGACAGAGACCAATTCGGACAGGCGTGCGGAGAGACGTATTCCCATCACCGAGCAGGCGCGGTTCCGCGCGGCGGGGATGGAGCATGCCGAGGCCGCCACCATCCTCAACATCGGCAAGACGGGTCTGCTGCTGAGCGCTTCTCGGGCGCTGCACGTCGGCGCGCCTCTCGAGATCGAGGTACCCGCCAGAAAGCGCAGCCGCGAGCGACGTTATCGCGCGGAGATCGTGTGGCGCGCGACAACGAGTTCATGGCGCAGCCTAGTAGCGGGGGCACATTACCACTACGGTTGCCGCTTTGCCGCTGCAACAGGCAGGGCAGACGATGCCCACGACGCCGCAGATCGGGAGCTCGAGACGCCGTTGACGGTACTCCCGGGCGGATTGGGCACACAGCACGACTATCACGTCGAGGATCTGTCGGACCGCATTGATGTCCAGGGGGACGACTGGGCAAACCAGGCCATGGCGCTGATAGGCGCTCAGCCCTCGCGTGACTCGTCGGGAC
>JBFEOO010000133.1:0-4777 GCA_041550555.1 Arenicellales bacterium
ACAGCGGCGCGTCGAACGATAGCCTACGAGCGCCGCTCCCAGCACAGGTAGTCACGCGATGACCTTGGATCCGCAGGCACAATACGTACTGAAGCTCATCCGCGAGTCCGGCTATCTGGAGTACTGGCAGATGACGCCGGAGCAGGCGCGCCTGTCTCACAACGAGCGTGCGGCGAAGCTCAGTATCCCACCCGAGACGCTGTTCGAGGTGCGCGATGCGCGCCTGCCCGGCCCGGCGGGAGAGATTCCGGTGCGCAGCTATCGTCCGCGGCCGGCCGCGCAGCCGCTGCCCGTGCTGGTGTGGTTCCACGGCGGCGGTCACACCATCGGCAGTCTCGATGGCTACGACACGGTGTGCCGACGCCTGGCCCGGCAGGGCGACTGCGTCGTCGTCTCCGTCGATTATCGACTCGCGCCCGAGCATCGCTTTCCCGCCGCGGTCGAAGACTGCTTCGCGGCGCTCGAGTGGGTCGGCCGCAACGCCGAGCGTGTGGGCGGCGACCCACAGCGTCTTGCCGTGGGCGGCGACAGCGCCGGCGGCAACCTTGCCGCCGTGTGCAGCATCCTCGCCCGCGACGCAGGCTTCCCGGCGCTGTGCATGCAGCTGCTGATCTATCCCGTTACCGCCGACAACCTGGACTCCGCCAGCCATCGCGACTTTGCCGAGGGGTACCTGCTGACCCGCAAGTCCATCGAGTGGTTCGTTGGCAACTACTGCCCCGACGTCGAGAAACGTCGCGATTTCCGCTTCGCACCCCTCAATGCCGGGAATCTTGCCGCGCTGCCCGACGCATTGGTGATCGTGGCCGGATACGATCCGCTGCGCGATGAGGGCATCGCCTACGCGCGCCGGCTCGAGGAGGCCGGCAATCGCGTCGAGCTCAGCAACTACGAAGGCATGATTCACGCCTTCATCGCTCTCGGCGGCGTCATCGACGCGGGAGTACGAGCCATCGATCAGTCGGCGCGTGCGCTGCGTGGCGCGTTCGACCGCGCCTCGCGGCAGCGCTGAGACGCTCTCCCTCCCCGACGCTATAATTCTGCTTCATCTGGACGTAGGCGAGGGTTTTCAGCAATGCCCAGCTACGATTATCTGTGCGAGAGCAATGGCCGGATCGTTGAAGTCCGCCATCGCCTTCGTGAGCAGGTCGCCACCTGGGGCGAGCTCTGCCAGCGGGCCGATTTACCGTTGGGTGACACACCGGCGTCGGCGCTGGTGAAACGGCTGATCCGTGGCGCTCACGTGGTGCGCCAGGTGGGCAGCGAGGCGTCGCCGCCGTGCGCTATGGGGGCGTCGTGCTGCGGAGGAGGTGCCTGTGGCCTCGATTGAGCCGGCCGGCAAGGGCGCGCGCGTGTGGCGCGGCCTGTGCTGTGTGCTGCTCGCCGCCGTCGCTGCGAGCGGCTGCGCGGTGACGCAAAAACGCGAGTACGTCGCGGTGGAGCCGGAGCCCGTCTACGACGAGCTGTTTCCCTACTATGGGTCGATATGCGCGCTGAGTCAGATCCGCGCGAAGTTCGCCAAACGCGGCGGCACCCCGGGACACGCCGTGATGTACCTGAGGGGCGCCTGCCGGGACGAGGATTCCGACTACCCGCGCCTCGAGCTTTGCCCGGCCGACGTCGCGGAGTCGAGCGCCGGCGACGTCGGCGTCGGCATCAGCGTCAACAAGACCTTCCGCAACGTCAATTGGATGCTGATCGAAGGGCGCGAGCTGTTCTTCGACGGCTATTTGAAGCCGGGCGATGTGCTCGACCGCGACCGTGGCGTGGAGGTGCTGGACCGCGCCATTGCTGACCGCCTGTGGTCCGGCATCGACATCCACGACGAGTACAAGCCGCCCTCGGACAGCGAGCAGGACTGGCGTTATCTGATCGCCTCGGAGACGCTCAGCACCGACTTCGCCCTGCGCTTCGGTCGCCATGTGTACTGTGCACGGCTGCCGATGCCTCGTGAGCGACTGGGGTCCGTCATTGACTACCTGAACGCGCTCAACGACGAATATGCGCGCGGCGAGGCGGATTACAATTGGAGCGGCTACTCGGACAACTGCGCGCACGCGCTGCACAATGCGCTGGCTGCCGCCGACGTGTGGAAAGAGCAGTCCGTCGGCGTCACCAAGCTGCGTCAGCTGTTCAATCTTTCGGTTCCCGCAAACGAGTTCGCCAATCTCGCGTTACGCGGCAACCGCTATCCGATCGAGGATATTCAGCGCCTGTACCGCGATAAGAAACTGCGCCAGGCGCTGCTCGAAGGCAACTGGCTGCCGACGCGTCACGGGGCGATGGTCAAGTATCTGCCCGTGCACAGACCCAATGAGCTCTACGACACCGAGGCGCGTATTTTCGTGCTCGAGATGCCGCTGCTGCGCTCGAAGAGCCGCGCCGTCGGAGCGATGTTCGACGAGCCGCGCTACACACAGATCGGCGAGAACCTCCTTTTCTGGCAGCAGCGCTACGAGAGCATCCTCGCCGCGCGGCCGGAGAACTGGAACAGGCCGGGCGCCAACGACGGCTTCGGTCAGTTCCGCCAACGCTACTACGAGTACATCGCCGAGCAGCTCGACGAGGTGAGGGGCATGCTCGCGCGCGTAGGCGCGCCGCGATCGGCGGCGGTGACGAACTGAGCGGAGAGTGTCCACTCTCGCGCTGGGCCGCTGCGCCGCATCGGCCTTCAAGCCGTTCTGCGACGGCAGTCACAGGACAATCGGTTTCACGAGCGGAGCCTGACCGGCTCGGGCGGAAAGCGCGTTGCGCTGTCTGGAGGCTTCGCATCGCGAAGCCGGGCAGGTGACAGGGATCGGCGATGTTTCGGGACGGACGATGACGGGTCAGCGACACCCAACTGATCGGCTAAATCTCACGCTGCTCGATTTCGACGATCCCGCGGGAGGGTTATTGGCCTACGCGGTTCACGGCGAGATCAGGACCGAGGACGCGGCGCCCCTTTTCCCGAGATTGCGCAAGGCCTTCGACGGCGGCACCAAGATTCGCATCTACGCCGATATGCAGGAGTACGGCGGTTTCGGGCTCGGTGTCGTGGCGGAGAAGGCGAAGCACGTGCGCGCCTTTCTCGGCAGCGTCGAGCGCATGGCCGTTGTCGGCGATGCCCGCTGGTTGTCGATCTGGGCGCGGGTGTTCGACCCGCTGACGAAACCCGAGCTGCGTCAATTCGACGGCCGTCACGCCGACGAGGCGCTGGCATGGCTGCGCGAGGGGTGGCCGGCGCACACGCGCGCGTGACGCGTCGGGTAGCGAAGCTGTGAACAGGGCTGTTTCGAGCCTGGTTTTTTTGGTCTGCTGAGCGCAGGGGCCCCTGCCCGGGGCGCGGACAGCGAGACCATCGTCGGCCACACTACGCTTGCAACCGGCGCCCATCCCGCCGACCACGGTATGATCGGTAACGTCTGGCTCGATCGGGAGACCGGCGAGGTGGCGTACAACATCGAAGACGCTCGCTACCCGCTGTTGGCCGAAGGGGGCGGTGTCGACAAGCGCACCGAGATCGATCCCACCCAGAAAGCCGCGCGTACCGACGGTCGTTCGCCTGCTGCCATCCTCGTCTCCACGTTGCTCGCCCTGCACACGCGGGGGCTGGCGAAGATCTTCGCGGTGTCGATCGAGGACAGGGGTGCCGTGTCGATGGCCGGCCATGCAGGAAAGGCATTCTGGTTCTCGAAGTCCGCCCGCCAGTTCGTCACCACTACGAGTTACTACCAGGGCCATGCCGCGTGGGTGCCGGCATGGCGTGCCAAGGGCTTCGTGGCGGGCTATGCCGGCACCCGCTGGGAGCTGCTCGCGGAGCCCACGACATACGATTTCGGCGACCGCGACGATCAGCCGTTCGAAGTCGATTTCCCGGGTTCCGGGCGGGTCTTCGCGCACCCGTTCGGTGCTGCGGACGACGCTATTTCTCGACGCGGCTCACCATCAGACCGGTCGGCGATGCGTTTACCGCGGATTTCGCCAAGACGCTGATCGAGGCGGAGGGGCTGGGTGACGGCGCCGTTCCCGACTACCTCGCCGTGAGCTTCTCGTCCACCGACTACATCGGGCACTGCTTCGGCCGCTCGAGCCTTAGGAGCGGCGGTTCGTCGACGAGCCGACAGGGTTGGACCGCACCCTGCCGGAGGTGGGCAACACGTCGGCAGCGAGCGGCAGCCCCGTCTGGGGTCACCTCCAGTCAGGATCTGACTCAGAGCCGCATGTGACCACCCCTGACGCCTTCCGCGATCCGATCCACCACCTCATCGGGCTCAGCACTGACACAAGCCGCTGACGGTCTCAGCCGCACCCAGCCGGTAGGCGGCGGTGACGATCTCCTGGATGTCGAGCGGCAGGTCGCCGAAGGGGAAGTCGGGGTAGGTTGCGGTACAGCGGTCGGCGGGGTTCCTCGTGGCGCACTCTCCTTAGAAGCGGTGATCCGAGTCGCCGCCGCCCGCTCGCGGTGCTACGCTGAGATGGACATCTCCTTCGCAAGGACGCGAACAGGGTGCAGTCCGTGGTGGGCAAGGAAGCCCGTTCGGGCGGGGCGTCGAGTGTCTACGAGCGCCACCGCCCCGAGCGCACCCTCCTCTATCGGCTCGTCGGGGAACACTATCCGAGGCTCAAGGCGCACTTCGCGGCGCAGGACAGGGCTCTGCCGGGGCATGTCGATCGCGAGTTCGAGGCCTATCTCCGCTGCGGGCGTCTTGAGCACGGTTTTCTGCGGGTACGCTGCGACACCTGCCGCGCCGAGCGCCTGGTGGCGTTCAGCTGCAAGCGGCGGGGTTTGTGCCCG
>JBFEOO010000134.1:0-4542 GCA_041550555.1 Arenicellales bacterium
ATCGTGCCCTTGCCAAGCAGGGTGACCCGCAGCACGCGTTCGGCAGGGTAGTCGAAACCAAGCCGCTGGTAAGCGCTGTATCTGTCGCTCATCGTCTGTTCCCGGCACGTCCCGCCCGCGTACCCGCCTCACGCGGTGTGGGGGCTCGGCCCGCGTCCGACGCTGCCGCAACCTTACACGACTGTCTCCTCGCAGACTACCTGCCGCACCGTCGAGTCCACGCGATACAATCGGGGCATCGCCGACTGCCCCCGCGCACACGAGGCACCATGTCATGAAAGGGACCCTTGATTACTATCTTTCGCTGAACTCGCCGTGGACCTATCTGGGTCACGATCGACTGGTAGCCATCGCCGAGCGTCACGGCGTTGCGATTACGGTGCACCCGGTGGATCTGGCCGGCATCGTCTTCCCGGCCACGGGTGGGCTGCCGCTACCCAAGCGCTCGCCCGAACGACAGGCCTATCGGCTGCTCGAACTCGCACGCTGGCGGCGGCATCTGGGCTGCCCGCTGAATATTCATCCCAGGCACTGGCCCGTCGACGAGCGGCTGGCCGCACACATGGTGGTGGCCTGTCGCGAGGCAGGTGACGACGCGGTGCGACTGGCCGGTGCGTTCCTGCGCGCCGTGTGGGCCGAGGAACGTGACATCGCCAATGTCGACACCGCTGTGGACATTGCCACGGAGAACGGGCTCGACGGCGCAGCGCTGGCGGATGCCGCCGCCCAGGACCACGTCGCGCAGGCCCGCGAAGCGGACTCGCGCGCCGCCGTCGAGCGGGGCGTGTTCGGGGCGCCGAGCTACATCTACGGCGGCGCCCTGTTCTGGGGACAGGACCGTCTCGACTTCGTCGAGCAGGCCATGGAGGCGTCGCGCGGCGGCTGAGTACGCAGACCGTGCGCCGCTCAGATGCAGCGGCCGCCGTCGACCTCCAGCGTGACGCCGGTGACGAACTCGGCGTCGTCGCTGGCGAGGAACAGCGTCGCTTTGGCGATGTCCTCGGGCCGTGAGAAGCGGCCGAGGGGAATCGTCGCCTCGAACTTCTTGCGGTTCTCGGGCGTGTCGGGCACGCCCATGAATGTCTCCAGCAGCCCGGTCTCGCCGATCACCGGGCAGACGGCGTTGACGCGGACGTTGTCAGCGGCCAGCTCGACCGCCAGCGACTTGGTCAGCGTGTTGACGGCCCCTTTGGAGCTGTTGTAGACGGCGAGGTTGGGGCGCGGTCGCAGCGCGGCCGTGGACGAGGTATTGATGATGCAGCCGCCGCCCTGAGCGCGGAACTGCGGCAAGGCCTCCTGCACCGCGAGAAAAACAGCTTTGACGTTAACGGCGAAAACGCGATCGAACTCCTCGTCGGTGACCTCGAGAATCGGCTTGTTGCGATGCGAGAAACCGGCGTTGTTGACGAGAACGTCAAGCCGCCCGTAGGCCTCGACGGCCGCCTCGATCATCGACCGCGTGTCCCCGCGCAGACTGACGTCGGCATGCACGTAGACGGCTTGCCCTCCGGAGCGCTCGATCTCCGAAACGATCCCGCGGCCCGCCTGGTCGCTGACGTCCGCGACGATAACGCGGGCACCCTCGGCGGCGAACAGCCGCGCAATGCCCGCACCGAATCCCGACGCCGCCCCCGTGACGACGGCGGACTTGCCTTGCAGTCGCATGGTCATCCCTCTCCGTGTTTGATGGCAACAGTCTAAAGCAGGCTGCAGCCGTACGAGGACTCGCAGCCCGGCACGCAGGCAATGCTCAATGCCGCCGAACGGCAGCTCGATGCCACCGTCAGCGACCAGCCGCCGTCGAGGTACGGACCGATCTCCTCCTCGGCGCCTCCGCAGCGCCGCACGCTGCTCCCGCTCGGAGCATAGCGGACGCTGCCGAGCACGCGCAACGCGTCATCTGCGGGCGATCAGCAGCAGCCCCGATGCCACCAGAATCATGCCGAAAACGATGCCCGTCGTGATGCGCTCGTCGAGCAGCCAGGCACTGAGCAGCACACCGGCGATGGGCGCGACGAAGTTGAAGCTGACCATGACGCTCGGTGTGTAGCGCTTCATCAGGTAGAACGTCACCATGAAGCCGAGACCGGCGATGACGAAGCCCTGATAGGCCAGGCCGGCGACGGGTCTCCAGTCGAGGTGCTGCCACGCCACCGTCTCCCATGCCAGGCCGCCGATGGCAAACAGGGGCAGCGACACCACCATCTGCCACACGGCGACGCGCGCCTCGTCTATCCGCTGCAGCACGCGGGCGGCGAGCACGAGGCGCAGCCCGAGCAGGCACGCGCTGAGCAGAACGATCCAGTTCCCCCAATTGTCGATCTCCAGACCCGCGCCGCCCGCTCCCTGCAGCAGCACCACCGCGGTGCCCACAAAAGCCAGCAGCAGCCCCGCCGACTTGACGGCCGTGAGACGATCGCCGCGGAGCAGCCAGTGGGCAAACAGCGCCGCAAACAACGGGTTGGTGGAGATCAGCACCGAAGCCATGGCGCCGGTGGTCATGTCGAAGCCAACGTTCATGGTGCCGATCTGCGCCGTGAACAGGGCCCCCAGGCCGAGCAGCGTCAGCCACTCTCCTCGCCGAGGCAGAAAGGGAGTACCGCGGGCCCAAATCCAAACCACGATGCACAGCGTCGCCAGCACGAAGCGGATGAAGGCGCTCCACATCGGCGGAAACACGATGAGACCGAATTTGACGGCTACCGGATTGCCGCCCCAAAGCGTATGTATGAACAGCGCGAGCGCAATGGCGCGCAGCGGCACCGACAGCGTCATGGCATCATCACAGCGCTAAAGCGCCGGGCGCGGTCGCCGCTGATCACCGGCGCAACGGCGGCGGCCTCCGCAGAGACGGGGCCGCGCGGGGAACGACGCGTCGCCGACAGAATCAGCCGACGGCGGCCTTGCCGAGCTCGGGCGCGAACGCCTCCTCCATCTGTCGACGCAAACGCACCGTGTCGTCCGAAACGTCGATATCGACATCGGACCAGCGCACCTGCTCGCCTTCGCCAACGTCGCGCTTGAGCCGCACGCCGTGCGCGAGACCCAACGGCAATCCGCCTATCTCCAGCGAACGCTCGGCCGGCATCTGTTTGCCCCACACGGTGAACCCGCCCTCGCCGTCGAGCAGGGTTCCGGCGGCGAGCGCCGTCTTCGCCGTCGCCACGACGTCGGCGCGAAACCCCGTCGGGGCGCCGGTTGGCTCGCCGCGCAGCGCTGCAGACGCCACCGAGACACCGAGCTCGAGCCCGATAAGGTGCGTCGGCCGGTACAACGAGGCGTATCGACCCGAATCGTCCTGGAGCAGGTGGTACTCCCGGAAACAGCGCCGCGCATAGTCGGTCTCGCCCTCGAAGACGACGTAGGTCCCCATGGCCAAATGATGCGGCACCGGGGAACGGTCGCGCTCGAGCGAGGAGACCACCTCCGTCGTGCCAGCATGGCTGAGCGTGCCGCCGTCGTGCGCCGGTTTGCAGACCCGCGCGAGATCGAAACGCGAGCTTGGCGGAAACCCCAAGCCGTCGGGCTGTGGCGTCAGCCCCGTCGCATTGCACACCGCCGTCATCTCGATGCCCGATTTGGTGCCATCGACGAAGGAATTGAACATCTTCGGGTTGATGCTGCCGCGATCGGTGATGTTCAGATACTCGTCGAGGGTCTCCCACACCGTGTCCGGCGTCGACTGGTGAAACGTCGGATGATAATGCGTGCCCTTGCCGGCGCAGACGACGTTGAAGCCGCAGGTGCGTGCCCAATCGACGTGCTCGCAGATGAGCGCCGGCTGGTCCCCCCAGGCGAGGCTGTAGACGACGCCTGCCTCACGTGCCGTGCGCGCCAGCAGCGGGCCGACCAGCGCGTCGGCCTCGACGTTCACCATGACGATGTGGCGGCCCTGGGCGATCGTGGCGAGGCAGTGACGGGCGCCCGCCGCGGGATCGCCGGTGGCTTCGACGATGACATCGAGGCCGCCGGTGTCGATGAGCGCACCGGCATCATCGGCGATGTGCGTCGCCCCGCTGCGCAGCGCACCGGCGTACGAAGGCGCGGCGATCTGCGCCTCGCTCCAGCCCGCGCCGAGACACGCCGCGCGGGCGCGCGCCACGTCGAGATCGGCGATGCCGATCACGTGCAGCCCGCGGGTCAGACGGGCCTGGGCCAGGAACATGGTGCCAAACTTGCCCGCGCCGATCAGGCCGACACGGACGGGGTCGCCCGCCTCTGCGCGGGCCGCCAGCATGCTGCTCAGATTCAAGGGTCTGCCTCCTCAGATTGTTGCACCCCCACGCCGCACCGTCCCACGCCCGTCGCGACGCGCGATTGTAGCCCAGCGCGCGGGCCGGCGCTCTCGGCGCACCGTGGAAATTCGGCTCGAATCGCTCATGCCCAGCGGCGCGCGTCTGCCGGAACACGCAGCGAGATGCCGCCAGACACTGATGGCAGCCGGGAACGGATGTCACCCTGATGCCCGGCCTGCCCGTGGGCCGCCGCGGGGCCTAGCCACCGACGGCGGTCGCGCGTCGATGCGTCAGAGTCGGAACACGC
>JBFEOO010000135.1:0-4531 GCA_041550555.1 Arenicellales bacterium
AACGCGGCGCCACCGAGCGCGACGAACACCGGCGCGCCGGCGACCGCGGCGGCAACCAGCACGCACAGGGCGACCGGCACGAACCAGGCGTGCGCGGCTGCGGTCCCGGCAAGCACGAGCATGGCTGCCGCGGCGGTGGCGACCAGGACCCGGGGACCGGGTGTGGTACCGGCGTTGCGCACCAGACGCACCGCCATCAGCGCGAACCCGCCAGGAAGCAGCAGCTGCCAGCACCATTGCGGGATTCCGAAGGTCAGCGCCTCGGTTGCCGCGATCTCGGTGGCGACGAACTGCGCCGCGGCCAGACAGAGCGCCGCGCAGACCGCGACCGCGACCGCCCGGCCCGTTCGCCACAGCTGCGTCCGGTTTCCCGTCGCCGGCGAGTGGGAGCGCGCCAGCGACAGCAGACGGTCGTCGCGGCTCGCAATGGCGGCGCCGGTCATCGCTATCGCCAGGGTCAGGTGCTGGAGCAGCTCTGACGCTCCGTACAGACCGGTATGGCCGATAGCGCGCAATCCGATCTGGAGACAGGGCAGCAGCATCGTCGCCACGAACGCTGCGCCGCAGATCAGATTCTCGATGGCGATCCGACCCGAGCACGCCGCCTGCGGGCGGAAAAAGGCGAGGGCGACGCTCATTGCCCGGGACTCGCGCGCCGATACGCCGCGAGCAGGGCCCGCACGGCGTCGAACACGTCGGGGGGAATGGTGTGGCCCCGCAGCTCGGGCAGCGTGTCCTCCGACAGCTGACGCCAGACCGCTCTTATCTCCGGCGTCGAGCGCCGAACCTCCAGCCCGCGCCGCTCCATGGCCGCGATGGCTTCGGTGTCGAGACGTGAACGATTGGCACGCAGCCGCTCGGCGGCTTGATCGCCGTGCTCGCCGAGCACCGCCCTGCCGGCGGCGGACATGGACTCCCAGACCTTGCGCGTCACCACCGTCGCACCAACGATCGGGGCCCACTCGATGTCCAGCATGTACGGCGCCAGCGTATCGACCTGGGCTGCGAGCGCAAACATCGGTGTCACCGGAACGACGTCCACCATGCCGGTTTGCAGTGCTGGAAACATGTCCGCGGTTTCCAGCACCACGGGCCGGTAGCCGAGGGACTCGGCGAATCGCACGAGGGCGGGATCGCCGGCCCACGCGAACATCTTGAGGGGTTTGATGTCCTCGGGCGTCGTGACCGGCTGCGTCGAGAAGAATCGCACCCAACCGGCCTCGACCCAGAACAGCACCTTGAACCCCTTGTCGTACAGCCGCTTCTCGAGTTCCGGGCCCAACGACTCGCGGATGTGATCCAGCTCGTCCCAGGACCGGTACACGAACGGCAGCTTCTGCAGCACCGCCACCGACGGCTCGATCTCCGAGAGACCTACCACGGACATCATGGCGGCATTGAGCTGACCGACGCGCATGCGCCGCACGACGTCGGCCTCACATCCCTGGGAACCGTCGGTGTAGATGACGAATCGACTGTCGTCGCCTTCGACCAATCGCCACGCCTGACCCATTTCCTGCAGCACGCGATGGTAGAGCGAGCCCTTTGGCGCAAGCGTGGCGAGCTTGATGCGGCTGGTGCGTTCTGCGGCGATCGCCGCTGACACCCACATGGAAAGCACCACGACGACGATGGGAATCGAATGCAGGATCGGTTGCAGCAACATGGCCGGGTCCTCCTAGGGCTAGTCGATGAAGTAGTGGTCAGTGCGGCTTCGGAGCCAACGGGCCCGCCGCTGCGAGATGAGGTTGGCGAGCCGCCACTCCGGGCGTGCATTCACGTCGACGGCGAGCGCGTTCGACACGGCGTCGTCGAACACGGAGCGCTCGCCGGACGTCGCGCTGGCGACCTCCGCCAGCGCCAGATGCGGGCCTGCCAGCTGTCCGCCGCTGAGCGCAACGGCCCGCTCGTAATGAAGACGGATACGCTCGGACCTCTGCTCGGGTGTTGCCCCTGGTCGACTTGCCTCGAAGCTCAGCAGAAAGGCGTGGATGGCGCCGTGATCGAACGCCTCGTCGAGCTCGAGCGCCCGGTAGGCAAGCGCTTCGACGGCAGGCAGGTCGGCCACGAGCGACGCGTCGTCCTTGCCGAGCGAGATGCCGGCCGCCCACGACACCGCGGTCCAGTAGGCGAGGGCGACGTCGTCGGCGTCGAGCCCGGCGACCGCGTCGGTCGGGCGCTTCCGCAACCGTTTCGAGAACGCGGCGTTGCCAGCGTCGAGTCCGCGCAGCCCGTAGTCGCGCGCTCTGAGATACAGACGGCGCGCCCGGTCGCGTTGGGCGTAGGCGGCGACGACGTTCTGGTCCTCGGCCTCGTCGGCCGGCACGTGGACGTAGGCGTAGGCGTACTGTGTGAAGCCGCGCGTCAAGGCCAGCAGCGTGCCGCGATGCGACGGCGCCTGGGCCAGCAGCCCTTCCAGCGTCTTCAGCGCGAACGGCACGGCCGCGCCGACAAGCTCCGGGTCCTCATCAGAGGCGTAGACCGTTCCGCCTTCGGCCAGCGAGTCGGCGATTTTGGTTACGGCCATGCGTTTCACCGAACACGCGCTCAGTCCGGTCACGAGCAGGCCGAGCATGCAGATCCCGGCTATCGACCTGGTGCCGGTTCGAGCGTGTGGCATGTGTTTGCAGTGGTTCATCCGTCGTCTCCTCGCCTCCGTGTCGTTCGCGTTCGGTGATACGTTCTGCACGAGCCGTGCCAGGCCGGCAGCACTCAAGTACAAAAGGAACAAATCCAATGGGTTGCAGCTAGGCGCCCGTATTCGTGTGGCAGATCTGCCGGCGCTTTGGTGTGGTAGAGTGTGTGCGCGAAGTGTGATAAGGGGGGTGGTCGCGATGCGTGTTCAACGGCACAAGCTTGTCGTCGTGGCACTCTTCGCCGGTCTGGCCATATACATCGGCGCAGTCTGGGTGCCCACCGTGATCGACCTCCGGCTGGTCGGGTTCGCCGGCTCGTTCGAGGCCGGTGGGTTCGTGGTCGGGGAGGTCACGCCGGGCAGTGCCGCGGCGCGCGCCGGGCTCGTCCCGGGAGACGTGGTGACTGCGGCGGGGAACCGTTCGACGCAGGAGTGGCACGACCTCTACGCCGAGGATTTCGGCGACTATCTGAACCGCCGCAGCGACTGGCGCGACCGCTCGCTCACGCTGCTCGTCCAGCGGGACGCTCGGCCCCTGGAGCTTCAGCTCACGCCAACGGATCTGGGCTTCACGCAGTTCGTGCGCCTTTACGGCATTCGCGCGCTGTTCGTCATCTTCCTGGCGGTGCTCGCGATGTTCATCGTGATGTCGAACCCACGCGATCCCGTCGCCTTCCTGGTCTGTCTGAACTTCGTGTTCGCGGGGTTGTGGCTGTTCAGCGGACAGCGGTTCTGGCCCGACTTCTTCTCGCCGCTGTTACCCGAGTTCCCGACGACGCGCGTATACGTGACGCAGTGCGTCGAGATCGTCGCGATACAGCTGACGATCAGCTGCCTGCTTCACGTGGCCTTGGTCTTCCCGGGGCGCCAGATCGTGCGTGGCGTGCCGCGCTGGGTGCGGCCGCTCGTATACCTGCTGCCCGTCGGCATTCTGGGCGCCATCATGGCATTCGCCGCCGGCTCCGTTACCCAGCGCATGGCAACCATCTATCCTCCGCGACTATGGATCAACCTGTTCATGCTGGTGCTGGCCACGCTCGTGCTGGTGCACAGCTACCTCACGCGCCAGTCCCCGAAGGAAAGGGAGCAGACGCGTTGGTTCGTCGTCGCCATGGCGGTCTCGACGAGCGCCTTCGTGGGACTCTGGATACTGCCGCGACTGCTGCTCGGGCACGGCCTGGTACCCGACTTCGACTGGTTGCTGTTCCCCTTGGCGCTGATCCCGGCCAGTCTCGCCGTGTCAATCGCCAATCACGAACTGTTCGGTATCCGCGGGATCATCCGCCGGCGGATCAAACTGCTCCAGAGCCTGCTCGAGCGCGAGCGAACGGTGGTGCTGCGTCGCGACAGCCGCATCGGCGAGCTCACCCGCGAGATCAAGCAGCTGAAGACCGAGCTGGATCAATACGCCGCCGCCGAGATGCCGCGCGCGGGCGAGCGGTCGCTGCCGGGGCTGGGACGGCTCGAGAAGCAGTATCCGGAGCTGACGCGGATCCGGGCCGAGCGGTTGATCGGCGCGAGCCCGCTCTGGGAGCGGGTCTTCGAGGACGCGGTGCTGGCGTCCCGAGGATCCGCGCCGGTGCTTATCGTCGGCGAGTCCGGAACCGGCAAGACCGACGGCGCCCGGGCCATTCATCAACTCAGTGGGCGTCGTGATCGACCCTACCGTGCGGTGAGCTGTGCACAGTTCGAGCATGCCGATCCCGCCATCGCCCTCGGCAGGCTGTTCGGGATAGGGCGTAGCCACGGACTTGCCAACGTGCCCAGGGAAGGTCAGCGCGGGCTGCTCGAGGAGTGTGACGGGGGCACGCTGTTCCTGGACGATTTCGATCGTCTGCCGATCAACGTGCAGGATCTGCTGCTCTACCCGCTCGAAGGCAAGGCCTTCGAGCCGGG
>JBFEOO010000136.1:0-4525 GCA_041550555.1 Arenicellales bacterium
AACGTGCGCTGTTCGAGGCCGAAATCAAGCATATGACCTGTACCAACGTGCTGGGAACCAAATCCGAAGGCGTCGACGTGCTGGTGTTCCGCGGCGTGCCGCACGAAGTCACGCTGCAGCAGAAAGTCCGCGTCGAGCTTGCGCTGCGCGACGAGCTCAAGGACCAGGCCGTGGACGCGATAAAGAGGGGTGCTGCGGGGAGCGGCGGCTTTGGCGTCATTATGGTCAGCGAGCTAGACGAATTCATCAATGTCGGCAGCGGGGCCGGCGGCGAGAGCGCTCTGGGCTAGCGGCCGGGCGGAGCTATCGACGCATTTTCGGCTCGTGATGGCTGAATTTTCGGACAAGCTCGGGCTTGGTCAGCTCTTCGAGGCGCTCAGTCCCCAGGAGCTCAAGCAGCTCGAGTTTCGTACCAAGTGCCGGTCCGTTGAGGATGGTGAATTTCTCTGCAGGGAGGGCGAGACGGGCGACGAGGTGTACATGATTCTCTCGGGTCGCGCGCGTGTCGAGGCGAAGGTGCCTGATTCCAGCGAGGCGGAGGTCTTGGCCACGCTCGACGAGGGGGAGTTCGTCGGCGAGATGGTGATGCTCGGTCAGTACTACCGCTCCGCGTCGGTCATCGCCGAGGAAGATCTCGAAGTCCTCGTGTGGTCCAAGGACGACCTCGATGCGGTCTTCGAGCAGAACCACCACATCGGTTACGTGGTCATGCGCAATCTGGCCAACTCCCTTGCCGATCGCCTGAAGGTGGCCGACACGAGCCTCATGGCGCGCCGCGGAACTGGTTAGCCGCGCGCTGTTTCGGTCTTGCCGCACCGTCGTTCAGCCGGCGGCGGCGCAGCGAACGCCCTACGGCCCGCGGAGTGACCTTGACCGACCGAGGTACACTACAGGGAATGACGGCGGTGGTTAGTTATGGCGCCTGGCAACGTCATCGGCGACTCCGATCAGACGGCGACGAGCGCTGGGGCCAACACCCTGGTGTTGGCGCCGCTGTTCAGGACTCTCGGCGATGCGGAGCTTGCCACGCTCAGCGGGCACGCCGAGACCCGCATCTACCAGCCGGGCGAGTGTGTCATCGAGGAAGGTGACACCGGTGAGCAGATATTCCTCATAGTTCGGGGTAGCGCCAGGGTGCAGGTGCGCGTGCCGGCGAAGACGGAGCCCGAGGTGCTCGGAGAGCGCAGGGAGGGCGAATTCATCGGCGAGATGGTGCTGCTCGGTCTGTTCCGGCGCTCGGCGACGGTAATTGCTGCCCAGCGGCTCGAGGTTCTCGTGTGGCAGGCGAAGAACCTCGAAGCGTTGTTCGAGAGCCACAGCCGGCTGGGCTACGTCATCATGCGCAATTTTGCCACCACCCTGTCGGATCGGCTTGCTCTGCAGAGCAAGGCGTTGACGGAGATGTCTACGCCGGTGACTCAGCTTTGGCCGGGTATTCTCTTCGTACCCCTCGTCGGCGTGGTTGACGCAAACCGCGCCCGCGCGGTGATGAGCGTCGCCCTGGCCAAAGCGGCCGAAACGCAGGCCCGCGCCTTCATAATCGACATCAGCGGCGTGGCGGTGGTCGATGCGTTGGTGGCAGATCACCTCGTACGCATCGGTAAGGCCATGGGGCTGATGGGCTGCGAGTGCACGATTTCGGGAGTGTCGCCGGAGGTCGCCAAAACCCTCGTCGCCCTCGACGTCGACACGGCGGCCTTGAGCATGACGGCGGCAATGGATGACGCGCTCAAGGGCGCGTTCGCCGTGCTGGGGGATCGCACCCCGAAGGTGACCCCGCGGACCCGCTCCCGAACCGGTCGCCGCGGATCCTCTGCCGGCGGCAAGTCACTGCGCTGATGTTCGTTTGCGGCGCCGCCGACCCCGGTTTCTCCGGTTACCTGCGGCTGCGGAGCCGCGCTGCCGGCCGTCACTATTTGGTCGACATTACCCAAACACCGTCCCAGTCCTCGGCCGGCGGGTTGTCGACGTAGTAGCGGCACCGCTCGATGTAGGCCTTCGACGGGCCGTCGTTCGGATTGCTTGCGAGCGCCTGCTCGAACGCCGTCTGCGCTTCGTGCCAATGACGCCGTCGGTATTCGACGAGTCCCCCCGCGAACGCGCGCAGGGTGGGCTTCATGTTGGGGAACGTCTCGTCTGTGTGGTACTCCAGAGACTCGAACACGCCGACCGCCCTGTCCTTTCCCTTCACGCGGACGAGATCGACCTCGCGCAGGCTGCGGCGTGCACTGAGCTTGGCCACCACGTCCTCGCTCATGAGAATCTTCGTGTCGTAGTGCTTGTTGACGCTCTCGAGGCGGGAGGCGAGATTGACCGCGTCACCGATCACCGTGTAGTCCATGCGTCGCGGTGAACCGATGTTGCCGACGACGACATCTCCGAAGGCGATGCCGATGCCGATATCCAAGGTGGGCTCTCCGCTCGCGCGTTGCGTTGCGTTGAAGTTGCGCAACGCGACGATCATCTCGTTGGCGACGTTGACGGCGTTGTCGGCATCCTGATCACTGGGAAACGGTGTTCCAAAGATCGCCATGATGGCGTCACCGATGTACTTGTCGAGCACGCCGCGGTGGTTGAACACGATGTCGGCCATGAGCGAGAAGTAGGCATTGAGCAGCGATACCGTGCCGCGCGGGCCGAGTCGCTCGGAGATCGAGGTGAACTGGCGAATGTCGGAAAACAGGATCGCCACCTGCTGCGTCGTGCCGCCGAGCACCGTGTCGCCGGCCTCGAGAAGCTGGTCGACGATGTGGCCCGACAGATATCGCGACATGGTGCTCTTTACGCGCTTCTCCCGGCTTATGTCCTCGAAGACCAGCATGACGCCGATGGATTGTCCATTGACATCGACGAGAGGGACGCCGGTCACGTTCACCGAGGCCCGGGCACTCTCCCCGACGTGGATATCCGTGTCGATGATCAGGTCGGGTTTGCCGGACTCGTTGATTCGCGCGACGGCGTCGGCAATCCAGCCGTTGGGTCCGCCGAAGACCGCGGCGACCGCTCGATCTTCCAGATCCGCCGCGTCCCGATCGATGATGCGACAGGCCGCGCGGTTGACCTTGGTGATCTTGTCCGACGAGTCGACCGTAATGACCCCGTTGGTGAGACTGGCGAGGATGCTCTCGTTGTAGTTGCCCGCGTTGAGAACCTCCTCGAAGAGCGTGGCGTTCTCCAGCGCGACGGCGAACTGTGCGCTCAATGCCCTGATTCGGGCGATGTCGCGCTCGCCGAAGGCGCCGTCGATCTTGTTCACGAGCTGCAGGACACCCAGCACGTCCCCCTGTTTGTTCCTCACCGGCATGCACAGCACGCTCCGGGTTCGGTGTCCGGTACGACGATCCACGTCCCGGTTGAAGCGCGTATCGGCATACGCATCGGTGATGTTCAGTATCTCCCCCGAGGAGAAGCACGCCCCGACAAGGCCCTTCTGCGCTGGAATGCGTATCTCCTGTGTCACGGCGCCCTCGGAGATGCGTGACCACAGCTCGTTCGACCGCTTGTCGTGCAGAAACAAAGACCCGCGCTCCGCACCCAGGAGCTCCGTCGCGGCCGCGATGATCTTCCGCAGCACAACCTCGAGCTGAAGCTCCGACGAAACCGAGACCGCCAGCTCGAGAAAGTGCGCCTCTTCGTCGCGTGCCGTCCGCAGCGCCGTCTCGTGCGCCTCCTGCACGCTCTGCATCTCGTTGAATGCCGAGATCACCGCCCCGAACTCGTCTTTGCTCGGCCACTGCACCGCGCGCCGCGCCAAACCGCGCTGGACCCGCTTGATGCCTCGGAGTAGTCGGGAGAGGGGGACGCCGATTGTGCCGCGATAGGCGAGCATGATGCTCAGCACTACCGACAGCACCAGCAGCCCCACGATGCCGGCGCCAAGTGCGATGCGCCTGCGAGTAGCCTCCCAGACATTGCGGTCGGTCAGGACGAGATTCAGGCTCCCGACCCGCTCAGTGCGTCCCGCCTGCTCGTAGTCGACCGCATGTGAACGGTGGTAGGCCGCCTCGTCGGCAGCCGTCGCGGAGCCGAACCGCTCCACCACATCGCCGCGCTCGTCGTAGACGACCATGGCCGCGACATCGGGATCGGCCCCGACCGCCGCGACAATCAGCGCGACCTGACGGTAATCGACGTTGCGCAGCGGCGCCGCCAGGGAGGCGGCCTGTACGCTCGCCAGCTCATTGAGCTTGTCCTGCAGCGCATGGGTCCCAGTGCGGTGGGCGCTCACGAGAAACACGGAGAACAAACCGACGGTGGACAGCAGCGTCAGCGGCATGGTGATGACGAGGAACTTTGCCCGCAGCGACAGGGAAGTAAAAAGAGGTGTCGGTAGTCGCAATGCTCTGTTCGTGCCGCGATTGCGCGGTCGCGGCTCGTGCTCGGGGGTTTCCACTTCGGCTCGAAGGCAGGGCCCGGGTTCGTGACGTATCGGTTATTGTACGCCTCCCTGACCGCAGTCGCCCGCCACGGCCGAGCCGTGGAGCGACGAGACGGGTGCGCGGGGAGCGCCGACCGGCCCACGCTT
>JBFEOO010000137.1:0-4265 GCA_041550555.1 Arenicellales bacterium
CTGCTCGCCGATGCTTTTGAGCAGAACGGGTATCAGCAGGAAAGCCCGAGCGTGCGGAACTCTTTTCTTGCCGACGCATTCCGGTTCTTGGAGGACGCCGGACACAGCATGGGAGCGGGCGTTATCGCGCCGAGGATCCCTCCCGCTGTGCAAGAGGCAGTAGCGCGCTGTGTGTGCGCCCACGCCGCGTGGTCGGGAACTTTCCGATCGGGTAGCGCGCTGCAGCGGATTGAGGCCGCGGCGGGTTACGTCTGCCGACTCGAGCGCGGGCGTGCCGGCGCCGTGGATCGTAGCAACGAGGGTGCCAAGGAGGATCTGGGATGAAGATCACCGACATCCGTACCCACCTGCTGTCCATTCCCTTCACCGATCCCCCCAAGACCGGTTTCCTCAGCCTCGAGCACATCGATCTGCTGGTGGTAGAGGTGGAGACGAGCACCGGGGTAGTCGGCACCGGGCACCTCCATCCCTTGGCCGGAGGCATGCGCACGCTCGAGATGTGCATTCACGAGATGCTCAAGCCGCTGCTCGTCGGCGAGGTCCTGGACGACGTGGAGGCGCTGTGGCACAAGATGTGGCGCGCGACGTTCATTCAGGGGCGCATGGGCATCACGGTGATGGCGGCCTCGGCGCTGGACATTGCACTGTGGGACGCGCTCGGCCGAGAGCGCGGCAAGGCGCTCTGGCAGCTGTGGGGTGGCACCGATGACCCGATTCCGGTTTACGGTTCCGGGTGCTTCCGCGGGCTCGGGCACGACGGCATGATCGAGAAGGCCGAGCGGTTCGTCGCGGAGGGGTTCAGCGCGATCAAGATGCAGGTCGCCCACGTGTTCACCCACGACGAGGACGTGGCGAATGTGCGCGACATGCGCGCGACTCTCGGGTCGGATATCGAGATCATGGTGGACGTCAATCAAGGCTGGAGCGTCGACGAGGCAATCGAGGTCGGACGGCAGCTGGATCGGTATCGGCCCGCCTGGCTCGAGGAACCGGTCATGGCGGACGACTTCGAGGGCTACCACCGTATAGCGGACGCCATCGAGACGCCGGTGGTCGGTGGTGAGAATCACTTTCTTTCCCACGATCTCAAGCCCTTCTTCGAAAGCGGCAAGATCCCCATCCTCCAGCCGGACATCATGCGCGGCGGCTACACCGGGCTGCGCGAGATCGCCCGCAACGCCCACCGCGCCGGAATCGCCATCGCGCCCCACCTGTTTCCCGAGCTGAGCTCTCATCTGAACGCGGCCATCGAGAATCCGTCCTGGCTCGAGTACATGGGCTGGTACGACCATCTGTGGGTCGAGCCGGTGCGCCCCGAGGAAGGATACCTGACGCCGCCGTCGCGGCCGGGGCACGGCATGGACTTTCGACCCGAGCTCTACACCGACCACCCCTATCGGGGCCGCTGAGCCTGGCCGCCGCTGGACGGCCAACGCGCTGCGCAGAACGCAACTGCGCGGGCGATCCCAACACCGGTGGTGCCCGCGCAAGACGGGTCGACAGTGCATTGAGCGCTCAGCGCGTTTACAGGCGTTCGCTGGCCCAGCTCGTGGAAAGCGGCCTGCCCATCCGGGATCGAGCGACGGGAACATTGGAGGAGTGGGCGATGACGGAGCGAACGACATCCGGTATGACCCGCAGGAGTTTTTGAGTGCGATTGCGGGTACGGGTACTGCCGCGCCGCTCGGTTTTCACTCGACGACAAGGCGCTCAGCCATTGGAGATTCGGACGTCGCCAGGTGCGCGGCCGCTCGACTGCAGCGGTCTGTCTGTTTTGTCATCCGCAAGCTGCGACGCCGCCTCGGAGGCTGCCGACCGGGTGGGGACGAGGCGCGGAAAAGCGAGCCAGGGCACGGGTCGTTTCGCCGGTTCGCCTGTTTGCATGGCGGTCCGAGCTCCGAGGCGGGCCGGATCGGCGGCGGGGCGGTGACGCAAACGCGAGACGCTGGCCGCAGATGCTGCTAGCCTAGCCGCATGGTCGGCGCCGGCGGCAGTGCGCCGACGACAGCGACCACCTTCTCGGGAGGAAAGCGAACATGCATCCAGTGCGATGGGGCATGCTGAGCGCCGGCAAGATCGCGCTCGACCACGTGGTGCCCGCCACGCAGCTCAGCAGCAACGGCTACGTCAGCGCTATCGCCAGTCTGACGCCCGGCAAGGCCGAGCACATGGCCGCGCCGTATCCGGCCATCACGCTCTACGACAGCTACGAGGCGCTGCTCACCGATCCGGATGTTGACGCGATCTACATCCCGCTGCCCAATACCCTGCACGTCGAATGGAGCAAGCGCTGCCTGGCCGCCGGCAAACCGGTGCTCTGCGAGAAGCCCATAGCGATGCACGCCAGCGAGATCGACGAGCTGATCGCCGCGCGCGATGCCGCCGGGGTGCTCGCGGCGGAAGCCTTCATGGTCATGTTCCACCCGCAATGGCAGCGCGCGCGAGAGATCATCGAGGGAGGGGAGCTCGGCGAGCTGGCTCACGTCGACGGCGTGTTCAGCTACTTCAACGACGATCCCGGCAACATCCGCAACCAGCTCGACGTGGGCGGAGGGGCGCTGCGCGACATCGGGGTGTATCCCATCGTGACGACGCGCATCGTGACCGGTGCCGAGCCGGTGAGCGTGCGCGGCGACATCACCCGCGACCCCCGCGGCGGCACCGATACCCTGACCCGCGCCTGGTGCGATTTCGACCATTTCCGTCTCGACTTCTACGTCTCGACCCGCATGCAGGAGCGTCAGGAGATGGTGTTCCACTGCCGGCACGGGTGGATTCGCGTGGCGGCGCCGTTCAATGCCGGCAAATACGGTGAGGCGATGCTGGAGATCTGTGACGCCCGCGGGAACCGTCGCCTGGAACGCTACCCGATGGTCAACCAGTACACCCTGCAGGCCGAGGCGTTCGCGGAATCCGTGCGCAGCGGTGCCGCCTACGCCTGTCCGCTCGAGTTTTCGCGCGGAAATCAGGCGGTGGTCGACGCCCTCTTCGTCTCCGCCGAGAACGGCGGCGGGACTACTGCGGTGGGCGGCGCCTGAGCACCACCCAGCGCGCATCGCCGGAGGGCGCAGGGCACATGCCGGGCGCTCCCCGAGCGCCGGGGCGGACATCCTCTCGACGCCGTCGGTGAGTTCAATTGCCCTGAGAGCCGCCGAGACCGCACCGGAGCGATGGCCGTATACTCGCCGCCATGGAGATTGACGCCCTCCTCACGGCGGCACCCCGCTACCCAGAGCGCATCGTCTGCATGACGGAGGAGACGACGGAGATACTCTATTCGATCGGCGCGGGGGATCGTGTCGTCGGCATCAGCGGCTACACCGTCCGGCCGCCGGAGGCGCGCAGAGATAAGCCGAAGATAAGCTCGTTTCTTGACGCAAAGTACGAGGAGATCTGCAGACTCGAGCCCGATCTCGTTCTCGGGTTCAGCGATCTGCAAGCGGACATCGCACGCGAGCTTGTCCGGCGCGGGGTGCCCGTCTACATCTTCAACCAACGCTCCGTCGCAGAAATCCTGCAGACGGTGCGTGTCGTTGGCGCCTTGGTCGGTCTCTCGCCGGCGGCCGAGGAGTTCGCGCAGCGGCTCATGGTCAACCTCGAACGGCATGCCGCGGCGGCGCAGGCGCTCCCGAGGCGTCCACGCGTCTTTTTCGAGGAGTGGCATGATCCTCTCATCTCCGGTATTCGCTGGTGCTCGGAGCTCGTCGAGCTCGCGGGTGGAACGGACGTCTGTCCCGAAAGCCGTGAGCAGCAGGCAGCCCAGGGGCGCATCAAGACACCCGAGGAGATCGCGGCACGAGACCCCGAGGTGGTCATTGCCAGCTGGTGTGGACGGAAGGTCGATCCGAGCAAGATCCGCAGCCGTCCGGGCTGGGATCACGTCTCGGCGGTCAAAGACGATCAGCTCTACGAAATCAAGAGCGTCTACGTCCTGCAGCCGGGTCCGGCTGCACTGACCGACGGCGTGGATCAGATTGCACGCATCGTCCATGCGGCGGCGCACGGCGAGAGATTGCCGGCGCCGCGTGAGGGCGCTATGCGCTCGGCCTTGCCCCTTTGACCTTGCTGCGCAACGCCGAAAATGCGCACGGTGTGTCTGCTCCCCACCGAAATCGGCGGACACGGGCGACCGCCCGCCGTGCGATGAGGGCACGCTACGTCCGGAGGCGCGCATGGGTGTCGACGCTCAGGCCGGGGAGAGACCGCAGGCTCGCTCAGGGCAGTGACCACACGGCGCTCCCGCTTACCATCGTTCTCACTGCAGC
>JBFEOO010000138.1:0-4251 GCA_041550555.1 Arenicellales bacterium
CGGGGTCCATGAGCGATCCGCGCTGGCGCGCCGGCTACGCGCTGCTCGCGCGCCACGGCCTGTCCTTCGATCTGCAGACCCCGTACTGGCACCTGCCCGAGGCGGCCGCGCTGGCGCGGGATTTCCCGGCAACGCAGATCATCCTCAATCATGCCGGCCTGCCGGCCGATCGCAGCGAGGCGGGGCTCGCTGCCTGGCACGATGCCATGGCGGTGCTTGCCGCCGAGCCCAACGTGGCGGTGAAGATTTCCGGCCTCGGCCAGCCGGGCGCGGCCTGGACCGCCGCCGCCAATCGGCGCGTGGTGCTCGAGACCATCGCGTTGTTCGGCGTCGAGCGCTGCATGTTCGCCAGCAACTTCCCTGTCGACAGCGTGGTCGCCGAGTTCTCGACCATCTTTGCCGGCTTCGAAGAGATCGTCGCGGGGTTTTCGGTCGAGGACCGGCGTTGCCTCTTTCACGACAACGCAATCCGGTATTATCGGATGACCGACTGACGCTGCGCACATCCGCCAGAAGTGGGAGCAAGGGGCATGACCCAGAACATCGGTTTTATCGGACTCGGCGCCATGGGCGATGGCATGTCGAAGAACCTGATCAAGGCGGGCTTTCGCGTGCGTGGCCACGATGTCGACGAGGCGACCGTGGCGCGGCTGGTGCAGGCGGGCGGCACGGCGGCGAGCCACGCCGCCGATGCGGCTGCCGACGCCGATCTGCTCATCATCTGCGTGTTTCGCGGCGCGCAGGCCGAGGACGTGCTCTACGGTGAGAACGGCGCGGTGGGGGCGCTGCCGCGCGGCGCCACCGTCGTCATGAACACGACGATATCACCGGCGCAGGCGCAGGCGCTGGAGGCTCGCCTGGCCGAGACCGGGCATCTCTATGTCGATGCGCCGGTGACCGGCGGCAAGATCGGCGCCGACGAGGGTACGCTCACCACCATCGCAGCCGGCTCGGATGCGGCGCTCACTGCCGCCCAGCCGGCCTTCGACGCCATGGGCAAGAAGGTGTACCGCGCCGGCACGGCCGCGGGTGCCGCGTCGACGGTCAAGATGATCAACCAGATGCTGTGCGGCATTCACGTCGTGGCCGCCTGCGAAGGCATCGCCCTGGCGGCGCGCGCAGGCGCTGATCTTAACGTCGTGTACGACGTCATCACTCACGGTGCCGGCAACTCGTTCGTGTTCGAGAAGTTCCTGCCCCACGTCTTCAAGCGCGACTACGCGCCACGCGGCGTGGTGGAGATCTTCACCAAGGACCTCGACATCGTCCTCGAGGCAGGCCACGCGCACAACTTTCCGCTACCGATGACGGCGCTCGCCCTGCAGCAGTTTCTGGCCGCTGCCGGCGCCGGTTACGAGCGCCAGGATGGCGTCTCGGTGGTCAAGATCTACGAGCAGCTCGCCGGCGTCGACGTGGCGGCAGCTGCCGAGAGCGGCTGAGGCGTTCGCCCATGGCCGAGGCCCGCAGCTGGCCTTTTCGTACGCGACCGCTCTCGCCGGCGCTCGGTGCCGAGGTGCGCGGCGTCGATCTGTCGCGGCCGCTCGACAAGGGGTCGTTCGCGGCGGTATACGAGGCGTTTCTCGCGTACCAGGTGCTGCTGTTCCGTGACCAGGACGTGCCGGCCGAGCGCCATGTGGCGCTGGGTCGCCACTTCGGCGAGGTGCAGGTGCACGTCATGAGCCAGTACCACGCCGACGGCCATCCCGAGCTCTATCTGCTCTCCAATCTCGACGAGCACGGCCGACCCAACGGCCGCCACCCCGACCGCGGCACCCTTGCGTGGCACACCGACGGCTCCTGGCAGCGCGTCACCGGTCAGGCCACCATCCTCTATGCCATCGAGGTGCCGATCGAGGGCGGGCTGACCGAATTCTGCGACATGTACGGCGCTCTCGAGAGCCTCGACGATGCCTTGAAATCGAGGCTCGAGGGTCTGCGCGCGGTGCACAACCTCGATTTCTCGCGCCGCCGGCGTCACGGCGACGACCCCATGAGTGAAGCGCAGAGACGGGCGGCGCCGCCGGTGGATCACCCCGTCGTGCGCACGCACCCGGAAACCGGCCGCAAGTGCCTGTTCCTCGGCGACCATGCCGAGTGCGTGATGGGGGTGGATTACGGCGTCGGCCGCACGCTCATCGAGGATCTCAATCGTCTGGCCGTGCGCCCCGAGCTTGTCTACACGCACCACTGGCGGCCGCGGGACCTCATGGTCTGGGACAATCGCTGCGTGCTGCACCGTGCCACCGACTACGATGCCGCCCGCGAGCGGCGGGTGATTCGCCGCTGCACCGTGCTGGGCGAGGTGCCGGTGTAGGCGATGTCGTTCACGGCCGCCAGCGGCGGACGGGCGGACGACGCCGAGGTTCGGAAGGCCGAGCTGCGCGACCCCTGCTCACGGAGTATTCACTGCGGCCTCGTTGTCGCTCCCGGCGGGCGCCGCCGCCGTCGCGGGCAGGTCTCGGATCGGCAGCCGCCGCTCCGCCATCGCCTCGTGAGGCGGGGTAGTTCGTCCGACTCGATGCAGCCCGCGCGCGTCGTTCAACCCTCGACGGCGATCACCCGCGCCGGCGCACCGTCGGCGTCAGGAATCTTCATCGGCAGCGCATAGACGTACGTGCGCGGTCCGCGCACAGCGCGCAGGTTGCACAGGTACTCGATCAGCAACACCCCGTTGCGCAGCAGCACGTCGTGCGAGACGTGCTCCTCGATCGGCCGCACGATCTTGTCGAGCAGCAGGCGGATCACGAAATCCTGGGGGAAGTCTACGCCGAGCGCTTTGATCTGCCGCTCGCGCAGCCACGCGCACGCCTCGCGCGTCAGATAGGGCGCGGTGGTCCAGAACTCCGGGGTATGCACGGAGACCCGCTCGTCCCAGCATGTCTTGAGCAGCACGATGTCGTCTGCGACGACATGCATCGCAGCGCCGGCGAGCACGTCGCTGTCGATCGGCTCGTTCGCGGCAACGTGGGTCAGGTCGACGACCGCCGCCTCTCCAACGAGGCGCTCGAGGGCTATCGCCGATGTGGTGGCTCCGCCGGGAACCATGTGAATCGGCGCGTCGACGTGCGTGAAGCCGTGCACCGTGCCGCCTATCCAGGTGACCTGAAACAGATCTCCCTTGGCATGGTCGCCGATGAGCTTGCGCTCGTTTCGCCAGCGAAAGTGCTCGGTGATGGGCATGGTCAAATCGATGATGGTGGCCATGGGGCTGCTCGGTGGCTCGCATTGGTTGTCCGGAGGTGTGCGCGTCGTCTGCCGACGAGGGTGCTTCTCACCCGCGTCGTTGCGCGAAACCCTGCACGAAGTGGGCGGCATGTGCGACACTTGGGCTGTCGATGAGCCGCCCTTTGGGTAGCCGGAGCGAGGATACCATGACGCTGTCGCCTGCCGATCTCCACGCGTTGGCGCGCTGGGACACGCCGACGATCTGCAACGCGCTCGAGCTCGTTGTGCCCGAGCGGCGACTCACCGGCTTCACGGTGGGGCAGATGGTGTGCCTTGATCCCGCCCTGCCGCCAGTCGTGGGCTACGCGCGTACCGCCCACAGCCGTACCATGAGCGAGCCGGACGAGTCGGCCGAGGAGATCGCCGAGCGGCGCATGGCCTACCACGACTACCTGGCGCAGCCGCCCGGGCCCACCGTGGCGGTGATCGAGGACATCGATCCGAATCCCGGCTACGGCGCGTTCTGGGGTGAGGTCGCTACCGCAGTGCACTGGGGGCTCGGCTGCCGCGGTGCCATCACCAACGGCTCGATGCGGGACCTCGATGCCTGCGCGCCGGGATTTCAGCTGCTGGCTGGCAAAGTCGTTCCGAGCCACGCGTGGAATCGCGTCGTCGACTTCGGTACGCCGGTGGAGATCTTCGGCATGCGGGTCGCTCACGGCGACATCGTGCACCTGGATCGTCACGGCGCCGTGGTCATTCCCCCCGAGGCCGTGGCCGAGCTCGCGGACGCGGTCGACCTCGTCACGCGGCGCGAGGCCGTGATCCTCGAGCAGGCGCGCTCGGGGGTGCTCGACATCGCCCGGCTGCGGGAGGCGACCGAGCGGGCGCGTCGGCTGCGTTGAGAGGGCCGATGGCGACACGACGCAAGGTGCTCGTCATCGAGCCTATCCACGAGGCCGGCATCAGCCTGCTCGGAGCGCGGGGCGACGTGGATGTCACGACCACGACCGACATCAGTGAGCCCGCGCTGATCGAGGCGGTTCGCGATGTTCACGGGATCATCGTGCGCACCGCGGCGATCAC
>JBFEOO010000139.1:0-4218 GCA_041550555.1 Arenicellales bacterium
ACGGCGGCCGGCGTGGCGCACTCCAACCGTCTGCCGCTGCTGCTGCTGAGCGGCGATGTGTTTGCCAACCGCCGACCCGACCCGGTGCTGCAGCAGGTCGAGCATTTCGGCAACCCGACCGTCTCGGTGAACGACGCGTTTCGCGCGGTGACGCGATACTGGGACAGGATCACCCATCCCGAGCAGATCATCTCCTCGCTTCCCCAGGCGGTAGGCGCGATGCTGGATCCGGCCGACTGCGGGCCGGCGTTTCTCGGTCTGTGCCAGGACACCCAGGAAGTCGCCTGCGATTACCCGGCTGTCTTCTTCGAGCCGCACGTGCACACCGTTCCGCGTCCGCGACCCGACCGAGACGCCGTCGTGGCGGCGGTGGAGAAACTCAAGGCGGCGCAACGCCCGCTGATCATCTCCGGCGGCGGAGTGCGTTACTCGCTCGCCGAAGAGAAGCTCGCCGCTTTCGCTCAGGCGCGCGGGATTCCGCTCGCGGAAACCATCGCCGGCAAAGGCAGCGTGCCCCATCACCACCCTGCGCACGTCGGGCCGATCGGGGTCATCGGTTCGAGTTCCGCCAATGCCATGGCGGCGCAAGCCGATCTCGTCATTGCCATCGGCACGCGGCTGCAGGATTTCACGACGGGCTCGTGGACCGCATTCGGCCCCAACGCCGAATTCGTTTCCATCAACACCGCCCGTTGGGATGCAACGAAGCACCGCGCGCTGGCCGTGGTCGGCGATGCGCTGGAGACGGTCACGGAGCTCGACGTGGCGCTGGGAGACTGGCACGCGTCCTCGGCGTGGACCGAGCAGGGCCGCGCGGAATTCGCCTACTGGAACAGGACTCTCGACGAGCACCAGAAACCGAGCGGCGCGGCCGTGCCCACCTATGCCCAGGTGGTCGGTGTGGTCAATCGCAAAGCCGGCGAGCGTGACCTGATGATCACGGCCGCCGGCGGCCTGCCCGGCGAGGTGACCAAAGGATGGCGGGTGAAGGCGCCCGGCACCTTCGACTGTGAGTTCGGCTTCTCCTGCATGGGCTACGAGGTGGCCGGCGGCTGGGGCGCCGCCATGGCGGACCCGAGTCGAACGCCTATCGTCATGGTCGGCGACGGCTCCTACCTGATGATGAATTCCGACATCTATTCCTCCGTGCTCACGGGCCACAAGATGATCGTGGTGCTCTGCGACAACGGGGGCTATGCGGTGATAAACCGCCTGCAGAACTTCAAGGGGGGTGCGTCGTTCAATAACCTCATCAAGGACTGCAGGGTCAAGGAGGCTTTCTCGGTCGATTTCGCGAAACACGCCGAATCGATGGGCGCGCTGGCGCGCCACTGCGAAAGTCTCGCCGATCTCGAGGCGGCCATGGACTGGGCGAAAACGACGGACCGCACCACCGTGCTATCGATAGCCACCGACGGTTTCGCCTGGGTGCCGGGCGATGCGGACTGGGATGTCGGGGTGCCGCAGGTGAGCGAGCGTGAGGAAGTCCGCGCGGCGCGCACGCAGCACGACGAGATTCGCGGCCGCCAGCGTGTCGGGGTGTGACCGATGAGGGCCAAGCTCGCTGTTGCCCCCATCGCCTGGTCCAACGACGACCTCCCCGAGCTCGGGGGTGATACGCCGCTCGAGACCTGTCTGAGCGACGCCAGGGCCGCCGGATTCATCGGCGTGGAGACCGGCGGCAAGTTCCCCACGTCCGTGCCCGAGCTGCGCGCGGTGCTCGCGCAGCACGGCCTCGCGCTCGCGTCGGGGTGGTATTCGGGAACCCTTCTCGACAACGACCTGGCCCGCGAGAAGGAGCGAGCGCTCGCCCAGCTCACGCTGTTTCGCGCGCTCGGCGCGGCCTGCCTCGTCTACGGTGAGACCGCCGGGACGATTCAGAACGTGCGCGGTGCGCCGCTCAATACGCGCCGCACGCTCGCGGAGGACGACTTCAGGCCATACGGCGCCCGCCTGACCCAGTTCGCCGAGTGGTGCGCTGAGCAGCACGTGCCGCTGGC
This sequence comes from Arenicellales bacterium, assembly GCA_041550555.1. GTDB lineage: Bacteria > Pseudomonadota > Gammaproteobacteria > Arenicellales > JBFEOO01 > JBFEOO01. The sequence continues at coordinate 2,001 of JBFEOO010000139.1, forward strand.
GTTTCATCATCACATGGGAACCGCCATCGAAACCGAGCGCGACCTCGACCGTTTGATGAACCATACCGGTGAAGCCGTGCATCTGCTCCTCGATACCGGTCACATCGCGTTCGCCGGCGGCGACCCGCTGGCGGTGATCGACAAGCACGGTGCGCGCATCGTGCATGTGCACACCAAGGACGTGCGGCGCGATGTCGTCGATTCGCTGGACCGCCACCGGCAGAGCTTCCTCGATGCGGTGCTCGAAGGCGCGTTCACGGTGCCGGGGGACGGCTCACTGGATTTCAACGCCATCGTCAAGCGCCTCGCCGAGCACGGCTACTCGGGCTGGTTCGTGGTCGAAGCCGAGCAGGACCCGGTCAAGGCGCCGCCGCTGGCTTACGCCCGCATCGGACATGATGCCATGGTTGCAGCACTCACGGCCGCGGGCTACGACATCGAGGAGAGCTGAGATGAACCGGCTGGATGGAAAAATCGCGGTGGTCACCGGCGGCACACAGGGACTCGGCGCCGCCATTGCGCGGTGCTTCGCGCAAGCGGGCGCGGCGGGGCTGGTGACCTGCGGACGAAGCGCGGAAAAGGGCGATGCGGTGGCCGGTGCGATAAGCGATGCGAGCGGCTGCCCCGTTCATTTCGTAACGGCGGATCTCGCTGAGGTGGCGCAGTGTCGCGAGGTGATCGCCGCCGCCGACGAGCATTTCGGTCGGCTCGACATCCTCGTCAACGTCGCCGGCCTGACGGACCGCGGTGACATATTGAACACGACCGAAGAGCTGTTCGACAGTATCTTCGCAGTGAATACCCGCGGTCCGTTCTTTCTGATGCAGGACGCGATAAAACTCATGCTCCGCGAGGGAACCGAGGGCGCCATCGTCAACATCGGCTCCACCTCCGCGCTGGCCGGGCAGCCGTTTATTTCCGCCTACTGTGCCTCGAAGGGTGCTCTCGCAACGCTGACCCGCAACACCGCATTTGCCGTGATGCGCAACAGGATCCGCGTGAATCAGCTCAACATCGGTTGGATGGCGTCCGAGGGAGAGCACCGGATACAGACCCAGTATCATGGTGCACCGCAGGACTGGCTGCAGGAGGCGGCGGCGCAGCAACCGTTCGAACGCCTGCTCGCGCCGGAGGAAGTCGCCCGTGCCGTGACGTTCCTGGCTTCGGCGGATTCCGGCATGATGACCGGGTCCGTGATCAACTTCGACCAATCCGTCTGGGGCGCCTATGCCTTTGGACCGCCCACCCCCGAGTCGGCGATGTCCGTTTGATCCATGACTGTCGCGCCGGGCATGCCTTCGCGAGCACCGAACCCCCGCCGCGTCGTGAGCGCTCGTCCGGGCAGGCAGCGTCTCCACGTGGGTCCGTGACGCTCTCCGCGGTCGAGGCTCGCCCCACTCAGGATGAATTGCAGGAGGAACCCCTATGCGTCTCGCCAGGTTCGTGCTCTGTGCCGTTTTGTCGACGGGCGTTGTTGCGGCGCCCGTCAAGGCCGACGGTGATCCCGCCCTCGGCGCCAGCTTGGCGCGCGAGAAATGCGCCCGCTGTCACGACGTCGAGCCTGGTGGTGCGTTCAAGCTGTATCCACCGAGCTTTGCGTCAATCGCTGTTTTTCGTTCTGACGAACAGATCTTCGGTCGGATCATGTTTCCGCCACTGCATTCATCGATGCCGCAGATCGGCTACTTCCTCACGCCCGACAACGTCGAGCATCTCGTTGCGTACATAGTCTCTCTCGAAGCCGAATAGCCCTGTACGGTGGGACCCGCTCGGTGAGCTCTGCGACGTCGAGTTGCTGTGGCACAACGGCCCAGTGCGACCGAAGTCGGCGTGTGTGCCGTGACCGCGTCCGGATCGGGGACGCCGCGCCGTACGGCTCGGCGCGGTGTCGGCGGTTGCTGTGACGGCGAGGGCTTCCACGATGCCCACCGACGCCGGGGCCGCGGCCATGGCTAGCGGCAAAGGTCCCATCACCGACACCCACATTCATTTTTGGGACATCGCCCGCCAGATTCCCTGGCCGAGCGAGGACTTCGGCAAGCTCTACCGCACCGTGCTTCCCGCGGACTACAAGGCGATAGCCGCGCCGGCCGGCATTACTGCTAGCGGAATCGTCGAAGCGAGCAGCAGATTCGAGGACCAGCTCTGGGTGCTCGAGCAGGTCGAAGGCGACGACTTCTTCACATTCTACGCGGCGATGCTGGAGATCGGCGCCGAC
>JBFEOO010000140.1:0-4156 GCA_041550555.1 Arenicellales bacterium
CGGCTACTTCGACGCCCGCAACGTGCTGTCCCGAGGTGGAGGCCGGGTGGTGCCCGCGCCCGTCGATCAGCAGGGGCTCAAGGTCGACGATTCGCTGCGCGGCTGCGACTGCGTGTACGTGACGCCAAGCCACCAGTCCCCGACTACGGTGACCATGCCGCTAGCGCGGCGCGAGGCGCTGCTCGAACGCGCCGAGCGCGACGACTTCGTGATCATAGAGGATGACTACGAGAGCGAGACGAACTTTGTCGGCGACGAGCCGACGCCGGCGCTGAAGAGCCTCGACCGCAGCGCCCGCGTCATTTATCTCGGCAGTCTTTCCAAGACCCTGGCGCCCGGTCTGCGCATGGGATTCATGGTGGCGCCGGCCGAGCTCATCCGCGAAGCGCGCGCCCTGCGCCATCTGATGCTGCGCCATCCTCCCGCCAACAACCAGCAGATCGTCGCTCAGTTCCTCGCTCGCGGCCACCACGACTCCCTCATCCGCCGACTGAGCCACGCGTACCGCGACCGCTGGCGCACCATGGGCGACGCGCTGACCCGCCATCTTCCTCACTCTGCGCGCATTCCCACCTTTGGCGGCACCTCATTCTGGGTGGAAGGGCCCGCCGATCTCGACAGCAAAGCGCTGCAGCAGCGCGCCCTGGACGCCGGCATTCTGATTGAGTGCGGCGACGTCTTCTTCATGGCGGACCCGCCCCCTCTCAACTTCTTCCGCCTCGGCTTTTCGTCCATCTCCGCCGACCGCATCGAGCCCGGCATTCGCAAGCTCGCCGCATTGATTCGTTGAGGGCGTTTCGCTGCGGCCGCCACCGTATCCTCATTACCGGGGGTGCGAGGCCGACCGCGTGCCGTCTGCGCCACGGCGTGCTGGTCTATCCGCCGAACCGGCACTGGTACTAGACTGCATTGCCGAGCAACGCATAACGTATTCGCACTGTGCGCCGTCGCCGCCGGCGTACGGCGCCCACGATTAACCCATACGAAACGAGGAGGGAGCGGATGCGGATCGGCGTTCCCAAAGAGATAAAGACCCACGAGTACCGCGTGGGGCTGGCGCCGGCCAGCGTGCGTGAGGTGATCGCGCATGGGCACCAGGTCATCGTCGAGAGCGGCGCCGGAGCAGGCATCGGCTCGAGCGACGCCGAGTACCAAGCCGCAGGCGCTTCCACCGCCAGCACTGCACAGGAGGTCTTCGCCCAGGCCGACATGGTGGTGAAGGTGAAGGAACCCCAGCCGGCGGAGCGGTCGATGCTGCGCGAGGGACAGGTGCTGTTCACGTATCTGCACCTGGCGCCGGACCCGGAGCAGACCCGCGAGCTCGTTGCCAGCGGCGCCATCTGCATTGCCTACGAGACCGTTACCTCGCCCAGCGGCGGGCTACCGCTGCTCGCCCCCATGTCAAAGGTCGCGGGCCGCATGGCGATTCAGGCCGGGGCCTACTGCCTCGAGCACCCGCATGGCGGCCTGGGCATGTTGCTCGGAGGGGTGCCTGGGGTCGATCCCGCAAAGGTCGTCATCCTCGGCGGGGGTATGGTCGGCACGCACGCGACTCACATCGCCGTCGGCATGGGCGCGGACGTCTGGGTCATCGATCGCAACGCCGATGTCATTGAGGCACACTGGCGTCAGTTCGGCCGCAGCACCAATACGGTTTTCTCGACGCGGGACGCCATAGAGCGGCACGTGCTCGAGGCCGACCTGGTGATCGGCGGTGTACTGATTCCCGGGGCCGCCGCCCCGAAGCTCATCACCCGAGAGATGGTACGAGCGATGAAGCCGGGCGCCGTCATCGTCGATGTCGCTATTGATCAAGGCGGATGCTGCGAGACGTCGCGTCCGACGACGCACGCCGAGCCGACCTACGTGATCGATGATGTGGTCCACTACTGCGTCGCCAACATGCCTGGCGGCGTCCCAAGAACGTCGACGTTTGCGCTCAACAACGTCACGCTGCCGCACGTATTGACGCTGGCGGACAAGGGCTATCGCCAGGCCTTGCTCGACGACCCCCATCTGCGCGCCGGCCTCAATGTCTATCGCGGCAAGGTCACCCACCCTGAGGTCGCCGACGATCTCGGTTACGATTTTACCGATCCGCTGCAGGCGATGGCGGCCTGAGCTCCGCCGTCTTGCGTCGGCCGCAACGAAGCACCACGACGATGCACAGTTGATTCAAGGGAGACACCGAATAATGGCGCGAATGACCCCCAGCGAAGCATTTGTCGAAACCCTGGCCGCTCATGGCGTCACCGACGTCTTCGGCATCGTGGGCTCGGCTTACATGGATGCCCTCGACATCTTTCCGGCGGCGGGCATCCGGTTCATTCCAACCGTTCACGAGCAAGGCGCGGCGCACATGGCGGACGGTTACTCGCGTGTCAGCGGCCGCCACGGGGTGTGCATCGCCCAGAACGGCCCGGGCATCACCAACTTCGTCACGGCAATCGCGGCCGCCTACTGGGCCCACTCCCCGGTGGTGGCGATCACGCCGGAGACCGGATCGAACACCATCGGCCTGGGAGGGTTCCAGGAGACCGATCAGCTGCCGATCTTCTCCAAGATCACGAAATACCAAGGACACGTCAACTTGCCTTCGCGCATTGCCGAATTCACGGGACGCTGTTTTGACATGGCCGTCGCCGAGCGCGGACCCACACAGCTCAACATACCGCGCAACTACTTCTACGGCGATATCGACGTCGAGATTCCCCAGCCGCGACGCGTCGAGCTCGGGGCCGGCGGCCCGAACAGCCTCGACGACGCGGCGCGCCTGCTCGCAGAAAGCGAATTCCCCGTGATCGTCGCAGGCGGCGGTCTCATCATGTCCGGCGGTGTCGACGAATGTGTTCGTCTGGCCGAGTATCTGAACGCGCCGGTCGTCAACAGCTACCTGCACAACGACTCCTTTCCCGCCACGCACCCGCTGTGGTGCGGGCCGTTGGGCTACCAGGGCTCCAAGGCCGGCATGAAGCTGATCAGCCAGGCCGATGTCGTGCTGGCGCTGGGCACACGCCTGGGCCCGTTCGGCACGCTGCCCCAGCACGGCATCGACTACTGGCCAAGAGATGCGCGCATCATTCAGGTCGACAGCGATCACAAAATGCTGGGGCTGGTGAAACAAATCAGTGTGGCCGTGTGCGGCGACGCGCGGGCAGCGTCGAGCGCGCTGCTCGAGCGGCTCAAGGCGCGCGAGCGCATCGCCGCGCTGCAGAACAAGGACGAGCGACTGGCGGAGATCAGGCGCCAGAAGGAGCAGTGGGAGACGGAGCTCAGTCAATGGGCCCAGGAAACCGATACCTGGAGCAGCGAGGTGTCGGCGGACGATCCGGCGATGCACCCGCGGCAGATGCTGCGCGAGCTCGAAAAGGCCATGCCCGACGACGCCATGGTGTCAACCGACATCGGCAACATCTGCTCGGTGTCCAACAGCTACCTGCGCTTCAACAACCCCAACAGCTTCTTCGCCGCGATGAGCTTCGGCAACTGCGGCTACGCCTTTCCGACCATCATCGGCGCGAAAGTTGCGGCGCCGGATCGGCCGGCCGTGGCCTACGTTGGCGACGGCGCGTGGGCGATGAGCATGGGCGAGATCCTGACGTGTGTGCGTGAGCGTATCCCCGTCACCGCCGTGGTCTTCAACAACCGCCAGTGGGGCGCCGAGAAGAAGAACCAGGTCGACTTTTACAGCCGTCGCTTCGAAGGCGTCAATCTCGACAACCCGAGCTTTGCCGAGGTCGGACGCGCCATGGGCGCCGAGGGCGTGACCGTCGACCGGCTGGATCAGGTGGGCGCCGCCCTGGAGACAGCCTGCGCGGATCAGAAAGAGGGCAAAACGACGATCGTCGAGATGATGTGCACGCGCGAGCTCGGTGACCCGTTCCGCCGGGACGCCTTGAGCAAGCCCGTGCGTCACCTCGACAAATACAAGAATTTCGTCTGACCGCAGGCCGCCGCCGCGCCTGGCGCAACGCCTCGGCGAACCCCGACCCCCAGCGCCCGGCGGACGATCCGGTTGCGAAACGGATATGGACATCGTTGCCAAATTGACGGCGGCGATACGCGGCAGCGGCTGCCGCGTCGCGTTTGCCGAGGGCAGCGACGAGCGAGTCATCGCCGCCGCGCGGGCGCTGAGCGACGACGCCATCGCGGCGCC
>JBFEOO010000141.1:0-4051 GCA_041550555.1 Arenicellales bacterium
AGCAGAAGGCGTTCCCCGACCACGTCGGGCTGCAGCTGGTCATCTCGCCCGACGGCCGCAACGACACATTGCGCATCCATCAGGACACCTTGCTGTTCCGTCTGCGCCTCGACGCAGCGCAGCGGGCGGAGCACCAATTGGACCCCGGCCGCACCGCCTACCTGCACGTCATCGCCGGCACCATCCGCGCCGACACGGAACACCTCCACGCGGGAGACGGGGCCACGATCCGCGCCGTCGACACGCTGTCGTTCGAGGGCATCGAGCGCAGTGACGCGCTGCTCTTCGATCTGCCCTGACCCGACCCGAGGGGCTGCGCGGCATGCGGGTCGGCCGGATTACGTTGACAGCCGGTCCTCGCCGATCGAATGCACGCCGCGATGCGGCTGCCGCGCCGGGGCATTCGGGGTCGGCTGCGAGACGCTCGCCGCGGTAAAGCGGTCCCTGTGACGCTGCCACCGCGCGGCGAGTCCGTCCCAGTGGGCGGGGTCGACGGCGCGCGTCGATCGGCGCCGCGCGACGCTCGCATTACCGAACCCGCGCCGCCCTCGTTCGTAGTAGACTCGCGCGCCTGATTTGGCCACGTTGACCGCGCCACCGCCCCACGCGGCGGCCACCCGGCTCGAGTAGATACGCGTGAAGGCAACACGATACTTCTACGGCTACAACGTCGTTGCCGCCTCGTTCGTGATTCAGGGCATCAGCATCGGCAGCATGTTCGCCTATGGTGTGCTGTTCGCCCAGTTCGAGGCGGAGTTCGGCTGGTCCCGCGCCACGATCTCGGCCGCCTCGTCGATCACGTTCCTGACAATGGGCGTTTTCGGGGTACTGGCGGGCCGACTCAACGACACCATCGGACCTCGGCTGCTGCTGTCCGTTTCGGCCGTCTCCCTCGGACTCGGCTTCGCGCTGATGTCGCGCATGCAAACGCCGTGGCAGCTGTTCGTGTTCTATGGCCTGTTGGTCGGCGTCGGCCTCAGCACCCACGACGTCGTCACGCTATCCACCATCGCACGCTGGTTCGTGCGCCGCCGCGGCGCGATGTCTGGTCTCGTCAAGGTAGGCACCGGCTGCGGCCAGGTGGTGATTCCGCTGGTTGCGGCAGCGCTGATCGCGTCGTCAGGATGGCGCACCGCCTGCTTGACCATAGGAGTGAGCGCCGGCGTGCTGCTGATGCTGGCGGCACAGGTGATGCGGCGTGATCCCCACGGCATGGGGCTTGCACCGGACAACGTCACGCCGGCGCGCGGCGCGTCGGGCGGTGCCCCTGCTGTCGCCGACATCACCCTTGCGCGGGCCATCCGTGCGCGGGCGCTGTGGACACTGTGCATCGCGCAGCTCACGGTGTTCTTCTGTCTCGTCACCGTCATGGTGCACATCGTGCCGCACGGCATCGATCTCGGTCTTTCGGCGCCGATTGCAGCGAGCGTTCTGTCCGCGATCGGCGGCTTCAGCATCGTCGGCCGGCTCGTGGTCGGCAGCGCGATCGACCGCATTGGCGGTCGGCATGCCCTGATGATCTGCTTTGTCGTGCTGCTGGCGAGCCTGGCCTGGCTGCAGGTGGCGATGGCGCCGTGGATGCTGTTCGTCTTCGCCGCCGTCTACGGATTCGCCCATGGGGGCTTCTTCACGGTCATGTCGCCAACCGTGGCGGAGCTGTTCGGGACGGCCTCCCACGGCGTTCTGTTCGGCATCGTGCTGTTCTTCGGCACACTCGGCGGCGCGATCGGCCCATGGGTGGCCGGCAGCTCCTTCGACGCCACCGGCAGCTATCGGACGGCTTTCGTCACGTTGGCCGTGCTGGCGGCGATCGGACTGACTCTGGTCAGCTCACTGAAACGCCGCGAGCCAGTAGCTCGCGCATCGCGCCGCCCCGTCTAGCCGGGCCGCGATCTTCGTCGCGGCCCTCGGCTTCAATCTCGGCAACATGGCCGTGGCGGGCCTGCTGCGGGTGCGTGAGTCGCGACTCGCGCGAGTCATCCCGGGCGAGATGCTCGAGGCACCCTGCGCTCGAATCTTCGGCGGTGACGCCGACGACCGACGGCGCAAGCGCTACGCTCGTCGACCGCCAGCTCCGGGACATCGGACGGTTTTTGAAAAATTATTGCTCAATTTCAGAGACATACCTCGTCTTCCGCATCCTCTTTAGAATTCGACGAAGCCGCCACCGCGCGGGTGTCGCGGTGGATTTTCGTGTATGCTAGAGCCTTGAACGTGCTGACGGCGGTGATCGCCGTCCCGCGGCGGATGTTCCAGGCCCGCTTTTCAATGGAGGTAGGATGATGCGTACCATGACGGCTTCTCTCGCAGCAGCGGTGCTGCTGATCTCGGCCCCGGCATTTGCCGGCGGCGGCGGCGAAGGCTGCAGCTGGGGGAATAACATGAAGTTCACCCAGACCGACGCTGACGAGGGGGCGACCACCGTCGACGGGACCAAGACGCTGATCGAGGTTGTCGACGCCGACGCCAAACCGACCGAAGTGACACCCACTGCCGAGTAAGCCACGGAGGTACGCGATGCGCACCATCACCACTTCTCTCGCCGCGGCGCTGCTGTTTGGGGCGGCACCGGCGGTTTTCGGCGACTGCGCCAAGGGCGTCGACCACATGAAGTACACCCAGATCCAGTCCGAGGAGGGCATCGTCGCCGACGAAGGCAAACCGGCGATCGAGATCGTCGACGTCGACGCACAGCCGACGGAGACATCGCCCGCCGCCGACTGACGTCGACGGGCACTTAGACATAGCCGCGCCGGCCCCGAGCCGGCGCGGTTTTTTTTCGTCCCGGCACGCTCGTTCACGGCAACCCTGTCGCCCGACGATCACCAGCGCTCTGGGTCGAGCGACGTCGTCTCCGTGCAGTGAGCCGCCGCTCTAGAAGTAGAGCGAGATGTCGCGGTGCCGCGCGGTGCAGCCCACGATTGCCAAGGCCTTCTCGCGCGGCAGCTGCGGCTGCTGACGCAAACCGATAGTGTCCCGAATCGCGGCCTCGAAAGCCTGCAGACCGGGCAGCAGCTCCGTCTTCGCCCGCTGTCTCCAGGCAAGCTCCGCACTGTACGCCTGGCCAGCCTCCTCGAGCACCGCCAACGCCTTCGCCTTGTCGGGCTGCTTGGCTCGGAGCGCCCGCCGGGCGTCGGAAAGCAACGAGCGAATCTCGCTCACGCCTTCGGCGGCACGCATGGCCGTAGACAAGGCGGCCACGCGCTCGGCGCCGAGCTCCGGCTCGGCGGCGCTCACCTCGGCGGGCAGCGCCGCCAGCTGATCACCGAACGCGGCCAGCATGTCGGTGGACCCGATCACCGCGAGCAGATCGCGAACCGGTGTGTAGGCCTCGTCGACATTGCGACGGTACACCTGACGCGCCTTCTCCTCCGCTTGCTGAGTGCTTCGAAACGCGTCGTGCTCCGCCTCCCAACGCTCGGGCATTCCGCCGCGCAGCATCGCCAGCTCTTCCTGGAACGCCGCTATCTCTTGCGTAAGCTGGGCGCTGCGAACTCCCGACTGCACGTCCTCCGCGTCCAGTCGCTCGCGCTGTAGCTCGAGGGCGGCGATCTCCTTCTCGATTCGTCTCGCATCCCGCTGCAGCGCACGCACCTCGACGTGAAGCGGCCGGTAGTCCTCGACCGCCGCCGCAACCGTCGCCGCTGCGTCGCGGACGTCGTCACGCAGTTCGAACGTGCGCTCCGCCTTGTCGACAGCCGCTTCGGTGGCCTGCCGCAGCGACTTCGGCAGGTAGCTCATGTCGAGGCTGCGCGCCTGGCCGATAGCCTGGCGCAGCTCGCTCTCACGGGCCTCGTACTCCGCGAACAGATTCGCCTCGAGGCACGACTGCAGGCGCGGGTTGAGCGGCGGCGGCGCCGTCTCCGACAGCAGCGACATGCGCGTCGGCAGGTAGTTGACCAAACGCGGACTCACGGCGACGACCCCAAGCGCGATGAGCTGCAGGCAAATGAACGCAATGACGCCGCGATACATCTCGAGCGTCTTGATGGCCGCCGATGCGACGCCGCGCAGGTAGAACAGCGCGAAGCCGAAGGGGGGCGTCAAGAAC
>JBFEOO010000142.1:0-4018 GCA_041550555.1 Arenicellales bacterium
CTCATCTACTATGCCGACGGCTCGCTCAACGAAGGCGGCGCGGCGCAGTACGCCATCTGCGACGAGCGCGGCGCCAGCAAGGGCCGTCTCGTGACCATCCCGCTCTCGGGTCGCCCTCAGGTGGGCCCGACGACGACCTGCAATCCTTCGTGAGGCCGTAATGAGGAACGGTTCCACTGGTTCTATTGGCGGCGCAAAGGCGAGCCGCGGCTTCGGGCTGGTGGAGGTGTTGGCGGCCGTCGCCGTGCTCACCTTCGGGCTGCTCGGCATCGCCGCCATCCAGGTTCAGGCCAAGCGCGCGAACTATGAGGCCATCCAGCGCACCGCCGCCAGCACGCTCGCCAACGACATCATCGAGCGCATGCGCGCCAATCTCGGCGACCTTCAGACCTACCTCAACCAGGGTGGACAGCTCGGGAGCGGGTCGATCGCCGGCGCGCCGAGCCCCGACTGCTCCGCGGGCGCGCCCTGTTCGTCCTACGAGGTGGCGCTGCGGGACCTGTGGGAGTGGGAGCAGGCCCTCGACGGCGTGCAGGAGCGAACGAGCGGCGGCGCCGACACCGGCGGCCTCTCGGCGCCGACCGGCTGCATCAGCGGTCCGGTCACCGGCGGCACCGGGCTGTACAGGGTCGCCATCGCCTGGCGCGGCCAGACGTCGCTTGCCAATCCTGCCGCCAACGACTGCGGCGCGACGACGGGGCGCTACGACGATGGTGCCGACGCCAACGTCTTCAGGCGCGTCCTGGTCGTGGACACCTACATCGATGCCGGCTAGCCGCTCACTCCGCGTCGCTTCGATGACCGCCGCGCGCCGTCAGCACGGCTTCAGCCTCATCGAGCTGATGGTGGCGCTGACGATCGGGCTGCTGCTGAGCGGCGTCGTCGTCTCGGTGTTCATCACGACCAACCGCCAGTACGCCCAGGACGAACAGATCGGTCGCATGCAGGAGGAGGCGCGCTATGCGCTGCGGATTCTCTCCGCCGACCTGCGCATGGTCGATTTCTGGGGCAACATGCTCAACAAGGGCGGCATCAACGCGCAGCTGCGCGACTGCTCGCAGGGGGACCAGTTGGCACTCGAGAAATGCATCGGCTTCTATGCCAGCAGCGAGCTCGCGATAAATGCGGACTGCCCCTCTTCGACAATTCCGCCGGACTATGTCTGGGCCTACGACATCTACCCGGCCATCGACGTGCTCAAACAGGTGAGCGGGACCGATGCAAACAGCGCATTCACCTGCATTGCGGCCGACGAGATCTCCGACAACACCGACGTGCTCGCCATCAAACGGCTCAAAGGCGAGCCGCTGCCGTCGGCTCCATCGCCTTTGGATGACAGGGCGGCTGACGATGGCAAAGTGTTCCTGCGCACCAACGGCGAGACTGGCATGCTCATCGAGTACGATCACACGGCGACGGCCGGCACCGGCGCCGACGTGACGGACTGGCCCTTCGTCGCGCGCATCTACTACATTCGCAGGCACTTCTCGGCGAGCGAAGCGGACAACATCCCGACGCTCTACCGCCGCCAGCTCAACGGCACGGCGATGGAGCTGGACGCCGGCGGCGTCGCGCGCGGTATCGAGTACTTCCATGTCATGTTCGGCATCGATACCGACACCGACGGCACCGCGAATGCATATGTCTCCGAGCCGAGCGACGCAGAGATGGCGCAGGCGGTCACCGCGCGCATCTACGTGCTGGCGCGCAGCCTCGACCCCGACTACAGCTACACCAACGACAAGACCTACCAGCTCGGCGACGTCACCCGCAGCGGCAACGGCGACAACTTCTACCGTCGCGTGTTCGTCACCACGGTCAAGCTGCGCAACCCCATCAACCGTGCCCTGCTCGGCGTCTGAGGAGATCCCCCGGCGATGCGCACAGCAACGGCCCCCCTCCCCAGCCAGCGCGGCGTCGCGCTGGTGGTCACACTCGTCGTGCTCATCGGCATCAGCGTGGTCAGCCTGGCCTCGCTCAAGACGGGCGTGTTCGAGCTGCTGATGGCGGGAAACGAAGAGGCTCGCACGTCGGCGTTCCAGCGCGCCAAGGCCGGCCTCGACGCCGTGGCGTCGCGGATATCGAACTTCGTGGTCATCGGGGACATCGGCTACCGGAACTGCACCCCGGGCGCGACCGTCGCCGGCTGCGCGATGAACAACATCACCGTGCCCGGTGAATTCGATCCCACGGGCAGCGAGATGTTCGTCGAGCGCCTCGCACCGCTGTCCGCCTGCCCACCACGCGGCATGGCGACCAGCTGCGAGAACTTCTCCGTATCGAGCTTCGCCATCGACGCCCACTACAGCGACACCCCCAACCGCGGCGGGCGCTCGCGGCAGCAGGAAGGCTACCTGATCCTGGTGCCGCGGCTCGACCAGGGACGGCAGTAGCACACACCAAAGAGGAAGAACGCCATGATCCCGCAGCGCACGCTACTGACGAGTGGCCTCGCGATTGCCGCGACGCTGATAGGCACCGCCGTAGCGCCGCTGCACGCCGACGACACCGACATCTACATCAACGCCAACAACGCCACCGGTGGCGTGCCCATGGTGATGTTCAGCCTGGACTGGCGCCCCAACCTCACCTCCACGGTGTGCCAGGGCACCATCGAGGTGCCGGTCGACCCCGATAATCCGGCCGCGGGCACCCAGACGGTCAACGAGTGCGAGTGGGTGCTCGGCGGGCTCGACGGCGGCATCGACTACTTGCGGCCGGTAGGCCTGGACAACAGCGTACCGGTAACCCTCGAAGAGACCGACCCCACGGACAAGCACACGCTGTTCGACCTGCTGCTCGCCGTGCTCAAGCGCGTGCTCGATCCGCTCGAGGGCTTCAAGGTGGGGCTGATGATGAACCACCACCACATCAACAACTGCGAGGGCCCGGCCAACGCCGACTCGAGCCGCGGCTGCAGCAACGGCGGCTACATCGTCTCGGAGTTCAAGTCGGTCGATACCGAATACCAGGCTTTCTTCGACAAGTTCGAGTTCATCCCGCTGCCCGAGGTCAACAAGGAGCACAAGTACCAGGGCAAGGAGCTCTTCTTCGAGTTCTTCCGCTACCTGAGCGGCGGCGCCGTGTTCAACGGCCACAACGGCTGGCAGGACTACGGCACGGACAGGGACTACAACCTCGACCATCCAGCGGACCTCACCGTCGACGGCAAGCCGACGCCGCCCTGGGATACCGACGCGGAGATCGCCGACACCGGCTACTACCAGAGCCCGCTCGCCGCCGCGCCCGAGTGCTCGTCGCTCTATACCGTCAACGTCATGTTCCAGGTCTCACAGCAGGACGCCGACTCCGACTACGCCATCGACTGCGAGACGGACGGCTGCATGAAGGGCATCGACCTGAGCGGCAACCGCAACGAGTTCCCGACGGTGATCGAGTACCTGCACGACATCGATCTCGCCGACGACGCCGGCACATTCAGCGGGCTGTCGCTGCCGGGGCATCAGAACGTGCGCTCCTACTTCGTCGTCGACCAAGTCGACACCAAGACCAACAGCTACGCGCGGGCGGGCGGCACCGGCGGGGCCCTGGAGCTGTCGGAGGATCCCAACGAGCTCATCGCCACCTTCACGGACATCTTCAAGCAGATCCTCACGGTCAGCACCACCTTCGTCTCGCCGTCGGTGCCCGTCAACGTGTTCAACCGCGCGCGCACCCTCAACGAGGTGTTCATCGCGCTGTTCGAGGCGGACATCAACAGCCGTCCGCAATGGGTGGGCAACCTCAAGAAGCTGAAGATCGACGACAGCGACCCCAACAGCCCGTTTCTCGTCGACGTCAACGACTCTGCAGCCGTGGCCATCGACGGTCGCATTACGCACGGCGCCCTGACCTTCTGGACGCACCCCGAGGACCTCGAGGACCCGGTGGCGACCGACGATTTCCTCCCCGGCGCCGACGGACGCACCGTCAACCGCGGCGGCGCCGGCAGCGTCGTCCCCGGCTATCGCCCCGGCCAGCATCCCGGCACGGCCAATCCGCTCTCCGGCGAGGCCAC
>JBFEOO010000143.1:0-3886 GCA_041550555.1 Arenicellales bacterium
CGCGGTCGGTGATCAGCACCTTGGCCTCGCCGTGGCGAAGAATGAAGGCGATGCTGTCGGCGTCGAGACGGTAGTTCAGCGCATTGATCACGGCGCCGGTCATCGGGATGCCGTAATGCGCCTCGAGCATCTCCGGCGTGTTCGGCGACATCACGGCAACCGTGTCGCCGACGCCGATGCCGCGACCGGCCAGCGCGCCCGCCAGCCGCCGGCAGCGGGCGTCGAGGTCCCGATAGCGGTAGCGGCGTTCGCCGTGAATGACGGCAATCTTGTCGGGGTAGACACGGGCCGAGCGCTGCAGGTAGGTCAGCGGGCTGAGTGGCTGATAGTTGGCGGCCGAGCGGCCGAGATCCTGCTCGTAGATACTGCCCTCGCCCATGGTCGTCTTCACGCCCGACATCCTCGCCTCGCCTTCGTACGGCCGCGGTGCCATACTTTTCCCGTGACCCTACTTTAAAGCGTGCGCCGACGAGCGGCCAGTCGCCGCCCGCGTTATACGGCATCGACACCCGCACCGCGGCGGGATCGCGGCGCTGCCAAGCCGCGCCGGCGACACCGTCTTCTTGCTCGAGAGCGTCGGATGCTCTGGCACACCGGGCCGATGCCTCAGCGACGGCGGGGGTGTGAGCCGATTTACTCAACGGCAGCACGAAGCGTGACGGGCGCCGACTGCGCCGCAGAGGTGCCAGCAGAATGGGCATGACGGAACGGCAGAAAACCCGCTTCATCGATCAGCTGCGCACGGCCTGGCGCGGCATTACGCTGACGTCGCGCAATAGCCGACCGCTGCGCCCGGACCTGCCGGAAGCGGATACCGACAGCCTGCGCACGCAGATGCGTGACTGCCTCGAAGGGCGCGGCGGCGAGGTATCGGCGCGCGGCCGCGCCGCGGCCCTCGGCGAAGCGTATCTGAATCTGAGCGACATCGGGCGCAGGCGCTATCTCGAGATCCTGGCGCGCGACTTCGCCGTCGACCTCGATGCGCTGCTCGAGCAGATCGACGCGCTTCGGAGCGAAACCGCGCCGGAGCGGCGGCTCGCCGTCGAGGCCCGCCTGCGGCAGACGCTCACCGCACCACGGTTGAGGTTGCTCACCCAGTTCAATTCGCTGCCGAGCGGAGTGAAGTTCCTGGTCGACATGCGCGCCGACCTGCTGCGCTACAAGGGTGACGATGTCCTGCTGAACAGCCTCGACGATGACCTTCGGAACCTGCTGCGGTCGTGGTTCGATATCGGCTTTCTGGATCTGCGGCGCATCACCTGGGATGCCCCGGCCGCCCTCCTCGAGAAGCTCATGGACTACGAAGCGGTGCACGAGATCCGCTCGTGGGACGATCTGAAGAACCGCCTCAGCTCCGACCGCCGCTGCTATGCGTTCTTTCACCCGCGCATGCCGGACGAGCCGCTGATATTCGTCCAGGTGGCGCTGGTCAACGGGCTGTCGGACAACGTCCAGACGCTGCTCGACGAGCACGCCCCGATCATCGATCCGGAGTCCGCCGATACCGCCATTTTCTACTCGATCACCAACACGCAGCAGGGGCTCAAAGGCGTGAGCTTCGGCAGCTTTCTGATCAAGCGGGTCGTCGACGACCTCGCCCGCCAGATGCCCGCTCTCAAGACCTTCGCCACGCTGTCCCCCGTCCCGACATTGCGTCGCTACCTCGCTTCGCTCATCGCGCAGGGCAAGTCGCTGCTCTCGGACGCCGAGCGGGCAAAGCTCGAGCAGACAGCGGGCAACAAGACGCTCACGGAGATTCTCGACGAGCCCAACTGGAACGAGAACAAGGACGCGGCCCGGGTGCTGCAGCAGCCGCTCAGCGCGCTCTGCGCCCGCTACCTGGTGAAGGAACGGCGACGCGGCCGCGCGCCCGACCCGGTCGCCAACTTCCACCTCAACAACGGCGCCCGCCTCGAGCGCATCAACTGGCTCGCGGATATCTCGGAGAAAGGCCTGCGCGAGTCCGCCGGCATCATGGTCAACTATCTGTACCGGCTGGCAGACATCGAGCGCAACCACGAGGCTTACCGCGCAAGCGGAACGACAGCGGTATCGTCGTCGGTGCGCGGGTTTGTTAAGCGCCGCGAGTGACCGACGACGGTCCGCGGCTTGCCATCGACGCCGTTTCCACCTAACCTCGCCCCGCCGCTGCGTTACGACGATACCGATGTCCGACCCGCTCGCCACGATCATGTTCGCCTTCCCGGGCCAGGGCTCCCAGTACCCGGGCATCGGCAGCGACCTGTACGCGGCCCACGAGGCGGTGCGGGCGGTGTACCAGCGCGCCAGCGACGCTCTCGGCATCGATGTCGCGAAGCTGTCGTTCGAGGACCCTGACCACAGCATCAACCTGACACGCAACACCCAGCCGGTTCTGCTCACGCACTCGGTTGCTTGCCTCGAGGCCTTCAAGGCGCTCGGGGGTGACGCCGTTGTGCCGCACTGCGCCGGTGGCCACAGCCTCGGGGAGTACACCGCCCTCGTGGCGAGCGGAGCATTGAGCTTCGAGACCGCCGTCGCGCTGGTGCGCACCCGCGGCGAGCTGATGGGCGAGCTCGGCCAGGGGGAGATGGTGGCGCTGCCGTTCGACGTCGACACCGTGCGCCCGATTGCGGAGCGGCATTACTGCGCGATCGCCGCCTGCAATCTGAGCGACCAGACGGTGATTGGCGGACGCGCGGCGGATCTCGACCGGGTCACGGGCGAGATCGAGGCGGCATACCCGCGCAAGCGGCCGGTGCGGCTGAAGACGGAAGGCGCCTTTCACACTTTCTACATGGTCGCGGCCGCCACGCGCTTCCGGGAGGCGCTCGAGGCGACACCGATGGCCTTGCCGACGGTGCGCGTGCTCTCCAACTACAGCGGCGCGTTCCACGACGACGACGTCGAATCGATAAAGTCGCGGCTCTTTCTGCAGCTGTTCCATCCGGTGCTCTGGCACGCCAATCTGCAGGCCGCCGCCGCCGACAGCGTCACCATGATCATCGAATTCGGCGGCGGGCTCGGCGCCGGCTCGGCGCCGGCCGAGAAGCGGCCCAACCTCGAGGGCATCGTCAAGCGGACCTTCCGGGGCGCGACGCAGCCGCCCGCCTACCACGCCGTCATCAACCTGCAGACGCTCGAGCAGACGCTGGCGGCGCTGACGCAGAAGTGACGCCGGGCCGGCCTCAGGCCTGCTCCAGCTCGATCAGGGTCCCGCAAAAATCCTTCGGGTGAAGGAACAGCACCGGCTTGCCGTGGGCGCCGGTGCGGGGCTCGCCGTCACCCAGCACCCGCGCACCGCCGGCGACGAGCCGGTCGCGGGCTGCCGCGATGTCGTCGACCTCGTAGCACAGATGATGCACGCCGCCGGCGGCATGCGCCGCCAGGAAGCGGGCAATGGGGGAGTCGTCGCCGAGCGGCTCGAGCAGCTCGATCTTGGTGTTGGGCAAGCTGACGAAGACGGTCGTTACGCCGTGGTCGGGCAAGGCGACCGGCTCCGACACCTCGGCCCCGAGCAGCTGGCGATACACATCCGCGGCGGCCGCCACGTCGGGCACCGCGACGGCAACGTGATTGAGGCGGCCTATCACAAAGGGGCTCTCATCGCTTGAGTGCGCATCCGATTGTTGGGAAGCCGGCCCGCGGATGCAAGCCGCGCCCCTGCGAGCGCGACCGGCTGCCGCGGGGATGGTCGGGCACCGCTCCAGCCTCCATCAATCTCGGGCGCGCCGGAGAAACGCCTCGACCAGCCGCCGCGCCGCGACAGCGGGGGGCATGTCGCCAGCGGCGACGGCCTGCTCGACCACGGCGAGCCGCGCGGCCGCGGCCGGGTCGGCGCGCATGGCGGCTAGCAGCTGCTCGGACATCTCCGACCATAGCCAAGCGCGCTGCTGCTCGGTGCGCC
>JBFEOO010000144.1:0-3622 GCA_041550555.1 Arenicellales bacterium
CCCACGAAGCCCGTTACCAGGAACTCTGAACGCATGGGTCCGATCTGTTTCGGCGGAAAATTGACCACGCCGATAATCTGCCGGCCCACCAGATCCTCTTTCGCGTAGAGATCGGTGATCTGAGCGCTCGACTTGCGGATCCCGATGTCGTTCCCGAAATCCACGCGGAGGCGGTAGGCAGGCTTGCGCGCTTCGGGGAAGTCCTCGACGGCGAGCACGGTGCCGACGCGCAGCTCAACCGCCTCGAAATCCGCCCACGATATCTCTCGCACCGCGAATCCGGGACTCAGTCGACGCTCGAGAGTTGAGAAGTCGGCGCCTCGCACTCGCAGAAGGTGAAGCTGTTCGAGCATTGCGACTGCTCATCGCCGTCGCGACGCGCGGTCATCTGAAAACAAGCCCGCTCGCGATTGTTGAACTCGAACTCGAAGTAGCGCCCGTCGCGGTATCTGAGCGTATGAATGATGCTGCGGTCGGCGAGCTCGGTCGACACGGACTCCGTCTGCCGCCAGTCGAAGCGGATATCGGTATGCTGCTCGAGACCCGCAGCCGATGTCAGACGGTTCTGCGCGTCGAAGCGAAATGCCACCTGCTCAGGTGGATCGACGAAGACGAAATCCCCGTCGGCGATATTCGAACGGCATACGCCGTCTCGCTTGGTGTAGACGTCGATCCACTGCAGACACCAGTTTTTATCGAGCCTCGTCCGCAGCTTGGCGAGCTCGGGCCCGCTCACATCGGGCGCGGGGCCGCCTGCCGCTCTGCCGCTTGCAGCTGGATCGCTCCACTCGATGGTGGCCGTGGTTGACGCTGCCGGCTCGTCGCTCACCTGCTCCAATCGAAGCAGGTTCACGTAGGCATCGACACCGGCTGCGGAGTTGGGGTCGAGCTCGTAGGCGGTTCGATAGTGGCTCTCCGCTTGCTGGAGCTGCCCAAGCGATTGCAACACGTCAGCCAGCTGTTTGTGGAGGTCGACATTGCCCGGGTCGAGTTCGACGCCTTTCTCGTAGACCGCGGCAGCGTCCTCGAGCCGGCCGTACTCTCGTAACAGCTCGGCGTACTCGATGCGCGCAGGGCTACTCTGTGGAACGAGCTCGAGTCCCTTCTTGTAGAGCTCGATGGCGAGCTCGACCTCTCCTCGCTGCGTCAGCTCCCGTGCCTTCGTGAAGAAGGCGTCGCCCTCGGCCGCCTGGGCGAGCGGCGACGCTGCGACCAGCAGCAACGCCACGCCGAACGAACGCAGCAGCTGCATCGGCAGGGACGGGCATCGCCCTGCACTGTCCGCGCGGATCTGTCTTTCCCGAAGCTTGTCCATATTCAATGTCCCCCTCTAGGCCGACTGGGCGGTCGCCTACTGCTGGCCGCCGCCGTCGTGCGCGTCACGAAACGTATGCTATGTTACCAGTTTAACCCGAGCCTGGCATCACGGTGACGACAAAGTCCACGCCCCACCCACGATCGGCGGGCGGCGACGGCGCCATCGCGTCGCAATCGGCGCTCGTCGGCGCGCTTATCGAGCGCGGGCGGGCTGCCATGGCGCAATTCGTGGCCGAGGCCGACCAGACACGTGTCGACGAGGCGGTGACGGCGCTGGCATGGGCGGTCTTCAAGCCGGAGCGGGCGCGCGAGCTGGCCGAACTGGCCGTTCGGGATACCGGGCTCGGGAATGTTGCGGACAAGATAGTCAAGAATCAACGTAAGACCTTCGGCACGCTGCGCGATCTCCTCCGCGTGCGCACGGTGGGCGTCGTCGAGGACGACCCGGCGCGCGGTTTGGTCAAGTACGCCAAGCCGGTCGGGGTGGTGGCGGCGGTGACGCCATCGACCAATCCGGCGGCGACGCCGGTCAACAAGGCGATGATGGCGATCAAGGGGCGTAACGCGATCATCATCGCCCCGACGCCGGCCGGCTACTCGACGACGCTGCGCACCGTCGAGCACCTGCGCGGCGCGCTCTCGCGAATCGGCTTGCCGCCGGATCTGATCCAAACGCTGCCCGCGCCGGTGACGCGTGCAGCGACGCATGCGCTGATGGAGCAGGCCGATCTGGTTGTAGTCACCGGCTCGCAGAAGAATGTGCGCGCCGCTTACCGCAGCGGCACCCCGGCTATCGGTGTGGGTGCGGGTAACGTTCCAGTGATCGTCGATTCGAGTGCCGAACTCGACCGCGCGGCGGACCTCATCTGCCAGTCAAAGACGTTCGACAACGCGACGTCCTGCTCATCGGAGAATGCGCTGGTTATACTCGACGACGTCTACGAACAGGCCCTGGCGGCGCTCCGGCAGGTCGGCGGCCACCTCGCAGACGACGCCGAGAAGGCGATCATCGGGCGTGCACTGTGGCACGACGGGCGGCTGAACCGCGACCTTATCGCCCGGGACATGGCCGTGTTCGCCGCCGGTGCGGGGTTGCCCGATGCAGCGGCCCGTTCGCGCTTCGTCATGGTGGAGGAGAGCGGTGTCGGGCCCGCCTATCCCTTCTCCGGCGAGAAGCTGTCGCTGGTGCTGACCATATACCGGGCCCGGGACTTCGACGAGGCCGTGGCACGGGTACGGGAGATTCTTGCCTATCAGGGCAGCGGCCACTCGTGTGGTATTCACACGCGCGACCAAGCGCACGCACGACGACTCGCCGAGGAAATCGACGTCGTGCGCGTGCTCGTCAACCAGGCCCACACCTTCGGCAACGGCGGCGGCTTCACCAGCGGGCTGAATTTCACGCTCAGCATGGGCTGCGGCACATGGGGCGGCAACAGCATCTCCGAGAACCTCAACTACCGACACTTTTTGAATATCACCCATCTCTCCCACGTCATCGCCGAGGACAAGCCGAGCGAAGAGTCGTTGTTCGGCGCCTACCATGCCAAATACGGACGCGATTGAAGGGCGGCGCCCCGCACGCCCGTGTCGCAACGTCGCATGCTAGGCGCGAGCGCCGGCGGCCCAGCGACAATGCAGCTGGCAAGCCGGTGAAGACTATCCGCGAGGTGATCCGGCACAACGCCGGCTTACACCCGCAAGCCCCATTCCTGATTGCACCCGAGAGCGGTTCGACGCTCAGCTTTGGTGCCTTGCGGGCGAGCGTCGACGAGGTGGCGGGCCGCCTTTACGGGCTTGGCGTCGAGCCCGGCGCCAAGGCGGCATTCCTGCTCGACAACGGCTGCTGGACCGCGCTGCTCTTTCTCGGCACCATGCACGCCGGTCTGGTGAGCGTGCCGCTCAACGCGGTGGCGGGTCCGGACACCCTGGCCTTCGTGCTCGCGCATGCCGATGTCCAGGTGCTGTTCGTCAGCAGCAGGTACGAGGAGCACGTTGCTCGCGCCGTCGCGACGCTCGAGAACAGGATCACCGTGATCGCCACTGACGAGGACGCCGGTCCGCAGTGGCCGGAGCGCGCCGTGCCGCCGCCGGCGTCCGCCGCCGGGCTGCAGCCGAGCAGCCCGGCGCTGCTGCTGTACACGTCCGGCACCACCGGTGTGCCCAAGGGCGTGCTGCTCTCGCACCGCAATCTGATTGCCGGAGGCCGCAACACCGTCGCCGCGCACGGGCTGGGCCCATCGGATCGGGCGCTGTGTGTGCTGCCGCTCTATCACATCAACGGTGAGGTGGTCACCGTGATGGG
>JBFEOO010000145.1:0-3483 GCA_041550555.1 Arenicellales bacterium
CGTCCGAGCTGCCTGAGCTGCTCTGCGGCGAGAAACCGGTGCGCCTCGTTGCACAGCACGATCGGCTCGCCGATACCGGTCGCGCGCTGCTTCTGCTCCGCCTCCAAGCCCTCCAGACGCTCGACGGTCTGCTGGAACATCGTGCGCGAGCCCTGTAGGGCGATGAACTGCTTGGGATACGCCTCGCGCGAGACGGGCCACAGCCGCGTGCCGTGCCCCCCGGCGAGAATGACAGGCTGAAGCGACATGCTTGGATCAGTCCCTTTGGCCATTTTCCTGCATGCTGGTGCGGGGTTGCGATACGCGACGGCAAACCCTGGCAACGCCGAGCGTTTGCTGCAAGGACCGGCGAACAGGCCGGCGAGCGATTGAAGCTCGTCTGACCCGGCGCGTTATTCGATGCGTTGCATCGCCCACACCGTAATCTCGGCTGCTCACGGCGGTACTATACACCGGCACAGTGTCCGCACGCCGTCTGCAGGCCGGCACGCCGATCAGCGGCACCCGGAGGGCGGCCGCGGGATGCGCAAAGGCATCTCCGGCCGCTACGCCTACGTCGACGACGCGTGCTGCGAAAATGACTCAGCGCTGTCGGCGAATCCGCTGCTGGCCGAAGTGCGCGGCAGCGGAACGGGTCTGCTAATACATCACCCGCCAAAGCCAAACGGCGCCCACGCCGATGCTCACTGCTCCGGCACCGCCGGCCAGCAACGACGCGGCTCTCCGGTAGCGGGCACGGACGCGCCCCAGCGAGGCACCGGCGCCGGCGCAGATGCCCGCCATTGCCCAGACGCTGCCGATGCCGAAGGCGCAGACGTAAAGCAAATAGCTCGCCAGGGTGTCAAACATGATGGCGGGAGCCACCAACAACACCGCGCCGCTACCCGCCAATCCGTGGAGGATACCGATCCACAGCGGCAGGTGACTGTGGTGGATGTGCGCGCGCGGGGCGTCATGCGACGTCTTGCGCAGATGAAGGTGATAATGCGCGTGCTCCACGCTCCCGTGGCAATGGCTGTGCTGGTGGAGGTCTTGCCGGGCCGCGCTCAGCCGCCACAGCCCGAGAGCGACGAGCGAGGCACCCACGAGGACGTCGAGCAGCTCGGCCGTCCCCGCGGAGATCTCGGCGCCCGCGTTGATGAGAGCGGCTCCGGCAAGTCCGAGCGCCAGCGTGTGGCCGAGCGCCCATGTCGATCCGGTAACGACATCTGCGAAGGTGCTTCGAGCGCTGCGACCGACCAAAGTCGACATCGCGGCAAGATGGTCCGGCTCGAGGCTGTGCAGCAGACCGAGCCCGAAGCCCGTCCCCAGCACCCCGGCGACGCCGCTCACGACCGCACGGCCTCAGTGTCTACCGCACGCGAGTGCGCCCACGACGCCGCGCTGCTCTGCTTGCGGGCATCTCGCGCCTCGGCCGGTGATCGTGTGCGCGGGCGACGCTATCCGGCGAAGATGCGGGCCTCCGCGACCAGCGCGCGAGTCGCACCCCGGAACAGCGTCGTCAGGGGCATGAAATGCTCGGCGTGCGGCTCCTCGAAATGGTCGCGGCAGAAAGCCACGGTCACGAGGATCTTGTCGCCCGCTAGCGCCTATTTAACATCTTTGGACCACTGATCGCGTATGATTACTGCGGTCCACCCCAAAAATCGGCCTCGGCCGCCCGAATGATGACCAGCGATGGCCTGACGCGACTACGCGGGATTATCGAGCAACTGCGGCCGCTCGCCGTAGCCGTCAGCGGCGGCGTCGACAGTATGACGCTGTCGGTCGTGGCTCACGACGTGGTGGGTGACGCCGCGCAGATGTTTCACGCCGTCTCGGCCGCGGTGCCACCCGATGCCACCGAGCGGGTCCGTCGCTACGCGCGCGCGCGCGGCTGGCGGCTGCAGGTGATCGACGCGGGCGAGTTCGGCGATCCCCGCTACCTGGCCAATCCCGCCAATCGCTGCTACTTCTGCAAGACCAACCTCTACGACGCCATCGCACCACGGGTGGACGCCACCCTGGTCTCCGGCACCAATGTCGACGATCTGGGTGATTACCGTCCGGGTCTCACGGCGGCTGCCGAGCATGGCGTACGCCACCCCTACGTGGAGAGCGGCATCGACAAAGCGGGCGTGCGCGCTATAGCGCGCGCGCTCGGACTCGACGATCTCGTGGAGCTGCCCGCCGCGCCCTGTCTGTCGAGCCGCCTCGAGACGGGCATTCGGGTGGACGCCGATACATTGGCCGCGGTCTATCGGGTAGAACGCCTTGTTGCTTCGGCGCTTGTGGCGGAAACGGTGCGCTGCCGCGTGCGACGCAATGCGGTGGTCATCGAGCTCGATGCCGACGCGCTGGAGCACCTGAGCGAGGCGGACCGCGAGTCACTCACACGTGACGCGGCGGCGTGTTTTGCCCGCATCGGCATAGATCGACCCATCGCTTTCGAGCACTATCGCATGGGCAGCGCCTTTCTGCGATAGCCGGATTGGCGGTTTGTTCTTACCGTCTCCGCGCAGCCGGGCCGACGCCGTGTCCCAGGGAGCAACGGCCGCCACCCGCGTGGCCGCTCGACGCTCGGCAGGCGTTGGCAGACGCTGCCGTGGTCGAAGGACACGCGACACACCACCCGGCAGCCTTCCATCGCAGCGATCTGGTCGCCTCGCTTCGTGGACCGGGCAACGCTGTCGCGCTATGCGCAAGTCTCCGCGCCGAAGCGCTCCGCAGAGCGCATGCCGCCGGCTTGCCGACGGTCGGCGTCCCGGAGCGAACAAGAAGCGCCGACGCCCAGGGCCTCGCGAGCGCTGAGGTCGAACGCGTTTCATCAGGGCACCGAGATGCGGCTTGGTCGGCTAGCCGTTTTGCTGCCCCCGAGCGGGCGCACTGAGGGGGCTCGCCGGCTGCACGGAGCCTCGGCCACGCTACGGTGTCGGCCTCGGTCCGACGCGCACGCGTCGGCGGCGCCGCTGTCGGGTAGCGCGTCCTCGTGATGCGGGCGTCGCCGAGTTCATCACTCGCAGCTCCGTGCAAGCGATGCCAGCGAATCAGCGCTTCGTGTGCGCTCTCCAGAACAGCACCACTCGCCAGAGGACTGGCACCAAGAGCTGAACCACGCCGATGAGCACCATGATGATCAGGAACAGCATCACGAGAACGGCGCCGGTGGTACCCAAGAGCCGATAAAGGGCCTCGACGAGAGCGAGGGCGACAGCGCCGGCGTCGAGCCCTGCAACGATGGCGTAGAAATAGACCACGACGCGCCGTGTCCTCCGTGGCGGCCGGCGACCCGGTCGGGAATATGGGTGGGCCCGCCTACCGCACACCCGGGCCCGTCGGCAGCCCGAGCGCGGTTACAGAGCAAAGCATACGTTTCCGCCGCCGGCGGATCAAACGTCAACACACGCAACCCGTCGACGTTGGCGATGCAACGTTTGACATTACTTTGCCACGAAAGGGGCTCACGGAGCGGGGGTGGACGGCAACGCCACCAAACACGCCTGC
>JBFEOO010000146.1:0-3461 GCA_041550555.1 Arenicellales bacterium
GGGAAGCCGGGCCTGCGCTTCGACCTGACTGTGATCGTCACGGTACAGCTGATGCTGTTTGCTTGGGGCACGTTCGTGACGTTCGAGGAACGCCCCGCCTATGTGGTGTTCAACATTGATCGCTTCACCATACTGAGCACGGAGGATGTCGACACCGAGGGCGTGGACAACCCGTTTCTGGCTGCGCCGCACGCAGAGCGGCCGCTGATGGTCTACATGCGGCCGCCACAGACTCACAGTGAGAAGACGAGGGCCGTGGAGAACGCGTTTTTTGAGGGTGGGAAGAGCATGACATACCAGGCAGAGCGCTACGAGAGCTACTACGACAACATCGACATCGTGGTGGCGGCCGGTATCGACATCGAGTCCAAAGTAAAGGCGTCGGCGGACAACCGGCGCGCGATGGAAGTCTTTCTGGCCGAAGCAGGCGGCGTGGTCGCAGACTACGCCTTCTTACCCATCGAAGGCCGCAAGAACGATACGACGATTGCTGTCGCGCGCTCCACCGGCAAAGTTGCCGGCTACGTTGACATCGACCCGTGGTAGGTCATCGCAGAGCGCCGTGCGGCCGCCGCGCTCAGGTTGTGTCATCCGCTTTCGAGCCGCCCAGACAGGCGGGCGATGCGTTCGAAGCACCGGAACGCTCGAACCACTCCTCCGGCGTCAACGTGTGCAGCGCCAGAGCATGCACGCCGCCGGCGAATTCTTCTGCGAGCACCTCGTTGACCATTCGGTGGCGCGCCACCAGGAACTTCCCTGCGAATTCCTTCGCCACCACCAAGACGTTGAAGTGCGTCTCCGAGTCCGCCGGCACGCTGTGCATGTGCGATTCGTTTTTGACCTCCAGATGAAAGGGGTGGAAGCGCTCGGTGAGCTTGCGCTCGATGGTGGTCTGTACGGTCATGGCAGTCGATGACGAGACGATGCGTGCGGCATGATTGAAAAATATGCGAAGGAAAACGCCCTGCTTTCGTTGATTACTGCGCCGAGTTTATTGTATCGCAGTTCTGCCGAAAATGGCGAAATTCATGAGATGACGAAACAAGCGGTGCTGGGAGAACGAGCTCTGAACGCGCGTTTGGCGGCTCGGTGGGGCTCTGTCGTCGGCGAGGCCAAGCCCTGTCTGAATGAAAGCGCAATGGCTGTTGGTTCCATTGGGCGCCGACAGGGAGAGGATCCATCTTGGAGACATCGGCTGATGGGGTACGAGCAACCAAGGCTGTCTGCACTCTGAGCAAGAAGGCACCGTAGGACCACATTGCCGCAGCGAGATGCGCCATCATGAGACCCTTTGAAAATTTTGCGCGGGCAGTTTTATTTCTTGCGGTCGTCTTGCCCGCGAGCACCGCTCATGCCACCCATAAGATTGACCATCGCTTCACGGTCACGGGCAGAGTCACGTACGAGGACGGCGCGCCCGCCGTGCGCAAGCGGGTATCCATACTCGGTGCCGACGAGAAAGAGCTCGGGCTGGTAATCACCGACGACAATGGCGTTTACGGTACCGTCCTGCATATCCACGACAGCGATCTCGGTAAGGTGTTCGATCTCAAGGTCAAGGATCAGAAGATGAAAGTCCGCGTCGACTTTGATCCCGCCGACAAGACGACCGAGCGCGGCGCGCGCGTGGATTTCGTTATCCCGCGCTGATCCCGCCGGGGTCCAGAGTGCCGGAAGCATCATCACCGTCCCGGTGAGATGTTCAGGCACTGTTGGCTCGCGGTCGCCTTGACGCCCGTTGCCCCCGAGGGAAAGCGCTCTTAGTGAACACGAATTGCGGCGCTGCGTATTCGGAAAATCGGGGCGGCGCCCCACGGCCGATGCCAAATAGCGTGCTCGCGACCGCTGAGGGCAAGCGCACGGTCGCCGGGGGGCGGTTCCGGAGAAAATACAGGTCGACGCCGATACGTTGGCCGCCGCTTCGCCGGCCCAGAGCGGCGGCGCTCGTTCGATGGCGCCGTCTCACGGAATTGGCCCAGCGGAATGGGGTGCGGGGACCGAAAATCGGCGAGGGAGTGGCGTGCCGCATCGGTGGGGTGAGCGCATGCGCGACGATCCGCGCAGTCGCCGGACTGCGCGCCGTCGATCAGCGGCCCGCCCATGCGTGTACAGCGGCGCAGGTCCCCGTGAGAGGTGTTCCCATGCCACCGCGCCCTTGAACACGGGCACATCGAGCTGAATAACGGAGGATGGTTGTCATGAGTGCGTTGTCTACGTTCTGCGCATGGTGGTCGCCGCGCCTGCTGAGCGTGCTGCGAATCGTCGCGGCTTTTCTGTTCATGGCCCATGGGACGATGAAGCTGTTCTCCTTCCCCGCTGCGCGCAGCGCGGGGCCGGCCGATTGGTTATCGCTGATTGGCGTCGCCGGCATCCTCGAGGCCTTCGGCGGGGCACTGCTTCTCGTTGGGCTCTACACTCGGCCGGTGGCGTTCGTGCTTTCGGGCTTGATGACCGTTGCCTATTTCATGGCGCATGGACCCCGCGGATTCTGGCCGATCCTAAACGGCGGCGAGCTTGCGGCGCTCTACAGCTTTCTCTTCCTCTACCTGGCCGCGGCCGGTGGCGGGCCCTGGGGCCTCGACAAGTGGCTGCGGGGCAAGTCCTGATGCGCGAGGGACCCTCTGCTACGCGTCGCCGTCGTACCAGGAGCAGTCCAACGGCTTGCCGTCCGGTCTGACCGCCGCCACCCGCGGTCGTCCGGTGTGGTAGATCACGAGCGCGCGCGCGTGAGCGGGACCGCGGGTGTCGCAAAATGTGAACGTACCGTTCGGCCAAGACGTGCCGAGCGGTTTGAAGCGCACGTACTGGCCGTCGGCCGGTGCCCGCAGCTCGAAGCGCAGCTGCGCGGAAAGCGCCTGCTGCACGTGGAGCACCGGCTCGTCCCCGTCACGCTGGTGGCTGTCGTTCTCATCGGCGAAAACGATCCAGCCGCGGTCCCAGCTCGAGTCGCTGGTGCAGATTTGGCCGCTGTCGCTCTTGCACACGTAGACGGTGCGGCCGCGCTTGATCGCCTCGCTGCGGGCGAGTAACAGCGATGTGTACAAGCCGTTGATCTGGCTGGTCATGCGGACGTCCGCTATCAGATGCCGGAAATAAGGGATCGCGAGCGTGGCCAGGATGCCGAGCACGGCCATGGCGATCGCAAGCTCGACGAGCGTGACGGCGCGGTGGTGATGGGGCCGGGCGCCGGCGCAGCGCCGCCGTCGACCGGAAAGGGCACCCTCCATGGTGACGCACTCCGCGTAGGTCCAATGACTGCGGCAAGAAGTCTACGGCGGGCGCCGCCGGCGGTCAGTGCGAATACGCACTGGATTGCGGAGCTGGCGGCGGAGGAGGTTACCTCTGCGAGGCGCCGTCGATCTGTGTCTCCTCGAAGAGCACCTCGAGCGTGAGGATGCCCTCGAACAGGCTCTCGATGGTGAGCTCGCCACGCTGATCGTCGACGGTGAGCCCGGCGTCGA
>JBFEOO010000147.1:0-3415 GCA_041550555.1 Arenicellales bacterium
GCGCGAGGGGTGCCGGACCGGTCAGCTCGCGCCCGTGGCTGAAACGCCAAACCCCACGCCCGCCCGGCGATACTCGTCACGCGGCGGACTGAAGATGTCGAGAACCAGGGCGCCCTCGGCGCCGGCACGGAAGCCGTGCGGCACGTTGCCGGGCGTGCGCCAGAAATCACCCGGGCGGACGTCGTGCTCGACACCGTCCTGGATGCGCACCCCTCCGCCCTCTAGCAGCACGCCCCACTGCTCCTCCGCGTGGGCGTGGACCTGACCGGACGTGTTCGGCGCGATACGAACGACGGAGAGCATGACGTTCTCGCCCGGAAACACCCGCGTCTCGAGGCCCTCGGCGAGCGTGCGCGCGATGCCCTGGCTCACGTCATGAAGATTGAAGAAGAGTTCGTCTTTCACTGCGTTGCGGCCTCCCTCCCAGATGGACGACGTCCTCGATACAGCACCGGCTCCCGGTCTGCGCGACGGCGTGTCACCTTCCTACAGCCGGCCACGCGCGTGCTTCAGCGACCCATGCTCGGAATGACGAGCCGCTCGATCCAGTTGCGCACCTCGGCACAGCGCACGTCCTCGTTGGTAACGTCGGCGTCGATTCCGAGCTTCCACGCAATGTCGCTACGGTGCGGGTTGCTGTGCAGGGTCTCCAGCTCGTCGACGTAAGCCAACGCCGCGGCGCGGCTCTCGAAGAAGCCGAGCTTGGTCAGCTTGTCGATGCGACAGTAGGTCAGACGCGCGAGCTCGTGGAGGTCGTACTCAGGATGGTACTGGACTGCCCACATACTGCCACCCTTGTGCGTGATGGCGACCGCCTGCACTGCCGTGAAGCCGTTCGAGGCCAGCAGGATGGCGCCCGGCGGAAGATGCGTCACCTCGTCTTCATGGCTGATGAAGGCATCGAAGACACTGGCCTTGCCGGCGTACATCGGGTGTGCGCGCCCCTCCGGGGTGAGCGCGATCTTCCGCGCAATGCCCATCTCGCGGCCGCGCGGATTCGGCGCACAACGTCCACCGGCGGCGACGACGCCGATCTGCGCAGCCCAGCAGCTGCCAAAGCTGGGCACCTTCGCCTCGAACGCCGCTCGCGCGAGCTCGATCTGCGGCCGCACCTCGGGATCGTCGTCTTTATAGACGCAGAGACTCGAGCCGGTCCAGGCAATACCGTGGTAGGACCCCAGCCCCGCGCCCGTGGGGAGCGACACACCGGGATCCGCCGGGTAGACGACGTCCACCTTACATCCGCGCCAGCAACGCTCGAGCATGCTCCGGTAGAGCACGCCGGCAGGGGTGGCGCCGCCGGCGGCGAGCTCCTCCCGACCGTCTTTTCGGTAACCGTCAACAACGAGAAAACAAGGCTCCGCTGCCATGATCCGTCACACCCCGGTCAACCGCTGACATTCGCTGCGCCAGCACAAACCCCTCGAACCCGTGTCGTTCACGCGCCCGCCGCCAGCCGCTCGATGACCCGCGGCAGCTCGCGATGACTTGCACAGATGGCGTCGGCCGACGTGCGCTCGCGATCCTGGGCCCGCGTCGCCGTAAACAGGATGGCCTGCATGCCGAGCGCCTGCGGTCCCTTCACGTCGTTGTGGTCGCGGTCGCCAACGTGGACCATCTCCTCGATCGCTACTCCGAGCTGTTCGGCGGCCGCGGCGAACATGTCACGATGCGGTTTCGAACGACCGACCTCGTCGGAAAAAGCAAAACCGCTGAAGTACCTCTCCAAATCGTGCATGGCCAACCACTGCCGCAGGCAGCGACCCGGCGAGACGATGGCGTCGGATACCACGGCCAGCTTGAAGCGCTTGGAAATCTCCTCGAGCGCCTCGCCCACGCCCTCGATGGGGTCCGGCGCGACGCGCAGCTCCATCTCTTCGTGGTCGATAACGAGACGGTCGAAGACATCGTCGGGCAACGCGCGACCGATCCCGCTCAGAATCACGCCGAGGCGCTCGCGTATCGTCCAGGTAACGTGCTGATCGTGCCACACGCGGTTGAAAGCAGCGTCGCCGACGTCATAGGCGAGCCGCACGTTGTCCAGCGCTATCGGATCGATGGCGTTCAACGCCTCCCAAAGCAGATGACGACGCTCCTCCTTCTTCGACCGCAGGCCGCGGCTGGCCCGTTTCGGCTCGTCGGAATCGTCATGAATGACCGTGTCCCACAGATCAAACGTGACTGCCTTGATTGCGTTCATGTTCGCGTCACCGCCGACCGCGTCGGCCAAAGGCGCTCAGCATCCGCTGCCAATCGCATCGAGCCGCCGACCGAATTCGGCGGTGCCCATCAGCGATTTGCAGCGGTCGAAGCGATTGACCGAATACGCCCAAAAGTCGTCCGCCGGATTGGCGTGGGCGTGCTGGATCAAGCCCCACAACGTCCACAGAAGGTCGCACATCGCCTTGTAGACGATCATGCGACCGAACAGCGCGTCGGGAACAGCGCCGCCACAGTAGGCCTCCATCATCTCCGCGTCGTGCGTCTCCCCGAAACCCGCCTCGACGGAAAGATCCCCCAGATCCCAGATGGGGTCGTTCATGCCCGAGTACTCCCAGTCGACCACCCACATACGCTCGCCGTTGTCGAGAAAGTTCTCGGCGAGCGGGTCACAGTGACACGGGGCCAGCGCCGCGGGGTTGGCCGCCAGCACCTCGCGCACGACGCCCGCCTCGGCTACGACGTCGTGATAACCGTCGGGCAGCGTCGCGCCGAGCCGCGCCAGTGTTCCCAGGTACTCGTCGATCATGCTGAACAGCTCGAAACGAAACTGAAACGGCGTGGCGCATTCATGCATTGCCTTGAGCGCCCGAGCGGCCCGGGCGGGGGCACCCGGCGTCGTCGTGAACGTCTCGGGCGTCATCGTCGCGCAACCTGCGAGGTAGTGAGTCAGCATGAGCCCGTCGACCTCGTCGGCGAACAGCACTTCTGCCGATACCCCCGCGGCCGCCGCCACACGGGCATTGTGCGCCTCGACACGGCGGTCGATGTACTCGTGCGTGCCCTCGCCGGGAATGCGCAGCACATAGCTGTCGCCGCCGACGTCGATCCGATAGACCCGATTGGTCAGCCCGCCGAGCCGCTCGCAACGCACGTCCGCGAGCAACGTGCCCTCGAACAAGGGGATGCGCGTCAGCGCGTCTGTTACGGTGTCGTCCATCTCGATGCGCATGCTACACGAATCCGGCCGCTCAGCGGGCAGGCGCGCGAGCGTGCGGCGGCGCCGAGGGCGACGCCGACCGGGCTGTCGCCGTGCCCGCGGTGCGGGACGCGCAGGGGCGCGGCACGCGCACCGGGCACCCTCACGCCTTGACCCGCGTCATCGCGGGATCGTAGAGCGGCTCGAGATGGATCGCGCACGGCACCCGGCGGGAGGCCACCTCGAGCTCGTAGCTGCCCGCGAGGAGAAAGTCAC
>JBFEOO010000148.1:0-3141 GCA_041550555.1 Arenicellales bacterium
ACGGCTGGGCACCCGGGAGGCGTTGGCGACACGCGGGCGCCTCGGGCCGTCGCTATCGCCAGCGGAGCGCCGGCGAACGGCACCGAGAGTATCCCAGAATCGCCGGAGCAACGTCATGGGCCACAGACGCCAGCGGGTCGTAGGTGTCCTTGGCCATTCGCGCGCGCTCGCGTCATCGGGGCGGGCGCCCGCCACGAGGCCGGCCGGCTCCGCGGCTGCCTGACACGTCGCCTCACGCAGCGTGTCGCAGGATCGTTTTCGGAGAGCACCCGGGGGAGTCGGAGCGAGGCTGTTCGGGGCCTGCTTCGCAACATAGGAGAGCGCTGACCATGAAGATTGCCAGGGTGGAGGTCATCCCGCTGGAAGTGCCCTTCAGTCACGGCGGTCGCCCGGCGGGCTGGGGCGGGCATGCGTGGACGCACCTGAGCACCGCGCTGGTGCGGGTGGAGACCGACGACGGCGTTGTCGGCTGGGGCGAGTCGTTCAGCTACAGCTGCCGCCGCGCGGTGGTCGCGGCGCTGGAAGACATGATCGTGCCCAACGCCGTGGGTCGCGACGCGGGCGACATCGCCGGGCTCAGCGGCCGGCTGCAGCGGGAGCTGCATCTGTTCGGCCGCTATGGCATCACCATGTTCGCCCTCTCCGGTCTGGACATAGCGCTCTGGGACATTGCCGGCAAGGTCGCCGGTCTGCCGCTGCACCGGCTGCTCGGCGGCGCCGCGCGGGACCGGGTGCCGGGCTACGCCAGCCTGTTCAAGTACCGCGACCCCGAGCTGGTAGCCGAGCGTTCACGTGCGGCGCTCGCCGAAGGCTACCGCTGGATCAAGCTTCACGAGACCGGCGAGCCCGAAGTGCGGGCCGCGCGCGAGGCGCTGGGGAGCGATGTTCCCATCATGCTCGACACCAATTGCCCGTGGACGCCCGATGAGGCGCGGCGCCACGCGCTGCGGCTCAAGGCGTACGAGCTGTTGTGGCTCGAGGAGCCGATCTTCCCGCCCGAGGACTTCGCTTCCCTGGCTCGTCTACAGCAGCAGACGGGCATTGCGCTGGCGGCGGGCGAGAACGCGTGCACGGCGTTCGATTTCGAGAAGATGTTCGCTGCCAACGCGGTGAGCTATGCGCAGCCGAGCGTCACCAAGGTCGGTGGCGTCACGGAGCTTACCAAAGTAGCCACACTGGCTACGCTGCGCGGCGTCGCGCTGATGCCCCATTCGCCGTACTTCGGGCCGGGGTTTCTGGCGACCCTGCACGCCATTGCGGCGTCGCCCGGGGAGAGTCTCTTCGAGCGTCTGTACGTGTCGCTCGAGGCGAGCCTCTACGGTGATCTCATCGATGCCGTCGACGGTCATTTCCGCGTGCCACAGGGAGCGGGGCTTGGCGTCGACCCGGACCCCGCCGTCATCGAGGCCTATCGGGTGCGCGCGTGAGTGCGAGGGCGCTCACGGCGTCGCCCGGCGATCGGCGTCGCGCCGAGGTATCGAAGCCCCGCGCCCGCTACAGCGACGGCGATCCAATTCAGGTGCGCCGCCTCACACAGGCACCCGCCTGGCTCAACCGTTACCGCCGCGAATAGGGCAACGACCAGGGTCGGATGATCGGCACGGCAGCTCGGGTCAGGCGGCGCGCCGAATGGCCTGCCAGACGCGGTGCGGTGTCAATGGCATATCGAGATTGTCCACGCCGTATTCGGCGAGGGCGTTCAATACGCCGTTGACGATGGCCGGCGGCGCCGGGATGCAGCCGGCCTCGCCGCAGCCCTTGATGCCGAGCGGATTGGTGCGCGGCGGCGCGTCCTCGTAGAGCGCGATGTCGAACGCCGGTACGTCGTCAGCGCGCGGCAGACAGTAATCCATGAACGACGCCGACAGCAGCTGCCCGCTTTCGTCGTAGACGGTGCGCTCGAGCAGCGCCTGGCCGAGACCCTGCGTCACGCCGCCCATGACCTGACCGCGCACGATCAGCGGGTTGACGATGCGCCCGAAGTCGTCCACGACGGAGTAGCGCACCACCGAGACCGCGCCCGTCTCGGGGTCGACTTCCACCTCCGCTATGTGGCAGCCGTTGGGATAAGTGAAATGCTCGCGCTCGTAGTTGCCCGTCTCGGTCAGACCCGGCTGAGCGCCGGGGGGAAGTCGCTGAGGGTCGAACGCGGCGCGCACGACCTCGTCGAGATCCACCGACCGATCCGTGCCGGCGACGCGCAGTCGCGGTGACATCTCTCCCGCGTCGTACTCGATGTCCTCGGCAGCGGCCTCGAGCAGGTGTCCGGCGATGCGCCGCGACCTCTCGATGATCAGCTCGGCGGCGCGCACGACGGCGCTGCCACCGATCTGCAGCGATCGCGAGCCGCCGTGGCCGCCGCCCGAAGGCAGATCGGCGGTATCGGCCTGCCGGTACTCGATGCGTTCGGGCGCAATGCCGAGGCGCTCGGCGAGAATTTGTGAGAAGACGGTCTCGTGGCCCTGGCCGTTCGACTGTGTGCCCACCGAGAGCGTCACCGAGCCGTCCTCGTTCAGGGCGATGCGCGCATTCTCGGTGGGTTGACCGAGCGTCGACTCGAGGTAGTAGGCAACGCCGAGTCCGCGCCGTCGCCCCCGCTGGCGGGCAGCCGCGGCGCGCCCGGCGAAGCCCTCGACGTCCGCGAGGGCCAGCGCCTTGTCCATGACGGTGGCGAAGTCGCCGCAATCGATAAGGATGTTGGCTCCGTTGCGGTAGGGCAGGCTCTCCGGGCGGATCAGGTTGCGCCTGCGCAGCGCTACGGGGTCGATGCCGAGCCGCCGAGCTGCCTGATCGACGACGCGCTCGATCATGTAAGCCGCCTCCGGCCGTCCGGCACCGCGATAGGCGTCCGTGGGGACGCTGTTGCTGAACACGCCGCGCACGCGCATGTGGATGGCGGGGATCTCGTACGCGCCGCCGAGCGTCGACGCGGTGGCGCCGGTGGAGATGAACGGACCGAACGAGGACAGATAGGCGCCCAGATCAGCGATGGTCTCGATGTCGAGGGCAAGGAAACGCAGCGCCTCGTCGAGAGCCAGCCGCACCGTGTTGCGCTGATCGCGTCCCTGCACGTCGGAGAGGAACGACTCGACGCGCGTGTTGACCCATTTGACGGGACGTCCGAGCCGCTCGGCCGCGAAC
>JBFEOO010000149.1:0-3103 GCA_041550555.1 Arenicellales bacterium
ACTCGGCGCGTTCATGGCCGGGCTGTTCTTCGAGTCGTCGCGGGTGGGACAGAGAGCCTACGAAGAGATCAAGCTGATCTTCACCGCCATCAGCAGCGGTTTTCTCGCACCGCTGTTCTTCATCTCCATCGGCGTGCGCGTCGATCTCGGCGCCGTGAGCGCAACGCCTGTTTTTCTGGCGGCACTGCTGGGCGTGGCCATGCTGGGCAAGGTGCTCGGGGCGGGCCTGCCGGCGCTCTGGACCGGCTTCTCGCGGCGCGAGGCGCTCGCGGTGGGGGTGGGCATGAGCGCGCGCGGCGCGGTGGGCTTCGTCGTCCTCAGCATCGCGTTCTATGCGGGCGCTTTCGAGATGACGGATCCGGCCGAGCCCGTGGCAGCAAACCTCTTCTCCACGCTGATTCTCACGGCCGCCGTCACCACCATGCTCGCGCCGATGCTGCTGCGCCGCCTCATCACGCGGCCGCCCAGCGGGCGCCAAAGGCGGTGAGCAACGCCACGTGACGCCAGGTGCGAGATCAGTTGATGACGTGCTCTCCACACGAGATGAGCAGCTCACGGATTGCCTGCCGGTGCTCGCCCATTGCGATAATATGAACGCGCTCAGTGACGAATCTCGTGATTCCCCAGGCCGTCTTCTGCTAAGGCTGGCCACCCGGCGCGGTCTCGCCGCAGGGGCCGCAGCCGGCGCCATGCTCGAAACCTACATTCGCGACCCAGCAGCGAGCTGAACGTGCCCGTCGAAACGATACCCCTCGAAAACGGATTCGGCGCCGAGGTGCGCGGCGTCGACTGCAGCCGGGCGCTCGCCGCGGCCGAGCGGCAGGTCGTCGACGCGCTGTTGCTCGACCACCACGTGCTGGCGTTCCGCGGGCAGCGCCTGACGCCGTCGCAGACCGTCGCTTTCAGCCGCGCCTTCGGCGAGCTCGAGCCGCACGTCCTCTCTCAGTACCACCATCCCGACACCGATCTGATCCTGGTGCTGTCCAACCGCGTCGACGACAGCGGCCGGCCGCTCGGCCTGCGCGACGCCGGCTCGTTCTGGCACTCCGACGTCTCGTTCAAGCCGCGACCTGCTCGGTTTACCCTGCTCTATGCAATCGAGGTGCCGGCGCAGGGGGGCGATACGCTGTTCTGCGACATGGTGGCTGCGTACGACGCGTTGCCGGCGACCGTCAAGCAGTGTCTGCGCGGGCTCGCAGCGGTGCACGACTACTCGGCGCGCGACCGGCTTGTCGACAAGACCGGCACCGCACCGCAGTTGAGCGCGGCGCAGCGTCGCCGCACCCCGCCGGTGCGCCATCCGGTCGTGCGCCGTCATCCGGGCAGTGGCCGCGAGGTGCTCTACGTCAATCCGACCTACACCACCGCAATCGTCGGCCTGGATGAGGCGGCGAGCCGCCGAACGCTCGACGAGATTTTCGCGCACTGTCTCAGGCCGCGTTTCTGCATGCGCTACCGGTGGCGGCCCGGCGACGTGCTCATCTGGGACAATGCCGCAGTCATGCATGCGGCGACGACACAGTCGCTCGAGTCAACCCGCCACCGAACGCTGTGGCGAACCGTTATCCTCGGTGAGCCACCGCTGGGCGTCGCTGCGATGTCCCCCACGGCGGGCGGCTGACGGTCGGGGCGTCCGGCGGTCCCGCGAGGACGCAGCCGCGCCGGCTCAGCGGTAACGCAGCTCGAAGCCGGCCTGCCCGAGAAACAGCGCCTCCTGGTCGAGATCGGCCCTGGTCAACGGATGGTCGTCGAGCCACTTCGGCTCGAAGGCGATGGCGAGCCACTTGTCGCTGGCGAGCAGCCGGAAGTCCGCGGCGGGTGACGTCGAGCGGCTGCGATGCAGGAGCGCCGCGAGACGCAGGATGACGCCGAGGCGCCGGGCTTTGTCGACGTCGGGCTGCCCGAGGTCGTCGAAGACCGCGACCGCAAACTTGCGCCGGTGACCG
The DNA here is from genome assembly GCA_041550555.1 of Arenicellales bacterium. Lineage (GTDB taxonomy): Bacteria > Pseudomonadota > Gammaproteobacteria > Arenicellales > JBFEOO01 > JBFEOO01. Next base: position 1,947 of record JBFEOO010000149.1, read on the forward strand.
CGCACCAGCGCCGCCATCAGGGCCTGGTCCTGGCGCGAGAAGCCGGGCATGTCCAGATGGGTGAGCAGGTAGGCGCCGTGCTTGTGGTACTGGCTGTGGGCGATGGCGATGCCGATCTCGTGGAGCCGTGCCGCCCACTCGAGGAGCTTGCCGTCGGTCTCCGGGTCGAGCTGCCACTGCTCGGCGAGCTGTTCGAGGCAGGCGCGCGCCGTGTCGGCGACCCGCAGCGCCTGTCGCGGGTCGATGCCGTAGCGCTTCACGAGCTCCGAGACCGTCGTGTCGCGGAGGTCGTGATGGTGAATGCGGCCGAGCAGATCGTAGAGCAGGCCCTCGCGCATGGCGCCGCCGGCGACGGCCATCTCCTCGAGCGCCATGGCCTCGAACACCGCAATCAGAATCGCCAGCCCGCCGCTGAAGACGCTCGCGCGCTCGCTCGACAGCCCCAGGCCCTGCAGACGCTCGGCGCGCCCGGCCGCGACGACGGCTTTGCGCAGCCTGCTCAACCCTTTTGCGGTGATGCCCTGCTTGCTCCAGCCGTGTCGGACGATCACGTCCTCGATGGCGATGATCGTGCCCGACGAGCCGATCGCCGATGCCCACCCTGTCTCGCGGTAGGGCGCCTCGATGCTCTCGAGCTCCTGACGCGCGGCGAGCGTCGCCCTGCGCAGGCGTTTGGCCGTGATGACGCCGTCGCCGAAGTGGGCGCCGGTCGCGCTCACGCAGCCCATGTACAGGCTCTCGGTGTGCACCGGCGCGAAGCCCTCGCCGATGATGAGCTCGGTGCTGCCGCCGCCGATGTCGACGACCAGACGTCGTTTGCCGTCCTCGAACACGCTGTGCGAGACGCCGAGGTAGATCAGACGCGCTTCCTCGCGGCCGGCCACCACCTCGATGGGGTGACCCAGCGCCTGCCGCGCGTTCCTCAGGAACGCCCGCGCGTTGCGCGCCTGGCGCAGCGTGTTGGTGCCCACCGCGCGGACGCTGCCGGGGGGCATCTCCCGCAGCCGCTGGCCGAAGCGCTCGAGACAGGCGAGCGCCGTGGTCATGGCCTCCTCGGTGAGGTTGCGATCGGCGTCGAGGCCGGCAGCGAGCCGCACCGGCTCGCGCAGCCGATCGATCACCTGAACGCCCGCCTCGGAGGCCTCCGCGACAACCAG
>JBFEOO010000150.1:0-3077 GCA_041550555.1 Arenicellales bacterium
CGCTACCCGGTGCGCGACCCCTTCTTCATGATGATCCGCCGCTCGCTGAACACCTTTATGAACGCATTTACGGCGAGCGACTGGACGGCGTACCCGTTCGCCAGCCAGAACAGGAAGGACTTCAACAACCTGCTCGATGTCTATCTCGACGCCGTGTTCTTCGCGCGCCTCGACGAGCTTGATTTTGCCCAGGAAGGCCATCGGATAGAGTTCGAGAACGCCGAGGATCCCGCCAGCCCCCTGGTGTTCAAGGGCGTTGTGTTCAATGAGATGAAAGGTGCGATGAGCTCGCCTGTCAGCGCGCTGTGGCAGGCGCTCACTCACCATCTCTATCCCACCACGACGTACCACTACAACAGCGGCGGCGAGCCGGAAGCCATTCCCGAGCTCAGCTACGAGAACTTGAAACGCTTCTACCAAACCCACTACCACCCGTCGAACGCGGTGTTCATGACGTATGGCGACATCGCGGCTCGCGAGCACCAGGCACGTTTCGAGGCGGCCGCGCTGTCGCGCTTCGACGCTGCGCCCATCGTCATCGCGGTCCCCGACGAGACGCGCTTCGACGCACCGCGTGCTGCCGAGGAGCGCTACGCGCTGGACGAGAGCGAAGGCGTAGACGACCGCTGTCACATCGTCGTCAGCTGGCTGCTCGGCCGCAACACCGACTCGATGGATCTGCTGCGTGCGCACCTGCTCTCGAGCGTACTGCTCGACAACGGCGCCTGTCCGCTGCGTCAGGCACTCGAGACGACGGATCTCGGCAGTGCACCCTCGCCGCTGTGCGGGCTGGAGGATTCCAACCGCGAGATGACTTTCGTGTGCGGTGTCGAGGGATCGCGCGCGGAGCGGACCGACGCGGTGCTCGACCTCGTGTTGACGGTTCTGGAGGAAGTCGCCGAGAAGGGCATCGCGCAGGATCGTGTGGAAGCGGCGCTGCATCAGCTCGAGCTGCATCAGCGCGAGATTTCCGGGGACGGCTTTCCCTATGGGCTGCAGCTTCTGCTCGAGGGACTCCCCGCTGCGGTGCACCGCGGAGACCCGGTGGCGTTGCTCAATCTCGACGCGTCGCTTGCGCGGCTGCGCACGGAGATCGAGGATCCGGCCTTCATCAAACGGCTGGTGCGTGAGTGGCTGCTCGACAATCGCCATCGCGTTGTGCTCACCATGAGCCCGGATACAGGGTTGAGTCGTCGCAAAGAGCAGGCCGAGGCGGAGCGGCTGGCTGCTCTGAAGACGGAGATGTCTGCAGCCCGGCGAGACGACCTCGTCGACAGCGCCCGCCGGCTCGCCGAGCGTCAGGCGACCGAAGACGACCCCGAGCTGCTGCCGAAGGTGACGCTGCAGGACATCCCGGCCGACATCCGCATCCCGAAGGGCGCGTCGCGGCGGGTCGGCGCTATGCCAGCACGCGTCTACGTCCAACCCACCAACGGTCTGCTCTACTGCGAGCTGGTGGTGGATCTGCCCCAGATCGCTGACGAGTTGCTGGCCGCGGCTCCCGCTTATGCGACCTGTCTGACGGAAGTGGGCTGCGGCGCGCGAGACTACCTCGAGACCCAGGCCTGGCAGGACGCGGTCAGCGGCGGCATCGACGCGGCCGGCACGGTGCGCGGGGACGTCGCCGACGAGCAGCGCGTCAAAGGCCATTTCGTGCTTGCCGCCAAGGCGCTGGCGCGCAATCACGCCCCGCTCGCGGAGCTCATGCGGGAAACCTTTACCAGTCCGCGTTTCGATGAGACCGGACGCATTCGGGAAGTCATCGCCAAGGAGCGGGCCCGGGCCGAGCAGAGCGTCACCGGTAGCGGCCACCGCCTCGCCATGATTGCCGCGTGCAGCGCCATGAGCCCGCAGGCGGCGCTCACTCACCGACTCGAGGGCCTGAGCGGGATCCGCGATCTCAAGGCACTCGACGACGGGCTGGACGACGGCGCGGCGATTGCGGCCCTGGCCGAGCGCTTCGACGCGCTGCACCGACTGATCCTGGCGGCGCCGCGGCAGCTGGTGGTGGTCGGCGAGGAGCAGCACAACGCCGCCATGCTGGAGGCGCTGGCACAGGGCTGGCCCGAGGCCGGGGCGCGCGGGTCCCAGCAGGATTTCTCGCTGCCGCCGACGCGCGAGCGGGCCGCCCAGCTCTGGCTGACGAGCACCCAGGTCAATTTCTGCGCCAAAGCGTACCCGACGGTGCCGGCGCAGCATGCCGATGCGCCGGCGCTCGCCGTGCTCGGCGGGTTTCTGCGCAACGGCTTCTTGCATCGCGCCATTCGGGAGCAGGGCGGCGCCTACGGCGGCGGCGCCGGTCACGACACCGACGTTGCGGCGTTCCGTTTCTTCTCCTATCGAGATCCCCGCCTGGCGGAGACCCTCGCCGATTTCGACCGCTCCGTCGATTGGCTGCTCGAAGGCAAACACGCATGGCGTCAGGTCGAAGAGGCGATACTGGGCGTCATTGGCGCCATCGACAAACCCGGTTCGCCGGCCGGGGAGGCCAAACGCGCTTTCCACGACGCGCTCTACGGTCGCACGCCCGAGTGGCGTCGGCGGTTTCGCGCACGGGTGCTGGAGGTGACGCTGGAGGATCTGCGACGCGTCGGCGAGACCTATCTGCGCCCCGATGCGGCGAGCGTGGCCGTGATCACCAGCGAGCGGGTGTGCCAGCAGGTCGGCGACCTCGGTCTCGGCGTGTTCCGACTCTGACGCATCGACGCGCGACCGCCGTCGGTGGCTAGGCCCCGCGGCGGCCCACGGGCAGGCCGGGCATCAGGGTGATATCCGTTCCCGGCTGCCATCAGTGTTTGGCGGCATCTCGCTGGGCGTGCCGGCAGACGGCCGCCGCTGGGCATGCGGGTCTCGGGGGTGAATTTCGACGGCGTGGCAAAAGCGCCGGCCCGCGCGCTGGGCTACAATCGCGCGTCGCGACGGGCGCGGGACGGGGCGGAGCGTTGGTCGAACAATCTGAGGAGACATACCCTTGAATCTGAGCAGCATGCTGGCGGCCCGCGCAGAGGCGGGCGACCCCGTCCGTGTCGGCCTGATCGGCGCGGGCAAGTTTGGCACCATGTTCCTGGCCCAGGCCC
>JBFEOO010000151.1:0-3048 GCA_041550555.1 Arenicellales bacterium
AAAGCCGCGTTCGACGAGCTTGTCGGCCTCGAGGTTCATGTAGCGACACTGGGAAGCGAGCCAGCGATCGAGCGGCTTGCGGTCATCATGGTCAATGGTGCCGGAGAGCTGCTCGATGCGGCCGTCGACGTGGAGTCGCTCCTGATGGCCGTCCGCGACGTAGCGCGCCGACGCCCGTCGGAAGAGAACGATCCGCGGGGGATACAACGAGGCGCGCAGGGGCTGACCTCCGATGCAGTAGCGAAATCCTATGCGGTAGCCAGCAATTTCCGCCGCAGGATTTAGGCGCTCAATCTCATTGATCACCGCATCGGAGAGCACGTAGTCGGCATCGAGAGCCATGACCCACTCGGTATCGATGCCGCCGTGCTGAAGGACGTGATTGCGCTGTGCGGCAAAACTCTCGAAAGGACGCTCGATCAGGTGCGTGTTGGGAAAATCGCAGGCAATCTTGCGCGTGTCATCGCTGCTGCCGCTGTCGCAGACGATCACCCTCGGCGCCCAGCGAAGCTTTTCCAGCACCCGCCCAATGTTGGGCCCCTCGTCGCGCGTCAGCACGAAGGCTGTGACGGCGTCGAGCAATCGGCTCAGCCCCTCGAATACACCGGGGACCGCTGCGAACCATGCTCATGCCGCTCGATCACGTGGCGGTAGACCGCAACCATCTCTTCGCCAATGCGGTTCCACAGAAAGCGTTCGGTTACCAGCGCACGCGCACGAGCGGTCTGCCGCGAGCGCAGCACCGTGTCATGCAACAGACGGTCGAGTCCCCCAGCGAGCGACTCGGCCGATCCGTCGGCGACGAGGCCGGCCCCATGCTCCGAGAGCGTCGCCGCCAGACCCACCTCCGGCGTTACCACGACCGGACAGCCGCATGCCATCGCCTCGAGCACCGTGTTGCCGAAATTCTCCGAGTACGAGGGCAGCACGAACGCCGTGGCCCGGCGGTACAACGCCCACTTTTGGGCGCCATAGCGTGGACCCAGGAAAAGCACGCGGTCGGAAACGCCGCACCGCCTCGCCAAAACCTCGAGCTCGGCCCGGTAGCCCTCCTCGTCGTTGCCGGCGACGACCAGCCGCCGTCCGGGCAGACGAGCCAGCGCCGGAATAAGCCGGTCCAGTCCCTTCTTCCAGCTGATGCGCCCCAAAAACAGCAGAAACGGCCCTGCACCGAGCAGCCGGTCGAGCTCGCCGTCGTCCGCGGGCGACTCCGCATCGCGCGGCGGATTGACGCCGTTCGCGACGACGACGACCTCGGGCAGCGGCAACGCCAGCGCACGCAGCGCGTCGGCCTCGGCCTCCGATGTCACGTGAACGGCGCTCGCCCGCTGCAGGTTGCCCCGCTCGACCAGTGCTATCCAGGTCTTCTTCAGCCATGGGCTGCGCCGCTCGATCAGCTCCCGCACGAGCATGCCGCGCGGCGCCACCACGAACGGCACGCCTGCCCGCGCCGCCGCCCGCGCCGCCGCCATGGTCGGCCACAGAAACACGGAGTGCGTGTGGATGAGATCGTAGCCCTGAGCGCCATCGCGCAGCGCCCGCCCCATCGCCGGCGACCAGTAGAGCCGCCGCAGGCGTGGGCACGGAAAGTAATGCACGCGCACGCCGTCGCGCTCGACGGGGCGATCGGTGGGCACGTCCGAATCGCGGGGGCCGTCGACCGGCGTCGTAAAGACGTCGACCTCGTGGCCGAGCTGCACCAACGCGCGGCACAGACCGTGCACCGAGCGCACCACACCACCGTAGCGCCGCGCCGGCAGATAGCTCGGGACTACGTGGAGGATTCGCACAACGCCGGCGTGACGAGACCTTCAGCCGCGCTCAGGGTATGGCCCGCCCGAGCGGCGGCCGTGGCGGCGCGACGCGCCGCAGCACGGGTCGCATCGACCGCGCAGCCGGGACCATCATGGAGACCACCAAGACGTTCGAGGCCATAATGCCGAGCATCACCAACACGAACGGATCGCCGAACACCTGCGCGGCCACGAAGAACACGGGCAGGTTGGCTATGAGGAAGGCGGCGCACCCGTAAACGAGCGCAGAATAGCGAGCAGGGGCGTCGGAGACACGTCGGAGCGCGTCCCAGAAGACACCTAGCAGCGTGACCAACAGCCACATGACAACGGCCAGACCGATCACGCCGAGCTCGATCACGACCTTGCCCAGGCCGCCCTCGGCTGAACCGCTACTGAAGTCGCGATGCACATCGAAGTGTTGCGATCCCTGGCTGACCACGCCGGCGCCTTGCCCAAGAACGCCGCTTTGCCCCCAGGCGCTCACTACCGAATTCCACCCGACGTCGACCAGCCTCCGGTACGCGTCGCCGAACACCGTGGCAAAGCGCTCGACGTAGGGATCGATGCCGGCAACGAGACCGACCGACGAGGCCACTTCGACAGCCAGCGTCAGCGCGACACCGCCGAACAGCACCAGCGACGTCAACGCCCCCCGTGCGCGCATCCGGAAGTGCAGCACCAAGAACCCGAATATGCTGGCGTACAGGACCATCAAGCCGAGCATCTTGCGCCGGCCCGTGAGCATGCCGGCCACGATCAGCATCACCACCGCCACGAGCAAGAGCAGCCGCCTCCATGGGCTCGACGCACCCACAGCGAAGGCGAAAAGCAACGCGGCCGCGGCGGCAGCATGCCAGGCTGCTATGTCCGGGCTTCGAAAAAGACCGCTGTGCAGCGCCAGCACACCGTACTCCGTGTAGGTTTTTATGCCTACCCCCACCTGATCAAACAGCGGTGATTCGACTCCGAGATAAGACGCATAGATACTCAAAGCGAACGCCGAAACCAAGCCGCAATAGACTGCGAACAGCAGGGCGCCCCGCCGATCGTAGAGCTGAAAATTGATGCCAAGCAGAAGTGCCAGAGGCGCGGCGAGATAAGCGACGGTGCCGATACCGGCCAGTGCCGGAGTCTGGTATCGAAGCAGGGTCAGCAGCACATGCGCCGCGACGACGACGACGAAGAAGACGAAAGGTCTCGCCAAGGAGGGATAGGCCGCCAGCAGGCGTTGCGGCGACGGCAACCCATGGCG
>JBFEOO010000152.1:0-3017 GCA_041550555.1 Arenicellales bacterium
GACGGCTACATCGCCCGCCTCAACGAAATCTACCATCGCAACCTCGGCGTATCCGGAGTGACCGAGCTCGCGGGACGGGCCCGCTTCGCGGACGCGCGCCGGGTTGTCGTCGGCGATCGCACCTACACGGCCGATCACATCATCGTCGCCACCGGGGGGCGGCCGCACGTTCCCCCAATCCCGGGCGCCGAGCTCGGCGTCACGAGCGACGGCTTCTTCGAGCTCGAAGAGCTGCCGGGGCACACGGCCATTGTCGGAGCCGGCTACATCGCTACCGAGTTTGCCGGGGTGCTCAATGCACTCGGTGGCGAGGTGACCATGATACTGCGCAAGGAGATCCTGCTGCGTCGCTTCGACGCGACGCTGCGCGAGACCGTCATGGACGAGATGCAGCGAGCTGGCATCAGCATCGTGACCCACAGTCAGCCGGCGAGCGTGCTGCGCGACAACGACGGTCGCATTGCGCTCCGCTGTGCCGACGGCCGGCTCGTCGGCGGCTTCGACACGCTGATATGGGCGATCGGCCGCAAACCGAACTCCGCCGAGCTCGGACTCGAAAGCGCGGGCGTGCACACCGACAGCGGGGGCTTCATCCTCACCGACCCGTATCAGAACACCAATGTCCCGGGGATCTACGCCGTCGGGGACGTCACCGGCCGCATCGCCTTGACACCGGTTGCCATCGCCGCCGGGCGGCGTCTTGCCGATCGCCTTTTCGGCGGCCACAGCGACGCGCACCTCGACTACGAGAACGTTGCAAGCGTGGTGTTCAGCCATCCGCCGCTGGGCACCGTCGGGCTGACCGAGGCGGAGGCCTGCGAGCGCTACGGTCACGATCAGGTAAACGTCTACCAGCACCGCTTCACCAGCATGTACTACGCGGTCACCCGCCGCCGCTCGCCGACCGTGGTCAAGCTGGTCACCGTCGGCGCCAACGAGCGGGTGGTCGGCTGCCACATCGTCGGCGAGTCCGCCGACGAAATCATTCAGGGCTTCGCCGTGGCGGTCAAGATGGGGGCATCGAAAGCCGACCTCGACAACACCGTCGCCATTCACCCCACCGTCGCCGAGGAGCTGGTGACGTTGCGCTGAACGCTATTGCCGCCCTCCTGCAGCGGGGTCACGCTGCCGGGCGGCGCGCCCGGTCGCTCGGCATGGCAGTCGGCCGTCGCGCGGCGCCGACAGCCCGTCAGGCGCTTCGCAGCGAACGCAGCACGGGAGCCGTTTCGGGACGTACGCCATGCCAGAGCAGGAACGACTCGGCGGCCTGCTCGACCAGCATGCCGAGCCCGTCGCTGACGACCGCGGCCCCCTGAGCCCGTGCCCATGCCATGAAGACGGTGGGCTCGTCACCGTAGGCCATGTCGTAGACCAGCGCCGCCTCGGCGACGACATCGGCGGCCAGCGGCGGCAGGTCGCCGGCGAGGCTGGCTGCGCTCGCGTTGATCACGACGTCGAAGCCAGCGCCGGCGACGGCCTCGAAGCCGCACCCGAGCACCTCGCCGAGGTGGCCGAAGCGGTCAGCCAGGGCGACGGCGTTGTCGGCGGTGCGGTTGGCGATGAGCACCCGCTCCGGGCCGGCCGCGAGCAGCGGCCCGAGCACGCCGCGCGCAGCACCGCCCGCGCCGATCAGCAGCACGCGGCGCCGACCCAGTTGGCAATTCAGGTTCTCCAGCAGATCGGTTACCAGACCGGCACCGTCGGTGTTGTCGCCGAGCAGCAGCCCATCGTCGTCCCAGCTGAGCGTATTGACGGCTTCGGCCAGCTGGGCGCGCTCGCTGCAGCGAGCGGCGAGCCTCCATGCCTCGACCTTGAACGGCACCGTGACGTTCAAGCCCTGGCCATCGGCAGCACGGAAGTTGGCGACCGCCTGCGCGAAGCCCCCGCGGTCCACCTGTATGGCCCGGTAATCGATGCGCAGGCCGCACTGCCGCGCGAACGCCCCGTGGATCTGCGGCGACTTGCTGTGCGCGACGGGATTGCCCATCACGGCGTAGAGCGCCGGCGGCGAGTGGAACTCGAACAAATCGCTCATGGCCAGCCGCGCCGGTAGCGGTCCCCCCAGTGGGACGATGCGGGACGACTGCGGCCCGCCATCAGCGGGCGGGCAGCGGCGCGCGCGCCAACACCACAGGATGGCGGGGCAGCGCCAGCACGGCGGCAAAGATAAAGCACGCTGCCGCGCTCATCACCCCGAACAGGGCGCTGAATCCCCAGTGCGCATGCAGCCAGGCGATGAGCGGGACCGCCGACGCCATCACCGTGAACGTCACGATGTAGCGCACCGCGTAGGCTCGGCTCCGCCATTCGCTGCGTGCCACACGGCCGACCAGCACGTCGTTGATCGGAATCTGTCCAAACACCGCCAGCATGAATGCCACTGCCGTGACGAGCGCCGCCACACCCGTCAACGGCACCATGGCGGCCAGGAACACGGCCTGCAGGGTAGCGACGACGGCGAAGACAACGCGCACCGGGTAACGGTCGACGAGATAGCCGACGACGAGCTGGGCCAACGCCGCTAGCGCGAAGACGAGAAACGTATACCACCCGAGGCTGGTCCCCGTTGCTGCCAGGTCCTGCAGACGCTCGTCGAACACCTTCGGCAGTGCAAAGGTGGTGCTCTGAAAAATCAGGCCTCCGACAGCGGTGGTGAAGACGATGACGCTGAATACGCGCAGCAGCACGCGGCGGTCGAGCGACAGCATCGGCGGGCGGGAATGCGCTGCGACGGCCCGCGGTTCGTCGTGGGTCGCCGCGCGCCGCGCCGCGCGAACGAACGTTGCATAGAGCAGGCCGATGGCAACGGCGACTGCACCTGGAACGACGAACGCGGCGCGCCATCCCGAGACGTCGATCAGCAAACCGCTGAGCAGCGCGGCACTGGCCACGCCCATGTTGCCAAAAACACCGTTGACAGCGAGGGGAACCCCCGTGCGGTCGCGGCCGTGAACGATCATGGCCAGCCCGACCGGATGATAGATCGCCGCGAAGACACCGACCGCCAGCAATCCGGC
>JBFEOO010000153.1:0-2937 GCA_041550555.1 Arenicellales bacterium
ATCGCAGGGAACACAAGCCATGGCAGTGAGTCTGCGTACGCGATGGGAGCAGCTCGGGCCCGGCGGCTTCGCGCGCTGGTTTCTGATCAAGCGCATCGGTAAGACGACGACCCGTAGGATCGACCAGTTCATCGCCAGACGCTCATTGGTTGGCGACCCGGCGATTTTCGACAACGCGCACTTCCCGTGGGTCGCGGAGCTGGAGGCGAATTGGCGGCAGATACGCCGCGAGCTGGATGGCGTTCTGGAGTATCGAGACCAGCTGCCGCTGATCCAGGACATCCAGCCCGATCAGAACAAGATCGCGCCGGACGATCGTTGGCGAACGCTCGTGCTCTACGGCTACGGGTTTCGCTCCGGGCGCAACTGCGCCGCATGCCCCGAGACAACGCGTTTGATCGAGCAGATACCGGGCATGACCTCGGCCTGGTTTTCCATCCTCGCCCCCGGCAAGCACGTTCCGCGCCACGCCGGCGTCACCAAGGGTCTGATCCGCTGTCATCTCGGTCTCAAGGTGCCGGCCGAGCGCGAGCGCTGCCGGATGCAGGTCGCTGACGAGACCTTCGCGTGGGAGGAGGGCCACTGCGTCCTGTTCGACGACAGCCGTAAGCACGAGGTCTGGAACGACACCGACGAAGAGCGGGTCGTGCTGATTCTCGACTTCGAACGCCCCATGACGTGGTCAGCGCGCATTGCCGGACGCACTCTGCGACGCGCGCTCGAGCTGAGCCCCTACGTGCGCGACGCGCGCCGCAATCAGCTGGCCTGGGAGAAGCGCATGGACGCGTTGGCCACCGCCGTTACGGCGAACACCGCCGATAGCGCGCCGCACTGACGTCGCTCCACGGGCGGCTGTTCGTCCCGGATCCGCGCAAATCGGCGATCGACATGGCGGTAACGCTGATTACCGGCGCCTCCTCCGGCATCGGCTACAGCCTGGCACGCCGCATGGCGGCGGCGGGCGATGCGGTGGCGGTGCTGGCGCGGCGCGGCGAGCGGCTCGGCGCCCTCGTCGAGGAGATCGAGAGAGCGGGAGGCAGGGCGCTGGCGGTTACCTGCGACGTGACCGATCGCGCCGGAGTCCTCGCGGCGGTGCGCGACGTCGAGGCCGAGCTCGGACCGATCGATCGGCTGGTAGCCAACGCGGGCGGCGGCAAGCCCACCTTCGTCGACGGATTCTCCGCCGAGCAGATCGAGCGCACGCTGGCGTTGAACGTGGTGGGGGTCGCCAATTGCATCGAGGCGGTGCTGCCCGGCATGCTCGCGCGGGGCGCGGGCCATCTCATCGCCACGAGCAGCCTGGCCGCTTACCGCGGGTTGCCGACCGGCGCCGCCTACTCCGCCGCCAAGGCGGCGTTGACGGCTCTGATGGAGAGCCTGCGGCTCGATCTACGCGGTCGCGGCGTCGACGTGACGGTGGTCTTCCCCGGTCCGGTTCGACTCAAGGCCGCCAGCAAGAAGAGCCGGCTCGTGTCGATGGACGTGGAGCGCGCCGCCGAACGCATACACCGAGCCATTCTGCGCCGTAAGCCGCTTTCCGCCTTCCCGTTGCACGTCTCTTTGATCGCCTCCTTGGGTCGATGGTTGCCTGTCGCTGTCTACGATCGTCTGTTGGCGGGGCGCGGCCGCAAGCCCAAGGAGAGCGAGCGCAGCGCATCGCATTCTTGAGCCGCCTGTAATCGTAAGGCCACGGCCGCGGAAGCATCCCGCTGCGACAGGCCGCGGAGTAGGCGTTGCCACATTTGCGTGCCGCGCCCATCGTGTGCGGAGCAGACTGAGCAGCTGAATCATCGGCGAGGTGCCCCGCCCTGTCGGTCGCTCGAGAAGGCGCTAGCGGGCATTGGGGTGCTCAACGGCGGTGAGCGCAACGATGGTGATCGGGAGCCAACCACCGCCTCGCGGATCGCACTGCCGGCCGTGCGCTCGTTCATTTCCGATATCAAGAACCGCTGCGCGAAATATGCGCGGATCAGCGGTACATCCCGCCTTGTCGCTGCAGATTCTATTTTTTCGGCGGCCACGTAGGCATTCCTGCCGATTGCAGGCGCCGTAAAGTTGGCCTAGCTGGGTCGGGCTTGCCGCGCAGGACGATGCGTCGAGCCGGGCGACGCGTCGCGTCCGTGTTGTTCCCGGCGAGAATGTTCACGACGACATCGAAAACAACTTACATCGACCGCATCACCACTGTTGGGTTACCATGCCGCAACGAAATTCATAGAGACGATTTCGCCAGCGGCTGGCCGACGAGACCGGTCGCACGCGGTTGACTCAATGCTGCTCCGACAGCGCAACAGAGGATTGGTGGCCACGCGGTCGACGAAAAAGGCGTTGCCGAAGTCGTTGCCAAAGTCATAGGGTACAAGCGGGTCGCAAAATCTTCGATGCGCCATGCAGTTCACGAAGCCCCGCTCACAACGTGGGACAGACCAGGCCGGCCGTTGCTCGTCCAAGCCTGGTCAGTGGGTCATCGGCTCGCTGGTTTCGAACGTGTGGTCCGTCGGCGGGTCCGGCGATCAGGACGTCAACCCGTTCGCCTGGCATTACTTGGGCAACTACAACATCCCCGGCGGCTGGTATTTGTCCAGCGCACCCATCATCACCGCGAACTGGGAGGCGGAGAGCGGCGAGAAGTGGACTGTACCGTTCGACGGTGGCGGCGGTGGCGTATTCAGCATCGGCAGACAGCCGGTCAACATGCAGGCCCAGGCGTTCTACAATGTGGAGAAACCTTCGTTCGGCGCCGACTGGCAGCTGCGGATGCAGATCCAGTTGTTGTTTCCGAAGTAGCTTGGCCTGCGGGTGCCGGTGTGGAGGTGTGAATGGTCTCCCCCGCACCCTTATTCCCGCGGAGCGCGGTAGAATGCATTTCCGGAGGGCGTCTGCGCGGAGTCGGCCGTGTTGTCGTCGCCTGTAGGCAGCGCTGCCATACTTGTCTAG
>JBFEOO010000154.1:0-2466 GCA_041550555.1 Arenicellales bacterium
ACGCGCACGCCGATGGAGATGAAGAACAGCGGTGCGAGAAAACCGCTGCTGATGGCGGTGAAGATCAGCTTGATCTCTTCGTAGGCTCTCTGTCCCACCCGCGACGACTCGAAGAACAGCCCGGCCATGAACGCGCCGAGTATCCAGTGCAGCCCGAGCGCCTCCGCGAACAGGCCATAGGCAAGGCCGATCATCGCGAGCGCGCTGAATTCGAGCGCCGCCGCCTCCATCAGACCGAGTCCGCGGCTCACGTGGGGATAGACGTGCGCGCCGAGGGCGATCGTGACCGCGAAGAAAACCAATGCCTTGCCGGCGACGGCGGCAAGCGTCAGCATGCCGGGTATCTCCCCGGTTTGAATCACCCCGAGAAGTATCGCCAGCAGAAACAACCCCAGCACGTCGTCGAAAAGCGCGGCGGCAACGATCGTCTCGCCGAACCGGGAATGCAGCAGACCGAGCTCCTCGAGCACCTTGACCGTAGCCGGGACCGCCGTGATCGAGAGCACGGTCCCGGTCAAGAGGGCAAGGTGGCGCGCGTGCTCGGCATCCGCCAGATACAGCGACACCAGAGCGTAGCCTCCAGCGAACGGCACGGCCACGCCGCCAACGGCGACGGCAAAACCCTTCTTCGCGCTGCGCGCCAGCCGCCTGGGCTGCATCTCGATGCCGGCCAGGTAGACCAGGAAGAAGATCGCCACGTCGGCGGTGTAGATCAGCGCCTGGCTCGACACCAGCTCCCGTGCGAACGGGACGGCGTCTCCGATGGCTGCCGCCGCGACCGCCAGCACGATGCCGGCCAGCAGCTCCCCGGCCGAGGCGGGCTGACGCAGGCGTTCGGCGCCCTCTCCGAACGCACGTGCCATGATCAGCAGTACCAGCAGCTCGAGGAATACCTGCACGGGTGCCACCCCTTAAAGTCGCGGTTGGGAGGGCGAAGCGCGGCCGTGCCGAGGGCAAATAGAGCACCGCGCCTCGCATTGCGGTACGCTTGGGACCTTAGCGCCGGTGCGGCGCCTGCTCAAGTGCCCGACGTTCGGTCCACGGCCCCTGCGGCTCACCCCACGGAGACAGGTCAATGAAACTCTATGTCGTCCACGGCTCGACCAACTCTCGGAAGGTCGTCGCGACAGCGCATCATCTTGGCACCACGGCCGAGATCGTTGCCCTCGACTTTGCCAAGGGGGACCTGCAGACGCCGGAGTACGAGGCCATCAATCCGAACAAGAAGGTCCCGGCACTTGCCGACGACGACTTCACGCTGTTCGAGTCAACGGCGATCATGCTCTATCTGGCGGACGTTGCCGGTGACACGATTTTTCTTCCTTCCGATCGCCGACGCCGCAGCGAGATCATCCAGTGGATGTGCTGGGACGAATGCCATTTCGGCCGCTGGGCGGCGACGGTCGCTTACGAGAGGATGATCAAACCGACGTTCGGTATGGGCAAACCGAACGAGACGATCGTCGAGGAGGCGCTGGCTTTCTTCCATCGCTTTGCCGCGATTCTCGACGCCCGACTCGCGGATCGCGAATTCGTCATGGGCGACGACCTGACGGTTGCGGACTTCGCGCTGGCGGCCCAGCTGACCTATGCCGAGCCCGCACGCATTCCGATCTTGGGCTACCCGGCTATCGTCCGCTGGCGGAGCGGTCTCGACGCGCTGCCCGCCTGGGCGGCGTCCGCGCCGCGCTCGCAGTGAGGTGACAGACGGCAATCTTTCGGCGGCGCGTCCGATGGCGTAGCGCCGCCCGCGGCAACGGCCTGCCCGCCGGCGTGCGACGAGCCGCGCAACGCTTGGGAGCGTCGGGCAATCGCGATACCGTCGATCGGCAGGCGGCGCTCGATACGATTGGACTGACCGACAGCATTCGCCCCGAAGGCGCGTTCGACACGTCCCCTCAGCGTCCTCCGCGGCACAGCAGGAGAGCCCCTTGCCCAGCCAACAAGCCCTAAACGGTCTTGCCGCCGGCCTGCTTGGCCCACTCGTTCAGCGCACCGATGCCGATTACGACGAGGCACGCGCCCTCTACAACGCCATGATCGACAAACGGCCGCTGCTGATCGCTCGTTGCGCGGATGTGGCGGATGTCATCACGTCGGTCAACTTCGCCCGCGACAACGCTATGCTCGTCGCGCTACGCGGCGGTGGCCACAACGGGCCGGGCCTGGGCAGCTGTGACGAAGACTCCAGCCCCAAGGGTCCGAGCGAGCTGTCGCTCATGCACCCCTATCCCATCGACGGCGCCGTGCACCGCGTCGGCAGCGGCGGCGGGGCGTGGATGCACGCGCCGACATAGGGCACGAGCAGAAACGCGGTGACCCCGGTGTCTTCGAACTCGAGCGGCAGCACGTAGCCCGGAATGCGGACGCTCTTCCCGTCGAGGTTGTCGTCGGTCGCCGTGGCCCGCGCCATGCGCTTGTCGCGAACCTCCTCGCGACGCGCCAGCAACGCATCCGCGTCGACGC
>JBFEOO010000155.1:0-1710 GCA_041550555.1 Arenicellales bacterium
CCTGTGCAGACGTCCGCAGGTCACGGCAAGGATTCGAACGCGGTCACGAGGTACTCGTAGGCGCTGGGCATGAGCAGACAGACAAAGCTCGTTCTGCTGACACTCATGGTGGCGGCCAATGCGGCGCTGTGGCTGATTCCCGGGCCGGTCGTGGAGTACGTGGCGCGCGACGATCCGACGCTGCTCGGTTATTACTCGGTCGAGCGATTCAGCGCCAACATCGGCGTCTTGCTGCTGTGTGCCGCTCTTGCGCGGCTCATCTTCGGCCGCGTTTCGCTTCGCCTGCGTGTGATGCAGCTGGTCACCGTCACGGCGGCCGTCGGCGTGGCGCTCGTGGCGGGCGAGCTCGTCGTACGCGCTCTCTCACCGCCTCCGCAATACGTACAGCAGGAGAACCTGCGGCACCGCGTGCCCGGTTCGCTCGCCAGGGCCGTGTTCCACGACGCGCCCGAGGCCGCGCGCTCCTATCCGAATCGTCCACGCGGTTTCGGGTCGGTGGAGGTCACGGTAGCCGCCGACGAGCGTGGTTTTCGCAATCCGCCCGGCGTCACCCGCGCCGATGTCGTGGTGCTCGGCGACTCGTTCGTGGAAGGGCCGGAAGTGGACTACGCGCAGCTGTGGACGACGCAGTTCGCGGCCCAGACCGGCCTCGGCGTGTACAACATGGGTACCGCCGGCGAGAACCCCGGCGGCTACATGGCCAAGCTCGAGCGCTACGCCGGGGATCTCGAGCCCGACACCGTGCTGTTGATGATCTACGAGGGGAACGACTTTCGCGGGTGGCGGCCGGCGCGGCGATCCACGCTGAGGACGTCGCGGCTGCGCCGGCGCACCAAGCAATTACTCATCGACCGTCTGGGGCCCGTCAACGCCGACGCCCCATTCGCCAACGCTGCGCTCATCGACTGGCTGCCGCTGACGGTATCAGAGGGCGGGCAACGGATTCACTATACGTTCACGCCGCGCAACCTCGGCGACCTGGCGCGCTCGCAGCAGGAGTTCACCGAGCATCGTGGTTGGCAGCAGCTGGTGGCGTCCCTCGAAAGCGCCCAGCGGATCGTCTCGGCATTCGGAGCGCGCCTGGTGCTCGTCTACGCGCCGTCGAAGGTGCGCGTCGTGCTGCCGATGCTGGCCGAGCAGCTGCCTGCGGACAAGGTGCTGGCCTTCACCAGACTGCACGAGAGCAAAATGCCGGCGTCCAAGCGCTCGCTCCACGACGGCGAGCAGTTTCTCCGCGAGGTCTTGCGTGACATGGAGGTCCCCGAGCGCGAGCTGCGCGCGTTCTGCACCGGCGCCGGCCTCGAGCTCATCAGCCTGACCGAGCGGCTGCGCCGTGAGACGGCGGCGGGCCGCCAGACCTATTACAGCTACGATCAGCACTGGAGCCCTGTCGGGCATGCGATTGTCGCTGACGAGCTCGGCCGGCATTGGCAGAGGCAATGACGGCGCGCCGTGCAGTGCCGAGCGTGGCGCAAGCGTGGGCGCAGGGACAGGTGCCCGCTTTCCGCCCTTGCGGCTCAACGCCGCCGCAGGCCGTTCTCGGCGACCCGAAAAAAACGCATGGCGTTATCGAGCCGTATCTTGCGGGCGACGTCGTCCGGCAGCCGATCGATCCAGGCGCGGTGAAACGCCGTCAGCGTGTCGAGGTAGTTCCAGCCGGTGTTGGGTCCGTCCCAGCTGTTCAGCGACTCCCGGAAGAACGGATCGGAG